>NZ_JAUSYY010000001.1:2675268-3344085 GCF_030817175.1 Agromyces ramosus | reverse complement strand
AGAGCTGCACTTCGACGCGGAGCTCGTGGGCCCGGTGATCGGCGCCTTCGAGGATCCGGATCGTCGACGCATGGTCGGGATAGCCGATCGAGGAGCGCATGAGGAACCGGTCGAGCTGCGCCTCGGGAAGTCGATAGGTGCCGGCCTGCTCGACCGGGTTCTGCGTGGCGATGACCATGAACGGATGCCCCACGAGGTGGGATTGCCCGTCGACGGTGACCTGCCCCTCCTCCATGACCTCGAGCAGTGCCGACTGGGTCTTCGGGCTCGCACGGTTGATCTCGTCGGCGAGGACGATGTTCGCGAAGACCGGGCCGGGGTGGAACTCGAACACGCTCGACCGCTGGTCGTACACCGTGACGCCCGTGATGTCACCGGGGAGGAGGTCGGGGGTGAACTGCACGCGGTTGCTCGAGCCCGACACGGACTGCGCCATGGCGCGTGCGAGCGAGGTCTTGCCGGTGCCCGGGACGTCGTCGAGCAGGAGGTGACCCTCGCTGAGGAAGGCGGTGAATGCGAGCCGAACGACCCGATTCTTGCCGAGCAGCACCTGCTCGACCGCGCCGACGAGTCGATCGAGACTCGCGGCGAACGCGGTCGCCTGCTCGGGGGACATCGTCATGTGGGCTCCTTCTCAGCGGTTCCAGTAGCGGACGATGACGCCCGCGACTTCAACATCCAACCAGACCCGATCATCCTTGTTCGCCTCGGGGATGGTGCAACTGTTCGCCGTCTGCGCGATGCGGCCCTCGCGTTCACCGTCGATGCCGCATCGGAATGTCACTGGCAGCCCCGAGTTCGCGGGCGGGGCGGTCCATGCCCACGTCGCGACCGGCGCGGCGGTCCACGTGCGACTCGGCAGGGCGAAGGTGAGCGACGGGCTCGTCTCGGAGGGCAGCGTCTGCGACCACGGCCCGCACGAGCCCCAGATGGAGCATCCGCGCACCTGGAATCGGGCGGTCTCGCCGAACGGCCGGCTGAGCAGGCTGCGGAGCCAGCCCGACCCGCGGAAGTCCTTCACCGTTCCGGGGATCTGGGCTCCACCGGCATCGACCGCGACGATCTGGTAGCGCCACGCGCTGCCGTCGATGCCGTCGATGTAGCGATCCCAGGTCTCGGCGTCCATCCAGTCCATCTTGCTCTGCACGCCCACACTGCCCGGTGCCGGCCGCACGACGGTGCCGACCACCTCGGTGTTGACACAGCCGGCACGGTTGAAGCCCCACACGAGGAAGGAGTACCGGGCGGACTCCGTGGCGGTGCCGGCGAACTGCACGCTCGAGGCATCCGGGCCCACCTGCACGACCTCCGCGACGGTGCCGCCGCTCGACGGTGCGACGACGCTGCCTGGTGCGGGACTCGTCACGGAGCACGCCTGCGCGCCGGAGGGAACACCCGACTCCCCCTCGATGAGCCGCTGGACGAAGTAGCCGCCGATCGCATCGCCGTTGCCCGAGAAGGGCGACCACGACACGGTGACCGTGCCCGCGAGCGCATCGCCGTTCACGGTGATGCCGCCGGCGATCGGCGATCCGAATGGCGTACCCGTGCCACCGGCTTCAGTCCACGTCGCGAGCGCGGGGGTAGGCCTGATTGCGGGCACTCACCGAGAACGGAACCTGGCTGCCGTTGTCGAGGGGCTGGGAGTCGGCGCTGCAGACCGTCGCCGTGCACGCACCCGATGCGGGAACCTCTCGGGAGACGCCCGCGACGGTGACCACGTAGGAACTCACCGCGCTGCCGGAGCCGGTCGACACGGGTGCCCATTGGATGCGCAGCCTGCCGTCGAGCGGAACGGCTCGAAGGCCGCTCGGGGCGCCCGGGATGACGTCCGACCAGACCGGTCCGGGCGCTTCGACCGGGTCGGAGAGTCCGACGCCGTTCCTCGCCTGCACGCGGAGCATCACGGCATTGGACTGGCCGTTGCCGGGCGTGGGCACCGTGCAGGTGGTGGCGACGCAGTCGGCGGTGGAGAGCACCTCGCGGCTCGATGGTTCGAGGAGGGAGATCTCGTAGCCGACGATCGGCGAGTTGTTGAAGCCGCCCGCACCGAACGCGACGTCGAGGGTACCGTCGCCGAAGCCGGTGACGCTCGCGCCGGTGACGGGGTCGGGACGATCCTGCACGGAGATCGTGACGGTGCCCCACGCGTACCGGCTCGGGTCGTCGGTCGCATCGGCGACCTGGTACTGCACCGTCGTGTTCATGGGCGCTGCTCGATCGCCGACGGTGACCGCGAGCGTCGATCGATCGGCACTGGGCTCGATCGAGACTCCGTCGGGCAGGCTGTCGGCGTCGATGCCGCGGACGCCGACGACCCGGAGCGGCGTGCCGGGGAACGGGTTGGTGGCCCGGTCGTTCGCGAGCACGTCGATCGAGGTTGTGCGCCCACGCGGGGCGATGGCGCTGTCGGCGGCGGGCTGGGCGAGCGGACGGGTCGACGGCACGACGCGCACGTCGATGCGGCCGGCACGGCCCTCGCCGGCGTCGTCGGCGACGCCGATCGCGATCGCGGCCGGTGTCCCCTTGACGGCCGACTCCTCGGCCTCGACCGTCAGCTCGTTGCCGTCGAGCGAAACGCTGAAGCCCACGGCGGCGGGCGCGAGTATCTCGAATACCAGATCGTCCGTCGAGTCGGGGTATGGGTAGGTCGTCAGCTTGACGAGGTCGATCGTCTTCGACTGCCCCGGCTCGAAGTCGATGACGCCACCGGTGAACACCGGCGGCTGGTTCTCGGTCGGGAGCACGGTGATCGGGATCACGATCGTTCCCGTTCGGCCCTCGGGGTCGACCGCGGACTCGCCATCGGTCACGGTGAACGACAGGGATGCCGGTCCGAAGTAGCCGGGTTCGCTTCGGTACCGCAGCGTGTCCTCGTCGACGGCGAGCCCGGTGCCGTCGTCGTGGGACGCGCCCACGCTCGCGGTGTCGGTCAAGCGCACCGGCTTGCCGGACGCGGCGATGACGTAGTCTTCGAGGTCGAGCCGCACCTCCTTGCCGCTCATGACGCGAACGCGAGGCGCATCGCTGCGCAACTGCGGGAGCGCGTCATCACGGCCGGGAACCCAGATGAACGCCTGCGCCGTGATCGACGCGTCTTCGGGATGCCGCACCAGGAATGGGATGATTCGCCGGCGATCTTCGACCTCCACGCGGATCGTGCCGTTGCGGCGCACCTCCGCGCCGGCCTCGAAGCCGGGGACGAGTTCGACCGCGAGGTCGCTCACGTCGCCGTCGGCCAGGAACACGTTGCGCAGCACCGGCACATCGATGCGCTCGACGTCGAGGATGTCGCTGAGTCCGAGTACCGTATCGGACGCCTCTGGGCGCGCGAGGGGCGCGTCGTCGCTCGCCTCCACGGTGAGGAAGGTGTCGGCAGTGCCCAGACGGTCGTTCTCGATGGAGTAGACGAAGCCGTAGCGGCCCTCCACATCGGGAATGGTCACCTCGAGGTGCGTGTCGTCGATGATGACGGCAGTCGCCCCGTCGACCGTGGCCTCGACACCGACGAGCCGCAGCGGCCCGCCGTCGGGGTCGGAGTCGTTCTCGAGCACGCGGACCGAGATGGTGCGCCCCGGCCGCACGGTGACGGTGTCCTCCACCGCGATGGGCGCGCGGGCTCCGTCGGCGCGTGGGGCGATGCCGACGCGCACCGATCCGATCGCTCGGGCACCCAGCGCGTCGACGACGGCGTACTGGAAGCTGTCGGTGCCGCCCGAGTACTCCCCCGCCTGGTACTCGAGCCAATCGGCACCCCGCGCGGTCACGTTGCCGCGCTCGGGGTTGGACTCCTGGCCGATGAGCTGCACCGAGTCGCCGTCGGGATCGACGCCGCCGAGCGGGATCGGGATCCGCACCGTCTCTCCGGCGATGACTCTGGCCGTGATGGTGGAGGGCACCGGTGGCGTGTTCGTCTCGGGGTCCGCCTCGCGTACCGAGATGTGGACGTTCGCCGTGGCGTATTGGCCATCGGGACCGTCGACCCGGTAGATCGCGTCGAATTCGCCGGCGGTGTCGGGGGCGAAGTAGCGAAGGCGGTCGCCGGCCGCGAACAGGAGGCCGTCTTCCGGAAGCTGGATGAGCTCGGGGGCGAGGACGAGCGGAAGCGCGTCGGGATGCTCGTCGTTCGCGAGCACCGCGATGTCGATGACATCGCCGGTTCGTGCCGAGATCGTGTCTGCCGAGGCGACGGGCGGCTGGGCGATCTCGGGTTGCGGCACCTCGACGAGGGTCACCTCGCCTTCGGCCTCGGCGAGCCCGTTGCTCACGCGATACCCGAACGTCGTCGAGCCGGTTTCAAGCGGCCGGGTCAGGGTGACACGGAGCACCCGGTGATCGATGACCTCGATGCGGGCGCCCTCCGCGGCGTCGGCGCCGACGATCCCGGTGACGACGAGCACCCCGCCTGTGGGGTCGATGTCGGTCGCGAGCACGTCGACGTCGACCGGCTGCTGCGCCCGGAGGAACGCGGTGTGCGGCACGGTGATCGGCGTGATGTCACGATCGGGCGGCGCCGACACGTCGACGCGCACCACGCCGGTCGCGGTCGTCGTGCCGTCGGTCACCGTGTACTCGAGCAAGTGCGTGCGCAACGCTGCGCTCGTGAACCGGAAGGATCCGCCGTCGAAGTCGGGCATGAGCGCCGCATCGGGCTTCGCCGGCACGGCGGTGAGCCGCACCTGCCCCGAGCCGCCGCGCACGTGACGGAGCGGGTCGATGCGGATCTCCTGGCCCGCTGTCGCGAGCGCCACGAAGGGATCGGCGATGAGCGGCACATCGCCCGCCGCCGCCACCTCGACGTCAAGGGAGCCGACCGCTGCGTCGCGGCCGTCGGAGACCGTGAGCGAGACGCGGCGCTCGGATCCGCGGCCGTTCCCCTCGTCGAAGACGACGATTCCGTCGGCTGTCGATGACAGCGAGTCGGGCTCCTCCACGAGGGCCTGTTGCAGAAAGAACGGGTCGCCGTCGGGGTCGACCCAGTCACCGAGCACCGGCGTGCTCACTCGTCCACCTGATGCGACGGTCGCGTGGGTCGAGCGTTGCTGCGCCGGCGGGGCATTCTCGTCGGGCTCCCGTACCTCCACGTGCACCATGGCACGCGCGGCTCCCCCGCGACCGTCGCCCGCCACGTACGCGAAGGAGATGCTGCCGGATGCCGCGTCGTCGAGCGTGAGCTGCAGCTGCTGGTTGTCGGAGACACGGTCGAGGGTCACGCCGGCCGGCAGCTCACCGTCGATCGAGTCGACGACGAGCACGTCGCCGTTGGCGTCGTAGTCGTTCAGGAGGACCGGCAGCAACGTCGAGCGCCCCGGCCTGGCACCGAACGAATCGTCGACCACGACCGGCGGCACCTGACTCTTCTCGATCGTCGGCGGCGTGTTCGGGTCGTTCTGCTCGACGGTCTCCTCGTCGCGCTCGATCGCGAGGAGCTCATCCCAGTTGTCGATGAGTCCGTAGTCGGCGGATGCCGCCCAGGTCTTCCCCGAACGCCGGTCGTTCAGCACGAGCGCGTCACCGTTGGCGAGGAACGACAGGTCGCCGGATCCCGTGGCCTCATCGCGCTCGACGAGTCGATGGTCGGGTGCCGCGCACGATCGCCAGGCAGACCCGAGCGCCCACGCGGCGTGGAGGCATCCATCGTGCACCACCGGAGCAGCCGGCTCTCCGGAGCGACGGTCGACGAGTGTGCGCGGCGTGCCGTCGAGCCCGACCGCGATGAGCCCCGTGCGGTGGCCGATCGCCACCTCGTGGCCCGTCAGCGAGGGGGCCTGCAGCACGGGCGCCTGCCCGGGCTCGAGCACGCTCGACAGGTCGACGCGGCCGCTCTCGAGGTGGAGCACGCGTGCGTCGACGTCGAGCACCGCCCAGTGCCCCGCCACCGAGGTGACCTGCACCTCCGGGTCTCCGGCAAGTGGGTCGAGCTGCCAGCGCGACGCGACCGTCTCGGCGTCGGCCGCGTCGACGAGCGCGACGTCGCCTGTGGACGGGGTGTAGGCGAACAACCTGCCGGCCGCATCGACTGAGGTGACCGCCCCGGCGCCGAAGGTCAGCATGGGCTCGGACTCCGAATCGAACTCGGCGAACTCGTCGACCGGGACCGTCCACACGTCGCCGCCGGCGGCGACGACGATCCGCGTGCCGGCGAGCGCGAGCGACGGGTCGTCTGGGGGCACGGCCACCGTCTCGGTGAGGGCCGAAGTGGTGGCGTCGAGCAGTCCGACGCTCGCGCGATCGGGGTCGAGCACGAGCACCGTCGATCCGTCTTGCACGATTTCCGCGCCGCGTCCGCCGGTCACGACCACGGAGTTCAGCTCGAGCACTGCGGTGTTCGCCCGCCCAACCGCCTGAGCCCGGTCGTTCGCCACCCACACGGCGGCATCGCCGAGATCGACCCGCTGTGCGGCGTACCCGCCGGATGCGATGGCGACGCCGGCGACGACTGCGACGACCACGGTCACGGCGCCGGCCGTGAGGAACGCTGAGCGATGCGCGGACAAGCGAGGTGTTTCCATCATCCGGCCTCATCGACGTCGACGCAGCGCTGGGCGCTGGGCTTGCCGGACTTGCCGTCGCGGGTCACCGTGATGCTCGCGCACACTCGGTCGCCGTCGTCGGCGTTCACCGCGAACACCGGTTCTCGCTGCATCGGCCATGCCGTTCCGCCGACGGTGACGATGTACGCATCGCCATCGGCGAGGCCCGGATCGTTCCAGGTGAACGTCACGGCAGTGCCGTCGAACGTGCCCTGCACATCGGTGACGACCGGGATCGATCGGTTGCTCTGGATCACGACGTAGGCGCCTGCCGCGACGAGTGCCACGAGGAGTGTCGCGACGATCGAGATGCCCCATGCGAGGCGCCGCGCCGATGGCGGTGAGGGGCGCCCTCGCCCAGTGCCGGACTCGTGCAGGCGGGAATCGGCGCTCGCCGCCGTTGCGACGTTCCGCGAAGCGGCGCGGCGACGGCGACGACTGCCGACGTCATCGGATGCGTGGATGCCGCTGATGCGCGTGCGGTCGTCGGCGTCGACGGCCGTGGCGAGCGCCCAGTCGTCCATCGCGACCTCGATGGGGGTCTGCGGCAGTCCGAGCTCCTCTTCGACGGACTGCAGGTCGCGGATGAACTCGAGCACGCTCGCTTGGCGATCGCTCGGGCGGCGCGACATCGCGCGCGCGAGCACTCGCTCGAGGCTCATCGGTGCGTCGACCCGACCGGTCGGGACGAGCCGTGCCTTGTCGATGCGGGCCATCAGCTGCGCCGAGGCGTTGTCGCCACCCGGAACCTCGAACGGGCTCCGCCCCGCGAGCAGCGAGTACACCGTCGCACCGAGCGACCAGACCTCGCTCGCCACGCTGCCGGACACGTCGTCGTGCAGCACCTCGGGCGCCGACCACGGGATCGACAGGCCCACGTTGTCGTTCGCCTCGGCTTCGCCGAGGGTGGCGGCGATGCCGAAGTCGGAGAGCACCGGATGACCGTATGCGGTCGTGAGAATGTTCGACGGCTTGATGTCGCGGTGCAGCACGCCCTGCCGATGGGCGGTCTCGACCGCGCTCGCGATGCGCACACCGGTGGAGAGCACTTCGGCGATCGGCAGCTGCACCGCCCGGTAGCGCTGCCCGAGCGTGGCGGAGCAGTACTCCATGACAAGGTACGGCCTGCCGTCGGCGGCGACGCTCGCCTGGTACACCGTGAGGATCGAGGGGTGCGACGACAGCTGCGCCATCAGGTTGGCCTCGGCCTGGAACATCTGCCGCAGGTCGTCGTTGACGACCTCGGCGAGCAGCACCTTCACGGCCACGAGCCGACGTGGCATGTTCTGCTCGTAGAGGAACACGTCGGCGAATCCACCCGACCCGAGCACGCGGATGAACGCGAAGCCCGGCAGGTTGGGCGGGTTGGATGGCAGTCGTCGGGCCACGATCCTCCCAGCGCTCGAGTCCTACACGCTGCCCGGTGCCGGCGGCGTCCGGTGCCACCCATTGTAGGCGGCGGCGGATCCTGCTGCTCTGCCTGTGCACAGGCGACCGGCGTACGCCGGTCGTGCCGGTCAGGCTCTGGCCGTCTCGCCGCCCTCACCCGGATGCCCGCCGTGGGGACGCGCGACCCTCACGACGTCGACGACGACGACCGTCACGTTGTCGCGACCGCCGTTGCCGATGGCGGCCTCGAGGAGTTGCCGCGCGGCCTTCTCACTCTTCGCGTTGGCGACGAGGAAGTGACGGATGCCGTACGACGTGAGCTCTTTCGTGAGCCCGTCGGAACAGATGAGGAGGCGCATGCCCTCCTCGACCGCGATCGCGCGATAGTCGGGGATCGGTGCCTCATGGAAGCCCACGGCGCGGGTGATGACGTTCGAGTGGGGGTGGGTGTCGGCCTCTTCGCGAGTGATCTGGCCGGCATCGACGAGCTCCTGCACGATCGAGTGATCGACGGTGAGCTGTTCGAGCACGCCGCCCACGAGACGGTAGACGCGGGAGTCGCCGATGTTGAACACGATCCACGCCGGCTCGTCGGCGATCGTGCCGAGCGCTGCCCCCGTGACGGTCGTGCCGCTGCCCTCGTCGGTGACGCCGGCGCCGCGGCCCATGTCCTGCACTGCCAGGCGCAGCGCCTGGTCGATCTCGGGGGTGCCGACGAGCGTCTTGCCGCCGTGCTCGGCGAGCCGGGTCACCACGGCTGCACTCGCGAAGTCGCCAGCGGCATGACCGCCCATGCCGTCGGCGACGGCGAACACCGGGGCCTGCGCGATGAAGCTGTCTTCGTTGACCTCGCGCCGGAGTCCGGTGTCGGTGAGCGCAGCCCACGAGAGGGTGATCTCGGTGCCGTCGGGGAGGGAGACCCGATGGAGTGCATTGCCATTGCCTATCTGCGTCACCTGTTCGGCCTGCTGTCTGCTCGGGTCACTCGATCGAAGTTCCTGGGGCGGGGAGGATCTCGACGATCGTATCGTCTCCGAGGTCGAGCCTGCTGCCCGGAGTGACGACGACCGACTCGCCGGCCCGCATGCGCCGCGCGCCGGCTGCGGTGTGCACCGTCGTGCCGTTCGTCGAGCGCAAGTCGGTCGCGACCAGCCGCGTTCCCTCGAGCCGAAGTTCCAGGTGCGTTCCGGAGACGACCGACCCGGGCGACTCGACCGTGACGAGCTCGGGTGGCGGTCCGGCGAGACCGGCGACTCTCGGCGGCATCGGACGGCGACCGATGAGCACCGGCGCCGTGAACACGCGTTCCGGCCCTTCGCCGACGCGGAACCGCGGCGCGCCCGGGGGCGGCACGGGAGCCGGAACCCTCGCGGCGGCGGGCGGATCGGCCGCCGTCTGCTTCGCGCGCCCGAGGCTGCTGCCGGTCGCGCGCGGTCGCGGGTCCCGTGCCGCCAGATCAGCGGATGCCGCGGCATCCGCCCCATCGTGCATCGATGGCGTACCGGCACCACCGGGGTCGCCGAGCGCTCGTCGCGTCGAGGGAACGCCGTCGAGGTCGACCGTCAACGGCGTCTGCACCGGGCGATCACCGCGACGGCGACGCGATGCCCGCGGCGTGAGGATCGTGTCGGCCTCGACATGTCTCGGCGGCGCGGCGAGCACGGTGTCGGCATCGGCCACGCGCCGGCGCACCAGGACCGTGTCGGCGGCGACGTCAGGATCGGCATGCGCGATCGGCGGTGCCGCGATCGTCGGCCGTGTCGACCCCGGCGCCCCAGGCGCCCCCGGCGCCCCCTGCTGCGACGGCCGTGCGAGCGTCCACTCGATCGACGACGCACGCACGCTCGCGCGGGCGTGCGGCACGGGGTCCACCGCGGCGCCGACCGGGAGGAGCGCTGCTTCGACGCCGGTGAGCCGCACCGCGATCACGTCGTGGAAGTCCGCGAGGAGCCAGGGCCGGCTGCCCCTGGCATCGAAGCGCCGACTGCCCCCGGGCGAGTCGAGGTCGACGACGGCATCTCCGCGCACGACCGCGGTCACCTCCGTCCACGTGTCGGCCGGCCACCAGACGAGGGCGAACGACCCGACGGGATCGGCGCGACCGATGGGAACAAGCCCGACCAGCCGCTCGACCGTGGGGTCGGGGTCGCCCGCGGCCTCGGCGAGCGCGGCGAGCACCGCCTCTGGAGCGGGCGCACCGACGGCCGCGATGAAGCGGTCGCCGACGATCACGTCCCAGGCGGGCGCACCGCGCTGGGCGGAACTCGAGACGGCTCCGGCGACCATGTCGACCAGTCTGGCACTGCCGCGGACCGCGCCACACCCCTCGGTGCTCGGTCGTGGCGGACGAATCGTGGGATATGTGGAATCAGTCGAATCAGCGCGAATATTCGACGGAATCGCTTGCCAGAGGCATCCGTCACTGTCACAATCGTGCAATGACGAACACCGGGCGTTCCTCCCCACCGCGGCCCGTGCATCTCGACGACGTCTCGAAGGCGATCATCGAGCAGTTGCAAGCCGACGGTCGGCGTTCGTATGCCGACATCGGCAAGGCCGTCGGGCTCTCCGAGGCTGCCGTGCGCCAGCGCGTGCAGCGTCTCACGGAGTCGGGCGTGATGCAGATTGTCGCGGTGACCGACCCGATGCAGCTCGGATTCACACGCCAGGCGATGATCGGCATTCGTGCCGGCGGCGACACCAGGGTGCTCGCCGAGCGCATCGCCGAGATCCCCGAGATCGACTACGTCGTGCTCACGGCCGGCAGCTTCGACGTGCTGGCCGAGGTCGTTTGCGAGAACGACGAGGAGCTCATCACCCTGCTCAACTCCCGCATCCGCAACCTCGAGGGCGTGCAGAGCACCGAGACGTTCGTCTACCTGAAGCTGCAGAAGCAGTTCTACAACTGGGGCACCCGTTGAACGGGTCCCCCCGAAGGAGCACAGACATGACCACCCTCGACACCCCGACGAGCCTCGCAACTCCGGGTTACGACAACGCCGACCTTCAACAGAAGGCGAAAGACCACCTGTGGATGCACTTCACCCGGCAGTCCACCATGGCCACATCGGGCGTGCCCATCATCACGCGAGGCGAGGGGCACCACATCTACGACATCGAGGGCCGCGAGTACTTCGACGGGCTCTCGGGGCTCTTCGTCGTGAACGCGGGCCACGGTCGCAAGCGCCTCGCGGAGGTCGCCGCGAAGCAGGCCGAGCAGCTCGCGTTCTTCCCGATCTGGTCGTACGCGCACCCGTCCGCGATCGAGCTCGCCGACCGGCTCGCAGGGTACGCCCCCGGCGACCTGAACCGCGTGTTCTTCTCCACCGGCGGCGGCGAGGCGGTCGAGACCGCGTTCAAGCTCGCGAAGTACTACTGGAAGCTGCAGGGCCGGCCCACGAAGCACAAGGTGATCTCCCGCGCCGTGGCCTATCACGGCACGCCGCAGGGTGCCCTCGCCATCACGGGCATTCCGGGCATGAAGGAGATGTTCGAGCCGATCACGCCCGGCGGCTTCCGCGTGCCGAACACGAACTTCTACCGCGCCGCCGAGATGGGCGCGCCGGCCGACGATCTCGAGGCCTTCGGCATCTGGGCCGCGAACCGCATCGAGGAGATGATCCTCTTCGAGGGACCCGAGACGGTCGCCGCGGTGTTCCTCGAGCCGGTGCAGAACTCGGGCGGATGCTTCCCGCCGCCTCCCGGCTACTTCAAGCGGGTTCGCGAGATCTGCGACCAGTACGACGTGCTGCTCGTCTCCGACGAGGTCATCTGCGCATTCGGCCGCATCGGGCACATGTTCGCGTGCGACGCCTACGGCTACGTGCCCGACATGATCACGTGCGCGAAGGCCATGACGTCGGGGTACTCGCCCATCGGCGCGACGATCGTTTCAGAGAAGCTGTACGCGCCGTTCGCCGAGGGCAACACGTCGTTCTATCACGGCTACACCTTCGGTGGTCATCCGGTCTCGGCCGCGGTGGCCCTCGAGAACCTCGACATCTTCGAGGAGGAGGGCCTGAACGAGCGCGTGCGCGAGAACTCGCCGCTCTTCCGCACCGAGCTCGAGAAGCTCCTCGACCTGCCGATCGTCGGGGATGTGCGGGGCGACGGGTACTTCTTCGGCATCGAGCTCGTGAAGGACAAGGAGACGCGCGCGACCTTCGACGACGACGAGTCGGAGAAGCTCCTGCGGGGATTCCTCTCGAAGGCGCTCTTCGAGGCCGGGCTGTACTGCCGCGCCGATGACCGCGGCGACCCCGTGATCCAGCTGGCCCCGCCGCTCACGATCGGGCCGGCCGAGTTCGCGGAGATCGAGCAGAGGCTCCGCGGCGTGCTCACCGAAGCCTCGAACCGCCTCTGATGACGCCGCCTCATCTGACGGCGGCATCGGATGCCTCGCCCGATGCCTATCGTCGGGCGAGCTTCTGGCTCGACGACCTCGCCGCCTCCGGCATCGACGATCTTCGTGCACGTCGGGCGCTCACGACCGACGCCCGATTCGACGTGTGCCTCATCGGCGGCGGCCTCACGGCGCTCTGGACCGCGTACTCGCTCGCAAAGGCCGACTCGACGCTGCGCATCGCCGTGGTGGAGCGCGACATCGCGGGCTTCGGCGCCTCGGGTCGCAACGGTGGATGGTGCTCGGCGCTCTTCCCGCAGTCGGCCGAGGCGATCGAGCGCGAGCACGGCTTCGATCAGGCCGTCGCGATGCGCCGCGCCATGGTCGACACGGTCGATGAGGTGGGCCGCGCCGCCGCGCTCGAGGGCATCGACTGCGACTTCGAACGCGGCGGTACGCTCGTGTTCGCCCGCAGCGATGCCCACCGCGAGGTCGCGAAGGCCGAGGTCGCCGAGGCTCGGCGCTTCGACGTCGACCGCCTCGAGTACTGGGATGAGCGGGTCGTGGGGCGCCGCTTCGGCGTAACGGGCGCCGACGGGCGCGTCCCGGCTGCGACGTTCGACCCGGCGTGCGCACGAGTGCATCCGGCGAAGCTCGTGCGCGGCCTGGCGAGGGTGGTCGAGGAGCTCGGCGTCGCGCTCTTCGAACGCACCGAGGTGCTCGACTGGTCGGCCGGCCGGGTGCGCTTCCGAGCGACCGACGCTGAACGCGAAGGCACGGTCTGGGCGCGCCACGTGATCGTCGCGACCGAGGGCTACGGCGCGCAGCTGCCGCGCGTGCGGCGGCGGATCCTGCCGCTCTACTCCCTGATGATCGCAACCGAGCCGCTCAGCGACGAGGTGTGGGACGAGATCGGCATCGACCACGGCCAGACCTTCAGCGACTACCGTCACCTCCTCATCTACGGACAACGCACCGCCGACAACCGCTTCGCGTTCGGCGGACGTGGCGCCGGCTATCACTGGGGCAGTGCCCTCGATCCATCCTTCGAACGGGTCGACCGAGTGTTCGGGCACTTGCACCAGGCACTGCGGGAACTCTTCCCTGCGATCGGCGACGCCCGGGTCACGCACCGGTGGGGTGGACCGCTCGGGGTCGCCCGTGACTGGAACGCGACGGTCAGCTACAACCCGAAGACGGGCGTCGGCCTCGCGGGCGGGTACGTCGGCGACGGGCTCTCGACGACCAACCTCGCCGGCCGTACCCTGGCCGACCTCGTGCTCGGCGTCGAGAGCGAGCTCACCGGGCTGCCGTGGGTCAACCACCGCTCGCCGCTCTGGGAGCCCGAGCCGCTGCGCTTCGTCGGCGCCAACCTCGGCATCATCGGCATGCAGTTCGCCGATGTCGAGGAGCGCCTCACCGGTCGTCGCTCGCTCGCCGCCCGAGCGGTTTCGCGGCTCACCGGTCACTGATCGGCTCGCGCTCCGCGCCGCTCTTCGGCGACATCCACGGGCACCGCGCGTGCGAACGCCCACTCGGGCAGCGCGCCGCTGCCGATGAAGGTGGCGAGGAGATTCGCCATCGGGTGCACGGGCTCGAGTCGGAGTGCCCGGTCGATGAGGCTGCCGGCTGCCGAACCTCTCCCGAGCGACCACGAGAGCCACGCCGCGATACACAGTGGCCCGACCCGATGCGTCGGCGGGGCATTCGCGATCAGTGGCAGGAGGAGGGCGAGCGCGTCCTCGACGCGAGCACGGTCGGGGCGGAGCATCGACTGTCCGAGCAGGAGTCGCGAGAGGAGGTCGGAGACCGGGTCCAGACCGCCCTCCGCCAGCTCCCGCTCGACGAGCTCGTCCATGCTCTCGCCATGCAGGGCCGCACGTTCGGCGCTCTCGACGGCATCGTCGTGCGCCGTCTCGCCGACGACGACGCCGAATGCGAACTGCAGCATCATCGCATCGCGGAACGCCGGGCGCGACGCCAGGTGGAGGAACCACGCGAGTCGGTGCACCGGCTGCCGTGATGCCGGTCGGGCGAGGAGCGATTCGACGAGCTCGACCGGATCCGAGTTGCGACCGAGGCGGGTGATCGCCGCCTCGGCGAACGCGTCATCGGCGAACCTGCCGAGCGCCACGGCGATCGCGTCGGCCGTCGCGGCATCGCTCTCGGGCAATCCTCCCGCCGACTCCGGTGCGTCGAGGACGTGGACCTCCTCGGGTGCGAGTTGCGTGACCGGGCTCTCGTCGATGAGGGCGAGCGGATGCCCCGTGGCTGGTGTGGCGCGATCGAACATCGAGCCCCATGCGTCCGCCGCGCGGCAGAGCGCGTCGCGCACCAGGAAACCGGCCCGCTCCGCCTCCTTCACGAGCAGCCCGAGGAACACCCGTTCGGGCATTCCTCGCCCCGACGCGAAGCGCTCATCGGAGTAGACGATGGGTACGACTGCGTCGACCCCGGGCATCCGGCACAGGGTGCCGATGATCACCGACACGAGCGGGGCTCGGTCGCGAGCCCGCCGCGGCAGGTCGTGCCTGAGCACACCGACGGTGCGATTCCCGCGGAAGCCGACGCACACGACGGATCGTTCCGGGCGGAAGCCGGCGAGCGTCGGCACGAGGGCGAGGAAGTCATGCGCCTGTTCGGCGCGGATGATGGTCGTCATGCCCCGAGCGTGGCTCCCTCGACGAGTGCCCCGATCGGCCGCGGGCGCATCCGAGATGCCCGGATCCCGGACGTCGCCTGTGGAGGAGGAGTGGCCGTCGACCGGGCACTCCTCCTCCACAGCGGCACCCGTCAGCCGGCTTGCGCGATGTCCGAATCCCGCGAGCCGGTGTCGGATGCCGCGGCTACGCTCGAACCATGACCAACGTGTTCCTCATTCGAATCGACAGCCCGATCGGGCGACTCGAGATCGTCGGCGACGACGACGCCGTCACCGGCCTCTCCATCGAACGTGACGGGCTCCTCCCCCACGACGCCGAGCCTGAGCGCTCGAACGCCCTGCTCGAGCGCGCTCGTGCCGAGCTCATCGAGTACTTCGCCGGAGATCGCACCGACTTCGACATCCCCGTCCGCCTCGTGGGCACGCCATTCCAGCAGGCCGTCTGGGCCGAGCTCGAACGCCTCACCTGGGGCGAGGCCACGTCCTATGGCGCCCTCGCCGCGGCCGTGGGCAAGCCGGGCTCCGCGAGGGCGATCGGCGGTGCTGTCGGTGCGAATCCCGTTCCGATCATCGTCGGTTGCCATCGTGTGCTCGCCTCCGACGGCCGCATCACCGGCTACTCCGGCGGCAACGGCATCCCCACCAAGCTCTGGCTGCTCGGACACGAGCAAATCGGCTTCGCCGCGTGAGCGTCATCCCCCGCGCCGAGATCATCCTCGGCGACGACGGCATCGCCCGTTGCGGCTGGGGCGCCGGTGACGCCGAGTACCGTCGCTACCACGACGAGGAGTGGGGCACTCCCCAACGCGACCGGCAGCGGCTCTTCGAGAAGGTCTGCCTGGAGGGATTCCAGGCCGGCCTCTCCTGGATCACGATCCTCCGCCGGCGGCCCGCATTCCGCGAGGTGTTCCACGACTTCGACCCCGAACGGGTCGCGGCCATGACCGACACCGACATCCAGCGGCTCCTCGGCGACGAGCGCATCATCCGGCACCGCGGCAAGATCGAGGCGACGATCCAGAACGCCCGCGCCACGCTCGAGCTCGACACCCCGCTCGACGAGCTCCTCTGGAGCTTCGCACCGCCGGCTCGAGCCACGAATCCTGCCTCGTTCGCCGAGGTTCCCGCGGTCACACCCGAGTCCACGGCGATGAGCAAGGAACTCCGCCGTCGCGGCTACCGGTTCGTCGGTCCCACCACGATGTACGCGCTCATGCAGGCGACGGGCATGGTCGACGACCACCTCGCAGGGTGCTTCCGGGCCTCGCGGTGACGTCGGCGGCCGGCCCCCATCCCTTCAGGCGACGAGCTCGAGCTCGCGAGGCGAGCCGTCATCACGTCGCCCGCCGAGCTTGAGCTGGATCCCGGCCGAACCCGCCCATGCCAGAAGATCGTCGAGCGTCTCGATTGTCGGGCGAGACTCCAGCATCGCACGCGTGAACAGGCCCTTTGCGCGCTTGTTGAAGTGATTCAGTGCTCGTCGCCGACCGGCCTCATCGACCGCGACGACGCGAACGAACACACTCCGGTCATGGGCGGCTGCGGGGCCGAGGTCGACGTACGCCTCCGATCGGAGGTCCACGATCAGGTCGGCCCGCGACGCGAGGATCTCGCCGACCGGCCCTCGCCAGGCGCGGCGCAGCCCGACCCCGGGCAGTCGCGAGTCATGCGAGAGGCGATACGCGGGAATCGGGTCGAGCGCCGAGACGAGCCCGAACAGCGCCGAGTGCACGCTCACGTGCTCGTGCGCGAATCGCCGAGCCTGATCGTCGAGCGTGCCCGCGTCGAGCGCGTCGTAGAGCACTCCGGTGAAGCGATCGAGCGCGGGCATCGTCGGCGATTCCCGGAGCACGCGATTCCGCTCGACCTCCGCCGACTGGCGATGACTCAGCTTCAACGCGCGAACCGCAGACACTGGGTCCGCAGCGAGCGCGACCGTGGCATCCACGAGGGTCGCGCGCACCGCGGTGAGCTCCCGGAACGACAACGCCTCCAGATCGAGTGGGGCACCCGAACCGCCCGCACGCTTCGTCTCCGAAGGCGGGAGCAGTACAAGCACTACGAACCGATGAACGCGAGTGCAGCGTCGACGTTCGCGCCGAGCGACAGGACGCTGTCGATCGTCACGCGGGGCAGCGCCGACGAGGGGCCCGTCCACGCGGCATATCCCTCGAGGCTCTGCTCAACGGCACGCCACGTGGTCTCCTCGAGGTGCGGGAGCCGTCGCTCGCGCTTTGCAAGGCGAGCGCGGTGCACCGCTTCATCGGAGCAGACGACCTCGATGACCCGGAGCCGCACGTCGGCACGCTCAGCGAGATCACGCCATTGCAGGCGCGCCGCCTCGGCGGCGTTCACGGCATCGACGATGACGGTGCGTCCGGAATCGAGCTCCTTCTCGGCGATCTCCTCGGCGACCAGGTACGCCGCCAGCCCGGTGGGCTGGTCGGCATCGATCCCCGCTCGGAGGATCGCCGACTCGATGGGGTCGACGGAGACGACCGTGGCGCCGAGGCGAGCGCCGACGATCTCGGCGATCGTCGACTTTCCGGCCCCGGGCAGCCCGGCCATGACGACGAGCTGGGTGACACTGAGGTCACCGAATTGACGGTCGATGATCGGTTGCTCCCCCTGCATCCGAGCCTCCTCAGGCGAGTTCGGCGCGGGAGGCGACCACCTGTACGGCGTTCGACTGCACCGAGAGGAAGCCGTCTTCGGCGCTCGCGACGATCTTCTCACCGCCGGGCAGGGTGACGCGCACCTCACCGCCGGCGAGGACCGCGAGCATGGGCTCGTGACCGGGCAGAATGCCGATCTCACCTTCGACGGTGCGTGCCACCACCATGGACGCCTCGCCCGACCAGACTTCCTGGTCGGCCGAGACGACGCTCACATTGAGGACGGCCATGCTCAGCCGTTCTCCTTCTGGATGCGAGCCCAATTCTCCTCGACATCGGAGATCGGGCCGACGTTGAAGAAGGCCTGCTCGGCGACGTGGTCGAACTCGCCCTTGGCGATCGCGTCGAACGACTCGATCGTGTCCTTGAGCGGCACGGTCGAACCCTCGACACCGGTGAACTTCTTCGCCATGTAGGTGTTCTGCGAGAGGAACTGCTGGATGCGGCGCGCACGCGACACCGTGATCTTGTCTTCCTCGGAGAGCTCGTCGACACCGAGGATCGCGATGATCTCCTGGAGCTCCTTGTTCTTCTGCAGGATCTGCTTGACCGTCGTGGCCACGCGGTAGTGGTCCTCGCCCAGGTACCTGGGGTCGAGGATGCGCGACGTCGAGGTCAGCGGGTCGACGGCCGGGTACAGACCCTTCGACGCGATCTCACGAGAGAGCTCGGTCGTTGCGTCGAGGTGCGCGAACGTCGTCGCCGGCGCCGGGTCGGTGTAGTCGTCGGCGGGCACGTAGATCGCCTGCAGCGAAGTGATCGAGTGACCACGCGTCGAGGTGATGCGCTCCTGGAGGATGCCCATCTCGTCGGCGAGGTTCGGCTGGTAGCCCACGGCGGAGGGCATGCGGCCGAGCAGGGTCGACACCTCGGAGCCCGCCTGCGTGAAGCGGAAGATGTTGTCGATGAAGAGGAGCACGTCCTGCTTCTGCACATCCCTGAAGTACTCGGCCATGGTCAGTGCCGACAGGGCGACGCGCAGACGCGTTCCCGGCGGCTCGTCCATCTGGCCGAAGACGAGGGCGGTCTTGTCGAAGACGCCCGCCTCCTCCATCTCGTGGATGAGGTCGTTGCCCTCACGGGTACGCTCGCCGACACCGGCGAACACCGACACACCACCGTGGTCTTGGGCGACGCGCTGGATCATCTCCTGGATGAGCACGGTCTTGCCGACACCAGCACCGCCGAAGAGGCCGATCTTGCCGCCGAGCACATACGGCGTGAGCAGGTCGATGACCTTGATGCCGGTCTCGAACAGCTGCGTCTTCGACTCGAGCTGGTCGAACGCCGGGGGCTTGCGGTGGATCGGCCAGCGCTCGGTGATCTCGATGGTCTCGCCCGGCTCACCGTTGAGCACCTCGCCGATGACGTTGAAGACCTTGCCCTTCGTGACGTCACCGACGGGCACCGAGATCGCGGCACCCGTGTCCGTGACCTCCTGACCGCGGACGAGGCCGTCGGTCGGCTTCAGCGCGATCGCGCGCACGACGTCGTCGCCGAGGTGCTGTGCGACCTCGAGGGTGATCGTCGTCGTCTCGTCGCCGATCGTGATGTCGGTCTTGAGCGCGTTGTAGATCTCGGGAATCGAGTCATGCGGGAACTCGATGTCGACGACGGGGCCCGTGACCCGGGCGATGCGGCCGACGGCGCCGGCCACGGGCGCGGCCGCGGCCGGTGCGGGAGCGGTGTCAGTCATGTGTTCTCTCTCTTCGTAAGGGGCTACTTGGCGGACGACAGTGCGTCAGCGCCGCCCACGATCTCGGAAATCTGCTGGGTGATCTCGGACTGGCGCGCATTGTTCGCCAGCCGCGTGTAGTCGGTGATGAGCTTGTCGGCATTGTCGCTCGCCGACTTCATCGCCTTCTGCGTCGCCGCGTGCTTGGCCGCGGAGGACTGGAGCATCGCGTTGAAGATGCGACTCTCGATGTAGACCGGGAGCAGGCTGTCGAGCACCGTCTCGGGGTCGGGCTCGAATTCGTAGAGCGGGAATACCTCGTGCCTGGCATCGGGGATCTCCTCGCTCTCGACGACCTCGAGGGGCAGCAGTCGCGTGACCACGGGCACCTGGGAGATGCGGCTCACGAACCGGTTGTAGACGATGTGGATCTCATCGACGCCGCCGTCGGTCGCGTCGCGGAGGAAGGCCTCCAGCACGGCGTCGCCGATCTCCTTGGCGGTATCGAAGTCGGGATTGTCGGTGCTTCCGACCCAGCTGCGCTCGAACGAGCGGCGCCGGAACTTGAAGTACCCGACGGACTTGCGGCCGACGAGGAAGTACTCGACCTCCTTGCCCTGGCTGCGGAGCAGCTCGGTGAGCTCTTCGGCCTCGCGAAGCACCTGCGAGTTGAAGGCACCTGCGAGGCCGCGGTCGGACGTGAAGATCACGATCGCGGCGCGGTCGATGCGCTCAGGCTCGGTCGTCAGCACGTGTGCGACGTTCGAGTAGCTCGCCACCGCCGACACCGCGCGCGTGATCGCGTTCGAATAGGGCTCCGACGCCGCGACACGCGCCTGGGCCTTCTGGATCCGCGAGGCGGAGATCAGCTCCATCGCTCGCGTGATCTTCTTGGTCGTCTGGGCAGACTTGATCTTCTGCCGGTAGACCCGAAGCTGCGCTCCCATGTTTCTCCTGTGTCCTGTCTTCCTGGTGCTGGGCTCTCGATGCGACCTCGTGAGGTCAGTTCCCTTCGAGAGCCTCAGGGAACGAGGAATGACTAACGGCGGCCCTTGACGATCTTCTCCTGGACGACCTCTTCCGCGGCGATCGCCTCGAACTGCTCGGATCCGACCGACGCGAGCGGCTTGCCCTCGCCCGTCTGGAACTCCAGCTTGAACTTGTCGACCTCGGTCTCGAGCGTCGCGGCGAGCTCGTCGGAGAGGACGTTCGAGTCGCGAAGCTCGGACAGTACCTCGGTGTTGCGACCGAGGTAGTCGAGCAGTTCGCGCTCGAAGCGGAGGATGTCCTCGACCGGGACCTCGTTCGAGCTTGCCCTTGGTGCCGGCCCAGATCGAGACGACCTGCTCCTCGACGGGGTACGGCGAGTACTGCGGCTGCTTGAGGAGCTCGGTGAGGCGGGCGCCACGAGCGAGCTGGCGGCGGCTCGCGGCATCGAGGTCGCTCGCGAACATCGCGAACGCCTCGAGCGAGCGGTACTGCGCGAGTTCGAGCTTCAGCGTGCCCGAGACCTTCTTGATCGACTTGACCTGCGCGTCACCGCCGACTCGCGAGACCGAGATGCCCACGTCGACCGCAGGACGCTGGTTCGCGTTGAAGAGGTCGGACTGGAGGAAGATCTGGCCGTCGGTGATCGAGATCACGTTGGTCGGGATGTACGCCGAGACGTCGTTCGCCTTGGTCTCGATGATGGGCAGGCCCGTCATCGAGCCGGCGCCGAGCTCGTCGGAGAGCTTCGCGCAACGCTCGAGCAGACGCGAGTGCAGGTAGAAGACGTCACCGGGGTACGCCTCGCGTCCCGGCGGACGGCGCAGGAGGAGCGACACGGCGCGGTAGGCCTCGGCTTGCTTCGACAGGTCGTCGAAGATGATCAGGACGTGCTTGGAGTCGTACATCCAGTGCTGGCCGATCGCCGAACCGGTGTATGGCGCGAGGTACTTGAAGCCGGCCGGGTCGGAGGCCGGAGCCGCGACGATCGTCGTGTACTCCATGGCGCCGGCGTCTTCGAGCGCGCCCTTCACGCCCGCGATCGTCGAGCCCTTCTGGCCGATCGCGACGTAGATGCAGCGAACTTGCTTCGACGGGTCACCCGACTCCCAGTTCGCCTTCTGGTTGATGATCGTGTCGATCGCGATGGCCGTCTTACCGGTCTGGCGGTCGCCGATGATGAGCTGGCGCTGGCCGCGGCCGATCGGGATCATCGCGTCGATCGCCTTGATGCCGGTCTGCAGCGGCTCGTGCACCGACTTGCGCTGCATGACGCCGGGCGCCTGCAGCTCGAGGGCACGACGGCCCTCGAGGCCGGTGATTTCGCCGAGACCGTCGATCGGGTTGCCGAGGGGGTCGACGACACGGCCGAGGTAGCCCTCGCCGACCGGGACCGAGAGGACCTCGCCGGTGCGGGTCACCTCCATGCCCTCTTCGATGCCGGTGAACTCGCCGAGCACGACGACGCCGATCTCGTCTTCGTCAAGGTTCAGCGCGAGGCCGAGGGTGCCGTCGGCGAAACGCACGAGCTCGTTCGCCATGACCGAGGGAAGGCCCTCGACGTGGGCGATTCCGTCGGCGGCGTCGGAGACGTATCCGACCTCGGTGGTCTGCGCCTGGCCCGGCTCGTACGACGAGACGAACTCCGAGAGAGCCGAACGGATCTCGTCGGGGCTGATGGAGAGTTCTGCCATTGTCTTTCCCTTTTCTGTACCGGTTGTACAGCTACTGGTCTATGTCGGCGCAGGACGCCGGTCGTTCATCCGGCGTCAGCCGGCAAGCTTCTGCCTCAGCGAGCTGAGGCGCGAGGCGACGCTGCCGTCGATGACGTCGTCGCCGATCTGCACGCGAACCCCACCGAGCATGGCGGGATCGACGATGGTGTTGACCCGGAGCGCACGTCCGTACTGGGCTTCGAGACCCTGCACGAGGCGATCGAGCTGTGCCGCCGAGATGGGCGACGCGCTCGTGACGGTGGCGATCTGGAAGCCACGCTGCTCGGCGACGATGGTGGCCGCCTGCCGCAGGAGCTCGCCGATTCGGCGACCGCGCGGCTGCTGCACGAGGTGGTTGACGATCGCGACGGTCTGCGGCGACGCCTTGCCGGCGAGCAGGCGATCGACGATCTTCACCTTGGAGTCCGTCGGGTTCAACTTGCTACCGAGCGCGAGCTCGAGACCCGAGTCGGATGCGACGGCTCGCTCGATCGCGAAGAGCTCGGCGTCGATCGCCGCATCGCCCGCGGACTCCGATGCGACTCGGAACCCGAGGTCTTCGATGCCCTCGAGCAGGTCGGTGGAGTCGGACCAGCGGTTCGAGGCGAGGTCGGTGAGCAGCCGCACGGCGTCGGCCGTGAGCTTGGACCCGAACACGGCCTCGACGAGCGCGCGCTTCTGCGCGGCATCCGCCTCACTGTTGGTGAGAGCCGTGCGCAACTGCTTCGACGAGCCGATGACCCGTCCGGCCGCAAGGACGTCTTCGGCCACCCGCAGCTCGGCCCGGCCGAGCGCACGCAACGTGGCGTGGGTGCCGGCCAGGGCCTTCCTCGTAGCGCTACCCATGGACTACTTCTTCCCTCCGGCGGAGGCCTCGGAGGCCTCGAGGTCGGCGAGGAAGCGGTCGACCACCGCGGTCGCCTTGGCATCGTCGGACAGGCTCTCGCCGATCACGCCGGAGGCGAGGTCGATGGCGAGGGTGCCCACCTCGGAACGGAGCGAGACGAGCGCGGACTGCCGCTCGGCCTCGATCTGCGCCTGTGCGCTCGCGGTGACACGAGCGGCTTCGCTCGTGGCCTGGTCTTTCGCCTCGGCGACGATCTTCTTGCCGTCTTCGCGGGCGGTCTCGCGGATGCGACCGGCCTCAGTTCGCGCGTCGGCGAGCTGTGCGGTGTACTCCTCGAGGGCGGCCTCGGCCTTGCGCTGGGCCTCGTCGGCCTTCGCGATGTTGCCCTCGATGGCCTCGCCACGCTCGTCGAGCAGCTTCTGCATGCGCGGCAGCACATACTTCCAGAAGAAGACGAGGATGATGACGAAGCACACGAACGACCAGAGGATGTCGTAAAACTCCGGAAGGACCGGATTCGGGGTCGCCTCGTGGCCCTCCTCTGCAGCCCTGAGTACTGCATGAAGCACGGTGGCCTCCTAAATCGCTGCGAAAGGCGGACTAGTTGGTGAAGATGAAGTACGTGGCGATGCCGATGAAGGCGAGCGCCTCGGTGAAGGCGATGCCGATCCACATCAGCACCTGGAGGCGGCCGGCGAGCTCGGGCTGGCGCGCGACGCCTTCGATGGTCTTGCCGACGACGATGCCCACGCCGATGGCCGGGCCGATTGCCGCGAGGCCGTAACCGACCGTCGCGATGTTGCCGTTGATCTCAGCGAGAACGGTAGTTGCGTCCACGTTGGGTTTTCCTTTCCTAGGGATGTTCTGGGCGGATGCCCGGGCTCAGTGCTCTTCTGCCACCGCGAGCTGGATGTAGACGGCGGTGAGGAGTGCAAAGACGTAGGCCTGCAGGACGGCGACGAGCACCTCGAACAGCGTGAACACGAGGCCGAAGGCCAGGGTGCCGGCACCGAGGACGACCCAACCGCCGCCGAGCGAGAAGACGAAGAACTGGGTTGCCGCGAAGAAGAGCACGAGCAGGAGGTGCCCGACGATCATGTTCATCATGAGTCGGAGCGTGAGCGTGATCGGCCGGATGATGAAGGTCGAGATGAACTCGATCGGCGTGACGATGATGTAGACCGGCCAGGGCACACCCGATGGGAAGAGCGAGTTCTTGAAGAAGTTCTTGGGGCTCTTCTTGATGCCCGCGTAGATGAAGGTGACGTAGGCGACGATCGCGAGCACGAGGGGCACGCCGATGACGGACGTGCCGGCGATGTTCAGGAACGGGATGACGCCCGTGAGGTTCATGAACAGCACCATGAAGAAGATCGTGGTGAGCAGCGGCAGGAACCGCTTGCCGTCTTTCTTGCCGAGGAGGTCGTCGGCGATGTTCACGCGAACGAGGTCGAGGCCCATCTCGACGAGACTCTGGAAGCGCCCCGGCACGATGCTCATGCGGCGGGTGCCGAGCCAGAACACGAGGATGATCGCGACTACCGCGACGAAGCGCACCAACTGAATGCGGTCGATCGAGAAGATCGTGTCCTCGAAGAGGAGCGCCCCCGGGAAGAACTCATTGATCGATGGGCCGTGGAAGCCACCATCGTCGGTTGACATCGGAACCAGCAGGTTCAGAGCGTTAGCTAGCAGCGCTTTCTCCTGTTTCGGGGCGTGGAGCTCGGCTCTCGCGACGACGAACATCGGAATGGAATTCTGCACAGGCCGAAGCCGGGCGGAAAACCGGGGGGATCTCCATTACTCTAGCAATACTTCCGGCCCCCGACGAATCACGGGAGGCGCCTCACTCGTCGGTGGGCGCCTTCGGCAACTCGATGTCGCTCGCATACGGCAGGCGCGACTTCGCGACCACGAGCACGTCGACGACGAGCGAGGCGATGACGCCCGCGACGAGGCTCAGGAAGAGCACCGTCGTGTCGAGCCACGCGGCGTCGCGGAGCAGCACGACGAGCACGATGAAGACGATGAACTTCAGGAGCCAGCCCCCGAGCACGATGCCGAAGAAGGCGCCCACGAAGAGGTCGCTGCCGGCGAATCGGTTGGCGAGGAGGATGCTGGCGGCCGTGATGCCCATGAAGACCACGGCCATCAGCGTGCCGACGAGACCGCCGAGCAGACCCGGCAGCCCGGCGAACACGAAACCGAGCACGGCGCTCACGACGAGGATGACCGCTGCGAGCAGGCCGCCCCAGGCGAGCGCCCTGCGGAGCACCGGGTTCGAGGTCGGCGTGCGGTCGACGGGGTCAGGACGTGCGTCGGTCATGCTGCTCCAGTTTCAGGGTCGGCGGATTCTGCCCGGCGGTCACCTGCGTCGGCCGCCGTGGGGACTGCGCCCTCGAGCTCGTCGAACGACGAGACACCCGTCTCCGACTCCTCGGCCGCAACCGTGAGGCGCTTGCGCCGCCCGAGCGGCGCGAGCGTGAGCACCGCGCAGACGAGGAATCCGACGATGAGGAGCACGAGTGCCCACCACGACGGAATGCCGAAGTACACCGGGAAGACGAAGGAGAGGAGGCATCCGATCGAGGCCACCGCGGTCCAGGCGTAGAAGATGAGGACCGCGTTCAGGTGCGAGTGCCCCATGTCGAGGAGCCGGTGGTGCAGGTGCTTGCGGTCGGCGGCGAACGGCGACTTGCCGGCGCGCAGCCGGCGGATCACGGCGAGGCCGAAGTCGAGCAATGGGATCACGAGCACCGCGAACGGCAGGATGATCGGGATGAACGCGGGCACGAGCTCGCCGCCGCCGATCGAGAACGGGTCGATCTGGCCGGTGACGGCGATCGCCGACGTCGCCATCAGGAGACCGATCAGCAGGGCACCCGCGTCGCCCATGAAGAGCTTCGCCGGATGCCAGTTGAGCGGGAGGAATCCGATGCAGGCTCCCACGAGCACCACCGCGAGCAGCGAGGCGAGGTTGAAGTAGTTCTGCGGCGACGTCTTCTGCACGAGCAGGTAGGTGTAGAGGAAGAACGTGCCGTTGGCGATGAGGGCGACACCCGCGACGAGGCCGTCGAGTCCGTCGATGAAGTTGATCGCGTTCATGACGAGCACGATCGCGAACACCGTGATCGCGGCGCTCATCCACGACGACCCCACCGTGCGCCCGGCGATCGGGAGCGACACGATCGTCACGCCCTGCCAGGCGATGAGCCCGGCGGCGATGAACTGGCCGGCGAGCTTGGTCGTCCAGTCGAGGTCCCAGATGTCGTCTGCGACGCCGATCAGCACGATGAGCAGCGCCGCACCCAGGATCGCGACGATCTGCCAGGGGTTCTGGAAGATGATCGAGAGGATCGCGAACCGTGAGGAGCCGAAGGTCGAGAGGAACGCCGCCCCGCAGATGGCCGCGACGATGCCGACGAACATCGCGATGCCGCCGAGGCGCGGGGTCGGACGGGTGTGCACGTCGCGATCGCGGATCTTCGGGTAGAGCCGGTACTTCAGGCTCAGCTTCCAGACGAGGATCGACCCGAGGAACGTGACGAGGGCGGCGACGAAGGCGAGTATGAGGAAGAGGGTCATGAGGCGGCGGCGTCCGCTTCGTCGGCGGGCGGCGAATCGGATGCGGCGGGCGACGCGGATGCACCGGAGGGCTCGGATGCGACGGCCGACGCCGAAGCAGCGGTCGATGCGGATGCCTCGGGTGCGAGGAGCTCGTCGCCGACGACGGCGGCGATGCGCTCCCTCGAGATGACACCGGCGCGCACGATGCGGAGTGTGCCCTCGCCGTCGCGGATGCCCGTCGCGTCGACGATGGTCGACGACGTGTCGCCGGGGCGCTCTCCGATGGGCTCGTAGTCGGAGCCCGCCGTGCCGCCGTCGAGGTAGACGGCGACCGAGTCGCCGAGCATCTCCGCGGCATTCGATGCCGTGACCGCCGAGGGCTGCCCTGAGAGATTCGCCGACGAGACCGCGAGCGGGCCGGTCTCGGAGAGGAGCTCGAGGGCGATCGGGTTGGCGGGCATGCGGAGCGCGACCGTGCCGCGCGTCTCGCCGAGGTCCCACTGCAGCGAGGGCTGTGCTCGCAGGATGACCGTGAGGCCACCCGGCCAGAACTCGGCGACGAGGCGACGCACCGGCTCGGGAACCTCGCTCGCGAGCGCGTCGAGTGTGGGGATGCCGGGGATCAGCACGGGCGGCGGCGACGTGCGGTCACGGCCCTTCGCGTCGAGGAGGCGTGCGACCGCCTTCGCGTCGAACGCGTCGGCGGCGACGCCGTAGACGGTGTCGGTGGGGATGACCACGAGTTCGCCGCGCCCGATGGCGCCGCGAGCGAGGCGCATGCCGGTGAGCAGCTGGGATTCGACTGAACAGTCGTAGATGGCAGTCATGACCGCTCGATTCTAGACCAGCGGCCGTGTCGTTCCCGGGGTGCGGGCGATGGATGCCGCGGCGCACTGCAGCGCCGCGGCATCCGACTTCGATCTCGCGTCAGCGGCGCCCCGCCTTGCGGCGGAACAACCACGCTCCCCAGACGACCGACACCACGGTGATCCCGATGCACCACGCGACCGCCAGCCAGGCGGAGTCGCCCATCGGCGTGCCCATGAGCAGCGACCGGATCGTCTCGGTCACCGGGGTGATCGGCTGGTTCTCGGCGATCGGCTGCAGCCACTCGGGCATGGTCTCGACGGGCACGAACGCGCTCGAGATATAGGGCAGGAAGAGAAGGATGAACCCGAATCCGCTCGCCGCCTCGGGAGTGGAGGCCGCGAGCCCGATCGCCGCGAAGAGGTAGGTGATCGCGAGGATCCAGAGCGCGACGATGCCGAAGACTCCGAGCCACTCGAGCGGCGTGGCCTCGGGCCGGAAGCCGACGAGCAGCGCCACGGCGATGACGACGGCGGTGGCCAGGAGGTTGCGCGCGAGGCTCGCGACGACGTGGCCGGTGAGCACCGCACCGCTTCGGAGGGGCATCGTGCGGAAGCGGTCGATGATGCCGGTGGTCATGTCGCGGGAGACCGAGATCGCGGTCGACGACGCCCCGAACCCCGCGCAGAGCAGGATGATGCCGGGCACGACGTAGTCGACGTAGCCGCCCGAGGGGTCGATCGCGTTGCCGAAGATCCAGGTGAACATGAGCATGAGCATCGTCGGCAGCACGACGGCCATGAGCATCGTCTCGACGTCGCGCACCGTGTGGATGAAGCTGCGGCCGATGAACGTCGATTCGGCGGTGAGGGCGCCCAGACGTGGCCGAGCGGTTGCGAGGGTGGTCATGGCGCTCACTTCGATTCGATGAGTTCGGGGGCGGATGCCGCGGCGGTGCTCGCGGCCCTCGCCGGGCCGCCCGTGATGGCGAGGAAGACGTCGTCGAGGCTGGGGCGGCGAATCGAGACCTGCACCCCGGGCCCGGACGCCGCCGCAGTGCGGTCGAGCTCGTCGATCGCGGCGCGGAGTCCGTGCACGCTCCCGTCGGTGGGCCGTTCGGTGAGCAGCGTGCCGTCGATGTCGCGGAGCTCGACGACATCGCCGCCGATGCGCGCCTTGAGCTCGTCGGCGGTGCCCTCGGCGGCGACACGGCCGCCGTCGAGCACGGCGATGCGGTCGGCGAGCCGGTCGGCCTCCTCCAGGTACTGGGTCGTGAGGAAGACCGTGGTGCCCGCATCGGCGAGCGAGCGGATGACGCTCCACAACTCCTGGCGGCTGCGGGTGTCGAGGCCGGTCGTGGGCTCGTCGAGGAACAGGATCGGCACGTCGACGACGAGGCTCAGCGAGAGGTCGAGGCGCCGCCGCATGCCGCCCGAGTAGGTGCCGACACGGCGGCCGGCGGCATCCGCCAGCTCGAATCGCTCGAGGAGCTCGCCGGCTCGTGCTCGCGCCGCCCGACGGGTGAGCCCGGAGAGCCGACCCATCATGACGAGGTTCTCGGTGCCGGTGAGCACCTCGTCGACGGCGGCCGACTGGCCGGTCAGGCTGATGCGCCGCTTGACTTCATCAGCGCTCGTGACGACGTCGAACCCGGCGACGTGGGCGCTGCCGGCGTCGGGGCGTACGAGCGTCGTGAGGATGTTGATGGTCGTCGTCTTGCCGGCGCCGTTCGGCCCGAGCAGGGCGAAGACGGTGCCGGCGGGCACCGCGATGTCGAGACCGGCGAGCACGTCGGTGCGCCCGAATCGCTTGTGCAATCCGCGCGCTTCGATGGCGAGGTTCATGGCCCCCTCCTTTCGATCATGTCTGCGTATGCCGCAAACTGTTTATGTGATCCACTGTTGTTTAAGTAATACACAGTTCTAGACTGTCGTCAACACCGAAACGAGAAACTGGAGCCGATGAGCGATCGCACGCGACCCGACGCCGATCGACCCGAGCCCGAGCTCCCGCGGGCCGTCGCCCTCGCCTGGGGCGTCGCGACGCACCCCCAGCGCGGGCCGAAGCGCGAACTCTCGATCGAGCGCATCGTCGATGCCGCCATCGAGATCGCCGACGCCGAGGGCCTCGCCGCCGTCTCGATGAGCCGGGTCGCGGCATCACTCGGCTTCACGACGATGTCGCTCTACCGTTACGTGACGAGTAAAGACGACCTCATCCTGCTCATGCAGGAGCGCGCGAGCGACGTCGTCGTCCCCGACTCCACCGCAGAGCAGAGCTGGAGCTGGCGCGAGGGCGTCACCGCGTGGGTGCTCGCGATCCGCGCCGGCTACAGCGCACATCCGTGGCTCGTCGACATCCCGATCTCCGGTGCGCCGATCACCCCGAACAGCCTCACCATCGTCGACTGGTTCCTTCACGAGGTGCGCGCACTCCCCCTGAGCGACGGCGAGAAGATGTCGACGCTGCTGCTGCTCACGAGCTACTCCCGCGCGACGAGCGCCCAGGAGCGCGACATCAGCGCCGCCGCCGCGGCAGCCGCCGACCCCGGCGACGTCACGGGCGAGAACTTCTTCGCGACGCTCGCCGAGCACGTGACCCCCGAGCGCTTCCCCGACCTCGCCCCGCTCCTCGCCGCGGGCGGCTACATCGGCAACCCCGTCGATCTCGAGGGCGACCTCGACGACGACTTCTCATTCGGCCTCGAGCGGATCCTCGACGGCATCGAGTACCACGTCGGCCGCCTGGAGCGCGGAGCGCCGACGACGCAGGTGGAGCAATTGCCGACGGTGCTCGATCCGCCCCGCGACAAGGCGGTGCGCGAGGCGGCGAAGGCACGGCGCGAGGCCGAGAAGGCGCTCCGCGAGGCGCAGAAGCGCGAACGCGAAGCCGTCAAGCACGCACTCGAGCGCGCGAAGTACGAGCGCGAGAAGCTCGAGCGCGGCAAGTAGCGCTCGGCTCGGCTCACCGCACAGCGGTTGTCGCCCGATCACGGGTCGTGAGGTCACGATGATGCGAGATCGCGCGCCAGCCGTCGGCGGCGAGCAGTTCGGAGATCTCGGTCGACTGCCGCTCGCCGTGCTCGATCACGAGCGCTCCCCCGGGCCGCAGCAGCGCCAGCGCGCGCCGTGACAGCACCCTCACGACGTCGAGCCCGTCGACGCCCCCGTACAGGGCGCGCTCGGGGTCGTACATGCGCACCTCGGGGTCGGCGGGCATCTCGGCGAGCGGCACGTAGGGCGGGTTCGACACGACGACCGCGACGAGGCCGTCGAGCTCGGGCAGGGCCGTGGCCAGGTCGGCGAAGACGAGCTCGAGGTTGGGCGCCGCGACCTCATCGACGTTGCGCCGCGTCCACGGGAATGCCTCGGGCGAGTTCTCGACCGCCCAGACCCTGGCGTACGGCACCTCGGTTGCGAGTGCGAGCGCGATCGCGCCGCTGCCCGAGCCGAGGTCGACGGCGATCGGCTCGGGTTCCGCCGCCGCGCGCAGGGAGTCGATGGCGAGCTGCGCGACCTCCTCGGTCTCGGGGCGCGGCACGAAGACCCCGGGCCCCACGGCCAGGTCGAGCGAGCGGAACGCCGCCCGACCCGTGAGGTGCTGCAGCGGCTCGCGATGCGCACGGCGCTCGACGAGGCGACCGAGCGTCGCGGCATCCGTCGCCCCGATCTCGGCGCCCATGACGAGCTTGGCCTGCACGCCGCCCCGCGACAGGCCGAGCACATGCCCCACGAGGAGGTCGGCGTCGACCTCAGGGTCGGGCACTCCCGCCGCAGCGAGTCGTGCGACGGCGTCGTCGCGCACGCCTCGCAACATGCGGTCACCGGGTGCCGGGCTCGTCGTATCCACGCAATGGAATGTAACGCACGTGACCGGGAGCCGAGGCCGCCGTAGGCTGAGCCGCGGCATCCGCCGTCGCACGTCCACCCGAGAGGAAGCACCATGGCCCAGGTCTTCGACAACATCACCGAGGTCTTCGGTCGCACTCCGCTCGTGCGACTGAACCGCGTCACCGACGGCGCGGAGGCGACCGTGCTCGCCAAGCTCGAGTTCTACAACCCCTCCTCGAGCGTCAAGGACCGCCTCGGCGTGGGCATCGTCGACGCCGCCGAGGCATCGGGTGAGCTGCAGCCCGGCGGCACCATCGTCGAGGGCACGAGCGGCAACACCGGCATCGCGCTCGCGATGATCGGGGCCGCCCGCGGCTACCGGGTGGTCATCGCGATGCCCGAGACCATGAGCCGGGAGCGTCGCGGCCTCCTGCGCGCGTACGGCGCCGAGCTCGTGCTCACCCCCGGCTCCGAGGGCATGAAGGGCGCCGTCGCACGCGCCGAGCAGATCGCGGCCGAGACCCCGGGCGCGGTGCTCGCGAAGCAGTTCGAGAACCAGGCCAACGTCGACGTCCACCGCCGCACGACCGCCGAAGAGGTCTGGGACGACACCGATGGCGGCGTCGACATCTTCGTGTCGGGCATCGGCACCGGCGGCACCCTCACCGGCGTCGGCCAGGTGCTGAAGGAGCGCAAGCCGGACGTCCGGATCGTGGGCGTCGAGCCCGCCGAGTCCGCCATCCTGAACGGCGGCCAGCCCGGACCCCACAAGATCCAGGGCATCGGCGCGAACTTCGTGCCCGCGATCCTCGACCGCGAGGTCTACGACGAGATCATCGACGTGAACATCGACCAGGCCGTCGCCACGGCGCGCCGGCTCGGCGTCGAGGAGGGCATCCTCGGCGGCATCTCGTCGGGCGCCACCGTGTACGCGGCCGCCGAGCTCGCCAAGCGGCCCGAGAACGCCGGCAAGACCATCGTCGTCATCGTCGCGAGCTACGGCGAGCGGTACCTGTCCACGGTGCTGTACGAAGGTCTGCTTGACTGAGCGGGTGGGAATCCTCGCCAGGCTCAGGGAAGACATCGCGACCGCCCGGTCGCACGACCCCGCCTCGCGGAACGCCACCGAAGTGGTCCTCGCCTATTCGGGGCTCCACGCCATCTGGGGCTATCGCGTCATGCATGGCCTCTGGCGCGCCGGCTACCGGCTTCCGGCGCGGCTCGGGTCGCAGTTCGTGCGATTCCTCACCGGCGTCGAGATCCATCCCGGAGCCGTCATCGGCCGCCGCTTCTTCATCGACCACGGCATGGGCGTCGTCATCGGCGAGACCGCCGTGCTCGGCGATGACGTGATGATCTACCACGGGGTGACGCTCGGCGGCAAGGCGCCGCGGGGCGCGCCGCGCGGCGCGAAGCGGCATCCGACGCTCGAAGACGGCGTCACGGTGGGCGCGGGGGCCAAAGTGCTCGGCAACGTCATCATCGGCGCGTGGAGCGCGATCGGCGCCAACGCGGTCGTGACGAAGGATGCCCCGGCGCACTCGCTCGTCGTCGGAATCCCGGCTTCGTTCAAGCCGCTCTCGCACGAGACCGCCGACGCCGCGCGCGGCATGCACGACTGGCACATCATCTAGCGAGTGAGCGGATGCCGCGGCATCCGCTCACTCGCTCAGACGACTACTCGTCGCCGAGGTGGGCGAGGCGCGCCTCTTCGTCGGCCTGGATCGCCGACTCGACGATCGGGTCGAGGACGCCGTTCATGACGGTGTCGAGGTTGTAGGCCTTGTAGCCGGTGCGGTGATCGGCGATGCGGTTCTCGGGGAAGTTGTACGTGCGGATGCGCTCCGAGCGGTCCATGGAGCGGATCTGCGACTTGCGGGCATCGGATGCCGCCGCCGCGAGCTCCTCCTGCTGGCGCGCGAGGATACGGGCGCGGAGCACCCGCATGGCCGCCTCACGGTTCTGCAGCTGCGACTTCTCGTTCTGCATCGAGACCACGATGCCCGTGGGCAGGTGGGTGATGCGAACGGCGGAGTCGGTGGTGTTCACCGACTGACCGCCGGGACCCGACGAACGGTACACGTCGATCTTCAGGTCGTTCTGGCTGATGTCGACCTCTTCGGGCTCGTCGACCTCGGGGAAGACGAGCACGCCCGTCGTGGAGGTGTGGATGCGCCCCTGCGTCTCGGTGGCGGGCACCCGCTGCACGCGGTGCACACCGCCCTCGTACTTGAGGTGAGCCCACACGCCCTGCGACGGGTCGGTCGCGTTCGACTTGATCGCGACCTGCACGTCTTTGTAGCCGCCGAGGTCGGACTCGTTCTGGTCGAGGAGCTCGACCTTCCAGCCCTTCGACTGCGCGTACTGCATGTACATGCGCAGGAGGTCGCCGGCGAAGAGGGCGCTCTCCGCGCCCCCCTCGCCGCCCTTGATCTCCATGATCACGTCGCGCCCGTCGTCGGGGTCGCGCGGGATCAACAGCCGTCGCAGCCGCTCCTGCGCCGTGGCGAGTGCCTCCTCGAGGGACGGCACCTCCGCAGCGAAGGCCTCATCTTCTTTCGCGAGCTCACGGGCGGCGACGAGGTCGTCTTGCGCCTCGAGCCACGCCGTGTGCGCCGAGACGATCCGGCTCAGCTCCGCGTAGCGCCGATTGACCTTCTTGGCGCGCGCAGCGTCGGCGTGGAGCGCCGGGTCGGCGAGCTCCTCTTGCAGCTGCGCATGCTCGGCGAGCAGGGACTGGACGGACTCGAACACGCGCGACTCAGCGGTGGTCGGTCTCGTGCCCGTGCGAGTGCGCCGTGCCGTGGCCGTTGGCCCCGACCGGCATCGACTTCTGCATGAGCATGAGGAACTCGACGTTCGACTGGGTCTCCTTCAGGCGACCGAGCACCGCCTCGAGCGCACCCTGCTGCTCCAGCCCGGCGAGTGCCCGGCGGAGCTTCCAGGTGATCTTGACCTCGTCGGCCGAGAGGAGCATCTCTTCGCGACGCGTCGACGACGCGTTGACGTCGACGGCCGGGAAGATGCGCTTGTCGGCGAGCTGGCGCGAGAGGCGCAGCTCGGAGTTGCCGGTGCCCTTGAACTCCTCGAAGATCACCTCGTCCATCTTCGAGCCCGTCTCGACGAGCGCCGTGGCGAGGATGGTGAGCGAGCCGCCGTTCTCGATGTTGCGCGCGGCGCCGAAGAACCGCTTGGGCGGGTAGAGCGCCGAGGCGTCGACACCGCCCGAGAGGATGCGGCCGGATGCCGGAGCCGCGAGGTTGTACGCGCGGCCGAGTCTGGTGATCGAGTCGAGCAGCACGACGACGTCGTGACCGAGCTCGACGAGGCGCTTCGCACGCTCGATCGCGAGCTCGGCGACCGTCGTGTGGTCTTCGGCCGGACGGTCGAAGGTCGAGGCGATGACCTCGCCCTTCACCGTGCGCTGCATGTCGGTGACCTCTTCGGGGCGCTCGTCGACGAGCACGACCATGAGGTGGACCTCGGGGTTGTTGATCGAGATGGCGTTCGCGATCTGCTGCAGCACGATCGTCTTGCCGGCCTTCGGCGGCGCGACGATGAGGCCGCGCTGGCCCTTGCCGATCGGAGCGACGAGGTCGATGATGCGCTGCGTGAGCTTGGTCGGCTCGGTCTCGAGGCGCAGGCGCTCTTGCGGGTAGAGCGGCGTGAGCTTCTGGAACTCGACGCGCGCTGCGGACTCTTCGGGCGTCTGCCCGTTCACGGAGTCGACCTTGACGAGCGCGTTGTACTTCTGGCGACTGTTCGACTCGCCGTCGCGCGGCTGCTTGATGGAGCCGACGACCGCATCGCCCTTGCGCAGGTTGTACTTCTTCACCTGGCCGAGCGAGACGTAGACGTCGCTCGGTCCGGGGAGGTAGCCCGTGGTGCGCACGAACGCGTAGTTGTCGAGCACGTCGAGGATGCCGGCGATCGGGATCAGCACGTCGTCGTCGAGAAGCTCGGGCTCCATCTCCTCGCCCGGGGCCTGGCCGCGGCGCTTGCGGTCGCGGTAGCGGCTGCGGCGTCCGCCTTCGCCCTCGGCGAGCTGCTGGGCGTTCTGGCCCTGCTGGCCGCGCCCGCCCTCGGTCTGCTGCTGCTTGGCCTTCTCGGCGTCGCCCTGGCGCTGCTGCTCGGCCTTGATGGAGTCGTCGCCCTTGCGGCCCTGCTGGTCGCCGCCGTTCTGGCGATCGCCGCGCTCGGACTGGCGCCCCGGTCGCTCGCCCTGCTGGCGGTCGCCGCCGGACTTCTGGGCGTCATCGGTGCGCTCGCCGCGCTCGGTGCGCTCGCCGCGCTCGCCGCCGCGGCGGCCTCGGTTGCGACCCCGGCCCTGACGCGGCTCTTCGGTGGCGACGTCGGTCTCGACGTCGGCGGACTGGCCGTTTCGGCCGGCCTCACCGGTGGCGGCGGCGAGCTCCTCGCGCACGGCCGCACGGGCGGCCTCACGTGCGTCGTCGGCGGGCGCCACGTCGACGGCCGGCGCGTTGTCGGCCGCGGGCGCGGCATCGGCGGCCGCTGCGGCATCGGCGGCGGGCACGAGGTCGACGCCGGAGCCCGCGTTCACGTGCTGCGTCGCGACCGTCGTCGCGCTCGTGGCGCGGCGCGGCTGACGGCGCTGACGAGCCGCCGGCGCACTGACGGGAGCCGGCTCGGCCACCGGTGCGGCGCTTGCGGCGTCGGCGGCCTGCTGCGGAGCGTCGACGGGGGCGGATGCCTCGTCGGCCTTCGGCTGCGACTCGTCGCTGCTCGGCACGTCGGCCGGAGCGGGGGCCTCGACGGCGTCGATCGCGAGCTCGGCCGGTGCGTCACCCGCGATGTGCTGCTGGTGGGCGGAGATCATCTCCACGAGGTCTCCCTTTCGGCGCTTCGATGCGCCCGCGATGCCGAGGGATGCGGCGAGCTCCTGGAGCTCGGCGACCTTCAGTGCGGAGAGGCGGGCGCTGTTCGCCACGCGGTCGGCGTGGTCGGTTGCGTTGGTCACTGGGTATGTTCCTTTCCCCTGGCGCAAGAATTGCGACCTAGGAGAGCTGATCGCTGACACGAGCGATGTCGGTGCGCGGTGGCGCAGACATGCGCGAGAGCGAAAGCAATAGATTGCCGGGAATTGCACGATGCGGCCGGGAACGCGAACGGTGCGTTGCCTGCCGGGTGCGTTTGCCAGTCTATCATCACCGAACCGTTCGTCCCGACACACGACGCGCTGCGGAAAGCGGATGCCGGGAGGAGGGGCAAGCTCGCCGACGTTGAACGTTGTCTGGGCTGCCGCCCTTCGCGTCGGACGTCAACGCTCCGCGTTGACGACCGTCGCGCCCTTGAAGTCCACCGCGAGCGGCAGTGCCTGCCATTCGGTGTCGGCTGCGGCCTCGACGAGCGCGATGGCATCGGCACGCTCACTCGGGTCGCTTGCGAGCACGAGGATGGAGGGACCGGCACCCGACACGACAGCCGGATGTCCCGCGGCGCGCAGCGCCCGGATCAGCCGATCGGTCTCGGGCATGGCTTCGGCCCGGTAGTGCTGGTGGAGCTTGTCCTCGGTGGCCTGGAGCAGGAGTTCGGGACTCTGGATGAGCGCAGCGACGAGCAGTGCCGAGCGCGACACGTTGAACACCGCGTCTTCGTGCGGCACCGACTCGGGCTGCAACGAACGGGCGAGCGCCGTCGACATCTCGTGCTCGGGCACGAGCACGAGCGGGGAAACGCCCCGGTGCACCATGAGCTTCTTGTGCCGCGGCCCCTCGGGCGTCACCCACGCGATCGTGAGCCCGCCGAAGAGCGCTGGGGCGACGTTGTCGGGGTGGCCCTCGAGCTCGGTCGCGATCTCGAGCAGGTCATCGGGAGTGAAGTCGACGACCCCCTCGAGCAGGCCCCTGGCGGCCATGACCCCGGCGACGATCGCGGCACCCGAGGACCCGAGGCCGCGGCCGTGCGGGATGCGGTTGTGCGCCACGAGCTTCAGGGCGGGCAGCGGTACCCCGGCGCGCTCGAAGGTATGCGCGATGGCGCGGACGACGAGGTGCGACGCGTCGAGCGGCACCTCGCCGGCGCCGACGCCGTGCACCTCGATCTCGAGCACCGGGGCGTCGGGTACGGAGACCTCGAGCTCGTCGTAGTGGGCGAGCGCGAGTCCGAGCGTATCGAAGCCCGGACCGAGGTTCGCCGACGTCGCGGGCACCTTGACCTGCACGCGGCGGCCGACGAGCGAGGGCGTGACGCCCGTGCCCGCGGTCGCGGCTGCGTCGGTCATGAGCTGAGCCCGAGCACCGCGGCGACCTCGGCCGTGTCGACCGGCACGATCGTGGGCTGCACGTCGGAGCCGTCGGCGGTGCGAAGCGCCCACTGCGGGTCCTTCAGGCCGTGCCCGGTGACCGTGAGCACGACGCGCGCGCCCGCGGGCACGACGCCGGCGGCCGAACGCTCGAGCAGGCCAGCGACGCTGATCGCCGAGGCGGGCTCGACGAAGATTCCGACCTCGGCCGAGAGGATGCGCTGGGCCTCGAGGATCTTGTCGTCGTCGATCGCGCCGAAGTAGCCGTCGGACTCGTCGCGCGCCTCCAGGGCCAGTTCCCAAGAGGCGGGGTTGCCGATGCGGATCGCGCTCGCGATCGTGTCGGGGTGACGCACCACCTCGCCACGGACGATCGGTGCCGAGCCTGCCGCCTGGAAGCCGAACATGCGCGGCAGCCGGGTGGCGTTGCCCGCCGCGATGTCCTCGCGGTAGCCGCGGGTGTAGGCCGTGTAGTTGCCGGCGTTGCCGACGGGGATGAAGTGGAAGTCGGGGGCGTCGCCGAGCACCTCGACGACCTCGAACGCGGCCGTCTTCTGCCCCTCGATGCGGTCGTTGTTGACCGAGTTCACGAGGTGCACCGGGTAGTTCTCGGCGAGGTCGCGCGCGATGTCGAGGCAGTCGTCGAAGTTGCCCTGCACCTGGATGAGGTTCGCGTTGTGCGCGATCGCCTGGCTCAGCTTGCCGAGGGCGATCTTGCCCTCCGGCACGAGCACGGCCGCCGAGATGCCGGCGTGCGTCGCATAGGCGGCGGCCGAGGCGGAGGTGTTGCCGGTCGACGCGCAGATGACGACCTTCGCGCCGCGCTCGACGGCCTTCGTGACGGCCATCGTCATGCCGCGGTCCTTGAAGGAGCCGGTGGGGTTCATGCCCTCGAACTTCACCCAGACGTCCGCGCCGGTGCGGCGCGAGAGCGCCGGGGCGGGCAGGAGCGGCGTACCGCCCTCGCCGAGGGTGACGACGGGCGTGGCATCCGTGACGTCGAGACGGTCGGCGTACTCGCGGATGACTCCGCGCCACTGGCGTGACGAGGCCTTGGGGGTGGGGTGGTTCACACTGCTCCTTCGACTCGGAGGACGGACGCGACGGATGCGACGACGGGGCTCTGGGCGAGGGCGGCGACGGTCTCGGCGAGCGCGGACTCCTTCGCCTCGTGCGTCCCGATGACCAGCGTAGCCCGCTCGGAGCCGCCGCTCACGGTCTGCTGGAGTTGCTCGACCGAGACGCCGTGCTCGGCGAAGGTGTGCGCGATCTTCTCGAGCACGCCGGGCTCGTCGGCGACTTCGAGCGTGATCGCGTAGCGCGTCGTGATGCGGCCGATGTCGAGCACGGGGAGCTCGGCGTGCGTGGACTCGGCGGTGCCGGGGCCCCCGATCACGTGACGGCGTGCGATCGCCACGAGGTCGCCGAGGACCGCGGAGGCGGTCTGCACTCCCCCGGCGCCCGCGCCGTAGAACATGAGCGGGCCGGCGGCGGAGGCCTCGACGAAGACGGCGTTGTTCGCGCCGTGGACCGCGGCGAGCGGGTGGATGCGCGGCACCAGCGCGGGATACACGCGCGCCGACACCCCCTCTTCGCCCGTCTCGGCGTCGGTGAGCCGCTCGCAGATGGCGAGGAGCTTCACGACGTACCCGGCGAGGCGGGCCGACTCGACCTGTTCGGCCGTGACGCCCGTGATGCCTTCACGGTGGACGGCCTCGACGGGGACGCTCGTGTGGAAGGCGAGGCTCGCGAGGATCGCGGCCTTCTGGGCGGCGTCGTATCCGCCGATGTCGGCGGTCGGATCGGCTTCGGCGAAGCCGAGCTCGGTCGCGGTCGCGAGGGCGTCTTCGAGCGAGGCGCCCGTGGTGTCCATGCGGTCGAGGATGAAGTTGGTGGTGCCGTTCACGATGCCGAGGATGCGCTCGATGCGGTCGCCCGCGAGACTGTCGCGGAGCGGGCGGATGATCGGGATGGCGCCGGCGACGGCCGCCTCGTAGGAGAGCTGCGCACCGACCTGCTCGGCCGCGGCGAAGAGCTCGGGGCCGTGGTTCGCGAGCAGCGCCTTGTTGCCGGTCACCACGTCGGCGCCCGAGGCGATGGCGGCGAGCACGAGCGTGCGCGCCGGCTCGATGCCGCCCATGAGCTCGATCACGATGTCGGAGCCGACGATGAGCGCCTCGGCATCGGTGGTGAGGAGCTCGCGCGGCAGCTCGGCGTCGCGCTTCGCGTCGAGGTCGCGCACGGCGATGCCCACCAGCTCGATGCGCGCACCGATGCGCTGCTCGAGCTCGTCGGCGTGCTCGAGCAGGAGGCGAGCGACCTGCGAGCCGACCGAGCCCGCGCCCAGGAGCCCCACGCGGATGGAACGGTACTCGATCATGCGTGTGCCCCTTCTGCGGCGCCGGTGGTGTCGGATGGTTCGAGCCCGGCGTCACGGGCGAGCAGGTCGTGGAGCGTCTCGCCGCGAACGATGACGCGGGCGGCGCCGTCGCGGACCGCGACGACGGGCGGACGCGGCACGTGGTTGTAGTTGGAGGCGAGCGACCAGCAGTAGGCGCCCGTCGCCGGCACCGCGAGGAGGTCGCCGGGGGCGATGTCGCCGGGCAGGTACTCGGCGTCGACGACGATGTCACCCGATTCGCAGTGCTTGCCCGCGACCCGCACGAGCACGGGGTCGGCGTCGGAGGCACGGGACGCGATGCGGGCCGAGTAGTCGGCGCCGTAGAGCGCGGTGCGGGCGTTGTCGCTCATTCCCCCGTCGACCGACACGTAGTGGCGCACTCCCCCCTCGATGGGCACGGGCTTCACGGTGCCGACCGTGTAGAGCGTCACCCCGGCAGGCCCGATGATGGAGCGGCCCGGCTCGAACGCGAGCTTCGGAACGGGGACGCCGTGAGCGAGGCATCCGTCGGACACGGCAGTCAGGATGCCGCGGGCGATCGCCTCGATCGGGGCCGGCTCGTCGGCGGAGGTGTAGGCGATGCCGAATCCGCCGCCGAGGTTCAGCTCGGGCAGCGGGGCCACCCGCGCGAGTGCGGCGTGCGCGGCGAGCAGCCGCTCGGCCGATTCGGCGAACCCGGCGGAGTCGAAGATCTGCGAGCCGATGTGACAGTGCAGTCCGAGGAGGTCGAGGGAGTCGTGCGCGCGGATGCGCGTGCCGAGCTCGACGGCGCGGTCGAGGGCCACGCCGAACTTCTGGTCTTCATGCGCGGTCGCGAGGAACTCGTGCGTCGAGGCGTGCACTCCGCTGTTCACACGGAGCCGTACGGGCTGCACGCGGCCGGCGCGCGACGCGGCCGCTGCGACCCGCTCGATCTCGATCTCGCTGTCGATGATGATCGCGCCGACGCCCGCACCGACCGCGGCCTCGATCTCGGCGAGGGACTTGTTGTTGCCGTGGAAGCCGAGGCTGGCGGGGTCTGCGCCCGCGGCGAGCGCGACCGCGAGCTCGCCGCCCGTGCACACGTCGACCGCGAGGCCTTCGTCGGTGACCCACTGGACGACGGCGCCGGAGAGGAACGCCTTGCCCGCGTAATAGATCGTCACGGTCGTGCCGGCGGATGCCGCGGCCGCCTCGAAGGCGGCGCGGATGCGGGACGCCCTGCCCCGGGCGTCGGCCTCGTCGACGACGTAGAGCGGCGTGCCGAACTCGTCGGCGAGCGACGCGGCGTCGCGACCGGCGATGACGAGCCGGCCGTCATCGTCGCGCGCGGCGCCCGACGGCCACACCTGTGCGGCGAGCGCATTGGCGTCGTCGGGCACCCGGAGCCAGCCGGGTGCGGGTGCGGTGGATGCCACGGGGAAACCTCACGGGACGGACGAATCGGCGGATCGCTCGCGGCGAGCGAACCCGGATCGGTTCCTGAAGCCTGCTGCGTGCCGACCTTGTGGGACGGCGTACCGGCGAGTCTACCGAGCGGCCCGGAGCCCGCCGAATCGATGACGCCCGGGCATCACGGGCACGTGCCGGTCTGCTGGAGGCTCGCGGTGTCGAGCGTGATCCCCTGTGCGGCCAGGCCGACTCGGACGTTGCCAGGCGCGACGGCGATCGACTCGACCTCGACGCCCTGGGGCAGGCGGTCGGCGACGCAGATCGCGACGGGGTCGCTGCCGAGCAGCCGGTCGATGATGCTCGAGGCGTCGAGCGAGCCGCCGCCGGCGTCGACCTCGACGCCGACGGGCTCGAGGAGCACCGTGTCGCCCGCGGCGGTGGGCCGCGCCGTGACGGCGTAGGTGATCGGAATGCCGAGCAGCTCGATCTGGCCGTCGTAGGCGACCGTGCCCTCGCCGAGCACGAGTGCCGCGTCGACGCCGGCCGCAGCGACGAGCTGGTTCACGGATGCCTCGCCGGCGTTGATGACCGCCTCGAGCTCGCGCACCGGCGACTCGAGGTCGACCGGCACGCCCTCGGCCACGATCGTGACGTCGAGCGGCGCGCCGGCGACCTCGAGCTGCGGTGCGGTGAGCGTCACCTGCTCCATCGTCCCGGAGAGGTACTGCGCGATCACGGAGAAGCCGCCGATCGCGACGTCGACGTCGCCCTCGACGCCCGCCGGGAGGTTGCCCTCGATCTCCTCGGCGACACGCTGCTGGGCGATCGTGCGCGCCACGACGTCGACCACGATGACGATCGCGACGAGGGCGACCACGACCGCGACGATCGCGATCGCGACGCGAGCGCCCCGGCTCATGCGGCGACGTCGCGGTGCCGTGTCGCCGGCACCCGACGAGTCGGCGGGGCCGGTCGAGGCGGCCGCGACCGTCGGCCGGACGCCGCCCTCGATCACCTCGGTCGGCTGCCCGTCGGGATCGATCGGCTCGATGACCTTCGTCGCCTGCTCGTCGTCGGCCGGGACGGCGGGCGCCGCGGCATCCGCTCGCTCGGATTCGTCGCCGTGCTCAGCCATCGATGCCTCCGGTTCGTGTGATCACATGCGTTCGGGTGCCGAGACGCCGAGGAGGTCGAGTCCGTTGCGGATGACCTGTCCGGTGGCGTCGTTCAACCACAGGCGCGTTCGGTGCAGCTCGCCGATCGGCTCGTCGCCGAGCGGCAGCACGCGACAGTTGTCGTACCAGCGGTGGTAGAGCCCCGCGAGCTCCTCGATGTAGCGCGCGACCCGATGCGGCTCACGCAGCTCGGCCGCCTGGGCGACGATGCGCGGGAACTCCTGCAGGGCGCCGAGCAGCGCCGACTCGGTCTCGTGCGTCAGCAGCTGCGGTGCGAACGACGAGCGGTCGAGGCCGACGGATGCCGCATTGCGGTCGACGGCGCAGGTGCGGGCGTGCGCGTACTGCACGTAGAAGACGGGGTTGTCGTTCGTGCGGCGCTGCAGGATCTCGGGATCGATCGTGAGCGGCGAGTCGGCCGGGTATCGGCCGAGCGTGTACCGCAGTGCGTCGGTGCCGAGCCAGGCCTGCAGGTCGTCGAGCTCGACGATGTTGCCGGCGCGCTTGGAGAGTTTCGCTCCGTTGATGCTCACGAGCTGGCCGATGAGCACCTCGATGTTCTCGAGCTCGTCGCCGGCTGCGCCCGCGAGCGCCTTCAGGCGATGCACGTAGCCGTGGTGGTCGGCGCCGAGGAGGTAGATCTTGTGCACGAAGCCGCGATCGCCCTTGTCGAGGTAGTACGCCGCATCGGCGGCGAAGTACGTGTAGACGCCGTTGGCGCGACGGATGACCCGGTCCTTGTCGTCGCCGAAGTCGGTCGTGCGCACCCAGACGGCGCCGTCGTCGTCGAAGACGTGGCCCTGGGCACGAAGCCGCTCGACGGCGGTGTCGACGTCGGAGAGCCCGTCTTCGCCCTTCACCTGGAGGCTGCGCTCGCTCGTCCATACGTCGAAGTGCACGTTGAAGCGCTCGAGCGAGGCGCGGATCTCGGCGAGCTGCAGCTCGTAGGCGATCTCCGTGGCCGTGTGCAGCGCGACGTCGTGCTCGAGGTCGAGCAGGTGCGGCTCGCGCTCGAGCACCCGGCGGGCGAGGTCGGCGATGTAGCTGCCCGGGTACCCGCCCTCGGGTGTCGGCTCGCCCTTCGCCGCAGCCAGGACGGAGCGCCCGAAGGTGTCCATCTGGCTGCCGGCGTCGTTGATGTAGTACTCGTTCGCGACCTCGGCACCCGCGGCGCGCAGCACCCGGCCGATGGAGTCGCCGAGCGCCGCCCAGCGGGTGTGACCGATGTGCAACGGCCCCGTCGGGTTCGCCGACACGAACTCGAGGTTGATGCGGCTGCCGGCGAGCGAGTCGCTGCGCCCGTATTCGGCGCCGGCGTCGACGATGGCCTTCGCGAGGGCGCCGGCCGCCGCGGCGTCGAGCCGGATGTTGATGAAGCCCGGTCCGGCGACCTCGGCGCTCGCCACGCCCTCGACGCCCGCGAGACCCTCGGCGAGCTCGGTCGCGATCTCGCGCGGGTTGGAGCCGAGCGGCTTCGCCACGCGCATCGCGACGTTCGACGCCCAGTCGCCGTGCTCGCGGTTCTTGGGGCGCTCGAGCGCGACCTGGTCGGCTGAGAGCTCGAGCGACACCTCGTCGCCCGCCGCGCGACGTCGCTCGACGAGCGTGGTCACGAGGTCGTACAGGGCACGCGAGAGATCGGCGGGAGTCACCCGCAAATCCTACCCGCCACGATTGATAGGGTTCGTCACATGCCGCGCCCGATCCGCCTGCCCCGCCCCCGTCCTGCCGGCCTCGCACTCGCCGCAGCGGCCTCCGTCATGCTCCTCAGCGGATGCGTCCCCGAGTCGCCCGCCGCGACCGAGACCGCCGCACCCCCCAGCGGCTCTGCGACGCCCGCCCCGTCGGGCGAGCCGACCGAGTCGGCGGTGCCGACCGAGGAGCCGACGCCCTTCGCGATCGCGTGCGACGAGCTCGTCACCAACGACCAGATGTACGCGTTCAATCCCAACTTCGGCGCCGACCCCGGCTACGCCCCGTCGGCCGCCGGCATCACCGCCGTCGTCGACGAGTCCGGCACCGCCTGCGGCTGGCTCAACCAGACGAGCGGCGACGTGATCGAGATCGGCGTCGCAACCCTTCCGCCCGGTGCGCTCGAACAGCACAAGAACGAGGCGGCGCTCGGTTCGAACGTCGTGCCCACCTACGGGACGCCGCCCGACATCGAGGGCTACTTCCGCCAGGTCGCCGGCAGCGGCGAGGCGCAGGTGTTCCGCGGCACCTACTGGATCGTGATCGACTCCGCGGCGCTCTTCGAGCCCGGTGACGCCCAGCAGCTCGTCACCGCCGTCCTCGGCAACCTGCCGGCCGTCTGACCCGCGACGATGCGGTCGGCACAGGGCACCCCCTCATGGCTCGGCGCGGTCAACGACCGCGTGGGCCTCTCGGCGCTGCTCGACCACGGACCGCTCACGCGCAACCGCATCTGCGAGCTCGTGGGCGTCTCCAAGCCCACCGCGTCCATGATGATGACCCGCCTGATCGCGGCCGGCGTCATCGAGGAGCGCGGCCAGGTCGGCGGCAATCCCGGACGCAGCGCGACCCTCTACGCCGCGCGCACCGACCGGCCGCTCGGCGTCGCGATCGCGATCGACGCGAACGAGCTGCGTGCGAGCGTCGTCGATGCGGCGGGAAGCCCCCGCCCGGTGGTCAGGTTCGGGCTTCCCCGTTCCGCCGACGACCGTTCAGCCGTCGGCGAGGTCGCGGCCGCCATCCGCGACGCGAGCGCCGCAGCGGGCACCGACCCCGCAGTGGTGCACTCCGTCTGCATCGGCACCGCCGGGTACGTCGACCCCGGCGGCGAGGGCAGGCTCTTCAGTGAGACCCTGCCGGGCTGGCCGGTCACGGGCCTGCGCACGACCCTCGAGTCCGAGCTCGGCGTCGCGGTGTTCATCGAGAACGACGTGAACCTCGCCGCGCTCGCCGAGCGGGAGTCGGGCGCCGGCGAGGGTCGGGACGTGTTCGCGCTGCTCTGGCTCGGCAACGGCATCGGCGCCTCGTTCGACGTGGCAGGCGACCTGCACCGGGGCAGCTTCGGCGGCGCCGGTGAGATCGGGTTCCTCCCCCTCTCGGCCGAGGCGCGCGCGCTCGACCCCGAGGCGACGAGCAGCCAGGACCTCGCCGGGTCCATCGGCGTGCGCCGCATGGCCCGCGCCCGCGGCCTCGAGGCGGCCGACTACCGCGCCACGCTCGAAGCCGTGGTCGCGAGCGAGGCGCACGACGAGTTCTTCGACGAGCTCGGCGAACGCGTCGCGCACATCGCACTGCCGTTGCTCGCGACCCTCGATCCGGGCCGGCTCGTGCTCGCCGGCCCGACCGCAGTCGCCGGCGGATCACGACTCGCCGACGCGGTGGAGCGGGACATCCGTCGCCTCAGCCGCTGGTATCCCGAGGTCGTCGCGACCCGCGTCGACGACGACCCGGTGCTCGCCGGCGCCCAGGTGTTCCTCACCGCGAAGGTGCGCGACGACCTGCTCGGCACCGTGGCCCGGCTGAGCGTGCCCTGAGCCGTGCCGACGGGCCCTGAGGAGGCCGTTGGACGTCCGTGATGCGGGGGCCGAGGTGGTAGTCTTTCCAACTGTGCGCCTCCGTAGCTCAGGGGATAGAGCGCCGGTTTCCGGTACCGTAGGTCGGGGGTTCGAATCCCTCCGGGGGCACAACGAAATGCACCTCCCAGTCGTCTGAAGAGATGACGGCGGAATGTCCTCCGTCGGGAGGAGCGAGGGTGAGCGGGTCGTGGGACGCCGTGGCCACCGCGCTGGTGGTCGAGCGCGGTGACGCGCTCAGCAGGTACGCGTACCTGCTCACCGGCAGCGTCGACGATGCGGCCGATCTCGTGCAGGACGCGCTCGTACGCACGTTCGGCACACCGCGCTTCAGCCTCACGGTGCCACGCGCCGAGGCGTATGTGCGCCGGGCGATCCTGAACGCCGTGATCGACCGCTCGAGGCGCGACGGCACCTGGCGTCGAGTACGGCACCTGACGCTCGCGCCGTCGTCGGTCGAGTCGCCGGCCGACGCCAGCGACGAACGGCTCGACCTCATCGAACGGGTGCGGGCGCTCGCACCCCGCCAGGCGGCGTGCATCGTGCTGCGCTACTACGAGGACCTCACGGTCGAGGGCATCGCCTCGGTGCTCGGCATCAGCCAAGGCGCGGTCAAGCGCTACCTGAGCGATGGCCTCCGTGCGCTCTCCTCCGCGATCGATCCGGCGGGCGAACGGTCCGCGCGAACGGGAGGCAGCAATGTCGGCACCTGAGACCAGCGACCCCGACCGCGGGCTCGGCGAAGGCCTCCGTCGGGCAGCGGATGCCGCGACCCCGCGACCCATCGACGTCGACCGCCGTGATCGCCGCGAGTCGCGGGCGGCGCCGCTCGCGTCGCTCGGCGGCGCTCGGCGTCGCCGCCACGGCGGCCGTGGTCCTCGCCGTCGGCGGCCTCGCGACCGTGGTGAACGTGCTCGGCCCCAACGCGGCGTCGCAGTCCGCGCTCACCTCGGAGTCGGCGGCCGACACCGCACCCGAGGCGGGTTCCGAGGCGCGCACCGATGCACCGGCGGCCTTCCGCCTCGCGGCACCCGAGCAGGTGAACCTCTGCGGTGCGCCGGTCGCAGCGGCGACGGATGCCTCGGGCTCCGGCCTCGTCGTCACCGTCGAGCCGCCGGCGGCGCTCGCGCCCGGCGCGACCGGCGACGCCCGCGTCACCGTGACCAACGCCGGCTCGACGCCGGTCGCGGGCGAGCTCCGCATCGCGCCCGCACTCACGATCGCCGGCGACGGCATCACCCGCTGGCACACGAACGGGGCGGTCGCCGACGCGCTCACGCCGGTGACCCTCGAGCCCGGGGCATCCGCCACTCTCGACGGCCCGGTGACGGCCGTCGCGTGCAGCAGCGACGACGAGCTCGCAAAGGCATTCCCGCCCGCGCTGCCGCCGCTCGTTCCGGGCGACTACGCGGTGACCGCGGTGGTGATGTTCATCGACCATGAGACGGGCGCGATCGACTACCTCGTCTCACCGCTCGCACCGCTGCAGGTGCTCTGACGCGGGTGGCAAGCCGTGGACGCCGCCGCGGTGTCCCCATAGACTCGGGAGGTCCGCTCGCACGGGGAAAGGCGCTGGTGCATGCAGCCGGTACGCAGGGGTTCGATTGTCCTGGCACTGCTCGCCGGGGTGGTGATCGTCGCTGCAACACCCGCTCTCGCATGGGCTGAAGACCCCGTCTCATTCGGCTCCTCGCCCGTCGTCGACACCGTCGGCGCGCTCGGCGGCAGCCTCGACGACGTCGAGCGGGCGATCGACGAGGCCGCCGATGCCAGCGGTCGCCAGCTCTTCGTGGCGTACGTCGACGAGTTCACCAATCCGGCAGCAGCCGACGCCTGGGCCGACGAGACGGCGATCGCCAACAACCTCGGCGCCGAGGACTACCTCCTCGCCGTCGCCATCGACGGACGCGCGTACTACCTGTCGGCCGATGCCGGCGCGTCGCTCAGCGATGAGGAGCTGAACCGCATCAGCCTCGAGGTGATCGAGCCCGAGCTGCGCGACGGCGACTGGGCGGGGGCCGCGATCGCCGGCGCCGAGGCGATCGGCGGCACCGGTCAGGGCGGCGGCGGAGGCGGTGTCGGCTGGGGCTTCATCTGGTTCCTCGTGATCGCCGGCGCCGTCGTCATCGTCATCGCGATCGTGCTCGCGCGTCGCAAGAAGCGCAAGCAGGCTGAGGGCGGTGTCACCGCAGGTGGTCCGCCGCTCCCCTCGCTCGACGAGCTCCGGCGCACCGCGGGCAGCGCGCTCGTGCAGGCCGACGACGCGGTGAAGACGAGTGAGGAGGAGCTCGGCTTCGCGGTCGCCTCCTACGGCGAAGAGGCCACGGCCGACTTCCGCGCGGCGCTCGACGGCGCGAAGGCCAAGATCGCCGAGGCGTTCACGCTGCAGCAGCGCCTCGACGATGCCGAGCCCGACAGCGACGACGAGCGGCGCGCCTGGTACGGCGCCATCATCCAGCTCACCGGCGAGGCCGACGCCCTGCTCGACGAGCAGGCGGAGCGCTTCGACGAGCTCCGCGACCTCGAGCGCACCGCGCCCGAGGCGCTCGCGCGAGTCGAGTCGGCGGCCGCGACCGCCGAGGGCGCCATCGCGCCGGCCGCAGAGCGACTCACACAATTGCAGGCGCGGTACGCCGCGTCGGCGCTCGCTCCAGTCGCCGACAACCCCGCGCAGGCGCAGGCGCGCATGACGTTCGCCCGCGAGGAGCTCGCCGAGGCGAGCGCGGCGATCACGCAGGGCGAAGCGGCGAAGGCGGCCGTCGGCATCCGGGCCGCCGAGGAGTCCGTCGATCAGGCGCAGCTCCTCGCGAGCGCGGTCGAGCGGCTCGCGACCGACCTCGAGGCCGCCGATCAGGCGGTCGTCGCCGGGGTCGCCGAGCTCGATCGCGACGTGCAGACCGCTCGCGCCGTGGCCGATGAGTCCGTCCGGGCCCTCGCCGAGCGCGTCGCGGCCGACGCTGCTGCGCTGCGTTCGGCGCTCGCCGAGGCCCCGCGTGACCCGCTCGCGCTCCAGGCACGACTCGCGCAGGTCGACGCCGAGATCGACGCCGCCATCCAGCGCGCCCGAGACGCAGCGGAGCAGGCAGCGCGCGCCCAAGCCCAGCTGAGCAGGTCGCTCCTCGCCGCGAGGTCCCAGGTGCGTGCGGCCGAGGACTACCTGGTGGCACGCCGCGGAGCCGTGGGCGCCGAAGCACGCACTCGCCTCGCCGAGGCGGGCCGGCTGCTCGTCGAGGCCGAGGCGACCGCGCCCTCGGACCCCGCCGCGGCGCTCGCGACCGCGCAGCGGGCGGAGCAGCTCGCCCGCACGGCGCTCTCGCTCGCCGAGCAGGACGTCGGCGGCTTCGGCGGCACCATGGGCGGCTTCGGCGGCCCGATGGGCGGCACGAGCGGCGGAGGCGGCGGCGACCTGTTCGGGGCGGTGCTCGGCGGCATCCTGATCAACTCCGTGCTCGGCGGCGGCGGAGGGGGTGGCGGCGGCTTCGGCGGATTCGGCGGGGGCGGGGGCCGTGGCGGCGGATTCGGCGGATTCGGAGGGGGCGGCCGCTCCCCCGGAAGCTTCGGCGGCTCCGGAACGCGCTCGCGGCGCGGGAGCGGAGGCCGATTCTGACGCACGCGCACGGCCGCCGCCCGCAATCCCTTCCGGGGCACCCGGCACACGAAACGGTCACCGTCCGAACCGACTGAACCGACTGAACCGACCGAACCGACCGACCGACCGACCGACCGATACGAACCGATCTCCGACCACCACGAAAGGGAACGACCATGGCAAAGCAGTCCATCTTCGGACGCATCTCGCAGCTCCTGCGGGCCAACATCAACGGCCTCATCGACCAGGCTGAAGACCCCCAGTTGATGCTGGACCAGATGGTTCGCGACTTCACGAACTCCATCGCCGACGCCGAGGCGGCGATCGCAGAGACCATCGGCAACCTGCGCCTCCTCGAGGACGATCACCGCGAAGACGTCGAAGCCGCTCGCGAGTGGGGCGAGAAGGCCATTGCCGCGAGCCGCAAGGGCGACGAGCTGCGCTCGGCCGGCGACGCGTCGGGCGCCGACAAGTTCGACAACCTCGCGAAGGTCGCCCTGAGCCGCCAGATCTCGGCCGAGAACGAGGCGAAGGCCGCCGAGCCGCAGATCGCGGCGCAGACCGAGGTCGTCGACAAGCTGAAGTCGGGCCTGAACGGCATGAAGGAGAAGCTCGTCCAGCTGCAGAACAAGCGCTCCGAGCTCGTCGCCCGTGCGAAGACCGCCGATGCGCAGCGACAGGTGCACGACGCCGTCAAGTCGATCGACATCCTCGATCCCACGAGCGAGATCGGCCGCTTCGAGGACAAGATCCGCCGCGAAGAGGCGGTCGTGCGCGGCCAGGCCGAGCTCGCCGCCTCGAGCCTCGACGCACAGTTCAACGAACTCGACGACCTCGGCGAGCTCACCGAGGTCGATGCGCGCCTCGCCGAGCTGAAGGCGGGCGGCACCTCGCAGGGCGCCATCTCGGGCTGAGCGCCCAGCCCACACGAACGGCCGTGCCGCGCGAAGGTTCGCGCGGCACGGCCGTTCGCGTGATCAGAAGGGGCGCTGCTTCGAGAGCGTGAACTCGGGGCTCGCGAGGTCGCCGCCCATGGGACCGCTCGTCACCGGACCGGGCCGGCCGGGGATCTCCTCTCGGTGGACGGCGGCATCGTCGAGCGGCTCGAAGCCCAGTCGGCGCCCGGCCTCGAGGTCGACGGAGCCATCGCGATTGTCGGAGTACGCGAACATCGTCTCGAACGTGATCGGCTCGTGCCGCATCGCGGCGAGGAACGCGCGGGCGGCATCTGCGTGACTCACCCAGATGCTGAGGTCGCGCGCCTCTGCGGGCCGCGCCTTGAACGCCCCGATGCGCAGTGCGACGACCTCGAGGCCGAACTTCTCGGCGTAGAGACGGCCGAGCTGCTCGACCGTCGTCTTCGTGACCGCGTACAACCCGTCGGGGCGGGTGGGCTTCGTCACGTCGACGCGCTCGCCGACGTCGTACATGCCGATGACGCGGCCCGTGCTCGCGAGGAGCACCCGCCGTACACCCGCCTGCCGCGCCGCCTCGAGGAGGTGGTAGGTGCCGATGACGTTCGCCTCCACGAGATCATGGAAGTCCGCCTCATCGGGAACCGCCGCGAGGTGCACGACCCCGTCGACACCCTGCAGTGCGGCGCGCAGCGACGCGGGGTCTCCGAGCTCCGCGTGCGGCGCCCTCTCGCGAGCATCGAGCTGCTGCGGCGGCACGACGTCGATGAGCACGAGGTGCGCCACCTCGGGGAGCATCGCCTGGCGGAGCACCGTGCCGATGCGACCGGATGCACCCGTGATCGCCCAGACCTCGTCGCCGGTGTTTCGAATTGTCGCGTCCATACCGTCACGGTAGCGCCGACCTCCGTCGGACAGAAGCGGGGCGCACTGGCCGAGCGCGCTCGCGGGGCACGATACTGGGAGGCATGCCCGCTACCTTCGTCGTCGTCCCGCAATGGCAGGGATCCGTCTCCTCCCGGGCGATGAGCCACGCCGATGGTGCCACCGCCATCCTCGGCGACCTGCCCTCGTCGTCCACCATCCTCGTCGAGGTGCCCACCGAGGCGGGCGAGTCGCTCGGCACGGGGGTGCTCCGCTACAGCACCCTGCTTCGCGTGCGCAACCGCACCGCCGAGGTGCTCGAGCGCGTCCCCGACTGGGCGCTCACGATCGGCGGCGACTGCGGGGCATCCGTCGCCGCCGTCGCGCACGCCTCGACGCGGTCGTCCGGCGATCTCGCGGTGCTCTGGCTCGACGCGCACCCCGACCTGAACACCCCCGAGTCCTCGCCGTCGGGCGGCTTCGGCGGCATGACCCTGCGCGCCATCGTGGGCGACGGAGCCGACGGGCTCGCACTCGACGCCGACACGCGCGTCGCTCCCGAGCGGCTCGTGCTCGGCGGCATCCGTGCCATCGACGACGAGGAGCGCCGCTTCATCGACGACCACGGCGTCGCGACCCTCACCGTCGAAGACCTCTCCGACCCGTCGGTCGTCATCGCCGCGCTCGAGGCGACGGGCGCCTCGCAGGTGTTCGTGCACGTCGACCTCGACGTGCTCGACCCGTCGGCGCTCGCCGGGCTCTCGTACCCCATGCCGTTCGGCATCGGCGCCGCCGAGCTCGTCGCGCTCATCCGGGCCGTCGTGGCGCGGTTCCCGCTCGCCGGCGCTGCGATCGCCGGGTTCGCCCCGGCCACGCCCGACGCCGCCGAAGACGACCTGCCCACCATCCTGCGCGTCGTCGGCGCGCTCACCTCCGGCACGGACGGCGCCGCGACGCGCTGAGCTCCGGATGCCCCGAGCGCCCGTTCTGCCTAGGCTGGGGCCAGGTCGCCCGGCGAGCGCCGGCGTACGGAGGGATACGGGATGGAACGCGAAGTTGACGTCGTCGTCGTCGGAGGCGGACCGGTCGGCGAGAACGCCGCCGACCGCGCACGGGCCGCCGGGCTCGAGGTCGTGCTCGTCGAGCAGGAGCTCGTGGGGGGCGAGTGCTCGTACTGGGCGTGCGTGCCGTCGAAGACGCTGTTGCGGAGCGCCGCCGCCCTGCGCGCCGCGCAGCGGGTCGACGGCGCGAAGCAGGCGGTCACGGGCAGCCTCGACGTCGCCGCGGTGCTCGCACGACGTGACTACTGGGTCTCCGACTGGAACGACCAGGGCGGAGCCGACTGGCTCGACAGTGTCGGCATCGGCCTCGAGCGCGGGCACGGTCGACTCGACGGCGAGCGCCGCGTGGTCGTCGAGCGGCCCGACGGAAGCCGGCTCACGCTCATCGCCCGCCACGCCGTCGCGGTGGCCACGGGCTCCGATCCCGTCGTGCCGCGCATCGCCGGGCTCGCCGAGGCGCGACCGTGGACGAGTCGGGACGCGACGAGCGTGAAGCATCCGCCCGCTCGCCTCGCGATCATCGGCGGCGGCGTCGTCGCCGTGGAGATGGCGACGGCCTTCGCGGGGTTCGGCACCGAGGTGACCGTGCTCGCCCGCAGCGGCCTGCTCGGCGGCATGGAACCGTTCGCCGGCGAGGCGGTGGCAGCAGGACTGCGCGGACTCGGGGCATCCATGCACCTCGGAGCGCAGCCCGCGAAGGTCGAGCGCAACGACGCCGACGAGGTCGTGATCACCCTCGATGACGGCCGCGTCATCACCGCCGACGAGGTGCTCGTCGCCACCGGACGCAGACCCCGCACCGGCACGCTCGGCCTCGAGACCGTCGGGCTCGAACCCGGCGACTGGATCGACGTCGACGACACGATGCTCGCGCGCGGCGCGAACGGCAACGCAGACGCGCCCTGGCTGTACGCCGTCGGCGATGTCAACCACCGGGCGCTGCTGACCCACCAGGGCAAGTACCAGGCGCGCGCGACCGGCGACCTGATCGCCGCGCGTGCGCTCGGGAGGCCGGTCGACACGGCGCCATGGGGCACGCATGTCGCCACGGCCGACCATTCCGCGGTGCCGCAGGTGGTGTTCGCCGAACCCGAATGCGTCTCGGTGGGCCTGACCGCCGCCGGGGCCGAGCGCGAGGGACGCACGGTGCGCGTCGTCGACGTGCCGATGCAGTCGGCGAGTGGCGCCGGCATCCTCGCCGACGGCTACGAGGGTGCGGCGAGGCTCGTCGTCGACCTCGAGCGCGGCACGGTGATCGGGGCCACCTTCGTCGGGCAGGATGTCGCCGAATTGCTGCAGTCGGCGACCATCGCGATCGTCGGCGAGGTGCCGATCGCCCGACTCTGGCACGCCGTGCCGGCGTTCCCGACGATGAGCGAGGTGTGGCTGCGACTGCTCGAGGCACTCGGCCGGCCCGCCGACGCGTCCGCAGACGCCCGCGCGTCGGAGTCGCGGGAGTCGGCCGATGACGCGGAGTCCGCCGCGTGAGCGGGCGCATGCTGCGCATCCGCCTCACCGACTCCCCGGTCAGCCGCGCCGGCTACTGGTGGGCGACCCTCGTGGGCTTCATCTGGGGCTTCATCTGGAGCACCGGGCCGATCGAGCGCCGGCACGGGCTCATCATCTTCTCCGGCATGCCGAAGTGGACCTTCGGCCGCGGCGGCTCGTGCGTCGGCGGGTGCTATCTCACCGGCCGCAACACCGGCGAGCGGGTGCTCGGCCACGAAGCGGTGCACCGGCGGCAGTGGCGGACGTACGGCATGCTCTTCCCGCTGCTGTACCTCATCGCCGGGCGCAACCCGCTGAAGAACCGCTTCGAGATCGAGGCGGGGCTCGAGGCGGGCGGCTACCTGCCTACCCCTCGGCGCGGCCGAGCTTCCAATACCCCATGAACGCCACCTGGCGCCGGTCGATGCCGAGCTCCTTCACGAGGTGACGTCGCAGGGTCGTGATGGCGGATGCCTCGCCGGCGAGCCACGCGTAGAGTCCGTCGTCGGCTCGGGCCTCCGGCACCTCCCACACGAGTTCCTCGTCGGTGAGCGCCGGCAGCTCGGCGTCGGCGGCGGCCAGAAGCGCGTTCGACGCGGCGTTCGACGCGGCCCAGGCATCGGCCCAGCCCGTGACGGCCTCGACGAGGCTCGCACCGTATGCCTCGCTCCCGGGCTCGCGAGCGAGCCAGCGCACCTCGACGCCGTCGGGCGCGACGAGCTCGAGCGCGTCGGCAGCGTCGGGCACCTCGAGGAACACGGCGCCGCGAGCGTCGGCGGGCAGCTGCTCGAGGATCACGCTCATCGCAGGAACGGCCGTCTCGTCGCCCGCGATGAGCAGGGTGCGAGCGGCACCGGGATTCCACTCCCAGCCACCGGAGGGTTCCTCGCTCGTGGCGTCGGGGGCCACGAGCAGCATCGGGTCGCCGACGCGGGCTGCGGCGATCCAGCGCGACGCTGGGCCGCTGTCGCCGTGCGCGACGAAGTCGACGACGAGCTCGCCGAACTCGGGACGCGCACCGCGGATCGTGTACGTGCGGATCGGGTTGCGCCGCTCGTCGGCGAGCGCCCGCCACGACGCGAGCCAGTCGTCGCCACGGAGCATCCCGTCGTAGCCGCCGTCGGTGCCATCGGTGCCGTCCACCGGCAGCACGACCTTGATGCGCTGGTCGGGGCCGTCCCACCCGACGTCGCGAAGGTCGTCGGATCGGAACGTCACGCGCACGAAGTGCGGGGACATCCGCTCGATCTCGCCGACGACGGTCTCGAAGACGCGGTATCCGGGCTTGGCCATGCTGGGCTCTCCTGTCGGGGGTGGGGAAGGTTCAGGCCGCGCCGCGCGAGCGCCAGAGCAGCCAGACGAAGTACGGGGCGCCGACGACCGCCGTGAGCAGGCCGGCCGGAAGCTGGCCAGGCGCGATGAGGGTGCGACCGAGCGTGTCGGCGACGCACACGAGCACCGCGCCGAGCAGCGCGGCGAGCGGCAGCACGAGCGCGTGCCGCGAGCCGACGAGCGCCCGCGCGGCGTGCGGCGCGACGAGTCCGACGAATCCGATGACGCCGACCGCCGACACGGCGGTAGCCGTGAGCGCGACGCTCACCGCGAGCAATCCGAGACGAGCCGATCCGAGGCGGACGCCGAGCACCCGCGGGGTGTCGTCGTCGAACGCGAGCAGGTCGAGCTCGCGACGAGCCGACGCGAGCAGGGGCACCGAGATCAGCACGACCACGAGGAGCGGCACGAGTTGCGGGAAGGTGCGGCCGTACGTCGAGCCCGACATCCAGGTGAGCGCCTTCGCGGCGTTGTACGGGTCGGTCGCGATGATGAGCATCGAGGTGATCGCCCCGGCGGCCGCCGAGACGCCGAGCCCGATGAGGATGAGCCGCGTCGAGGCGAGTCCGCCGCGCAGGGCGAGCCCGAACACGATCGCCGCCGCGAGTGCCGCGCCGGCCAGCCCGCCCAGCGTCACGCCCAGGAAGGTCGCGAGGGGCCAGAGCGTGATGACGAGCACCGCTCCGACTCCCGCTCCCCCGGTGACGCCGAGGATCGCCGGCTCGGCGAGCGGGTTGCGGGAGACGGCCTGCACGACCGTGCCGGCGAGTGCGAGCGCGGCGCCGGCGAGGATCGCCGCTGCGACCCGCGGTGCCCGCGTGTTCATCACGAACTCGACGAGCGGGCCGGCCTGGCCGGTGATCCAGTTGAGCACGTCGCCGCCGAGGAGCTTCGCGTCGCCGAGCAGGAGCGACACGAACGCGAGCAGGACGAGCAGCACCGCGGATGCCACGAGCACGAGCCGGCGGCCCCGATGCGACAGGCCGGCCCCGACGACGAACCCGGTGCCGCTGTCGGACGACGCGCGGGCCCGCAGCGCGAGCGCGATGAGGAAGACGGCGCCGAAGATCGTCGTGACCACGCCGGTCGGCACCTCGACGGCAGCCTGGCCGCCGAAGGCGAGCCTGAGCAGCACGTCGGCGCCGAGCACGATGACCACGCCCATCACGGCGGCCGCGGGGATCAGCAGCACGTGCTTCTGCATGCCCGGCACCCGAGCCGCGATGAGCCGCACGATCGCGGGAGCCGCGAGCCCGACGAAGCCGATCGGCCCGGCGACCGTGACCGCCGCCGCCGACAGGAGCACCGCGATGAGGATGCCGATGAGCCGGGTGCGGCGTACGCGCACGCCCAGCACCGTCGCGGTGTCGTCGCCGAGTGCCATCAGGTCGAACTGGCGCGCGAAGAGGAACAGCGCGGCCACGCCCAGGAGCACGACGGGTCCGAGCTGGAGCATGGGGGTCATGCCGGTCTGCGCGAGGGTGCCCTTGCTCCATGCATAGAGGCCCTCGGTGCGTTCGGGATGGAGCAGGAGCAGCATGGTCGTGAGCGCGTCGAGCGCCAGTGCGATGGCCGAGCCGGCGAGCACGAGTCGAACGGTTCCGCCGCCGCGTCCACCGCCCACGCCGCCCGCCGAGAGCCCGAGCACGAGACCGGCCGCGGCGAGCCCGCCCGCGAACGCGACCGCGCCGCCGCCGACGACCGGAAGCGCCACCCCGAACGCGGCGACCGCGACGATGGCGAGGTACGATCCGGCATTCACCGCGAGGGTGTCGGGTGAGGCGAGCACGTTGCGGGTGACGCTCTGCATCACGAGCCCGGCGACGCCGAGCGCGACGCCGATGAGCACGCCGGCGGCGAGCCGCGGCATCCGCGAGGCGACGAGCACGGCGGCCGACTGGTCGTCGGATCCGCCGAAGAGCAGCCCGATGAGCTCGGTCACGCCCACGTTCGCCGAACCCTGTGTCACGTGCACCGCTGCGAGCAGCGTCGCGACGACGACGCCGAGCGCGATGAGGAGGATGGCGCCGAGGCGGGGCTTCACTGTCCCGCCCGGCGCGAGCACCTCAGGGGATGCGAGGTCAGCCGGCAAGAGTGGCGACGACGGCATCGATGTAGTCGTTCATCGACGATGGGCCGCCGAACATCCAGATCCCGTCGGGCAGGCGGTGCACGTTGCCGCTCTGCACGAAGGGCAGCGACTGCCACACCGCGTTGCCGGCGAGCTCGTTCTGGTACGCGTCGGTCTCGCCGTTGGCGATGTAGAGGAACTCGACGTCGCCCACGGCGGTGAGGCCCTCGACGTCGGTGGAGCCGAGTCCGTAGTCGGCGTCGCCCTCGCCGGTCCAGGCGTTCTCGAGGCCGAGTTCTTCGGTCACGGCGGTGAGCAGCGCGCCCTCGGCGAAGGGACGGATCGAGATCTGGCCGCCGCTGGCCCAGGAGTCGCTCATCATGAACGGCGCGCCGGCGAGGCCTGCGGCCTCGATGGCCGCGGCGCCTTCGGCGACCTTCGCGTCGAATCCGGCGAGGATCTCTTCACCCTCGGCCTCCGTGCCCGTCGCCGTGGCGATGCGCTCGAGGTTCCTCTCCATCTGGCCGATGGGGTCGGACGCGTCGGCGCCACGAACCACGAGCACCGGCGCGAACTCCTCGATCTGGGCGATGACCGGCTCGGGAAGGTCGGTGGTCGTCAGCACCAGGTCGGGTGCGAGACCGGCGATGGCGTCGACCGAGGGCTCACCGCGCATGCCGACATCCGTCACCGTGTCGTCGAGCGTCTCGGACTGCACCCAGTCGCCGTAGCCCTCGATGTCGGCGACGCCGACCGGCATGACGCCGAGCGCGACGAGGTTCTCGGCGGTGTTCCACTCGAGTGCGACGATCTTCTCGGCGGGAGCGGTGAGCTCGACGCTCTCGCCACGGTCGTCGACGATCGTGATCGCGGCGGCCTCGCCGTCAGCGGCGCCCGCGTTCTCGGTCGTGCCGCAGCCGCCGAGCAGCAGCGCGGATGCCGCGGCGACGGCGGTGAGGGCGATGGTCGGCCGATTCACGGCAGCTCTTCTCATGGTGTCCTTCGGTCGGCGCGCGGGCAGGGGTGTCCCACGCGATGGGGGTGGAGGGAGGACCGGCGCTAGGCGACGGCGAGTCGTTCGGCGCGTTGCCGGGTGTTGTATCGGCCGATGGGGCACGTGGTGATGCACCCGCGGTCGTCGACCTCGACGTCGACGCGGATGCCGTAGGCCGAGCTCAGCACGTCGGAGACGAGCACCTCGGCGGGTGTGCCGACGGCGCGGATGCGGCCGGATTCGAGGAGCACCATTCGATCGGCGACCGCCGCGGCCTGGTCGAGGTCGTGGAGCACGACGCCGATCGTGACCCCGTGGTCGTCGGCGAGCTCGCGGATCAGGTCGAGGAGCTCGACCTGGTAGCGGAGGTCGAGGTAGGTGGTGGGTTCGTCGAGCAGGAGGACGCCCGTGTCCTGGGCGAGGCACGAGGCGAGCCAGACGCGCTGCAGCTGTCCGCCCGAGAGCCGGTCGACGGGCTGGTCGGCGAAGGCCGCCACCCCGGTGAGGTGCATGGCCCGGGTCACGATGTCGGCGCCGCCCGCGTCGCCGGCGATCCAGCGGCCGCGGTGGGGGTGCCGGCCGAACTCGACGAGTTCGCGCACGGTGATGCCGCCCGGCGTCGGTCGGCTCTGCGCCAGCAGGGTGACCCGGCGCGCGAAGTCGCGGCCGCTCAACGTGGCGGCGTCGATGCCGTGCTCGACGAGGTCGGCGGGCTCGGTGCCCGCGGCGCCCGGGCTCATCGTGTGGCCGTGGTCGGCGGCGAGCAGCACCCGCCCGCCGTCGGGCTGGTGGAGGCGGGCGAGGGCGCGCAGGAGCGTGGACTTGCCGCTGCCGTTCGGGCCGACGAGCGCAGTGACGTTGCCCGGTTCGAGGTGGATCTCCGCGCCGTGCACCACGGGGGCGCCGTTGTAGGAGAGGGTGAGGTCGAGACCGAGCATGCCTCCCACTATAGGTGAGGCTTACCTAAGTTCGTCAATTCGGCGACGACGTTCGAGGTCACCAGGCCGCCGGATGCCGCCGCGCTCGCCGCACGCGCCGCTCGAGCTGCGCCGCGAGCGCGAAGAGGGTGGCCTCTCCCCCAGGCCTGCCGATGAGCTGGACGCCCATCGGCAGGCCCGATGCGGTCTCGACGACGGGCACCGTGATCGCGGGCAGTCCCGCCACGTTCACGAACGACGTGAACGGGGTGTACTGCACCTGCTGGGCGAAGTTCCGCTCGCCGTCGTGCTGGTCGTACCAGCCGATCGGCCGAGGCGTCAGCGCGAGCGCCGGCGTGAGCACCGCGTCGAAGCCGGCGAACCGACGGATGACCCGCTCCTCGAAGCCCGAGAGCCAGGCGAGCGACTCCGCGAGTCGCCGGGCGGGCACCGCGCGCCCGCGCTCGAGGAGCCACCGCGTGAGGGGCTCGAGCATCGCCTCAGCCTCGCCGTCGACGGGGATCGTCGCGGCGCCCGCCTGCCAGATGGTGCGGAACGCGGCGGCGTAGTCGGGCTCCGGTGCGGGTGCCATCGCCTCGATCCCGTGCCCGAGCGCGTCGAGCGCGGCGATCGCGACCTCGAGCGCGTCATGCGCCTCGGGCGCGATGCCGATCTCGTACGCCTCGTCCCATGGGGAATCGGTCATGATGCCCACCTGGAACCGGCCCTCGCCGCGGATGGCCGCCCCGAGGAACGGTCCGTCGTCGCCGGGCGCTCGGAGCGAGAACCGGTGGGCCGCCGGGTAGCCGGCCGGGGCGATCAGCCCGTCGAGGAGCAGCGCTGCGTCGGCGACCGTGCGGGCGAGCGGCCCGGCGACACCGAGGCCCGCGAGACTCGCGAGGCCGGAACCGGCCGGCACGCGGCCGCGCGAGGGCTTCACGCCGACGAGGCCGCACGCGGCGGCGGGGATGCGGATCGATCCGCCGCCGTCGGAGCCGGGCGCGAAGGGCAGCATTCCGGATGCCACGGCCGCCGCGGCGCCGCCGCTCGAGCCACCCGCCCCGAGCCGGAGGTCCCACGGATTGCGCGTCGGCGGCCCGGCGAGCCCCTCGGTGTACGAGGGCAGTCCGAACTCGGGCGTCGCCGACTTGCCGAGGCTCACGGCCCCGGCCGCGTCGACGGTCTGCACGAGCTCGTCGGAGTCGTCGGGGACGAAGTCGGTGAAGGCGCGCGAGCCGAACCGTGCGGGCACGCCGGCGCGCAGGTGGAGGTCCTTGTCGGCGAGCGGCAGACCCCAGAGCGGCGCGGTTCTCGGTACCGACTCCTCGACCTGGCGAGCGCGAAGGAGCGCCGCTTCCGCGGTCACGGTCGCGAACGCGCCGACCAGTGGGTCCAGGCGTTCGATGCGCTCGAGGAAGTGCCGGGCGACCTCGACCGGAGAGGTCTCGCCGCGCTGCAGCAGTTGATGGAGTTCGAGGGCCGTGTGCTCGTGCAGCGCCGTCATGCTCTCGAGCCTACGGCCGTCGGCAGCCGGCCCGGGCTATCGTGAGGGCATGCGCGCACTGGGGGAATCGCCCGGCTCGACGATGGGGGCATCGCTGACGGCGCATCCGCTCGCCTGGGGCGCCGCCTGGGCGGCACTCTTCGGCTCGATTCTCGTGGTGGCCGGTGTCTTCGACTGGCCGACGACGGCCTGGCTGTCGCTGCTCGCCCTGCTCGTGGCACCGAGCCTCGCCGCGACCGTCATCGTGCTGCGCGCGACCCCGCGAGACCACCTGGCGGCGCGGACCTCGGTGTTCGGACACTTCTTCGTGCGCTACCTCACGCTCGTGCTCGCGTTCTTCGCATGGTCGGCGTCGGTCGTGCTCGGTGCGGCCATCTCGACCTCGATCCAGCTCGCGGCCGAGGGCAAGGAGGACGACCTCACCGGCATCGGCTTCCAGGTGCTGGCCGCACTCACGCCGATCGCCGCCGGCGTGCTCTGGGCGGCGCTCATCGTGCGGTGCTCGTGGTTCCTCGCGCGCCTGCGCGGCTGGCAGGAGGCGCCGGAGTCGAGCGAGGTGCCGGCGGCGATGCTCTCCGAGCACCCGCGGCTCCGCCGCATCGTCGTCGGGCTCGCGCATCCGGGCCTGCTGCTCACGACGGGGCTCGTGTCGGCGCTCCTGGCGATGCTCGCCGCGGAGCTCGAGTTCACCCTGCTCGTGTGACGGCGGGGCATCCGACCGCTATTTCAGGGCCTTCTGCATCAGGATCGTGCCCAGCCACCGGTCGAACTTGAAGCCGACGCGGCCCATGCGCCCGATCTCCTCGAAGCCGAACTTCTCGTGCAGGGCGATCGACGCCTCGGCGCCCTGGTCGGCGATGACCGCGATCATCTCCTTGAGGCCCGCGGCCTTCGATCGCTCGATGAGCTCGGCGAGGAGCACCCGGCCGAGCCCCTTGCCGGTCGCGGCCGGGCCGAGGTAGATGGAGTTCTCGACCGTGTACCGGTAGGCGCGCTTCTGCTTCCACGGCGAGACGAGCGCGTAGCCGAGCAGTTGGCCCGACGGCGACTCGGCGACGATGAACGGCATGCCGAGCTTCGTGAGGTACGCGAACTTCGCCTTCCACTCCTTGAGGGTCATCGCGTCTTCGTCGAACGTGACCGTGGAGTTGGCGACGTAGTGGTTGTAGATCTCGCGGACGGCGGGGAGGTCGGCCGCGCGCGCATCGCGCAGGGTGTACTCGAACGGCGCCTCGGCGGGGGCGGGCGTCCGCAGGTGCGGCGGGAGCCGTCGGCGCTCCTGGTATTCCTCTTCGAGCATGGCGTCCAGATTACTCCGGCGATGTTGCGGGCGGATGTCGCCGTGACCACCGTCGCGCCCCGCGCGTCGGCGCCGGCCTCAGCCCGGCAGGCTCCAGTCGACGGGCTCGGCGCCCTGCTCGGCGAGCAGTGCGTTCGCCCGGCTGAACGGCTTCGAGCCGAAGAAGCCGCGCGACGCCGAGAGCGGGCTCGGATGCACCGACTCGATGGTGGGAGTGCCGCCGAGGAGCGGCTTCAGGCCCTGGGCATCGCGACCCCAGAGGATCGCGACGAGCGGGGTGCCGCGAGCCACGAGGGTGCGGATGGCATGGTCGGTGACCTCCTCCCATCCGCGGCCGCGGTGCGAGGCGGGCGCGCCGGGCTGCACGGTGAGCACGCGGTTCAGGAGCATCACGCCGTTGCGGCTCCATGGCGTGAGGTCGCCGTGCTGGGGCGCCACGATGCCGAGGTCGTCGGCGAGCTCACGATAGATGTTCTGGAGGCTCCGGGGCACGGGCCGCACGTGCGGGTCGACGGCGAAGGAGAGGCCGATCGGATGCCCCGGGGTCGGGTACGGGTCCTGCCCGACGATGAGCACGCGCACGTCGTCGAGCGGGGCGCCGAACGCGCGCAGCACCCGATCGCCGCTCGGGAGGTATCCGCGACCGGCCGCCGTCTCGGCGCGGAGGAAGTCGCCGAGGTCGGCGATACGAGGGGCGACGGGCACGAGCGCGCCGGCCCAGGTGGCGTCGATGAGGCCGCCAGCCGCGAGCTCGTCGAGCGTCTTGCCGGGAGCCATTCAGGCGCCGATCGTCGAGACGAGAACGCCGCCCTCGGTCGGCAGCACCCGCCAGACGCTGCCCTGCCCCTCGACCCGGAGGCCGCCATCGCCCACGATCAGCGCCGTGCGCTCGTCGATGCCGAGCCCACCGGCGACGAGCCCGGATTCGACGGCGGCGACCAGGCGGGAGAGCATGCCCCGTTCGGCGACGTGCACCTCGATGGCCACATCGACCAGACCGATGCCAGCCTCGATCTCGAGCTCGACCTCCGGCTCCCCCGGGTCCTCCGGTGCAACGAGCACGCCGCCGATGCGTGAGCCGCTCCCGAACGAGCCCTCCGCAGCGATCATCGCGCCGGCCGAGACGCCGAGGTAGGGCACCCCGCCGGCGACCAGCCGACGCAGCTCGCCGAACACCGGCTGGAGTCCGGCGCGCACCTCTTCGACGACGCCGCCGCCCACGGCGATCGCGTCGACGTCGGCGATCGCGGTGAGCCCGATCGGCGTCGCCGGGTCGCCCTGCGGTCAGCTGCACCTCGATCTCGTCGCTGCCGCCGCCGGCGGCGGCCAGGAGATCGGCGAGCGCGGCGGCCTTCTCCTGGGCATCGGGGTGCAGGGATATCACGGCGATGCGCGGTCGCGCGCGCCCTGCGGCGCCGCCCCGCGCGGCGGCCTCGGCGACGAACGGCGCGTACAGCGGGGCATCCGCACGGGTGGTCGCGCCGCCGCCGACCAGGTGCACGCTCATGCGGCGCCCTCGGCCACGGCCACGGGCGGCAGCGCCGACCATGGGAAGACGATCCAGTCGTCGGTGCTCCGGTACGTGAAGTCGGGCACGAGCACCGTGTGCGGCTTCGTGTAGAGGGTGGCCGTGCGCACCTCGGCGCCCTCGTCGGTGAGGAGCGCGAGCACCTTCGCGAGCGTGCGGCCGGAGTCGGACACGTCGTCGACGAGCAGCACGCGCTTGTCCGTGAGCGCCGGCGCATCGAGCATGGGCGGATGCAGCACCGGCTCGGGCAGTCGCTCGTCGATGCCGGAGTAGAACTCGACGTTGATCGAGCCGCACGCCTTGGTGCCGAGCGCGTACGAGATCGCGCCTGCGAGCAGGAGCCCGCCGCGCGCGATGGCGATGACGACGTCGGGCCGGAACCCGGCGAGCAGCACCTCGCTCGCGAGCGACCTCGCGGCATCGCCGAACTCGTCCCAGGTGAGGATCTCGCGGCGGATCCCGTCGACGCCCGTGCCGGCATCGTTCGCATCGAAGGTCATCCCCTCAGGGTAGCCGCCGAGCGGGCGGCGGGGCTGCGACGACGAGGTCGCGGCCGAGGATGCTCAGACCGTGCCGTCGGAGGGCGGCTCCGCGCCGCCCTGCCCCCGCTGGCCACGCCCGATGCGCTCGTTGATCAGGGAGATGATCGTCGCCGATGCCGTGCCGATGATCGCCACACCGCCGACCATGAGCATCACCGCGTACGCCCGGCCGGCAGGCGTGACGGGATACGTATCGCCGTAGCCGACGGTCGCGATGGTCACGATCGCCCACCAGACCGAGTCACCGAACGTCGTGATCGTGGCGTCGGGCGCGTCTCGCTCGGCATCGAGCGTCGCGAGCGCGATGAAGTACACGAACAGCACCGCGTAGCTCGCCGCGTAGATGACGATGCGCGTGCGCACCGCCTCGCCGGAGCGCCGCTGCAGGTAGGGGACCTCGCCGAGGAGCCGGAGCACCCGGAACGCCCGGAACAGCGGGACGATCACCGAGAGCACGTCGATCATGTTGTGCCGGACGAAATCCCAGCGCAGACCACGCGGGGTGAGCACGATGCGCACCACGATGTCGATCAGGAAGGCGACCCACGTGGCGACGAGGACCGTCCAGATGCCGCCCGTGGTGCCGCCCGGCAGGTCGGGGACGAGCACCATCACGGAGTAGGCGACGATGAAGGCGATGCCGAGCACGACGAGCGGCACCGTGGTGCCCGCCTCCCAGCGAGCCCTACGGGGCGCGGCCACCTCGTCGTACCGGATGTCCTCCACGCTCACGCGCCACCCTCGCGCACGGTCAGCTCGCCCTTGGCGAGCCGATGGGGCGCGGCCTGGGCGACGGGCTTGACCACGATGAGGTCGAGATCGACGTGGCGGGGTTTCAGCATGGCGTCGACGATGACCGCGGCGATGTCCTCGGCCACGAGCGGCTCGGGCACGTCGTCGTAGACGGCGTCGGCTCGGGCCCGGTCGCCGCCGAACCGCACGAGCGCGAACTCGTCGGTCCTGACCATGCCGGGCGCCACCTCGATGACGCGCAACGGCTCGCCGTTCAGTTCGAGGCGCAGCACCTCCGTGAGCGCGTGCGCGGCGAACTTCGCGGCGTTGTATCCGCCGCCGCCCGCGTACGCCGTGTGCCCCGCGATCGACGTGACGTTGACGATGTCGGCCACCCCGCGATCGACCGCCCCCCGCCGCAGCAGGGGCAGCACCGCGCTCGTCACGCGCTTGAGGGCGAGCACGTTCACCTCGAACATCCACGCCCAGTCGTCGATCGCCGACGCCTCGACCGAGTCGAGGCCCTTCGCGCCTCCCGCGTTGTTCACGAGGGCGTGTACGGGACCGGTCTCGGCGAGGTGGTCGCGCAGGGCGTCGACGTCGGCCTGCACGGTGAGGTCGGCGACGAAGACGGATGCCCCGGTCTGCTCGGCGAGCGCCCGCAGCCGCTCCTCGCGGCGGGCGACCCCGACCACGTCCCACCCGGCCGCGCGCAATGCCCGCACGGTCGCCTCGCCGATTCCGGAGCTCGCACCCGTCACGACCGCTCGCAGCACACTCATGCGCTCATTCTGCCGTGCGGCAGCCGGATGCCACGAGCGCCGGGCCGCGGCATCCGACAGGCTCGTGCGGTTGAATGGTCCGATGGAGACGAGGCGGCAGACGACCACGGTGCAGCGCCGGCGCGTTCCCCTGTGGGACAACGCCCGCTGGATCGCGATCACCCTCGTCGTGATCGGTCACGGCATCCTCCCCCTGATCGGCGAGGACAACACCGCCTACAGCGTCTACCTGTTCATCTACTCGTTCCACGTCGCGGTGTTCGTCACGGTGAGCGGGTACTTCGCGAAGTCCGGGCCGCCGAACGCCCGCGGCATCCGGCAGATCCTCACCGACATCGTCTTCCCGTTCTTCATCTTCGAGACGATCTGGACCGTCATCCGCTGGATCCTCGGCGGCGAGTTCGCCCTCGACTTCACGACCGCGTCGTGGACGCTGTGGTTCCTCATCGCCCTCGCGGTGTGGCGCGTCGTGCTGCCCTACCTCGTGATGCTGCGCTACCCGCTGCTCATCGCGATCGCGATCTCGATCGGCGCGGGCTACACCGAGACGATCGATGCGACCCTCGCGCTGTCGCGCACCCTCGGCATGCTCCCGTTCTTCGTGTTCGGCTGGAAGTTGCGGCAATGGCAGCTCACCGGTCGCTGGCTCGCGCTCGAGCGGGCCGTCACCTGGCGGTGGCGCGCGGTCGCCATCCTGCTCTTCGGCGCCGTGCTCGCGGTGATGCCGCTCGCGATCGACACCTGGCGCGACCTCCGGCTCCGTCGCTTCATGCTGTACGACGAGTCGTACGAGGCGATCGGCTACGACGAGCCGTGGTCGGGGGCCATCCGGCTCGCGCTCCTGCTGTTCGCGATGGTGCTCGCGGTCGCCTTCCTCGTGCTGATGCCGCGGGGCGCGCTTTGGTTCACCCCGTTCGGCACGGCCACGATGTACATCTACCTGCTGCACACCTTCGTGCTCTTCCCGTTCCGGGAGACCGGCATGCTCGCGGGCGACCAGCCGTTCTGGGTGCTGCCCGCGATGATCCTCTTCTGCATCGGCATCTCGATCGTGCTCTCCCTGAAGCCCGTCCGCCGAGTCTTCCGGCCGCTCGTGCAACCGCGGGCGCGGTGGCTGTTCCGGCCCGAGCCGTCCACGGCGACCGGCACGCTCGTGCTGCCGCCCGAGGCCCTGCCGCTGCTCGACGCGCCCGAGGTGCAGCCGCCGGCGACGCCCGACGAGCCGAAGCGCACCGACTGAGCGGATGCCGCGGCATCCGCCCAGTCGATGACGCCGTGTGTCGGGCGTCGTTGCCGGCACCGGCACCCCCTCGTAACGTGGGCGCAGTTGCGGCGGGGGCCGCACACCCATCCCCGAGAAGGAGACCTCCATGAGCGAGAACGCCGCCGACTGGCGCTTCGAGACGAAGCAGGTGCACTCCGGCGCCGCGCCCGACCCGGTCACCAACGCCCGCGCGACCCCGATCTACCAGACCACGTCGTACGTGTTCAACAACTCCGAGCACGCGAAGAACCTCTTCGCGCTCGCCGAGTTCGGCAACATCTACACGCGCATCCAGAATCCGACGCAGGCCGTCGTCGAAGAGCGCCTCGCCGCGCTCGAGGGCGGCACCGGAGCCCTCCTCGTCGCCTCTGGACAGGCGGCGTCGACCTTCGCGGTGCTGAACATCGCCGAGGCCGGCGACCACATCGTCTCCTCGTCGTCGATCTACGGCGGCACCTACAACCTGTTCAAGTACTCGCTCGCGAAGCTCGGCATCGAGACGACCTTCGTCGAGAACCAGGACGACCCCGACGAATGGCGCCGCGCCGTGCGCCCGAACACGAAGCTGTTCTTCGCCGAGACGATCGGCAACCCGAAGATCAACATCCTCGACATCCGCCGGGTCGCCGACGTGGCGCACGAGTCGGGCGTGCCGCTCATCGTCGACAACACGATCGCGACGCCGTACCTCATCCGCCCGTTCGAGCACGGCGCCGACATCATCGTGCACTCGGCCACCAAGTTCCTCGGCGGGCACGGCACCGTCATCGGTGGTGTCATCGTCGACGGCGGCGCGTTCGAGTGGTCGAAGAACGTCGAACGCTTCCCCGGCCTCACCGAGCCCGACCCGTCGTACCACGGCGCGAGCTACACGGCCGCGGTCGGCGACGGCCTCGCCTACATCATCAAGGCGCGCGTGCAGCTGCTGCGCGACCTCGGCTCCGCGATCGCGCCGGCGAGCGCCTGGCAGCTCATCCAGGGCATCGAGACGCTCTCGCTGCGAATCGAGCGGCACGTGCAGAACGCGCAGGAGATCGCGGAGTGGCTCGACAACCACCCCGACGTCGCGAGCGTCAACTACTCCGGGCTGCCCTCGAGCCCGTGGTATGCAGCCGCGAACACCTACGCTCCCAAGGGCGTCGGCGCGGTGCTGTCGTTCGAGCTCAAGGGCGGCGTCGACGCCGGTCGTGCGCTCGTCGACAACCTCTCGCTGTTCAGCCACCTCGCGAACATCGGCGACGTGCGCTCGCTCGTCATCCACCCCGCGTCGACGACGCACTCGCAGCTCACGCCCGAGCAGCAGCTCACCTCGGGCGTCACGCCCGGACTCGTGCGGCTCTCGGTGGGCATCGAGAACATCGACGACCTGAAGGCCGACCTCGAGGCGGGTCTCGCAGCATCACGGGCCGCCGCGGAGGCCGCGCGCGTCTGACCACGACCACAGCACGACGGATGCCGCGGGCCTCGGCTCGCGGCATCCGTCGTCTCCTGGCGACCCTCGGTCGCCGGCAGACCCGTCACGCGTAACAAACGCGTGCCGCCCGCCGGAGTTCGGGAGAATCGAGAGCATGGACTGGCAGACGACGGCCGACGCGGTGCCCGCGAGCATCGTCACCGAGGCGCGCGCGCAGTCGCTCGCCGGCCGGGCCCCGGCCACCGGGGCGTGGCGCGAGGGCGACCCCGTCGGCGACCGTCGCTTCGTGCACGTCGGCGACGTGCCGCTCGAGTCCGGCCGGGTGCTGCCCTCGGTGCGCATCGCCTACGAGCAATGGGGCACCCTCTCGCCCGCGCGGGACAACGCGATCCTGATCCTGCACGCGCTGACCGGCGACAGCCACGTCGTCGGCGCGGCCGGGCCTGCGCATCCGAGTGCCGGCTGGTGGCCCGGCATCGTGGGTCCCGGGCTGGCGATCGACACCGATCGGTGGTTCGTGGTCGCCCCGAACGTGCTCGGCGGATGCCAGGGGTCGACGGGCCCCGCCTCGCTCGCGCCCGATCGCGCAGAATGGGCGACCCGATTCCCCTTCCTCACCATCCGCGACCAGGTGCGGGCGCAGCTCGCCTTCGCCCGCGAGCTCGGCATCGAGCGCTTCGCGGCGGTCGTCGGCGGTTCGATGGGGGCCATGCACGTGCTCGAATGGGCGGTCATGGCGCCCGAGGCGGTCGAGCGCATCGCCGTGCTCGCCGCGCCCGCCGCGAGCACGGCCGACCAGATCGCGCTGAACTCGGTGCAGATCGAGGCGATCCGCGCCGATCCGGCGTTCCGCGGCGGAGAGTTCTACGAGGCGCCCGACGGCGAGGGCCCCACCCGGGGCCTGGCCCTCGCACGTCGCATGGCGATGCTGAACTACCGCACCGCGGCGGAGCTCAACCACCGGTTCGAGCGCAGCTGGCAGTCCGACCTCGACCCGCTCGGTGGCGATGGGCGCTTCGCCGTGGAGTCGTACCTCGACTTCCACGGCAACAAGTTCACCCGCCGCTTCGACGCGAACAGCTATATCGTGCTCACCCAGGCGATGAACTCACACGACCTCGGCCGCGGTCGGGGCGGCATCGACGCGGCATTGGCGCGCATCGAGGCGACCAGCCTCGTGCTCGGCATCGACAGCGACCGCTACTTCCCACTCCCCGGGCAGGCCGAGATCGCGGCCCGGCTTCGGCACAGCGTGCACGGCCCGACGCCGGTGCTCGTCTCCTCCGAGTACGGCCACGACGCGTTCCTGATCGAAGACGACGCCGTCGGTGCAGCGCTCTCCGCGTTGCTCGACGACTGATCTCGCGGCGCGCAACGCTGCCGAATCCGGGCGACTCCGCTAGTGTTCGGAGGTGACGGCAACCGTTCATCGGTCGTCCGCCCGTGCGTGAGGGGGTGTCATGAAGCGCATCCACAAGGAGCGTGACCGGCTCCTGCGTCGCCTTGCACGCGTCAGCGGCATGTGCGGGTCGATCGCCGCGCTCGCCTGCCTCCTCGTCCCGGGCACCGCCTCGGCCCTCGAACTGGCCCTCGCCGCCATCCTGAGCCTCGGTGCGTGCGTGCTCATCTCGCTCCACGCGGTGCGGGGAGCCGTGCTGCCGGCGCTCGGCGTGGTCGCCTGCGCGGTCACCCTCATCGCCGTGCTCGGCGCGGCATCGGTGCTCGACCCCGCGGCCACCACCGCGCTCGCGATCAGCGGCGGCGTCACCGCGGCATCCGTCGCCATCTCCCTGATCGTGCGACCCGACGGTCCGTTGCTCGTGCTCGCCCTCGCCGGTGCCTGCGTCATCGCCATCGGCCTCGTGGCCGTCGCCGGTCACGACCTGGCAGCGGTCGCCATTGCGACCTTCGCCGGGTGGGCGGCGTGCGCGTCCCTCGGCGCGTGGCTCGATCGCGCGATCGCCCGAACGTCGGCACGCATCGACGAGGTCGGCAGGGCGCACGAGGCCGAGCGGCTCGCGAGCGAGCTCGAGGCGCGCCAGCGGCAGGACGCCCGCGTGCTGCACGACACCGTGCTCGCGACGCTGAGCCTGCTCGCGCACTCCGGCGTCGGGGTCGGCGTGAGTGCGCTGCGGCAGCAGGCCGGAGACGATGCACGGCTCCTCCGGCAACTGCGGCTCGGCGCCCCGCTCGACAACGGCTCGACCGCCATCTTCTCACCCGACTCCGACGACGATGACGTGCTGAGCACGACCTTCGAGTCGGTGCGCCAGCGCTTCGCACGCATGGGCCTCGACGTGAACTGGCACGGCGCCGGACGCCTTGCGCTGCCGACGGAGACCCTCGACGCGCTGCTCGGCGCACTCGGCGAGTGCCTCGAGAATGTGCGCCGCCACTCAGGTGTGAACGAGGCCGACGTCACCGTCAGCGACGACGACCGCACCGTCCGTGCCATGGTCACCGACGCCGGGCACGGGTTCGAGCCCGAGGCCGTCGACCGCGGGCGGCTCGGCTATGCCGAGTCCGTCGTCGGACGACTGCACACCGTCGGCGGCCGGGCGCGCATCTTCTCCTCGCCCGGGTCCGGCACCACGGTCATGCTCGAGGTGCCGAAGCCATGAGCGTGCTCGCAACCGGCCACCGCAGCTCGCAGTTCCGGCGTCCCAGGCGCTCGGCTCGCGCTGCCGGCGACGTCCGCGAAAGCCACGGCGGCCGCCGCCTCGCGATCGGCATCACGATCGCCGCAGCGATCACCGTCGCGGCGCACTTCGCGCATGCCGTCGCCCTCCAGCCGTTCTTCCTGCCGGGGCTGGGCCCGTGGGGCGCATGGATGGCGCTCGGCGCCGTCGTCGCGGTCGGAGCGCTCTCCCGCATCGCGTGGAGAAATCTCCCCGACTGGCTCTACATCCTCCTCCTCATCGGACTCATCGCACCCGTGTGGCTCGACGTGTCGGCCACGGCGGGGCTCCTCTACCTCGGCGTGACCCCCACCGCCGCAGCGGCGGCGGCGGCCGTGCTCATGCCGGTCGCCGCCATCCGGGGCACGCGCGTGTCGCTCATCGTGGCTTCCGCGATCGGCCTGGTGCTCGGGGTCGCCGCGCTCGTCCAGTTCGACTCGGCCGGACGGCACACGGTGACCGGGCTCGCCGTCGCGGCATCCGCCGTCTTCCCCCTCGTCATGGTGGTGCTCACGATCCAGGGCTTCCGTCGCCTCGTCGGCCGCGAGCTCGACCTCTCGCTCGTGCAGAGCACGGTGACCACCCCCCGCAGCGCCGTCGGCATGCGCGCCTCCGAAGAACTCGCGCAGCTCGACTTCGACGCCGAGACGCTGCTCGACGATGTCGGATCGGGCCGCCTCGCGATCCCCCTGCCCGATGCCGCCGCCGAGCGGGCCGGGTCGGTTGCGGCCCGCCTCCGGGTGCGCCTCATCGAGGGGCGCAACGACACCTGGCTCCGGCACGCCGTGACCGAGTCGGCGTATCTCAGCGACCGCGTCACCGTCGACGACCCCTCGGGCCTCGCGGGGCTGCTCTCGCAGGAGCAGCGCGACGGATTGCTCTTCGCCCTCTGGCTGCTCTCGGGTACCCACCAGAAGCGGGGGGCGACGCCGCTCCTCGTGGGAGTGACCTGCCGCGAGGCCGACCATGGTCACGACGCCGATCCCTCCTCGTTCACGCTCTCGATCGAGGTCGCGGGTGTCGCTCGTCGACATGTCGACCCCGCGACGTGGGATGCTGTCGGTAGTGTCGGGAGGCACGACGTCACCGCGGGCACGGATTCGTTCCGCATCGACATCGACTGCCGGGTGGACCCGACCACTCCGGTGAATGCGCCGGCCGCCCGTGCGGCCGCCCGTCCGAGGGGAAGCTGAATGGCCGACACCACTGCACCGATCCGACTCGCGATCGTCGACGACCACCGCATGCTGCTCGGGGCGCTCTCCGAGTGGATCCGGGGCGCGGCAACCGACATCGAGCTCGTCGCGGCCGTGCCGTCGTGGTCCGAGCTCCTCGCCCACCCGGCATTCCCCGTCGATGTCGTACTCCTCGACCTCGACCTCCGCGACAACATCCCCATCTCGCTGAAGCTGTCGATGCTGAAGTCCGCCGAGGTGGCGACGATGCTGATGAGCACCTACTCGGAGCCGGCCGTGGTGCGCGAGGCGCTCGGCGCCGGCGCGCTCGGCTACCTCGTGAAGTCCGAGCCCGTCGAGACGATCATCGAGGCGATCCGGGCCGCTCGCCTGGGCGAGTCGTACCTCACTCCCGAGCTCCAGCTCGCGCTCGCCGACGAGGGCACCGTGCCGAAGCTCTCGGCCCAGGAGCGGCGTGTGATGGCGCTGTATGGCGCCGGGCAGCCCGTGAAGGCGGTCGCCTTCCAGCTCGGCATCTCCGAAGAGACGGCCAAGAGCTACTTGAAGCGCATCCGCGAGAAGTACCGGGCGTCGGGATTCGACGTCGGCACGAAGGTGGCGCTGCGCAAGCGCGCCATTCTCGACGGCATCCTCCTGCAGTCCGACTGAGGGGTTTCGCCGGCGGTCACGCGGCCGGAACTCCAGCGCGCGCCTTGTCTCGCGTCAGAGCTCGACGACCTCCATGGCACCGGTCGCGTACGGCACCACGACGCCGCGACGGCCGCGCGACCGGTCGAGCGCGAACGAGGTGACCGCGAGCAGCGACCCCGCGATGGTGAGCACGAGCCCGATCCAGATCGGGGCGACGTAGCCGAGCCCGGCGGCGATCGCGATGCCGCCGAGCAGCGCACCGAGGCTGTTGCCGATGTTCAGCGCGGAGTGGTTGAGGGCCGCCGCGATCGACTGGCTGTCGTGGGCCACGTCCATGAGGCGCGCCTGGATCGTGGGTGACAGCGCAGCGGACGACGCGCCCACGAGGAACACGCCGACGGCGAGACCGACCGGGCTCGAGGCGGTGAACCCGAGCAGCACGAGCGCGGCCGCCAGGACGGCGAAGAACAGGTACATCGACCGTCGCACGCTCCAGTCGGCGAGGCGCCCGCCCGCGAGATTGCCGATCGTCATGCCGACGCCGAAGACGATGAGCACGAGTGGCACCGCCGCGAGCGGCAGTCCGGTCACCTCCGTGGCGAGCGGCGCGACGTAGCTGTACACGGCGAAGAGCCCGCCGAAGCCGATCGCGCCGATGCCGAGGGCGAACCAGACCTGCGCCCGGGTGAAGGCGCGGAGCTCGCGCCGCATCGTGGCCGCGGGGTCGCCCGGCTGCCACGGCACGGCGAACGCCACGGCGACGAAGGTCAGGGCGAAGATCGCGGCGACCGCGAGGTAGGCCATGCGCCAGCCGGCCATCTGCCCGAGCCAGGTGATCGCGGGCACACCGACGACGTTGGCGATCGTGAGCCCTGAGAGTACGAGCGCGACCCCTCTCGCGCGTTTGCCCGGGCCCATGAGGCTCGCCGCCACGAGCGAGGCGATGCCGAAGTAGGCACCGTGCGGAAGCGCGGCGATGAAGCGGGCGATGAGCACGAGCCCGAAGCTGGGGAGCACCGCCGACGCGGCGGTGCCCAGGGTGAACGCGGTGAGCAGCGCGAGCAGCAGGCGCTTGCGCGGCCAGCGCGCGGCGGCCGCGGCGATGGTCGGCGCGCCGACGACGACGCCGAGCGCATACGCGGAGATGACCCACCCTGCGCCGGCGTTCGCGTCTTCGGGGGCCGTCGCGTAGAGCACCGGGAGCAGGTCCCGCGCGATGTTCGGGAGGAGGCCCATGGCCACGAACTCGGTGCAGCCGATGCCGAAGCCGCCGAGGGCGAGCGCGAGGAGCGCCCAACGAATACGGGCCGGCGACAGCGTCGTCGGCCCGTCGGATGAGAGGGTCACCCGACAATTGTCGCACGTATCGAATCGATTCGACCCCGAGCTGCCGTCGTGACGAGTCGGTCCGGCTCGGTAGCATGCCACACATGGCCATCAAACTCGAGAACGTCGGCATCGCGGTTCGCGACCTCGAAGCAGCGATCTCCTTCTTCACCGACCTCGGTCTCACCGTCGTCGGCCGTGACACGGTCAGCGGCGAGTGGACCGACACTGCCGTCGGCCTGGATGGCAACCACGCCAAGATCGCGATGCTCCAGACGCCAGACGGTCACGGTCGCCTCGAGCTCTTCGAGTACCTCCACCCCGAAGCGATCGAGTCGGAGCCCACTCGTCCCAACGAGATCGGCATGCACCGCGTCGCCTTCTCGGTCGACGACATCGACGAAGCCCTCGAGGTGGCCGCACGCCACGGATACGGTCCGCTTCGCGGCGTCGCGACCTATGAAGACGTCTACAAGCTCACCTACCTCCGCGGGCCGAGCGGCATCCTCGTGATGCTCGCCGAGGAACTGCAGAAGAGCTGACAGCCGCTCGAGCCTGGCGAGATTGGCCGGCAGGGGCGGCTTTCGGCCCGTGGGGTGTTCGACCACGCCATCTTCGTTCGTCGAGCTCGGGCGTCGGTCTCGCTCATCGACGGGCGGCGCGACATGACGCGCGCTCAGCCGCCGGAGAGCTCCTGCTCGAGCCGATGCACCTTGCCGTCGAGCTCGCCCGTGTATCCGGGCCGGATGTCCGCCTTGAGCACGAGTGAGACCCGGGTGCCGTACGCGCCGACCGCCTCGGTCGCACGCCTCACGACGTCGAACACCTCGTCCCACTCACCTTCGATCGTCGTGAACATGGAGTCGGTGCGGTTCGGCAGTCCGGATTCGCGCACGATCCTGACGGCCGCGGCCACCGCGTCGTGCACTGAACCGTCGTTGCGTCCGGTGCCGCTCGGCGCTACTGAGAATGCGACCAGCATGTGCTTCTCCTCCTCAGGCGGAACGGTGCGTCACGCGGCTGCGGGCGCCGTTTCCCGCCTTCGTCCAGCCTGCCACAATGCCGCGATCCCCCACACGAGCAGGGCCGCCAGAAGACCGACCTTCACGGTGAGGAGGAACACGAACGCGGGGTTCGCGACGAGGAGCCAGCCGTACCAGTAGGGGTAGATGATGTGCGTGAAGAGTGCGACCGCGGCGGCGATGGCCGCTGGCACGGCGAACCGCGCCGGGCGGTACACGAGCCCCAGGATGACGGGAGCTGCGAGCCACGTCGCGAACTGCGGGGAGCCGACCTTGTTCGCGAGCATGAGCACGACGATCAGGCTCAGCGCGAGCGGAGGCATGATGCGGCCGAACGCCGCCCCTCGTCGCACCGCCCGCAGGCCGAGGAGCACGACGGCGAGCACGCCGGCGGCCATGAGCGGCGTGGTGAGGGCGGCCGCGGCCTCCGCACCCGGCCCTTCGATCTGGAACGTCAGGATGTCGCGGGAGTACTCGATCTCCACGGTCTCCGAACCGCCGACGATCTGCCACAGCCAGGCCACCGCGAGGGGAGCCTCGATCTGCAGGCCGCGCCCGGTCTGCTCGGCGACGAAACCGAGGGCGTTCAACCCGGACCCGGCGAGGAGGCTCACCCCCAGGATGCCGGCGCTGAGCGCGGCCGCGACCGTGAGCGCGTCGACGCGCTGGCGCGAGGCGATCACGAGCGCGACGAACAGTGCCGCCGGCCAGACCTTCACCCACGCGCCGATCGTCAGCAGCACCGCCGCGACCCGCGGCCGGCCTGCCGCCCAGAGCAGCCCCGTGATCGCGAGGGGGACGGTGATCGCGTCGATGCGACCGAACGCGATCGGCCCGAGCAGGGCGAGGAAGCCGAGCCACCACCAGGCGGCGAGCCGCCGGCGCCGCGAGAGCCCCGCCCGTCCGAGCAATGCGCCGAACGCGATCGCGTCGAGCACCGCGACGATCGCGAGCCAGGTCACGGCGTAGAGCTCCGGTCCTAGGGCGAGCGCCGCCGCCATCGGCGCGAAGGCCAGGATCGGGTAGACCCACGGCACGTCGATGCCCATGCGCACCCAGCCCTCGGCGGCGTTCTCCGCCCAGACCCGGTACACCGCAGTGACGTCGCCGAGCGGGTAGCCGGGAGCCGTGAGGTTCACCCAGCTGAGCACGAGGTGCACGAGCACGAACGCGCACCACAGCGAGCGTCGCCCGGCGAGCATGTTCCGGATGACCGAGGCGGATGCCACCCGCTCCCCCACCTCCGTCATGGCACGAGCCTATCCGAGCGTCACATTCCGCCACGCATGACCGGAGCGACGGTGGCATCGGGGATGCTGGGAGCACATCCTTCGGAGGCTCACATGACCCGACGCTCCCTCGCCGCGCTCCTCGTCGCGGCATCCGCGACCATCGTCCTCGCTGCATGCTCGGCGGGCGACGCGAACGGCGGCGGCGGCGCGTCCGGCCACGTCACCGGGGGCAAGCTCACGATCGGCACCGGCGAGCCCGCCTACTACCCGTGGGTGCTCGACGACGACCCCGCTTCGGGCGAGGGCTTCGAGGCCGCGGTCGCCTACGCCGTGGCAGACGAGCTCGGCTTCGCCCACGACGACGTGGTGTGGGTGCGCAGCACCTTCGACCAGGCGATCGCCCCCGGGCCGAAGGACTTCGACTTCAACCTGCAACAGTTCTCGATCACTGAAGAACGCGCCGAGAACGTCGACTTCTCCTCCCCCTACTACGAGACGACGCAAGTCGTCATCACGATCGACGACTCACCCGCGGCATCCGCCACCTCGATCGCCGACCTGCAGGGCCTCCTCATCGGCGCACAGACCGGCACCACGAGCTTCGACGCGATCGAGACCGTGATCCAGCCCACGGCGGGCGCGCAGGTGTTCAACACGAACGACGACGCCAAGCTCGCGTTGCAGAACGGCACCGTCGACGCCATCGTCGTCGACCTGCCGACCGCGTTCTACCTCACGGGCGTCGAGCTCGACGGTGGCACGATCGTCGGCCAGCTGCCGACGACGGCCGGTGGCGGCGACGCCTTCGGGCTCGTACTCACGAAGGACTCGCCACTCACCGCCGAGGTCACCGCCGCCGTCGACGCGCTCCGCGAGGACGGCACGCTCGACGAGCTCGCCGCCGAGTGGCTGGGCGGCGAGGGCGCGGCGCCCGTGCTCGAGTGACGACCCTCGTGCTCCCGGGCGACACGACATCGGCGAACCGCCGCTAGCGTGGCCTCGTGACCGACACGATCGATGCCCCAGGGGGCGCGGGCGGCGCTGCGTGGCAACCGAGCGCGGTCGAGCAGGAGCGGCGTGGCTTCCGGCGCCGGCAGACCCGGCGATCGGTGCTCATCAGCGCGCTCTCCACCCTCGTGCTCGCCGCGCTCCTCGCGTGGGCGCTCATCGGCTCTCCCGGCTGGGCGCAGGTGCAGCAGACGTTCTTCGACCCCGAGGTCGCGCTCGCGTCGCTCCCGCGAGTGCTCGAAGGGCTCTGGCTGAACATCCAGGTGCTCGTCGCCGCGAGCATCGGCGTGGCGATCTTCGCGCTCGTGCTGGCGACGCTGCGCACGCTGCGCGGTCCGGTGTTCTTCCCACTCCGCGCCCTCGCGGCGGGCTACACCGACCTCTTCCGGGGCATCCCGCTCATCATCGTGCTCTACCTCGTGGGCTACGGCATTCCGGGGCTCGACTTCTTCGGTCGAATGCCGGCGGCGTTCTGGGGCACGATCGCCCTGATCCTCACCTATTCGGCCTACGTCTCCGAGGTGTTCCGAGCCGGCATCGAGGCGGTGCACCCGTCACAGCGGCTCGCCGCGCGATCGCTGGGCCTCAGCCATGGCCAGACGATGCGACGGGTCGTGCTCCCGCAGGCACTGCGCAAGGTGACCCCGGCGCTCATGAACGACTTCGTCGCGATGCAGAAAGATGTGGGCCTCATCTCGGTGCTCGGCGCGGTCGACGCCGTGCGGGCGGCCCAGATCGAGACGGCGCACTTCTTCAACTTCACGCCGTACGTGGTCGCCGGGCTGCTCTTCGTGCTGCTCGCCTGGCCGATGATCCGGCTGACCGACTGGCTCTCGGCGAAGACACGGGCACGCGAGCAGGTCGGGAGCATCGTATGAGCCGCACTGAGCGGCCGGCAGCGGATGCCCCGGCGCCCGTCGCGGCCGGGGTGCTGAGCCTGCGAGGCATCCGTCGCGCCTTCGGCGACCATGTCGTGCTCCGCGGCATCGACCTCGACGTCGCGCCGCACGAGGTCGTCGCGCTCGTCGGTGCGAGCGGCTCGGGCAAGTCGACGCTGTTGCGCACCGTGAACCTCCTCGAGCCCATCGACGACGGGGTCATCCTCCTCGGCGGTGCCGATGTCAGCGACCCGCGCGTCGACGCCGACCGCGTGCGAGCCCGCATCGGCGTCGTCTTCCAGCACTACAACCTGTTCCCGCACCTCAGCGTGCTCGACAACGTCACGCTCGCCTCACGGCTGGTGCACCGCGTTCCACGCGCCGATGCCGAGCGCCGCGGCCTCGAGCTGCTCGCCTCGATCGGCCTCGCCGATTTCGCCCGTTCGTTCCCCGACCGGCTCTCGGGCGGGCAGCAACAGCGCGCGGCGATCGTGCGCGCCATCGCGACGGAGCCCGAACTGCTGCTGCTCGACGAGGTCACGAGTGCGCTCGACCCCGAGCTCGTCGGCGAGGTGCTCGCGCTCGTGCGGTCCCTGGCCGAGGGCGGCACGACCATCATCATGGCAACGCACGAGATGGCGTTCGCTCGCGAGGTGGCCGACCGGGTCGTCTTCCTCGACGCGGGCCGGATCATCGAGGATGCCCCGGCGCGCGAGTTCTTCGAGGCGCCGAGGCATGCGCGCACCCGTGAGTTCCTCGCCCGGTTCCGCGGCGTGTGACGCCCGGTCGAGCGGCGATGCACCGGCCGGGGGGTCAGCGCCCGGCGAGCATGCCGATGACCCCCGGCACCGCCTCGGCGACGTCCAGCGCGGCGATCGGACCGCCCGCGACCCCGGCGCTCGCCCGTCGCGCCGCCTCGCCGTGCACCCAGGCGGCCGTCGCGGCGAGCGCGGTGAGCGCGTCGGCGTCGACCGAGAGCCGTTCGTGGTGCGTGGCGAGGAGGGCACCGAGGATGCCGCCGAGCACGTCGCCGGTGCCGGCGGTGGCGAGCCAATGGGTCGGCGCGGTCACCGTGTAGCGATCGCCGTCGGGATCGCACACATAGGTCACGGCGCCCTTCAGGAGGACCGCGACACCCAGTTCTCGTGCGGCGCGCTCGGCCCAGCCGGCCGGGTCGGCGCGGATCTCCTCGATGCCGACGGGGATCTCGCGTGCCGTGAGCAGCGCGGCGAGCTCGCGCAGGTGCGGCGTGACCACGGTCGGCGCGGTGTGCGTTCCGACCAGATCGAGGGCACCGGAGTCGAGCACCACCGGAACGCGGTCGGCGAGCGCGTGCTGCAGGTCGCCGAGCAGCACGAACGAGCGACGCGCCGGGTCGATGCCCGAGCCGATGAGCCACGCCTGCACCCGTCCGGCCACGGTCACCGTCTCGGGGCGGCGCGCGAGCACGGCCGCTCGTACCGCGCGCGGGCCGGAGTAGCGCACCATGCCCACGCCGGTGCGGTGCGCCGCCTCGACACCGAGCACGGCGGCACCCGGGTACTCCGTCGAGCCCGTGACGATGCCCAGCACGCCGCGTGCGTACTTGTCGTCGACCGCAGCTGGTTCGACGACCCATTCGGCCGCGTCGTCGGCCGTCCACTCCCGCCAGCTTCCGTCCATGCTCCCAACGATAGGTTGGTGGGGATGCCCACGACAGACCTTGCACCCATCAGCCTCTCCCCTCGCGTCGTCGTGTTCGACTACGGCGAGGTCATCTCACGCGAACCGACGACGTCCGACCGCGCCCTGCTCGTCGATCGCGCCGGCGTCGCCGCCGAGCCGTTCTGGACCGCCTACTGGGCCCACCGCGACGGCCTCGACCGCGGCACGACGTCGATCGCCGACTACTGGCGTGCGGTGGGGCACGACACCGGAGTCGAGTTCGCCGCCATCGACGTGCACGAGCTCTGGGCGATCGACCACCGGAGCTGGCTCTCGGTCGACCCCGGCACCCTCGGCGTGCTGCACGCCCTCGCCGCGGGCGGCACGCGCCTCGCGCTGCTCTCCAACGCCGGCGCCGATTTCGTCGGCTGGCTGCGGCACGGCTCGTTCGCGCCGCTGTTCGAACGGGTCTTCGTCAGCGGTGAGCTCCAGCTCGTCAAGCCCGGAGCCGCCATCTACGAGCACGTCATCGCCGAGCTCGGCATCGAGGCATCCGACTTCCTCTTCGTCGACAACAAGTCGGAGAACGTCGAGGGGGCCAGGGCCGTCGGTGGCGACGGGCATGTGTTCACGGATGCCGCCGCGCTCGAGTCCTGGCTTCGGTCGCTCGTATGAGCGGCGACGAGGTGGCGACGACGCCCGCCCTGTTCACCCCGATCACGATCCGCGGCCTCACGATCCGCAACCGCGTATGGGTGCCGCCGCTGTGCCAGTACTCGGTGACCGCCCGCGACGGGGTGCCGCACGACTGGCACCTCGTGCACCTCGGCGCGATGGCCGCGGGCGGGGCCGGACTCGTCATCGCCGAGGCGACGGCCGTGAACCCCGAGGGCCGCATCTCCGATCACGACACGGGCCTCTGGAACGAGGAGCAGGCGACGGCGTGGGCGCGAATCACCCGGTTCCTGCACTCGCAGGGCGCGGCGTCCGGCATCCAGCTCGCGCACGCCGGCCGCAAGGCCTCGATCTGGCCCGAGCCCATGCGCCGCCCCGGTTCGCAGCCGCTCGACGAGGGCGGTTGGCCCACGGTGTCGGCGTCGGCGATCGCGTTCGACGGATATGCCGAGCCCGTCGCGCTCGATGAGGCGGGCATCGTCCAGGTGATCGACGACTTCCGGTCAGCGGCGCGGCGCGCGGTCGACGCGGGATTCGACCTCGTCGAGGTGCATGCCGCCCACGGCTACCTCGTGCACCAGTTCCTCTCGCCGCTCTCGAACGTGCGCACCGATCGGTGGGGCGGCAGCCTCGAGAACCGCGCGCGGCTGCTCCTCGAGATCGTGCGCGCCGTGCGCACCGAGATCGGCGAGCTGGTCCCCCTCTTCGTGCGCTTCTCGGCGACCGACTGGACTCCGGGCGGCTGGGACGAGGAGCAGACTGCGACCGTCGCGGGGTGGGCGCAGAACGCCGGCGCCGACTTCTTCGACGTGTCGACCGGCGGGCTCGTCGCCGCGGCCGACATCCCGGTCGGTCCGGGCTACCAGGCTCATTTCGCCGAGTACGTGGGCGAGCGGTCGGATGTCCCGGTGTCGGCGGTGGGGCGCATCACGAACGCGCGGCATGCCGACGACCTCGTCGCCACGGGTCGCGCCGACGCGATCATGCTCGGCAAGGCGATGATGCGGGACCCGCACTTCGCGCTGCGGGCCGCGCACGAGCTGGGTGCGGGCACTGCGATGTGGCCGTACCAGTACCTGCGTGCGCGCCCCGAGGTGAACGACGGCGAGTGGTGACGTCGCTCGGGCTCAGGCGCGCTGGGCCGACAGCATCGCCTTGGCGTCATCGAGCGAGATGCTCGTGGGCTGCGCGATCGAGATGATGTTGCCTTCGCTGTCGTTGAACCAGGCGCCGCGCTCGCCGTCCATGTCGACGACGCCGTTCTCGGTCTTCAGGCCGGGCAGGTCGTACTCGTTGAAGGTCACGCCCTTCTCCCGCAGTGCGGCCATGTCGCGGTCGAGGTCGTCGGTGAAGAGCCCGAACGAGGTGTTCTGCGCGGTGCCCGCGAACTGGGTCTCGTAGACGAGCAGGGGCACGCCGCCCACGATGTAGAAGTCGCCGCCCATGTCGGAGCGGAGGGGCGTGAGTCCGAAGACGTCGCTCCAGAAGCGGCGCGCCCGCTCCTGGTCGGACGCCGGAAGTACGGCCATGGCAATAGCGTTCTCAAACATGATGTTTCCTCGGATCCCTCGGGTCGGCGCCAGTCTACGCCGACCCGAGGAGTGCCGAGGGCCCGAATCCGGGGCCCCTCAGCCCCTTCGGGTGGCGTCCTGCACCTCGCCGACGAGCTCCTCGATGATGTCCTCGAGGAAGATGACACCCGTGGTTCGGCCGTCTTCGTCGAACGCGCGCGCGACGTGCGTGCCGAGGCGGCGCATGGTCGCGAGGGCGTCTTCGAGGTCGGTGCCGTCGAAGATCGACACGAGTCGACGCACGCGTTTCGCCGGAATCGGATCGTCGAACTCATCGTCGTCGAGGTCGATCACGTCCTTCAGGTGCACGTACCCGGCCGGTTCGCCGTCGACATCGAGGATCGAGTAGCGCGAGAAGCCGTGACGGGCCACGGCCCGTTCGACGTCGCCCGGTGTGGCGGCAGGCGGCAGGCTGACGAGCGCGCCGAGCGGCAGGGCGACGTCGAGCACGCGCTTCGTCGTGAACTCGAAGGCCGCCGTGAGCGTGCCGCTCGCGTCGAGCACGCCCTCACGGCGCGACTGGTTGACGATCGTCTGCACCTCCTCGAGCGTGAAGGTGGAGTTCGCCTCGGTCTTCGGCTCGACGCCGAAGAGTCGCAGCACGCCGTTGGCCGTCGAGTTCAGTGCGACGATGATCGGCCGGAACAGGCGGGCGAGAAGCACGAGCGGCGGCGCCAGGAACAGCACGGCGCGGTCGGGAATCGAGAACGAGAGGTTCTTCGGCACCATCTCGCCGAACACGACGTGCAGGTACGACACGAGCACGAGCGTGATGATGAACGCGATCGTCGACACCACCTCGGCCGACCAGCCCGTGACATGCAGCGGGATCTCGAGCAGGTGGTGGATCGCCGGCTCGGAGACGTTCAAGATCAGCAGGGAGCAGACCGTGATGCCGAGCTGACTCATCGCGAGCATGAGCGTCGCGTTCTCCATGGCCCACAATGCGGTCTTCGCGCTGCGCCGGCCCTGTTCGGCGAGCGGCTCGATCTGCGAGCGCCGTGCCGAGATCACCGCGAACTCCGCACCGACGAAGAAGGCGTTCGCGAGCAGCAGCACGAACAGCCAGGCGATGCCGGCCCAGTCGCTCATCGCGCCTCCTCCGTCTGGTCGGACCCGAGACGGGTCGGCGTGGGCACGAATCGCACCCGGTCGATGCGGCGCCCGTCGAGACGCTGCACGACCAGGGTGCCCTCATCGATCAGCACCTCGTCGCCGACCACGGGGAGCCGCCCGAGCTCGGCCATCACGAAGCCCGCGACGGTCTCGTAGTCGCCGTTCTCGGGAACCCGGATGCCCGTGCGCTCGACGAGCTCGTCGGGCCGGAGGATGCCGGGGAAGCTCACGGTGTCGCCACGGCGCACGATGCCCGCGCGGGTGCGGTCGTGCTCGTCGGCGACTTCGCCGACGAGCTCCTCGACGAGATCCTCGAGGGTGGCGACCCCGGCGGTGCCCCCGTACTCGTCGACGACGACGGCCATCTGGAATCCGCGGCCGCGGAGCTCGGCGAGCAGGGCGTCGAGCTTGATGGTCTCGGGCACCCGCAGCGCCTCGGATTGCAGTGCCGACGCCGGGACATCCGCTCGCCGGTCTCGTGGCACGGCCACCGCCTGCTTGACGTGCACGACGCCGACGATGTCGTCGAGGTTCTCGTCGTAGACCGGGAATCTCGAGTAGCCGGTCTGGCGGGCGAGCTCGAGCACCGCCTCGGCCGGTTCCTGTCGCTGCACCGCCGCGACCGAGGGCCGCGGCGTCATCACGTCGGAGGCGTCGTGGTCGGCGAATCGGAGCGTCCGGCCGAGCAGGGTCGCGGTGTCCTGCTCGAGGAGTCCGGCGCTCGCGGAGCGACGCACGAGCGAAGAGAGCTCTTCGGCCGAGCGTGCACCCGACAGCTCTTCCTTCGGCTCGATGCCGACGGCCCGGAGCAGCACGTTGGCGCTGCCGTTCAGGAGCGAGACCGCCGGGCGGAACACCCAGGTGAACGCGGTCTGGAACGGCATCGCGAGCTTCGCCGTCGCGATCGGCAGCGCGAGCGCGAAGTTCTTCGGCACGAGCTCGCCGATGACCATCGACAGGAGCGTCGCGATGACGATCGCCGTGGTCGCGCCCACCGGCCGCACGAGGGCGGCGGGCATGCCGATGGCGGCGAGCGGACCGGCGAGCAGCGAGGAGATCGCGGGTTCCATGGTGTAACCCGTGAGCAGGGTCGTCAGCGTGATGCCGAGCTGCGCGCTCGAGAGGTGCGTCGACGTGATCTTCAGCGCGGAGATGGTGAGGCCGAGCCGCGACTCGCCCCGCTCACGACGGGCCTCGAGATCGGCGCGATCGAGATTGACGAGCGCGAACTCGCTCGCAACGAATAAGCCCGTGCCCACGGTGAGGAGGAGTCCGATGCCGAGGAGGATCCACTCAGACATCACGACCTCCCCGGGTGGTCACGGGCGAGGGTCTATGGCCGGGCGTATTCGCAGAGGGGGGATCGTCCATGGTCGATCCAGTATATCGACGAGCGCGGTGGCGCTCTCGAGACCCGCGCGCCCATGCCTCCGTCGTCGCGAGCGCGCCCGGGCGCTACCAACTGACCGGCAGCGCCTTGCCCTCCTCGTAGCCCGCGGCCGACTGGATGCCCACGAGCGCACGCTCGCGGAACTCCTCGAGGGTGCGCGCACCCGCGTAGGTGAATGAACTGCGGACGCCCGAGGTGATCATGTCGAGCAGGTCCTCGATCGACGGCCGCTGGGGGTCGAGGTAGATGGACGACGACGAGATGCCCTCGGCGAAGAGCTCCTTCCGGGCGAGGTCGTAGGGCGAGAGACGGTCGAAGCGCTCGCGCACCGCCTTCGTCGAGGCCATGCCCCAGCTCTCCTTGAAGAGGCGTCCGGATGCGTCGCGGCGGAGCGTTCCCGGCGCTTCGATGGTGCCGGCGAACCACGACCCGATCATGACGGATGCCGCACCCGCCGCGAGTGCGAGCGCCACGTCGCGCGGGTACCGCACGCCGCCGTCGGCCCACACCGCGGCCCCGAGCTCGCGCGCCGCCTCGGCGGTCTCGTGCACCGCGGAGAACTGCGGACGGCCGACCGCCGTCATCATGCGGGTCGTGCACATGGCCCCGGGGCCGACCCCGACCTTCAGCACGTCGGCGCCCGCCTCGACGAGGTCCGCGACCGCGTCGGCGGTCACGATGTTGCCGGCGACGATCGGGACGCCGAGCTCGAGGTCGCGCACGATCGACACCGCGCGCAACATGCCCTCCTGGTGGCCGTGGGCGGTGTCGATGACGAGCATGTCGACCCCGGCCGCCACGAGGGCCCGCGCCTTGGCTGCGACATCGCCGTTGATGCCGACCGCGGCGGCGACGCGGAGCCGACCGTCGCCGTCGACGTTGGGCCCGTAGACCGTGCCGCGCAGCGCGCTCTTGCGACTGAGGGTGCCGACGACCCGGCCGTGCTCCAGCACCGGCGCGAATTCGAGGCCGGCGTCGACCATGAGGTCGAAGGCGCGACGCGGGGTGTCGACGTCGTCGGCGTCGAGGGATGCGAGCCCGCCGTGCACGAGGTCGCCGAGGCGCGCGTCGGGCAGCGCGGTGGCCAGCCGCTCGGCGGCGATGGATCCGACGTAGCGGCCGCGGGAATCGTGCAGCACGATGCCGTGGCCCTCGGCGGGCGGCAGCGACTGGAGCGCGTCGGCCGCCGTGGCATCCGGACTGAACTCATGCGGCGTGTCGAACCGCGGCGACTGCGACTTCACCCAGCGGATCGCCGAGTCGAGGTCTTGCAGGTGCAGGTCCTGCGGTAGGACGCCGAGGCCGCCGCGCCGAGCCAGGGTGGCCGCGAGGCGGGGGCCTGTGATCGAGTTCATGTTGGCGGAGACGATGGGCACGGTCGCCCCCGAGCCGTCGTCGGGCGCGAGCGACACGTCGAGCCGGCTCGTGACGCCGGAGCGACTCGGCACGAGGAACACGTCGGAGTAGGTGAGGTCGTGGCTCGGCGCCGTCCGGTAGAACTCCATGCGTTCCACGCTACCGCCGCAAGGGTGCCCGCGCCCCGCCGTCGGGGGTTTAGGCTTGTGTGGGTGATCGGGCACGTCGCGTGTTCGCACACGACACGATCGCCGTCAGCATGAATCCAGCATCAACGGAGAGAGTGGGCGAAAAGGCTGTGTCGAGCCAATTGACCGGGTCGGGGTCCGACGAGACCACGGCTGGCGAATACGGAGCCAATGAGTGGCTCGTCGACGAGATGTACGAGAAGTACCTCGTCGACCCGCAATCGGTCGACAAGACCTGGTGGCCGGTGCTGGAGCACTACCGCCAGGTGAAGACCACCGCGGCCGCCCCGACCGAGGCTCCCGCGTCGGATGCACCGGCGCCCGCGGCATCCGAGCCGGCGGCCCCGGCGCCCGCGGCATCCGAGCCGGCGGCCCCGACGCCCGCGGCATCCGAGCCGGCGGCCCCGACGCCCGCGGCATCCGAGCCCGCCCCAACAGCGTCCTCGAACTCCGTCGTGGCCCAGGCGCCCGAGGCGCGCACCACCTCGGTCGCCCCCCGCACCCAGCCCGTACCGGCCGACGTCCCGATCACGAGCCCGCAGCCCGTCGTCGCCGACACCGAGCGCGAAGACGAGATCGTCACGCTCAAGGGCCTGCCGAAGACCCTCGCCGCGAACATGGACCAGTCGCTCACGGTGCCCACCGCCACGAGCGTGCGCACGATCCCGGCGAAGCTCATGATCGACAACCGCATCGTGATCAACAACCACCTGCGTCGCTCACGTGGCGGCAAGGTCTCATTCACGCACCTCATCGGCTGGGCGATCATCCAGGCGCTGAAGGAGTTCCCGAGCCAGAACGTGTACTACGCCGAGCGCGACGGCAAGCCGAGCGTGGTCAAGCCGGCGCATGTCGGCCTCGGCATCGCGATCGACCTTCCCAAGCCCGACGGCAGCCGCGCGCTCCTCGTGCCCGCCATCAAGCGGGCCGAGACGATGACGTTCAACGAGTTCCTCTCGGCCTACGAAGACCTGGTGCAGCGAGCCCGCGCCAACAAGCTCACGGCCGACGACTTCCAGGGCGCGACGATCTCGCTCACGAACCCGGGCGGCATCGGCACCGTGCACTCGGTGCCGCGGCTCATGAAGGGCCAGGGCTGCATCATCGGCGCGGGCGCCCTCGAGTACCCGGCCGAGTTCCAGGGCTCGTCCGAGAAGACGCTCGCGAACCTCGCGATCGGCAAGACGATCACCCTCACCTCCACGTACGACCACCGGGTCATCCAGGGCGCGGGCTCGGGCGAGTTCCTGAAGAAGGTCCACGAGCTCCTCATCGGCCAGCGCGGCTTCTATGAGAACCTGTTCGCCGCGCTCCGCCTGCCCTACGAGCCCATCCGCTGGGCGCCCGACATCTCCGTCGACATCGCGAGCGCCATCGACAAGACGGCGCGCGTGCAGGAGCTCATCAACTCCTTCCGGGTGCGCGGCCACCTGATGGCCGACACCGACCCTCTCGAATACGTCCAGCGCTCGCATCCCGACCTCGACATCGCGAGCCACGGCCTCACCTTCTGGGACCTCGACCGCGAGTTCGTCACGGGCGGGTTCGGCGACAAGCGCACCGCGCTCCTCCGCGACATCCTCGGTGTGCTCCGCGACTCCTACTGCCGCACCATCGGCATCGAGTACATGCACATCCAAGACCCGGTGCAGCGCAAGTGGATCCAGAACGAGGTCGAGCGTAAGTACGAGAAGCCCACGCACGACGAGCAGATGCGCATCCTCGGCAAGCTCAACGAGGCCGAGGCGTTCGAGACGTTCCTGCAGACCAAGTACGTCGGCCAGAAGCGCTTCAGCCTCGAGGGCGGGGAGTCGGTCATCCCGCTCCTCGACGAGATCCTGCAGGGCGCGGCGAAAGAGGGACTCGACGAGGTCGCCATCGGCATGGCGCACCGCGGCCGCCTCAACGTGCTCACGAACATCGCCGGCAAGACCTACGGCCAGGTGTTCCGCGAGTTCGAGGGCACGCAAGAGATGAAGGGCTTCTCCGGCTCCGGCGACGTGAAGTACCACCTCGGCACCGAGGGCACCTTCACGGCCGACGACGGCCACCAGATCCCCGTGTCGCTCGCCGCGAACCCCTCGCACCTCGAAGCCGTCGACGGTGTGCTCGAGGGCATCGTGCGGGCCAAGCAAGACCGGAAGCCGATCGGCACGTTCTCGACCCTGCCGATCCTCGTGCACGGCGACGCCGCCATGGCCGCCCAGGGTGTCGTGTTCGAGACGATGCAGATGTCGCAGCTGCGCGGCTACCGCACCGGCGGCACCATCCACGTCGTCGTGAACAACCAGGTCGGCTTCACGACGGTGCCGGGCGACGCGCGATCGTCGATCTACTCGACGGATGTCGCGAAGACCGTCCAGGCGCCGATCTTCCATGTGAACGGCGACGACCCCGAGGCTGTCGTGCGGGTGGCTGAGCTCGCCTTCCGCTACCGCCAGGAGTTCAAGCGCGACGTCGTCATCGACCTCGTGTGCTTCCGCCGTCGCGGCCACAACGAGGGCGACGACCCCTCGATGACGCAGCCGCTGATGTACAACCTCATCGAGGCGAAGCGCTCAGTGCGCAAGCTCTACACGGAGGCTCTCGTCGGTCGTGGCGACATCACCGAGGAGGAGTACGAAGAAGCGCACCGCGACTTCCAGGACCGCCTCGAACGCGCCTTCGCCGAGACGCACGCCGCGCAGACGGGAGCCATCCCGATCGTCGGGGCCACCGAGTCGACGCGCGAGGCCGAGCCGGTCGCAGGCGAGCTCGAGAGCACCGGCGTCTCGACCGAGGTCGTGCACGCCATCGGCGACGCGTTCAACAACAAGCCCGCGGGCTTCACCGTGCACCCGAAGATCCAGCAGCTCCTCACCAAGCGGCTCGACATGAGCCGCAACGGCAAGATCGACTGGGGCTTCGGCGAGCTGCTCGCCCTGGGCGCGCTGCTCCTCGAGGGAACCCCGGTGCGCTTCGCCGGTCAGGACGCCCGGCGCGGCACGTTCGTGCAGCGTCACGCGGTGCTCCACGACCGGGTGAACGGGCAGGAGTGGCTGCCGCTGCAGAACCTCTCCGACAACCAGGCCCGGTTCTGGATCTACGACTCGCTGCTCAGTGAGTACGCGGCGATGGGCTTCGAGTACGGATACTCCGTCGAGCGGGCTGATGCGCTCGTGCTCTGGGAGGCGCAGTTCGGCGACTTCGCGAACGGCGCGCAGACCATCATCGACGAGTTCATCTCGTCGGCCGAGCAGAAGTGGGGCCAGCGTTCGAGCGTCGTCCTCCTCCTCCCCCACGGCTACGAGGGCCAGGGCCCCGATCACTCGAGCGCCCGCATCGAGCGGTACCTGCAGATGTGCGCCGAGAACAACATGACGGTCGCGCGCCCGTCGACGCCCGCGTCGTACTTCCACCTGCTTCGCCGGCAGGCGTACCAGCGCCCCCGTCGCCCCCTCGTGGTGTTCACGCCGAAGGCGATGCTCCGCCTTCGCGGCGCCACGAGCGAGCTCGCGGACTTCACTCAGGGGCGCTTCGAGCCCGTGATCGACGACGCGCGCATCACCGACAAGTCGGCGGTGAAGCGGGTGGTCTTCATGTCGGGCAAGCTCTACTACGACCTCGCAGCCGAGCTCGAGAAGAACCCGAACCCCGAGATCGCACTGGTGCGCCTCGAGCAGCTCTACCCGCTGCCTGCTGCCGAGCTCAAGGCCGTTGCCGACGAGTACCCCCAGGCCGAGCTCATGTGGGCCCAAGAGGAGCCCGAGAACCAGGGCGCCTGGCCGTACTTCGTCATCGAGACGAACAAGCTCGGACCGCGTCCGGTCGCGGTCGTCGCGCGAGCCGCGGCTGCCTCGCCGGCGACCGGCTCCGCCAAGCGCCACGCCACCGAGCAGGCCGAGATCGTGCGCCGCGCCACCACGCTCTGACGCAGCGGGCATGAAGCGAGCGGATGCCCCGGGGCATCCGCTCGCTTCGTCGTCTGCGGCCGGGTGTCAGCGTTCCCCGCGCGCCAGCGCGCCGGGCCACCAGATGCCGCGGCCCACGTCGTAGGCCAGCGCCGGCACGAGCAGCGTGCGCACGAGGAACGTGTCGAGCAGCACGCCGAACGCGACGATGAACGAGATCTGTGCGAGGAAGAGGATCGGCAGCACCCCGAGCGCCGCGAACGTCGCCGCGAGGACGAGGCCCGCGGAGGTGATGACTCCGCCGGTGAGTCGGAGGCCCCGCACGATGCCTCGTCGTGTGCCGAACCGCTGCGACTCCTCGCGCACCCTGGTCATCAGGAAGATGTTGTAGTCCACGCCGAGCGCGACGAGGAACACGAAGCCGAAGAGGGGCACCGACGGGTCTGCCCCCGGAAAGTGGAACACGTGCTCGAAGACCAGCGCCGAGACGCCGAGCGCGGCCGCGAAGGAGAGCACGACGCTACCGATCAGGATGAGCGGCGCGACGATCGAGCGCAGCAGCAGCATCAGGATCACGAGGATTGCGGCGAGCACGAGCGGGATCACGAGCGTACGATCGGCGATCGCCGCCGAGTTCGTGTCGAGGGCGACGGCCGTCGGCCCGCCGACGAGCACGTCGGTGTCGATCTCGTCGAGGTCGTCGCGAAGCGAGGCGATGGTCGCCTCGGCCTCGCCGGAATCCGACGCGTCCGACAGGGTGACCTGCAGCAGCACCCCGCCGTCGACGACGGTGGGCTCCGGGGCCGGTGTCCCCGGTGGGCCGAGCGCCTCGATTCCGTCGCCGGTGACGGGTGCCGATCCCGATGGCGAGTCCGCGGCCGGCACCGACACCGACACCGAGGACACGCCGGATGCCGCGAGCGCGACGTCGGCCATCTCCTGCAGGTCGCCCGCTGGTCCGATGATCACCGCGGGGGTTCCAGAGCCGGCCGGGAAGTGCTCGCCGAGGAGTTCCTGACCCTCGCGCGCCTGGGATTCGCCGAGCACGAACTCGCTCGAAGGGACCCCATCGGCGTCGAGCTGCGCGAGTCCCAGCGACATCACGCCCAGGACCACTGCCGAGATGATCCAGACGGAGCGCGGCCGGTGCGACACGAGGCGGCCGATGCTCGCCCAGATTCCGCGATCGGGCAGGTCGGCCTCATCGGGAGCGGATGCGTCCTGCACGCCGGTCGCATGCCGTGCGTGATGCTCCACCTCGCCCGCGTGCGCGACGCGTCGCGGCCAGAACGCGGCGCGGCCGGCCCAGAGCAGGAGCGCCGGCAGGAGCGTGAGCGCCGCGAGGACCGCGAAGACGATGCCGATCGCCGCGACCGGGCCGAGGATCTTGTTCGAGGTGAGCTCACTCGCCAGCAGGATGAGCAGGCCCACGACGACCGTGCCACCCGAGGCGACGATCGGCTCCCACGAACTCCGGAGCGCCGCCCACGTGGCATCCCATTTCCGCTCATGGATCGCCAGAGTCTCGCGGTATCGGGCGATGTAGAGCAACGCATAATCGGTCGTGGCACCGATGACGAGGATGAACAGGATGCCCTGGGTCTGGCCCGACAGGAGCAGCACGTCGGCGCGCGCCAGTGAGACGACCGTGAAGACGGCCGCGCAGAGCGCCGTGAGACTCGTGAACAGCACGATGACCGGGAGCAGGGGCGACCGGTAGACGACGATGAGAATGACGAACACCGCGGCGAGCGCGACCGCGAGCAGAAGCCCGTCGATGCCGCTGAACGCGGCGGCCAGGTCAGCGGTGAACCCGGCGGGCCCCGTGACGGCGATCGTGGTGCCCGCGATCGTGGTCGCGTCGATGACCTCGCGGAGTTCGGCCACCGTGACCGACGGCCCCTCGGCATCGTCGCCGCTGTCGACCGGGATGATGACCTGCGCCGCCCGGCCGTCCTCGGACACGAGCACGGGCGACGCCTCATCGGCCCGGATCCCCTCGACCGCGAGAAGGTCGGTACGGAGGCCGTCGATCGCCTCGAGATCGTCGTCGTCCAGCATCTCGTCGCCGGAGACGACGACGATCGCGGGAACCACGTCGGCGTCGCGGAAGTCCTGCTGCAGTTCGCTGACCTCGGTCGCCTCGGCAGAGGCCGGGAGGAACTGCGCCTGGTCGTTCGTCGACACCTCGGTGAGCGAGCCGAACGCGATGCCGCCGGCGCCGAACGCCCCGAACCAGACGAGGATCAGCACGACGGGGATCAGCACGCGAAGCCATGCGGGCACCCCGGACGAGTAGCGAGCGTCGGTGGTGCGAGTCTCAGGATCGAGTTGGGCAGGCATCACCTACGACGGTACGCCGACGGAGGCACCCGGCGACGCCACCGCCTGGGTGAGTCCGGCGCCTCGGGTCGACCCGCTCGTCAGTCGACGAGAACGCTGTGACCCGACTGGAAGTCGCGGATGCGCGCGAGCACCACGAGCCGCAGCTCTTCGGGCGCGCTCTCGCGACAGGCCCGCTGCACGACCTCGGTGATCGCCACGCCCACGCGGAGCTCCGCCTGGCAGTCGGCGCAGTGTTCGATGTGCTCACGGATGTCGGCCGCGTCCTCGCGGCGCAGTTCGTGATGCAGGTACTCTTCGAGTTCGGCTCGCGCCTTCTCGCAACCGCAGTCGGTCATCGCTTACTCCTGGTGGGTTGGGGCGCCGGCTCGCCCGCCGCGAATCCCTGTTCGCGGGCATAGTCGGCCAGGGACTCGCGGAGCAGCCGCCTGCCACGGTGCAGGCGACTCATCACGGTCCCGATGGGGGTGTTCATCATGTCGGCGATCTCCTGGTAGGAGAACCCCTCGACGTCGGCGAAGTACACGGCGAGGCGGAAGTCCTCGGGAAGCGCCTGCAGGGCGTCCTTCACGGCACTGTCTGGCAGGTGGTCGATGGCCTCGGCCTCGGCCGAGCGGCTCGCCCTCGCAGTCGTCGACTCGGCACCGCCGAGCTGCCAGTCCTCGAGGTCGTCGATCGTGCCCTGGTACGGCTCGCGCTGCTTCTTGCGGTAGCTGTTGATGAAGGTGTTGGTGAGGATCCGGTACAGCCAGGCCTTGAGGTTCGTGCCTTGCCTGAACTGCGCGAACGCGGCGAAGGCCTTGACGAACGTCTCCTGCACGAGGTCTTGCGCGTCGGCGGGGTTCTTGGTCATGCGCAGCGCCGCCGCGTAGAGCTGGTCGATGAACGGCAGTGCCTGTTCTTCGAAGAGCTCGCCGAGCGGTCGGCCCGCGTCGGGCGAACCGGGGTCGGTCGGCGTGGTGTCGGTCTCGTCGGGAGTCATCACCGGCCATCCTAGATCGTCAACCGTGACGACCGTCGGGCGTTCGATCACTGCAAGCGACACGCGCACCATCTCCTTCTGCGTCCCCTGACGCTACTGTTGATAACCGATGCAGATTTCGAGGTATTCCGCACCAGAGTTCGATCCGTACGGCGAGGCCAGGCAGACCGAGCCCGACGACGGATGGCGGGCGCCCGTCGCCGTGGCCCCGCTCGATGCCGTGCTCGCGCTGCCGGGCTCGAAATCGCTCACGAATCGCGAGCTCGTGCTCGCCGCGCTCGCCGATGACCGGTCGACGCTCCGTGCCCCGCTCTGGTCGCGCGACAGCGAGCTCATGATCGACGGGCTCCGCGCCCTCGGCACCGGCTTCGATCCGCTGCCGGGCACCGGCGGCTTCGGTGCCGACCTCAGGGTCACGCCCGCGACCGAGCTCCTGGGCTCGACGACCATCGACTGCGGCCTTGCCGGCACGGTCATGCGCTTCCTCCCGGCTGTGGCGGCGCTCGCACTCGGCCCCACCACGTTCGACGGCGACGAGGCCGCGCGCCGTCGTCCGATGGCCGCCGTCATCCAGGCCCTCCGCGCACTCGGTGTCGACCTCGATGACGACCGCCGGGGCACCCTCCCGTTCACGGTGCACGGCACCGGCGCGGTCGAGGGCGGGTCCATCGAGATCGACGCGTCGGCGTCGAGCCAGTTCGTCTCCGGCCTGCTCCTGTCGGCGGCGCGGTTCGAGCGCGGCCTCGACCTCACGCACACAGGCGAGCGTCTCCCGAGCCTGCCGCACATCGAGATGACCATCGAGACGCTCCGCGCGCGAGGTGTCGAGGTGCGCAGCCCCGAACCCGGTCGCTGGCAGGTCTCCCCCGGCCCGATCCGCGCGATCGACGTCGCCATCGAGCCAGACCTCTCCAACGCGGCGCCGTTCCTCGTCGCCGCACTCGTCGCGGGCGGCTCCGTGACCATCACGGGATGGCCCGAACAGACCACGCAGGTCGGCGCCCAGCTCATCGAGCTGCTGCCCCGCTTCGGCGCGCGCGTCGAGCGCGACGCCGATCGCCTCACGGTGCACGCACCCGAGCGAACCGCCGACGGCGGCCGCGGCATCCGCGGCGTCGACCTCGACCTCTCGGAGGCCGGTGAGCTCGCACCCAACCTGGTGGCCCTGGCCGCCCTGGCCGACGCCCCGAGCACGATCAGCGGCATCGGGCACATCCGCCATCACGAGACCGACCGGCTCGCCGCGCTCGCCGCCGAGCTCAACGGCCTCGGGGGCAAGGTGACCGAGCTCGACGACGGATTGCGCATCGAGCCGTCGCCGCTGTCGGCGGGGCCGTGGCGTGCGCACGCCGACCACCGCATGGCCACGAGTGGTGCCATCGTCGGCCTCGCCGTGCCCGGCGTGGTCGTCGACGACATCGCCTCGACCGCCAAGACCCTGCCGCAGTTCACGGAGCTCTGGGAGCGGATGCTCGCATGACCTGGTGGAGCACCGACGACGACGAAGACGACGAGTCCGAGTTCGACGAGTCCGCGGTGCGGGTGCGGCCCAGTCGCCGCGGAAGTCGCCCGCGCACCAAGACGCGCCCCGATCACGCCGACGCCATCACCGGGGTCGTGCTCGGCGTCGATCGCGGACGCTATGCGGTGCTCCTCGACGAGGGCACTCCCGACGAGCGGGCGATCACCGCGGCGCGAGCAAGCGAGCTGCGCCGCAAGTCGGTCGTCACCGGCGACCACGTCGACCTCGTCGGCGACACGAGCGGTGACCCCGGCAGCCTCGCGCGCATCGTGCGCATCGGCGAGCGCTCGACGCTCCTTCGCCGAAGCGCAGACGACACCGACGAGGTCGAGCGCATCATCGTGGCCAACGCCGACCAGATGCTCATCGTCGTCGCGGCGGCGAACCCCGAACCGCGCATCCGCCTCGTCGACCGCTACCTCGTCGCGGCGTTCGATGCCGGCATCCGCCCGATCCTCTGCCTCACCAAGACCGACCTCGCCGATCCATCGGAGTTCCTCGAGAACTTCGCGGGGCTCGAGTTGCCGGTCATCCGCTCGAGCACCGACCGCATGCCGCTCGAGGAGATCACCGCCGCCCTGATCGGGCATCGCACCGTCTTCGTCGGCCATTCCGGTGTGGGCAAGTCGACCCTCGTGAACGCGCTGGTCCCGAGCGCACATCGCGCGATCGGACGAGTCAACGAGGTCACCGGTCGTGGCCGGCACACCTCCTCGTCGACGATCTCGCTTCGCGTGGAGGATGCGACGGGCACCGGCTGGGTCATCGACACGCCAGGTGTGCGCTCCTTCGGTCTCGGCCACGTGAAGCCGGAGAACATCCTCGGCGCCTTCACCGACCTCGCGCGCATCGCCGAGCGCTGCCCGCGCGGGTGCACGCACCTGCCCGACGCACCCGACTGCGCGATGATGGAGGCGGTCGAGGCCGGTGAGCTGGGTGAGACGGGTCGTGCCAGGCTCGATTCACTGCAACGGCTGCTCAGCACGTTCGCCGCGGCCGCCTGAGCGACGAGCACCGCCCCGGCCCGCGGAGCGAGCTGCCAGCCTCGCTGCCTAGCATGGGAGCATGACCGACGCACGATTGGCCCCCGGGGACCTCGCCCCCGACTTCACCCTCGACGACCAGGACGGCACTCCGGTGACCCTCTCCTCGCTGCGCGGCACGAAGGTCGTGCTCTACTTCTATCCCGAGGCGATGACGCCGGGATGCACGACCGAGGCGTGCGACTTCCGCGACAACCTGAACTCGTTCCGAAGCGCCGGCATCCGGGTGCTCGGCGTCTCGAAAGACGACGTGGGGAAGCTCAAGCGCTTCGCCGAGCGCGACCGGCTGAACTTCACCCTCCTCGCCGACCCCGACCTCGACGTGCAGCACGCCTACGGCGTTTGGGGCGAGAAGTCGCTCTACGGGCGCATCATCGTCGGCTCGATCCGGTCCACCTTCGTCATCGGCGAAGACGGCCGCATCGAGCGGGCGTTCTACAACGTCAAGGCGACCGGCCACGTCGCGCGCGTACGCCGCGATCTCGGCCTCGACGCCTGAGTCCGGCAGGCGCTCGCGCCGTGCTGATCCACGGCGCCAGCGCCGTCGGGCGGCCTCAGGTGCGTTCGGGCTGCGCGCGATCCTCGGGGCGCGCGTAGGCGATGCGCACGGGCGTCCAGAGGAGCAGGCCGATGACCGTGATCGCCGGCACGAGGAGCGCCCATCCAAGGTCGGGGCGGGCGAAGAGGCCCTGGAACGCACCGACCGCCACCGACAACTGCAGCACCTGCCAGACGATCGCGGCGGCACGGGACCACGGCGCCCGGGCGAACGACGCAACCGCCGTCGCGCCGATCCAGATCGCCCCGATCATCACGATCACGATGAGTGCGATCGCGGTGGCATACGACGACGGCTGCAGCGAGAACAGGTCGACGATCAGCCAGATGGCGACTCCGGTGACCGCGAGCGCCTCGAGCACGAGCACGATGCTGACGGTGGCGAGGGCTGCTCGAACCCCTCCGTCGTGACGGCCGCCGGACGCGTCGCCCGCGACCGCGCCGGGGCCCTCGATGTCGCGGTGATTCACAGCGTTATCCCATGCACGGCTATTGATTCGATCTCTCCGCTATGCGACCATTTATGAGGCCGAGTTGATGCTCACAGGGACGTGAGCCGATCAGTCACTGATCCTACTTCCCGAGATTCGGCTTTCCCCCTGCAGCAGCCGGATTCGGCAAGCGCAATCGTGCGCGTCTGCGATCGAAGAACACCCCGCAAGGAGCATCTCCATGGATTGGCGCGACAAGGCCGCCTGCCTCACCGCAGACCCGGAACTCTTCTTCCCGGTCGGCAACACCGGCCCCGCCGTCGACCAGATCGAGAAGGCGAAGGCCGTCTGCGGTCGTTGCACGGTCACGGAGATCTGCCTCCAGTACGCCCTCGAGACCGGTCAGGACTCCGGCGTGTGGGGTGGCCTCAGCGAAGACGAGCGCCGCGCCCTCAAGCGCCGCGCAGCCCGCGCACGTCGCGCCTCATAGAGCCGACTCTCACGACGCACCGGATGCCTCGCGGCATCGGCTCCGCCTAAGCCGGCGTGATCCACCGCAGCGGCACGTCGATCGTCACTTCGGTGCCGCGCCCGACCACGGTGTGCCAGTCGATGGTTCCGCCGAGTTCGCCCTGGATGAGGGTGCGGACGATCTGCGTGCCGAGACCCTCGCCGACCTTGCCCTCGGGCAAACCCGAGCCCGTGTCGCGTACCTGCACCGTGAGCGCGGTCGCGCTGCGGTCGGCGGTGATCTCGACATCGCCCTCCTGACCGGCGAGGCCGTGCTCGACGGCGTTGGTCACGAGTTCGGTGAGGGCGAGGGCGAGCGGCGTCGCATACTCGCTCGGGAGCACGCCGAATGAGCCTGAACGCTTCGGGTGCGCGGTGGTGTTGTGCGCCGACGCCACTTCGGCCACGAGCAGCAGCGCCCGATCGAAGACCGCGTCGAAGTCGACGTTCTGCGTGAGTCCTTCGGAGAGCGTGTCGTGCACGACCGCGATCGCACCGACCCGCCGCATCGCCTGCGTGAGGGCGTCGCGTGCCTCGTCGGAGTGCGTGCGCCGCGCCTGGATGCGGAGCAGTGACGCGACCGTCTGCAGGTTGTTCTTCACCCGGTGGTGGATCTCGCGGATGGTTGCGTCTTTGGTGATGAGCTCCTGCTCCTGGTGACGCAGCTCGGTGACGTCGCGGCTCAGCACGATCGCGCCGATGCGCTCGCCCCGATGCCGGATCGGGATCGCGCGGAGCGAGACCGTGACGCCGCGCGACTCGACGTCGGTGCGCCACGGGGCTCGACCGGTGACGACGAGGGGCAGCGACTCGTCGACGACGAGCTTGCCGCTCAGGAGGCGCGTGGTGACCTCGGCGAGCGATTCACCCTCGAGCTCATCGTCGAAGCCCATGCGGTTGAAGGCGGAGAGCGCGTTCGGGCTCGCGAACGTCGTTGTGCCGTCGACATCGAGGCGGATCAGCCCGTCGGATGCGCGGGGGGCGCCGCGGCGCGGGCCGGTCGGGGCGCCGAGATCGGGAAAGTCGCCGGAGGCGATCATCTGGAAGAGCTCGTCGGAGCACTCGTTGAACGTGAGCTCCTGCCGGCTGGGGGTGCGCTGTGCCCCGAGGTTCGTGTGCCTCGTGATGACGGCGACGGGCTCGGGAGCGAGTTGGGTGCCCGTCGAGCTGAGGCGTCGCATCACCGGCACGGCGCGAACGCGCGTGGGCATCTCCTCGTACCAATCGGGTGCCGAGGAGTCGACGATGCGGGCGCTCGAGAATGCCTGCGTGACGAGGTCGCGCCACTGCGGCTTGATCTGCTGGCCGACGAAGTCGCGGTAGAACAGCGTTGCCGCGCTCGATGGTCGCGCATGGGCCACGGCGACGAAGCCGTCGTCACCTGATGGCACCCACAGCACGATGTCGGCGAACGCGAGGTCGGCGAGCAGCTGCAGGTCGCCGACGAGCATGTGCAGCCAGTCGACATCGGCCTGACTGCTGCGGCCCTGGGCGAGGACGAGATCACTGAGGGTCGACACAGAACCAGCGTAGTGTGCGGCGGTGGCTCAGCTCGCGGCGGCCCGTCGAAGGGTCGGGAAGGCGAGGCTGCGGCGGGCGACCGCTTCGGGAACCGGAATCAGGGACTCGTGCACGTAGTCGCGAACGGCAGCGCGCAGGGGTGAGCGTGGCGCCGCGTCGCGCAGCGTTCGGGCGGTGAGGATCGCGGCATCGGCCGCCTTGCCGTCGTGCGGGAGCAGCGTCGCGTCGGCGAGGCCCGCGAAGCGCCGCAGCGTCTGGCGTACCTGGCCGTGTGCATCGATGCCGAGCGCGCTCGTACGCACACGGTTGACGACCACGTCGATGCGCTCGGGCTCGATCAGGTCGGCGAGCTCGCCGTGCCCTCGGAGCAGCCTCGAGAGCCCGACAGGGTCGGCGAGCCCGACCGCCACCACCCGGTCGGCTGCCGCGAGGCAGGCGAAGGTCGCGGCGTTGCGCCGCGGCGCGAACTGGTCGCTCGTGATCTCCTCGTCGTGCTCGAGGCTGAATCCGGTGTCGATGACGACGTACTCGACCCAGCCGCGGATCGCCGCAAGCGCGGCAGCGACGCGGTCTCGTGAGAGCTCCGGCCACCGGCTCGGCCCGACGAGGCCGCTGAACACGTCGAACGACGCCCTCGGCGCCGAATAGCGTTGCACCACGCGTTCGAGCTCGGCACGGTCGAGTGCGTCGGCGCCGGCGAGCCGGCATGCCGAGGCGAAGCCGGGCGCTTCGTCGAGGAGGCCGAGTGAGGGTGCCACCGCACCGCCGTACGGGTCGGCGTCGACCAGCGCGACGGTGTGGCCTGCCGCCGCGATCTCGGCCGCGACGTTGATCGCGAGCGTCGTGCGCCCCGGCGCACCGGCAGGGCCCCACACCGCGATGACCGCGTCAGTGCGCGCGGCGCGAGCCTCGAACTCGCCGACTCGCGACGGCAGGGGCACGCCCCCGCTCACGAGGGTCTCGATCTCTGCCCAGCCCGCGGAACGGTCGAGCACTTCATGAAGCCCGAGCTGGGTGGCATGCGCCCGTTCGCCGTCACCGCCGGCAAGCGCGATGAGCCGAATGCCCCGGTCGTCGCACGACGAGAGCAGCTCTGCACTCAGGGTGCCGCGCCCTGCGCCGACCACGACGACCTCCGGTGCGAGCACGTCGAGGCTCTCGATGAGGTCGCGCCAGCCGATGAGTCGTGCGACGACGGTGTGGCCGTGTTCGACGACGTCGGCGAGCAACCGATCCTCGGTCTCGGGATCGAGCGCGAGGGCGATCCTGGCCATCTCAGTTCCCGTCTGCGCGCGAGGGCACGAGGTCGATCGCGTCGCCTGCTGCGAGGGCCTGGAGCAGTGCTGCGACCTTCTCTCGCGGAACGAGGAGTTCGACCGAGAGGCTCTCGGATGCCACCATGCCGTCGCTCGCGACGATGCCGGCGACCTCCGCATCGGCAGCCAGCACCGCAGGCGGTTCGAAGCCGCCCCGCTCGACCTGCCGCGCGGTCCAGACGTCGACGCGCGAACCGGCCCCGAGTCCCGTGGGCAGTGCGCCACGGCTCGGGACCACGATGGTGGCGAGCCCCGTGCGATCGACCTCGTCGACCGCAGAGTCGGGCACGAGCTCACCGCCCTCGACCGTTCGTGTGACGACGAGACCACGGGCGGGGAGGTCGCCCGGCTGGAGGTAGCCGGCCGTGCTGGCGCCGAGCCGGACGGAGGCGATGGCGAGGTCTCCCGCCTCGATGGTCGTTCCGGGCGTCACGGTCTCGCGGGCGACGTACACCTCGGTGGCGTCGTCGAGCCCCGTGACGAGCGCCCAGCCGCCCAGCGTGGAGCCGGCGATGAGCGCCATGCCGATGAGCAGCCGGGGGTCGAGCCGCATCGCGCCGCGGTCGCCGCGTGCCGGTCGGCGTGCCATCACGGGTGTCCTCTCGTCAGGGCGCGATCGCGCCGGAACCCATCAAACCCGAACCCGGGAGAAGCCAGCGAAGTTATCCACACCCGGCGCGCGGGACCGGCGGCAGGTCGATAATCAAGAGATGACCTCTCCAGGCTCGGGCGAAGAGATCGGCCGATTCCTCACGCTCGCCGACGCGGCCGAGATCCTCGCTGTCGACGTGGCGACGGTCGACGGACTCATCCGCTCGGGCGAACTGCCGGCGATCCGAGTCGGGAGCTCGGGGCCGTGGCGAATCGAGCGCGTGCAACTCGAGGTCTGGATCGAGCTGCAATACGAAGACGCGCGGCGTCACTCGGCGTGGCAAGGGGGCGAGTTCTCCAACATCACCGAGCTCGCGAGCGCACGTCACGGGCGCATCCGTCCGGTCGACTGAGCACGCGGCCCGCGGCATCCGGTGCGCCCCGCCGTCAGCGGAACTCGACGAGCAGCACTCGCGGGAGCGGGATGATGCGGTAACCCTGCACCTCGCGCTCGCGGCGCGGTGAGCCGGGCTCGTGCAACGCCAGGTCGAGGTGATCACGGGCTACCCGGTCGATGGTCCCGTGCGCGACGCCGTCGAGCGTGGTGATGCGCACCGGCGCACGCCGGCGGCAGAGGTCGCGCAGCACGAACGGCAGCCCGATGCGCTCGGCGAGCCTGGCGGATGACTCGGGTACCGGCTCGAGGCTCGGATCGAGCTGCGAACGCAACGGGAGCACCGCGGCGATCGCCGCAATCGGCACGATGCTCTGCCTGCCGCTCCGGCCGGCATCGGCCAGCTCGGCGCTCATCCAGTCGCGACCGAATGCGAGCGGCCGGAGCGCGACGCCGCGCCCGCCGATCAGCTCGACGCGCACGGTGCTCGTCCCGCTCGCGTCGGCGCGCATCATCGCCGTGAGCCGGTCGCGCAGGGTCACGCGCCCAAGGCGCAGGCGCTCCTCCTCGACGGCGAGCGCACGCTCCTCATCGCGCTGCTCCTGGTCGAGCTGCGCTTCGAGGTCGCCGAAGAGGAGGTCCCACCGCATGCACCGACGCTACCCGTGCCGGGTGCATGTCCCCGGAGGTTTTCCACAGGCGGGGAAATCGCTTGACAGGCCGTCGGCCCGTGAATACGGTTCACTCAAGGATCCCCGGTGCCCCCCACTTGGGGGTCCTGCCGCCTCATCGTCGATCGGCGAGCCCTTCCCCACTGGAGCAATGATGACCGCACGCGAAGCCCTCGCCGTGAGCCCGGCCGTGGTCCGCACGCCCGCCGCGCGTTTCCTCGACGATGACGACGAGTACTTCGGGCGCCAGCCCGCCAAGCGCAACGAGCTTCCCGATCCCGAACCACTCCTGCGCAACCTCACGCATTGCGTGATCGAGGCCCTCGCCGGCGCTCGTGACCTCGAGCAGCTCGCTCGTTGGGTCAACGACGACGTCTATCGGGGTCTGTCGAAGCGGGTCGTCCTCGCCGCCCGCGCACGCCGAGTGAAAGGTCAGAGCCCGCAGCGGCCGATCTTCTCGCTCGGCCGGGTCACGATCAGCGAGCCGGCCGACGGGGTCGTCGAGGCTGTCGTGATGGTGCACCAGCGCGCGCGATCGCGCGCTGTCGCCATCCGCCTCGAGGGCTTCGACCAGCGCTGGCGCGCGAGCGCCATCGGGGTGCTCTGAGCCCGATCACCCCCGCGGTTCCCACCCGGCGCATGATTCACTCACTACACACCGGGTGACCGTTCGGGCGCCGCGATCCGAACCACGGCGCCCGAGCCGAGATCAGCGACCCTTGCGGTCTTGGGCCCGGCGCTCTGCGCGGTTCTGCGGCTCGACCTCGGCACCACCGGTGCGCTGGCCGAATGCGCCACGAGTGGGCTCCGCTTCGGGAGCCTGCGCCTCGGCGACCGCCCGGCGCGCACGCTGCGTCGCCGCCTGCTGCACCTGCCCACGCTGGTTGCGCACCTCGACGCCGCCGGCGTCACTCGGGGCCGAGTAGCTGAGCTTCTCGCCGGCCGGATCCTGGCGACCCAGCCCCTTCGCCTGGATGGTCGGGCCGACGCCGGCCTGCGGCGCCACCTCGACCTCGAGGTTGAAGAGGAAGCCGACCGTCTCCTCGCGGATCGAGCCCATCATCTGCTGGAACATCGCGAATCCCTCGCGCTGGTATTCGACCAGCGGATCGCGCTGTGCCATGGCTCGCAGGCCGATGCCGTCCTTGAGGTAATCCATCTCGTAGAGGTGGTCGCGCCAGCGGCGGTCGATCACCGAGAGCACGACTCGTCGTTCGAGTTCGCGCATCGCGGGGCTGCCGAGCTGCTCCTCGCGGCGACGGTAGGCGAGCTTCGCATCGGAGAGGATCTCGCGGCGGACGAAGTCGCGGTTGACGCGACCCTTCTCTCCCGCCTCGGCGACGACCTCGTCGATCGTGATGCCGATCGGATAGAGCGTCTTCAGCTCGGTCCACAGTGCGTCGAAGTCCCACTCGTCGGGATTGCCCTCGGCCGTGTGCACCTCGAGGACCTCGTCGATCACGTCTTCGAGGAACTGCTGCGTGCGCTCGTGGAGGTCGTCGCCCTCGAGGATGTGACGACGGTCGCTGTAGATCGCCTCGCGCTGGCGGTTCAGCACGTCGTCGTACTTGAGCACGTTCTTGCGGATCTCGGCGTTGCGCGCCTCGACCTGCGACTGCGCCGAGCGGATGGCGCGGCTGACGACCTTCGACTCGATCGCGACGTCGTCGGGGACGCCGCGGGACATCAGGCTCTCGGCCGCCCCGGCGTTGAACAGGCGCATGAGATCGTCGGTCAGCGAGAGGTAGAACCGGCTCTCGCCGGGGTCGCCCTGACGGCCCGATCGGCCGCGGAGCTGGTTGTCGATGCGGCGGGACTCGTGACGTTCGGTTCCGAGCACGTAGAGGCCGCCGGCCGCGAGCACCTTCTCGGCCTCGACGGCGACCTGGGCCTTCACGGCGTTGAAGACGTCGTCCCACGCCGCTTCGTACTCGTCGGGCGTGTCGATCGGCGAGAGGCCCTTCTCGTGCATCTGCTGCACGGCGATGAACTCCGCGTTGCCGCCCAGCATGACGTCGGTGCCGCGGCCGGCCATGTTGGTGGCGACCGTGACGGAGCCGTAGCGACCGGCTTGAGCGACGATCGCCGCCTCTCGGGCGTGGTTCTTGGCGTTCAGTACTTCGTGGCGCACGCCCTTCTTCGCGAGCAGCCGCGAGAGGTATTCGCTCTTCTCGACGCTCGTCGTGCCGACGAGCACGGGCTGGCCGCTCTTGTGACGCGCGACGATGTCTTCGACGACCTGCGCGAACTTGGCCTCCTCGTTCTTGTAGACGAGGTCGGGCTGGTCGATGCGCACCATCGGCTTGTTCGTGGGAATGGGCACGACGCCGAGCTTGTAGGTCGACATGAACTCGGCTGCTTCGGTCTCGGCGGTGCCGGTCATGCCCGAGAGCTTCGAGTAGAGGCGGAAGTAGTTCTGCAGTGTCACGGTGGCGAGGGTCTGGTTCTCGGCCTTGACCTGCACCCCTTCCTTCGCCTCGATCGCCTGGTGGATGCCCTCGTTGTAGCGGCGTCCGACGAGGATGCGGCCGGTGTGCTCGTCGACGATGAGCACCTCGCCGTTCATCACGACGTAGTCCTTGTCGCGCTTGAACAGGGCGTTGGCCTTGATCGAGTTGTTGAGGAAGGAGATGAGCGGCGTGTTCGCCGACTCGTAGAGGTTGTCGATGCCCAGGTAGTCTTCGACCTTCTCGATGCCGGGCTCGAGCACGCCGACGGTGCGCTTCTTCTCGTCGACCTCGAAGTCCTCGCCGGGGACGAGACGGTTGGCGAGACGGGCGAACTCGGTGAACCACCGGTTGGCCTCTCCTGACGCCGGGCCCGAGATGATGAGCGGCGTGCGCGCCTCGTCGATGAGGATCGAGTCGACCTCGTCGACGATTGCGAAGAAGTGACCGCGCTGCACCATGTCGCTGGCCTGCCACGCCATGTTGTCGCGCAAGTAGTCGAAGCCGAACTCGTTGTTCGTGCCGTAGGTGATGTCGGCGGCGTACTGGTCGCGGCGCACCGAGGGAGTCTGGCCGGCGACGATGCATCCGGTGGTCATGCCGAGCGCTCGGAAGACGCGGCCCATGAGCTCTGACTGGTAGCTCGCGAGGAAGTCGTTGACCGTGACGATGTGCACGCCGCGGCTCGTGAGGGCGTTGAGATACGCGGCCGTGGTGGCGACGAGGGTCTTGCCCTCGCCGGTCTTCATCTCGGCGATGTTGCCGAGGTGGAGGGCGGCGCCGCCCATGAGCTGCACATCGAAGTGGCGGAGGCCGAGCGTGCGCCGGCTCGCCTCGCGCACGGCGGCGAACGCCTCGGGCAGCAGGTCGTCGAGCGACTCGCCGTTGGAGTACCGCTCGCGCAGCTCGACGGTCTCGTGCTTCAGCTCCTCGTCGGAGAGCGCGTGGAACCCGTCCTCGAGCGCGTTGATCGCCGCTGCGTAGTTCTCCAGCCGCTTGAGGGTGCGGCCCTCGCCGACGCGGAGGACCTTTTCCAGAATCGAAGCCACGAATGTTCTCCTGTAGTCGTCGGGCGCCGGGTACTTCGGGTCGAACCCCGGGCACGCTCGATGTCGCCGTACGAACGGCCATCATAGCCATGCTAGCGGGGAACGAACCGGGCGCTCCGAGCCCGTCGAGGCAGTTGCCCCGACGGGCTCGGCGTCAGAACTCAGACGGCGGCGTGCTGCAGTGGTTCTCGCGATTCGGCGGGCGCCTCGTCGGCGCGGTCGTCAAGGCCGATGAGACCGTAGTCCCAGCCCTTGCGGCGGTAGACGACGCTCGGCCGGCCGCTCTCGGCATCGACGAAGAGGTAGAAGTCGTGTCCGACGAGCTCCATGTAATAGAGCGCATCGTCGACGGTCATCGGGGTGGACGCGAAGACCTTGCGGCGGATGACGACCGGGCAGTACACGTCGTCTTCGTCGTTCGCCGCGGCCTCGGCGTCGGCGTCGGTGACGACGGGGATGCTCCCCGTGCGAACCCGCTCGAGCACCTCGGAGGGCGCCGCCTGCACGCCGACCTCGGAGAACCCGAGCTCGGTCGCCTCACGAAGGGAGGTGGGCCGGCGCTTGCTGCCCCGATGGACCTTGCGGCGATCTTTCGCGCGGCGGATGCGTTCGAGCAATCGGCCGAGCGCGACGTCGAACGCCGCGTACTTGTCGGAGCCATCCGCCTCAGCACGGACGAGCGGGCCCTTGCCGACGAGCGTGAGTTCCACCCGATCGGGACCGGCATTTCCGTTCGTCTCATGGTGGCGACTGAGCTTCACGTCGAGAGACATGGCCCGGTCGGTCAGGTTCGTGACCTTCTCTGATTTCTCGGCCGCGTACGCGCGGAACCGATCAGTGATTCCCAGGTTTCGTCCGACGATGTTCAGTTCCATGACGACCTCCATCTACCGGCGTGTCACCCGGGTCTGAAGGGTGGATCGACCACGCCTGTCCTGCCACCGTAGCCCCCTTGTCCGGCAAAGTCACGGAGTCTTTCCCGTGAACACGCTGAGGCCGGTGAATACCGCAGCGGTGTCTCGGCGAGCACGGCGATGGCGGCCGTGTCGGCCCCTGCGGCGGTGAGCGCGCGGCTCGCCTCGGCGAGCGTGGAGCCCGTCGTCAGCACGTCGTCGACGAGCAGGAAGCGCCGTCCGGCGAGGTCTCGTTCGGCGACGAGGCCGCCGGCGGCGTTGGCACGCCGCGCTTCCGCGCCGAGGCCGGCTTGGTCGGCGCGGTCGCGTGCGAGCCGGAGCACGCGGGACGAGCGGATGCCGCAGCGCCCGAGGAGAACGTCGACCGGCGAGTATCCACGCGCTCGGGACGCAGCGGCCGTCGACGGGATCGTGCAGACCTCGAGGGGCCCCGTGACGGATGCCTCGGCGATCGCCGCCGCGATGGCGCCGCGGAGCGCCCGGGCGAGGGGTGCCGCGGCATCCGTTCGCCCGCCGTCTTTGAAGCCGCCGATGACGGCGGCGACCGGACCGGCGTACTCGAGAGCGGCCCAGGCGGCGAGCGCCCGGCGCTGGACGCGACGTGGCTCCGGCACGAGCAGTGCGAGGCACTCGGCGCAGACACTGCGATCGGGTCTGCCACAGCCCGAGCAGGACACCGGCGAGAGCACGGCGAGCGCATCGCGCCAGGCGTCGACGGAGACCCGGCCGAGACGCTCGAGGTTGGGGACGAACGGGAACCGGAACGGGAACGGGAACGGGCGGCGGTCGGGGCGCGGCATACCGCCACCCTTGCAGCGGCGACGCGACGCTCGTCGACCGAGTTCGAAGCCGGAGCCGGCTCGCCGACCGGAACGGGTGTAGAGGACAGGTGAGGTCAGCGCGGCTGTTGCGCCGCGACCAGCCTGATGCCGCTCGCCCGGACCTGCCAGCCCACTCCGCTGCGCGCATAGAGCTCGTCGGCGGACGTCAGCACCCTGACGTCGCCGTTGCCGCCGTCGAGCGCCTCCCCGCCCTCGGGCCCCTGCGTGATGTCGGATCTACCGCCGAGGTCTTGGGTGATCACGCGAGTGCCGCCACCCGGCAGCGCCGTGAGCGAGGCGACGGTGCTCGAGTCGAGCCACGCGACGTCGAGCGGGGTGCCGGCGATGTCGGCGAGCCGGAGGGTGACGGTGCCGAGCGCGACCGGAACACCGTCGGCGTCGCGCTCGACCGCTACGGCCATGAAGTGCGTGCGCGCTCCATCACCGAGGATCGCGGCGATGCGCGTGCCGTCGCGCGACACCTCGAGCGCCGCGATCGAGGTGCCCGACCACGGGGCGCCCATCGGCTTCGCCTCGCCCTCAGACGGGTACCAGACGAGCTCGCCGGGCGAATCGGCCGGCACCGACCACACCCCACCGTGGACATCGATGGCGGGCACGACGAGGTTCGAGCGCGGATCGAGCGCCTTCGGCTCCTCGTCGACCCGCACGAGCGAGACGCCCCCGGCGGAGCGGACCGCCGCGGACTCGCCGGCCGGGCCGAGCGCGACCCCGGTCGGCGCAAGCTCCGCGATCTGCGGCGACAGGCCGGGAATCGGTTCGATGCCCTCTCCCGAGGTCGCGAGGTGCCCGAATGCCTCACCGTCGAAGACCACCGGCCGCCGATCGACCGGGGGATTCAGCACGGGCGGGCTCGCGAGGTCGGGCACGTCCTGTCGGGCACCCCCGAGGGAGAGTGCGACGTTCTCGATGCTGCGCACCGATCCGAGGCTCGCTTCCAGCTGGAGGTGCATGCGCTGCACGGAGACGAGGTCGTCGAATGCCGCTCCCGCCAGGTTCACACTCGCTTCACGACCGGCGACCGGCACGGAGGCGGGGTCGAGCTGGACGCCTTCGGGGAATGCCGAGACGACCCCCGGCTCGAGCCAGTCGACCGGGCCGGCGATGAGGGCGTTCACGATGCTCGTCTGCACCGAGTCGCGCCCGGCGAACCACCGCAGGTCGGGCACGAGGTACTCGTACTCGGGGTCGAAGAAGTACAGGGAGTGCTGTCGGAACACCTGGCTGAACGTCGTCTCGTCGATGAGGAGCCCCGGCGGCGCCAATGAGATGCGCCACTCCCCCTCGACCTGCTCGAAGCCGTACGTCAGCGCGATCGGTGCGCTCGAGTCCTGGACGTCGTACTGTCCGGCCGCGGTGAGCGATGCGACCGGGGTCGCCTCCACCTGCCAAGTCGTGTCATCGACGGGTTCGAGGTCGCGATCACTCGGCGAATCGATCGTCGCGGCGGGCAGCCCGGCCGCCCACTCGTCGGCGAAGGCCGGCGTGAGGTACCGCTGCGCGATCTGGTAGTTGTCGCGCGAGCTCGCCGCCGCGTCGAGGAATCCCTGCAGGATCTGCTCCTGTGTGTAGCCCTTCTCCGGGCCGGCGACGATGGCATCGAGCTCGGGAGGTTCCTCGAGCCCCGGCTGCTTGCCCGCATTCACCGAACCGGAGCTCGGGATCGCGGCGCACCCGGCGAGCAGTGCGGCGAGCGTGACGAGCACCGCGACGGCTGCGAGCACGGGCTTACGCATCGCGCACTCCCTCGGTCGCGGCATCCGCAAGGTCGACGGCCTCGACGACACCTGTGGGCGGGGGCCCGGTGGCCTCGATGTCGTCGGGCTCGAGCGGGAGCGGCGGCACGACGGCGGCGGCACCCGACGTGCGTGGGATCGTCAGCCGGAACACGGTGCCGGCGCCCGGCTTCGACCAGACGTCGAGCGTGCCGCCATGGGCGACGGCGTCTTCGAGCGAGATCGCGAGCCCGAGGCCGGTACCGCCGATCGTTCGCATGCGACTGGGGTCGCCGCGCCAGAACCGGTCGAACGCCCGCGCGGTCTGCTCCTCGGTCATGCCGAGCCCGTAATCGCGCACCGAGAGCGAGATCGCCGATTCGTTGCTGTCGACGGCGACGACGATCGGCCGGCCCTCGCCGTGCTCGATGGCGTTGCCGAGGAGGTTGCGCACGATGCGGCGGATGCGCCGCGGGTCGACGTCGGCGTCGAGGTGGCCGCCGGGCGCGACGAGGCGCAGCTCGCTGCCGCGCTCACGGGCGAGCTCGTGCATCGACTCGATGGCGTCGCCCGCGAGGTGCACGAGGTTCGTCGGCTCCTTGGTGAGCTCGATCGAGCCGGCGTCGTACCGGCTGATCTCGAGGAGGTCGGCGAGCAGCGTCTCGAACCGGTCGGTCTGGGTGTGCAGGAGCTCGACCGTGCGAGAGGTCGGGCCGGAGAAGTCGTCGCGCTGCCCGTAGAGCACGTCGCCCGCGAGCCGGATGGTCGTGAGCGGGGTGCGCAATTCGTGCGAGACGTCGGAGACGAAGCGCTGCTGCATCACCGAGAGCTCGGCGAGCTCGCGGATTCGCGCCTGCAGGCTGTCGGCCATGCCGTTGAACGAGGCGGCGAGCGTGGCCAGCTCGTCTTCGCCCTTCGATGGCATGCGCACCCCGAGGTCGCCCGACGCGAGCCGGCGGCTCGTGGCCGCGACCGTTCGGATCGGCTCGATCACCCAGCGCACCACGAGGAGGGTGATCGCACTGAGGAGCACGAGGAGGGCGGCGGCCCCGACGAGGCCGATGAGCTGCATGAACGCGAGCGTCTCCTGGGCGTCGGCGAAGTTGTAGCCGATGTAGAGCTCGTAGCGGCCGGCGGCAGGCACCTCGAGGCTGCTGCCGACGACGACCCCTGGGTCGGTTCCGCCGTCGCGGTTCGCGAGCGAGACCGATTGCCAGAACTGCTCGCCCTCGTTCTGCTGCACGCGCTCGCGCAGCTCGGGCGTGATCACGCCGTCGCCGAGCGACGGCGCGATCTGGCCGGGCGGGGCGATCGTGACCGCCTGCTCGCCGGGTGCGCGGAAGTAGGCGATCGCATTGCTGCCCGAGACGCTCTGCACGGTGGCCACGGTCGAGGCCATGAGGCTCTGCAGTGCGGCGCGATCGGCGGCGTTGGAGGCACTCAGGATGCTCTGCGCCGCGCCGGTCGCGTCGTTCGACCGATCGAGCACGTCGTCGAGCTGCGACTGGAACAGGTTCGAGGCGATGCTGAACGAGATGTAGAGCCCGATGACGAAGATCGCGAGCGACGAGAGCGCGAGCGTGATGATGACGGTGCGGAACTGCAGCGAACGGCGCCAGAGCGCAGCCAGCCGTCGCGGCAGCTCGCGCCACGAACCGGCCATGAAGCGCGCCGGGGCCTCTGCCGCTGACATCCGTCGTCCTAGGTGGTGGCGCCGGCCCGATAGCCGACGCCGCGCACGGTCATGACGATGCGCGGGTTGTCGGGGTCGTGCTCGACCTTCGCGCGCAGCCGCTGCACGTGCACGTTCACGAGCCTGGTGTCGGCCTTGTAGTGGTAGCCCCATACCTGCTCGAGCAGCATCTCGCGTGTGAACACCTGCTGCGGCTTCGAGGCGAGCGTCAGCAGTAGGTCGAACTCGAGCGGGGTGAGGTTGATGCGCGTCTCGCCGCGCCGCACCTCGTGCCCGGCGGCGTCGATCGTGAGGTCGCCGATGCCGAGGGTGTCGACGACGGGGTCGGGCGCAGGCCGGAGCCGCGTGCGGATGCGGGCGACGAGCTCTTTCGGGTTGAACGGCTTGACCATGTAGTCGTCGGCGCCCGACTCGAGCCCCTTCACCACATCGGTGGTGTCGGTTCTCGCGGTGAGCATGATGATCGGCGTGCCGGACTCGGCGCGGATGCGACCGCACACCTCGATGCCGTCGACGCCGGGCAGCATCAGGTCGAGGAGCACGAGGTCGGGCTTCGCGTCACGGAACGCGGCGAGCGCTCCGGTGCCGTCGGCGCAGAAGACGGGGTCGAACCCCTCGGTGCGCAGCACGATGCCGATCATCTCGGCGAGGGCCGTGTCGTCGTCGACGACGAGTACGCGTGGAGTCATCCGTTCGATTCCGTCGGTTCTTCGGGGCCGACACCCCGTCGGCCTACTGCAGTGGGTCAAGCGTAGCCGTTCGAGCCCGAGAGTCGGCCGGACAAAGCCCGTGTGCGGCCCGCGTCCGACCGGGGAAATGTGCGAGCATTGGGAAACCCCGCCGGAAGGAGCCCACACAGGTGTCAGATCACGACTGGCAGGCGCCCGGCGGCGCACCCGCGGGTGGTTCGGTTCCGGATGCCACGGGCACGCCGTATGGCGCCGCACCGACGCCTCCGCAGGCACCCGGTGCCGCGGCATCCGCCGGCCCGTATGCCGGCATGGTGCCGCCGCCCATGCCTCCGGGAGCATGGACGCCGCCGCCGAAGCCAGGGCTGCTGCCGCTGCGCCCGCTCGGATTCGGCACGCTGCTCTGGGCGCCGTTCCGCGTGCTGCGCCGCAACCCGGCCGCGACCTTCGGCAGTGGACTCGTCGTGCAGCTCGTCTCGGTCCTCGCGACGCTCGCCGTCTTCGTGCCGTTCGCGCTCTTCGTGTTCTCGAGGGTCGAGAACGTGTCGAGCGCCGACGCCGACGCGATCCTCTCGGGCGCGGTGGGCGGATTCCTCCTCCTCATGCTCGTTCCGGTGGCGATCTCGCTCGTGGCGAGCGCCTTCCTCCAGGGCGTCATGGTGGTCGAGGTCGCGAGCGGCACCCTCGGCGAACGACTCGGCTTCGGTGCCCTGTGGCGACGAGCCGCCAAGCGCATCTGGCCCCTGCTCGGCTGGACGGCGATCTTCACCGGTGCGATCCTCCTCGTGATCGCCGCGTTCGTGGCGCTCATCGTGGTGGCGGCCGTCACCTCGACGACCGCCCTCGTCGTCGCGATCGTCGTCGCGCTCTTCGCGGGTCTCGGGTTCGCGGCGCTCGGGGTGTGGATCGGCACGAAGGTCTCGCTCGTGCCGAGCGTGATCGTGCTCGAGCGCGCAGGCATCGGTGCCGCCGTGCGCCGCTCGTGGCAGTTGACCAACGGCTACTTCTGGCGCACCTTCGGCACGCTCCTGCTCGTCGCGGTGATCCTGAACATCGCCGCCCAGGTCGTGGTGCAGCCGGTCTCGCTCATCGGCACGATCGTCGCGGCGATCGTCGACCCGACCGCCTCGGGCGCGTACCTCACCATCACGATCGTCACCACCGTCGTCACCGTCATCCTCTCGCTCCTCATCGGCGCCATCACCGCGGTCGTGCAGGCGGCGCTCGTCGCGGTCATCTACATCGACCTGCGCATGCGAAAAGAGGGACTCGATCTCGAACTCGTGCGCCATGTCGAGCTGCGCGACGCCGGCCAGCCCGTCGGCGACCCGTACGGGGTTCCCGAATCGCCCGGCGCCGTCGGCGCGGCCGGCCCCAGCGGGTCGTGACTCGGCTCCGTGGCACCCCGGTCGATCCCGACGCGCCCGAGGCGCGCCGGTGGCTCGAAGAGGAGCTGCAGAAGCCCGAGTACCAGGCCGCGCAGCCGACCCCGTTCGACTTGGCCATGCAGGCGATCCGCGACTGGTTCCTGAGTCTCTTCGAGGGCGCGACGGGAGTGCCGGGGCCGATCCTCAACCTCCTCCTCGTCCTCCTCGTCGCCGTCCTGCTGATCGTCGGGTTCCTCGTCTTCGGCGTCCCGCGACTGCGACGCCGGCAGCATGCTCCCGTCCCCCTGTTCGACGATCATGATCGCCGCGGTCTCGAGGTGCTGCGCCGCGCGGCCGAGGCCGCGGCGGCGGCGGGCGATTGGCCGCTCGCGATCGAGGAGCGGTTCCGTGCGGTCGTTCGCGGGGTCGTCGAACGCGACCTCGTGCAAGTGCACCCCGGCACGACGGCACGGGGATTCGCGGATGCCGCGAGCCGGCCGTTCCCCAGCCATGCGGCCGACCTGCGAACCGCCGCAGCCGGCTTCGACGGGGTGCGCTACCTCGGGCGCGCGGGCACCGCCGCCGAGTACGAGCAGGTCACGGCACTCGAGCCGGAGCTCACGGCCACACGGCCGGCCGGTGACGAGGAACTCGAGCGTGAGACCGCGGCGCCCGGCCCGCACGCGGGGATGGCCCGATGAGGGCGGCAGCCGAGGCATCCGTCACGGCCGATGTCGAGGGTTCCAGCGTCGACGACGGCGCTGCAGCGAGCAGCACGAGCGCGACCCCGACCGTGACCCCGACCTTCCGTGCATTCCTGCGCGGGCGACGGGCGTGGATCGTGATCGCCGCCGTGCTGGTGCTCGGTGCGCTCGTGGTGCTCGTGATCCAGGGCGGCGTCCGGCCGCCAGGGCCGGCGCTCGGCGCCGACAACCCCGGCCCGGTCGGGTCGAAGGCGCTCGTGGAGGTGCTGCGAGATCACGGCGTCACCGTGACCGACGCGCGCTCGTTCGAGGTCGCGATCGATCTAGCCGGACAGGGTGCGACCGTCGTGCTCTTCGACGAGCAGGGCCTGCTCGATGACGACCGGCTCACCGAGCTCGCCGGCGCGGCCGATCGCCTCGTCGTCATCGCTCCGGGCTTCGGCGCGCTCGAGGCGATCGCGCCGGGGGTGCGTCACGCCGGCGCCGCGAGCGGTCCCCTCGATGAGGTGGCGTGCGAGCTGGGGGCGGCCGAGCGGGCCGGGGAGCTCTCCGAAGGCCAGGACCTGCTCACGATCGACGACCCCGCGGCCGAGGCGGGCTGGCAGGGCTGCTTCGCCGACGGCGACTTCGGCTACGCCGTTGCGGCGGGCGAAGGCGAGTCGGGCGGCGAGCTCGTGCTCGTCGCCGCGACGACCGTCTTCGAGAACGGCCGCATCGCCGAGGCCGGGAACGCGGCCCTCGCGATCGGGCTCGCCGGGGCAGCCGACGACCTCGTCTGGTACCTGCCTGGCCCGGGCGACAGCGACGTCGCGACGGCGCCAACGATGGGCGAGCTCACTCCCGGCTGGGTGAGCCCCGTCATCGTGCTGCTCATCGTCGTGGTCGTCGTCGCCGGCATCTGGCGTGGGCGCCGGTTCGGCCCGCTCGTCGTCGAGCAGTTGCCCGTGCATGTTCCGGCCGGTGAGACGAGTGCGGGCCGGGCCCGGCTCTACGCACGCAGCGCCGCGCGCGTGCATGCGCTCGACCAGCTGCGGGTCGGCGCACTCGGCCGCATCGCGGCGATGCTCCGACTCCCCCGCTCCACCGCCGTCGACCAGGTGACGGATGCCGCGGCTCAGGCCACCGGGCGGGATCCGTCCGGTGTCAGGCGACTGCTCGTCGACGACGTCCCCTCGACCGACCGCGAACTCGTCGACCTCGCGGGCGAGCTCGCCCGACTCGAAGGCGAGGTGCGCCGAGTGCTCGGTGCACCGGCATCCGACCATCATCGCGACGACGACGATCCCGACCATCGCGACCACCGCGATGACCCCGCAGGAAGGCGACCATGACCGATCCCGCCGTGCCGATCAACGGCGCGCTCACCGATGAAGAGCTCCGCACCGCACTGAACCGCGTGCGCACCGAGGTCGGCAAGGCCGTCGTCGGTCAAGACGGCGCCGTGACCGGCCTCATCATCGCCCTGCTGACACGCGGCCACGTGCTGCTCGAGGGCGTGCCGGGCGTCGCCAAGACGCTGCTCGTCCGCACCCTCAGCCGCACGCTCGAGCTCGACACCCGGCGCCTGCAGTTCACGCCCGACCTCATGCCGGGCGACGTCACGGGCTCGCTCGCCTACGACCCGCGCTCGGGCGAGTTCGCCTTCCGTGAAGGCCCGGTGTTCACGAACATCCTCCTCGCCGACGAGATCAACCGCACGCCGCCGAAGACCCAGTCGGCGCTGCTCGAGGCCATGGAGGAACGGCAGGTCTCGGCCGACGGAGTAACCCGGCCGCTGCCTGATCCGTTCATGGTCGCCGCGACGCAGAACCCCATCGAGTACGAGGGCACGTACTCGCTGCCCGAGGCCCAGCTCGACCGGTTCCTGCTGAAGCTCGTGCTCGAGGTGCCCGAGCGGATCGACGAGGTGTCGCTGCTCCGCCGCCATGCCGACGGGTTCGACCCGCACGACCTCGCCGCAGCCGGCGTCGAGCCCGTGCTCGGGGCAGCCGAGCTCGCCGCGGCGCGTGCCGCGGCATCTGCGGTGCGTGTCGAGGAAGACGTCCTCGGCTACCTCGTCGACCTCGCCCGCGCCACTCGTCGGAGCCCCTCGATGCGGCTCGGCGTGAGCCCCCGTGGCACGACCGGACTGCTGGCCGCGTCGAAGGCCTGGGCGTGGCTCACCGGATACGAGTCGCTGACGCCCGACCACGTGCAGGCGATGCTGCTGCCCGTGTGGCGGCACCGGGTGCAGTTGCGTCCCGAGGCGGAGCTCGAGGGCGTCTCGGTCGACCAGGTGCTGCGCTCGATCGTGCAGCAGGTCCAGGTGCCGCTCTGACATGGCACTGACCGGTCGGTTCGCGCTCCTCGTCGCCCTCGGCGTCATCCCCGTCGTCGCGGCGGGGCTCGCGGGTGCGCCGGCGGCCTGGCTCGCGCTCGTGGGCTGGCTCGCGGTCGCGCTCGGCGCCGGCGTGCTCGACCTCTCGCTCGCCGCGTCGCCGCGCCGCGTCGCATTGACCCGCGAGCTGCCCGACCGGGTGCGGCTCGGCGAGATGGTCGAGGGCTCGCTCGCGGTGCGCAACCTCGGAACCCGGATGCTCCGCGCCACCGTGCGTGACGGCTGGGATCCGTCTGCGGGGCTCGCGGGAGCCAACCGGGCGCCCGTCGTCGCGCCGCCCGGCGAGCGCCGGCGCATCCCGCAATCGTTCTCGCCGTGGCGGCGCGGAGACCGGCGCACCGACCAGGTCACGGTCCGCTCCGCAGGGCCGCTCGGCCTCTGGTCGCGGCAGGCGACCCTCGCGGCGCCGGGGCGCATCCGCGTGCTGCCGCCGTTCCACTCCCGCGTGCACCTGCCCGCCCGGCTCACGCGCCTGCGCGAGCTCGACGGTCGCACGCCGCTGCTCATCCGGGGGCAGGGCACCGAGTTCGACTCCATTCGCGAGTACGTGCGAGGCGACGACGTGCGCTCCATCGACTGGCGCGCCACGGCACGGCGCAACGACCCCGAGGCGCCGGGAAGCATGCGACTCATGGTGCGCACCTGGCGCCCCGAGCGCGACCGCCGCATCGTGATCGTCGCCGATACCTCCCGCACGGCCGCGGCGCGCATCGCCGACGAACCGCGACTCGACACGAGCTACGAGGCGTCCCTGCTGCTCGCGGCCCTCGCCTCGCATGCCGGCGACCGCGTCGACTTCCTCGCCTACGACCGCCGCTTGCGGGGTCGCGTGCACGGGTCGAGCGGCCCGGAGCTGCTCGCGCGCATGGTCGACACGATGGCCGGCATCGACGCCGAGCTCATCGAGGCCGATTGGGCGGCGGTGCCGGCGCAGGTGCGCCGGGTCACGAGCCGGCACGCGCTCGTCGTGCTCCTGACAGCGGCGGATGCCCCGGGCTCGGCGCGCGGGCTCCTCTCGGTGCTGCCGCAGCTCACGACGCGGCACACGGTCATCGTGGCTTCCGTCGCCGATCCGGGCCTGATCGCGGCGAGCCGTGCACGTGGCGACCTCGACGAGACCTACGCGGCGGCCGCGGCCGAGCGTGCGCTCCTCGACGGCGCCCGGGTCGAGGCCGCCATCCGTCGCCTCGGCGGCCTGACGGTGCGCGCCGCGCCGCAGCAGCTGCCGCCGGCACTCGCCGACCTCTACCTCGAACTGAAGGCGTCGGGGCGGCTCTGACGGGGCGCCCGGCGCAGCCCGCGTGACGGCGCGCCGTCGTCGGTTTCTCGCAACATTCGCGCGCGCTTCACCGGTACGGCGCGGCGCGCTCGATATGGTCGCTGGAGGCGCCGCCGGGGGTGCGCCGACTTCGTTGTGCCCGCTCTGTGTCCTCCCCCTGAAAGGAATCTCCATGTCCGATGCAGCAACCGTGGTCGCGCCCTCCGCGACCACGCTCCCCTCCACCGCCCAGAAGCTCACGGCCGAACTCCTCGGCACGTTCATCCTCGTCTTCGGCGTCATCGGCGCGGCGATCTTCGCCGCTGGATTCGCGGACGGTGAGGGCGGCCTGAACGTGGGCTTCCTCGGCGTCGCCCTCGCCCTCGGCCTCTCGGTCGTCGTCGGCGCGTACGCCTTCGGACCGGTGTCGGGCGGTCACTTCAACCCCGCCGTTACATTCGGGCTCGCGGTCGCGGGCCGGTTCGCCTGGCGTGAGGTCGGCGGCTACCTCGCCGCGCAGCTCGTCGGCGGCATCCTCGCGAGCACGCTCCTGCTCGGGGTGCTCTCGACCGGGCCGCTCTTCGACATCGTGGCCTTCCAGGGTGCCTCGACCGGCTACGACGAGCTCTCGCCCGGCGGCTTCGGGCTCCTCTCGATGCTCCTCGTCGAGACGATCGCCACCGCCGTCTTCCTCTTCGTGATCCTCGGCGTCACGAGCGTTCGCGCCGCCGCAGGCTTCGCACCGCTCGCCATCGGGCTCACCCTCACGATGCTCGCGCTCGTGGCGATCCCGGTCTCGAACGCCTCATTCAACCCGGCGCGCTCCATCGCGACCGCGATCTACGGCGGCGGGGAGGCGCTGCTGCAGGTCTGGGCGTCGATCGTCGCCCCGATCCTCGGCGCGATCATCGCCGGCGCCGTCTACAAGCTCGTCTTCGAGCGCCCGGCGGCACTGACCACGTAGCCTTTCGCGTCGGCGTTCACGATGGCGGATGTCCCACGAGGCATCCGCCATCGTCGTCTCCGGCGGCCGGCGCCGCCCGACTCCGCCTGACTCGGCCTTCTGGGGCAGTGGGCTCAGCCGGCGACGATGCGCGTCGCGCCGGCGTCGAACTCGAGCAGGTCGCCCGTCTCGCCGGCGAGCCACGCACGACGCCCGAGCACGAGCATGTACGCGAGGAATCCGCCGAGCGCGAGGACGCCGATGCCGATCTTCACAGGCCACGGCCACGGCGCGGGCGTCACGAATCCCTCGATGAGACCGGCGATGAAGAGGAAGAAGACGAGCCCTATGGCCACGCTGAAGAGCGACCGGGCGTCTTCGGCGAGGGCGACGCCGCGCGGGCGCGGTCCCGGTGCGACCCAGGCCCAGAAGATGCGCAGGCCCGCCGCCGCCGCGACGAACACGCAGGTGAGCTCGAGCAGCCCGTGCGGGGCGATGTAGAGGAAGAATGCGTCGGCCTCGTCGTAGGCGAACATGATGGCGGCGGTGACACCGAGGTTCTGCGCGTTCTGCAGGACCACCCACGGCACCCAGACGCCGAGGATGCCGAAGGCGACGCACTGCGCGGCGATCCAGGCGTTGTTGGTCCAGACCGCCCCCGCGAACGAGGCGGCCGGGTTCTCCGAGTAGTAGGCGACGAAGCCCTCTTCGGCGATCTGGCGAAGCTCGCGTTCGGTGCCGAGGTTCGCGAGCACGCGCGGGTCGCTCCCGATCCACCAGGCGTAGAGGGCGGCGACGGCGAATGTCGCGAGCGCGACGGCGAGCGTCAGCCAGCGCAGCCGGTAGAGGGCGGCGGGGAGGCTCACGACGGCGAACCGGGTGAATTGCCGCAACGGGTTCTCGGGCACGCCCGTGAAGGCGAGCCGCGCTCGCGCGAGCGACACGGAGAGGCGGTCGCCGAGCGCGGTCGAACCGGCGGTGGTCTGCACGAGCGACAGGTCGGATGCCCCCGCCTGGTAGCGCTCGATGAGCTCGTCCGCCTCGGGGCCACGGAGCCGGTGCTCCCGCGCGAGCGCGTCGAGACGCTGCCAGTCGTCGTGGCGGGCGGAGGCGAGTGCGTCGAGGTCCATCTGCTTGAATACTATCCATGGCCGACTCCACGACCGTCCGGAATCGGGCCCCCCGCTTCGACGACGAGGGCGTGCTCACGGGCGAAGCGGTCACCCTCGACCTCCGCCCCGCCAGCGCCCTCATCCGCGGCGGCGGTTGCGCGATCGACGTGCTCGTCTCCGTGCTCCTCTTCATCGGCCTGCTCTTCGCACTCGCCGGCCTCGGCGTCGACGAGGCGGCCTTCCGCGCGATCATGATCGGCGGCATCGTGCTGTGCATCGTCGTGCTGCCCACCGCCGTCGAGACGGCGTCGAAGGGTCGTTCACTCGGCAAGCTCGCGCTCGGGCTGCGCGTCGTGCGCGACGACGGCGGGGCGATCGGGTTCCGCCACGCATTCATCCGGGCGCTCACCGGCGTGATCGAGATCTACCTCACGCTCGGCGGCCTCGCCGTGCTCGTCGGATTCCTGAACCCGTCGTCGAAGCGTCTCGGCGACCTGCTCGCCGGCACGCACAGCCAGGTCGAACGAGTGCCGAAGCTGCCGTCGACCGCGTTCGGCGTGCCCGCCGAGCTCACCGCATGGGCGGCGATCGCCGACGTCGGGCGCCTGCCCGACCCGGTCGCGCGGCGCGTCGCCGCGTTCTTCACGAACGTGGCGCACCTCGTGCCCGAGAGCCGGGCGCGAGTCGCGGCATCCCTCGCCGCCGAGGTGGCGCCCTTCGTGTCGCCGGTGCCGGATGCCCCGCCCGAGCGCTTCCTCGCGGGCGTCACGGCGCTCCGCCGCGAGCGCGACCTCGCGGCGCTCCGGCTCGAGGGCGAACGCATGGCACTGCTCGAGCCGGTGCTCACCGCGACGCCGAACGGATTCCCCGCGCGCTGACGCGAGCCGGGGCATCCGCTGCGCCCTCAGTACCGGTAGTGGTCGACCTTGTACGGGCCCTCGACGGCGACGCCGATGTACGACGCCTGCTCGGGCGTGAGCTCGGTCAGTTCGACGCCGAGCGCGTCGAGGTGGAGCCGGGCGACCTTCTCGTCGAGGTGCTTGGGCAGCACGTAGACGCCCACCGGGTAGGCGTCGGGGCGGGTCCAGAGCTCGATCTGGGCGAGCACCTGGTTCGTGAACGAGTTCGACATGACGAACGAGGGATGCCCCGTCGCATTGCCGAGGTTCATGAGGCGCCCCTCGGAGAGCACGAGCACGCTTCGCCCGGTGGGCAGCCGCCACTCGTGCACCTGCGGCTTGATCTCGATGCGCTCGGCACCCTCGAGGGACTCGAGGCCGGCCATGTCGATCTCGTTGTCGAAATGGCCCACGTTCGCAACGATCGCGAGGTGCTTCAGGCCGAGGAGGTGCTCGAGGCGCACCACGTTCTTGTTGCCGGTGCCCGTGACGAGGATGTCGACGTCGCCGATCACCGACTCGAGACGTGCGACCTGATAGCCGTCCATGGCCGCCTGCAGCGCGCAGATGGGGTCGACCTCGCTCACGATGACGCGGGCGCCCTGGCCGCGAAGCGCCTCGGCGGCACCCTTGCCCACGTCGCCGTAGCCCGCGACGAAGGCGACCTTGCCGCCCATCAGCACGTCGGTTGCACGGTTCAGCCCGTCGGGCAGCGAGTGCCGGATGCCGTACTTGTTGTCGAACTTCGACTTCGTCACGGAGTCGTTGACATTGATCGCGGGGAAGAGCAGTTCGCCCTTGGCGTGCAGCTCGTACAGGCGGTGCACGCCGGTCGTGGTCTCTTCGGTGACGCCCTGGAGCTCAGCGGCGATGCGGGTCCAGCGGTCGGCGCTGACCTCGAGCGAGCGGCGGAGCGTGTCGAGTACGACGCGGAACTCGTGGCTCGCGTCGTCGGCCGGCTCAGGCACGACGCCGGCGGCCTCGAAGTCGCGGCCGTGGTGCACGAGCATCGTCGCGTCGCCGCCGTCGTCGAGGATCATGTTCGGACCGATCCACTCGGCGCCGGATGCCTCGGCCTCGGCGTTCCAGTCGAAGATGCGGTCGGTGCACCACCAGTACTCCTCGAGCGATTCGCCCTTCCAGGCGAACACGGGAACGCCGGCCGGTGCTTCGACGGTGCCGGACGGACCGACGACGACGGCAGCGGCGGCCTCGTCCTGCGTGGAGAAGATGTTGCAGCTCGCCCAGCGCACCTGCGCGCCGAGCGCCACGAGCGTCTCGATGAGCACCGCGGTCTGCACCGTCATGTGGAGGCTCCCCGCGATGCGGGCGCCGGCGAGCGGCTTCGACTCGCCGAACTCCGCACGGAGGGCCATGAGGCCCGGCATCTCGTTCTCCGCGAGACGGAGCTGGTGGCGCCCCGCCTCTGCGAGTGAGAGATCGGCGACCTTGTACGGCAGAGCGGTGGTGACAACGGCATCCATGCCCACCATTCTCGCAGGCGCGGAGGCTGCCTGCCGCCCGCGAGCCGAGGGCCCCCATGCACGCGCGCGCGTGCCTGGGGCGAAGGGTCAGCCCCGGATGAGCGCGAGCACCTCGTCGCGGATAGCCGCCATGGTGGCGGCGTCGCCGCCTTCGACGTTCAGTCGGAGCAGCGGCTCGGTGTTCGACGGCCGCACGTTGAACCACCAGAACGGCTCGCTCTCGGCGGTGACGCCCGTGACGGTGAGCCCGTCGAACTCGTCGAAGTCGGCGCGACCGGTGAAGGCCTCGAAGATGCGGGTGTACGCCGCGGGCACGTCGTCGACGGTCGAGTTGAGCTCGCCAGAGAGGGAGTACGGCGTGAACCGTGCGGCGAGCGCGGACAGCGGACCCTGCTGCGCGCCGAACTCGGCGAGCACGTGCATCGCCGCGAGCATGCCGTTGTCGGCGCCCCAGAAGTCACGGAAGTAGTAGTGGGCCGAGTGTTCGCCGCCGAAGACCGCGCCGGTCTCGTTCATGCGGTCCTTGATGAGCGAGTGGCCGACCTTCGTGCGGATGGCCGTGGCGCCCGCCGCCTCGATCGTCTCTGCCACGAATCGCGACGTGATCAGGTTGTGGATGGCGCTCACGTCGTCTTCGCCGGCGGCTCGAACGCGCTCGATCTCGCGGAGCGCGACGATCGCCGCGACCGCGGAGGGGTTGACTGCACCGCCCTGCTCGTCGACGACGAAGCATCGGTCGGCGTCGCCGTCGAAGGCGAGGCCGAGGTCGGCACCGTGCTCGACGACCGCGCGCTGCAGATCGACGAGGTTCGCGGGCTCGAGTGGGTTCGCCTCGTGGTTCGGGAAGGTGCCGTCGAGCTCGAAGTAGAGCGGCACGATCTCGAGCGGGAGCTCGGGAAGCCCCGCAGCCGTGCCGAGGACCGCCGGTACCGTGAGCCCGCCCATGCCGTTGCCGGCGTCGACGACGACCTTCAACGGCCGCGTGCCGCTGAGGTCGACGAGCGAACGGAGGTAGGCGGCGTAGTCGGCGAGCACGTCGACTTCGGTGACCGACCCCCTGGTCGGGGCATCCGGGATGCCCTGCTCGAGGTAGTCGACGGCGCGGTCTCGAATGGCGGAGAGGCCGGTGTCGAGCGAGATGCCCTGGGCGCCGGCTCGCGAGAACTTGATGCCGTTGTACGCGGCGGGATTGTGGCTCGCGGTGAACATCGCCGCGGGTGCGTGCATCGAACCGGAGGCGAAGTAGCTCTCGTCGGTGGAGCACAGGCCGATCGACACGACGTCGGCGCCGCGTGCGGTGGCTCCGGCGGCGAATGCCGCGGCGAAGCCGGGCGACGAGTCGCGCATGTCGTGGCCGACGACCACTTGGCCGCCCGCCGCGCCCACTTCGTCGACGAAGCCCGCGGCGAGGGCGGCGACGGTCTCATCGGTGAGCGCATCGCCGACGATGCCGCGGACGTCGTAGGCTTTCACCACGGCGTCGAGGCGCGCGCGAGCGTCGGATGGCACATCGGGCTTCATGCCTTGAAACCTACCTCACCGAGCGAAACGTGCCGCACGACCTGCCAGCCCACAGGAGCGGAGGTGCGCTCGGCGTGACGCGCGCAGAGGTCGTATCCATGCGGTTCGCGCGTGAGGGCGAGCGGGCCGAGCACCGCCATGGAGTCGGCATAGTCGAAGGTCATGGTCGCGACCGCCTCGGCGGGGCATGCGGTGCGGGTGCAACGTCTCATGGCCCCACCAGAGTATCGACGAGCGCGGACATTACGATGGAAGGCATGCCCCGCTCTCGTCGTGTCGCCTCCGTGCCGCGTTCACCGAGGCGGCTCGCCCGCGATCGGCACGGGCGCGGTCTCCGCTCTCCGGTGACCGGCCCGCACCTGCCGCTCCTGCACACCCGGCTCGACGAGTTCGAGCTGACTGTCGCGACCACCGCCGCATATCTGCGCGGGCTGTGGCCCGAGCTCGAGGGAGTCGTCTTCGAAGTCGCCCAGGGGCCGGCCGAAGCCATCCACGGCGATCACATCGACCGGTGGAAGGTGATCCACGATGAGCGCCGCATCGTCTTCTTCCGACTTCCGATCGTCCGGTTCCTCCGCCTCCAGGAGGGCGAGGAGCGCGAAGAGAAGCTGCTCATCGAGAGCTGCGTGTTCCGCGCGATCGCCGAGTTCCTCGACAAGGACCCGTGGGAGCTGGCCCCGGGCCGCTACCGCCACCTCTGAGCGGCGGTACGGCTCGGCGGCGGCACGGCTCGGCGGCGGCCTCCGCGGCGGCCGCGGGTTCTCGTCAGAGCGGGAAGACCTCGATCGGCGAGTCGAGCGGTCCGGGCGGTTGCACCGGGAACGACGCAAGCTCTCCATCGCCCGCGTAGGACACCGCGCCGTAGAGTCCGCCGACGCCCGCGAGCAGGGTCGGCGCGTCGGCGTCGAGCTGCATCGAGACCGAGCCTCCGGCCGGCACCGTCATCTCGCGTGCGTCGCCGCCGATCGTCACGGTGGCAGTCGCCTCCTCCTCGCCCGTGTTGGCCAGGTGCAGCGTCGGAGATGGGCCACGCGGGATCGCGACGATGGCGTCCTCGAGCAGCGGCATCGTCGCCACGCTCCAGGCGAGATCGACGGATGCCTCCGCCTCCCCCGTGTCGGGCGACAGCTCACCAGGAATGCCGGTGGTCGCTCGGGCCGCGGTTACGAACTCGCCGTCGCCCTCGAGCCGGATCGTGTAGAGACCGGCGTCGAGCGACCCGAGGGGCACGTCGCTCACCCGCCCGGGCTGCAGCGTGACGTCGATCGTGGAGCCGCCGCTTCCCGACTCGGGCACGACGCCGATCGAGACGTCGACGGGCGCGTCGCCCGGGGCGAAGAGCCGCACGGCCGGGAAGTCGTCGCCCTCGGCGTGATCGTCCGCAGGGTCGACGCCACCGTCCTGCGTCACGCGGAAGCCCGGGATCACCTGGCTCGTCGCCGGAGCAGCGGCAGCGCCGGTGAGTTCGACGCCCGCGGGGGCGAGACCCAGCACGACCGAGTGCTCGATGGTCGCGGCGACCGCGCCGCCGGTGCTCGTCACGTGCACGACGGGAGAACGGAGATTCGGAGCGAGGCCGGCGAGGGACAGCACGCGCTGGGTGCCGGCGGGCACGATGATGCCGAGCGCCGACGGCGCCTCGACGGGACCGGACTCGCCGATGACCCGCACGTCGACGGTCGCTGAGACGGCGGTCGGGTTCGCGAGGAGCACGAGCGCCGTGCGGCCGAGATCACTCGCACCGGCCACGAGCCAGGTCTCGGCGAGCGCCTCGGCGCACGCCGCCGCCGCGAAGCCGGCGAGCGTCTCGGTCGAGGCGGTCTGCGATTGCGCTCCCGCGAGCATGCCGGCATCGACGTCGCCCGCCTCGGTCGAGATCGTGGTCGGCGTTCCGTCGGCATCGGCGTCGGGATTGCCTGGCGCCTCGATGGGCGTCTCGTCGACCGTCGCGCCATCGGGCTCGACGGCGGTCACGGCGGAGGCGGACCCGATCGAGGAGGCGGTCGTCGCCTCGGCCGCGTCGTCGGCGAGGGTGAGGAGCGGGCCGGGGCAGACGCGCTGCTGGCGGCTTTCGGCGGGCTGCACCACGAGCGACGGCGGGGCGACGCGATGCTCGGGCCAGGGCACGAGGGCCGCGGCGGCGAGTATGGCGGCGGCAAGGCCGACCGTGGCGAGCACCGCGGCGGCCCGCACGCCGATGCGGGCGATGCTGCGCTTATCGGGCATCCGCATCTTCGTCTCCCTTCGGCTGGCCGGGCGCCGCCGCGGCGGCGGTCGCCTCATCGGCGGATGGCGCGTCGTCGGCACCGTCGCCTGGATCGGGGTGGGGTGCGGGGTCCCGCTCGGGCGCGGCATCCGGCTCCGGCTCAGCAGCCCGCTCGGGCGCGCCATCCAGCTCGCGTGATGCGCCCGTCTCGGTCGTGGAACCGACGTCGCTCGCGGCCTCCACCTCGGGTTCCACATCGGTCTCGGCAGCCTCGGCATCGGCTTCGGCCGCCCCGTCCGCCTCGACGTCGTCGACGTGGTCGACGTCGTCGACGGCGACCGTCGCAGCGGCCTTGGCGCGGCCTCGGCGTCGAGCGGGGCGCACCGGCCTCCGGTCGGTTTCCCGCCCCGCCCCGGTCGGAATCGACAGCAGGAGCGTGGCGCCGATCACGATGACCTGCACGACGGTGATCACGATGGCGAGCCAGCCGCCCGCACCGGCGGGGATCTGCGCGGCCGGGGCATCCGGCTCAGCAGCGCTGAATCGCCAGAGCGTGCCGAAGTCGGTCTCGCCGACGCCGACGAGCGCCGGATTTCCGTCGAGGGCGGTGCGTGCACGTTGGCCGGTGTCGACGGCGGCCCGGTCGTCGTCGTCGGGCTCGGCGAGCAGCACGAACGAGACGCCGAACTCACGCACCGCCGCCTCCGGATCGAAACCGCTCCGCGAGGCGAGGTTTCCGGCGACCGTCGCGAGCTCTTGCTCGTCGGGGCTCAGTTCCTCACTCGTCTGGGCGAGCGTGGACTGCTCGTCGAGGGTCGCACCGGCCCCGCGCTCGAGGGTCGAGCGGATGCCGCCATCGGGCTGCGGCACGATGCGCAAGGTCGTGACGCGCGGGTCGGACTCCGCCTCGGCGCCGACGAAGGCGGGCAGCGTGCGCTCAGCCGCCGCCGAGACGGCCACCGACGACGTCCCGATGGCGATCGCCATGGGCAGCATGACCGCCACGATGCAGGCCGCCACGAGCGCGGCGATGAGCGCGCCGCCCCGCCGGAGCGCCCCGAGCGCCACCACGGCGGCGAGCGTGAGGCCGAGCCATTCAAGACTCAATCCGGGTCCGGTCCACAGCGCGACGGCTTCGGCGCCCGCGGTCGCGACCGCGAGCTGCGCGGCGGCGACCGCGGTGGCGAAGCCGAGCGCGGCTGCGCCGAGGGTGAGTGCCGCAGCGCGGATGCCCGGCGCGAGCACGGCCGCGATGGCGGCGATCGCGAGTGGCGCCACGAGGGCGGTGACGAGCAGTCGCGGGTCGATGTCGGTGGCGGCGACGACGTCGGCCCACTCCGCCCAGGGCGCGGCCGGGAAGCCGAGCGCCAGCTGCCAGATGGTCGGCTCCGCGCTTCCGAGCGGCACGCCGGGGTCGGCGAGGAGTGCGAGCGGCGTGCCCCGCCCGAGTTGGGCGATCACGAGCGGCGCGGCGAGCACCACCGCGGGAATCGGCAGGCCCGCGAGTCGCGCCGCCGCCCGGCCGCTGACGGCGAGCGCCACCACCCAGCCGATGAGGAGTGCCGGGGCGAGGCTCGGTGCCGCGGCGATCACGGCGGCGAACAGCAGTGATGCGGTCGCCGCCGCCGCCCACGACGTGGCGGCGCCGAACACGGCGAAGGCGAGCCAGGCGAGCAGGATGTGGGCGAGCACGGGAGCCGGCCGGCCGTCGCCGAGCGCGGTGAGGAAGCTCGGCGCGAGCGCCCAGAGCGCCGCGGCCAGGGCGCGCAGCGATCCTCGCTCGGTGAGCCGCGAGGCCGCGAACCAGGCACCGAGGGCCGCGGCGGGCACGGCGAGCAGCCAGAGAAGCACGAGCGCGAAGGAGGGCGCCCAGAACGTCAGCGAGCCGAGCACCGCGAGAACCCCGGCGAACGGATCAGCGGCACCGACGAAGCCCACGCCGAGGTCGCGCCAGCCGTACGCCGCATTGCGCCACAGCACCGCCGGGTCTCCCGAGAGCGGCAGGAGGCCGCCGCCGCGAAGGCCCGACGCCCCGATGAGCCACGAGAACAGGGCGACGGATGCCGCGACGGACACGAGCAGCACCCAGCCGCCACCCGTGTCGAGGAACTGCAGCTCGTGCTTGCGTCCGCGGGCGCGGATGCGACGCGCCTCGGCGGCCTGCTGCTGCCGCCTGCGCATCTCGTCGGGCTGCACGCGGAGCGGCGCGATCGCCGACCAGCCGACGGTGCGAGCCGACTTCAGCGTGCGCCTCGCGCGGGCGACCCGCATGCCGGAGAACATCGTGGCGAGCGCAGCGGAGAGCTCGCCGGGGATGGTGCCCGGCGACTTGACGAGGAGGAGCCGGACCGAACGGATGAGGGCGAGCGGGAGGAAGGTGAGCCAGTGCACCGGCACCGCTGGTGCCGGAGCGTAGACGAGCCGGCGGTGGAGGGCTGCGGCCCGTGCCGCGCGATGCCGTTTCCTGACGGTCTTGGCACGGCTGCCGCCGGGCGGCCCAGCGACACCGTCGGCGGCGAAGAGCGTCTTCGCGGTGGGGACGACCGCGACTCGGTGCCCGGCCAGTCGCGCTCGGATCGAGAAGTCGAGGGCATCGTCGACGGTCGGAAGCGCCGGATCGAAGCCGTCGAGCGCGCGCCAGACCGAGTGCCGCAGGAGAATCGCCGCGGGATCGAGTCCCAGCACGTCGCTGAGTCCGTCGTGCTGGCCCTGGTCGAGTTCGTCTTCGACGAGCGTCACCGCGTGGCCGAGCCGCGTGATCGAGCGACCGAGCGTCGCGATGCGGTCGGGCGCATCCCACTCGAGGAGCTTGGGGCCGACGACCGCGACGGACTTGCCCGTCTCGAGCGCGGCGAGGAGCGTGGCCAGCGCGGCAGGTCCGGGCGCGGTGTCCTCGGCGAGGAGCCAGAGGGCATCGGCGTCGGAGGCCGGCGCCTCGAGCGCCCGTTCACCCGCTCGCACCGCCTCACCGAACGAGAGCCGCTGCGAGAGCTCCACGACGTGGGTCGCACCGGCTGCGGCAGCCTGTTCTCGGGCGTCGGGTTCGGCTTCGGTGAGAACGACGACGAGGGCGTCGGGCGTGCGCTCTTGCGCGCGAAGCGCATCGAGGGAACGCCGGAGGCGGTCGCCGCCGCGGTGCACGACGAGGATGGCGGTGACTCTGGGGAACATCGGGGTCAGCCTAGGCGGCTCGCACCGCGGCATCCGGAACCCGACGGGCGTGCCTTGAAAACGACACGTTCATCGACGCCGTGCGGCCCGTACGGACAATGGTGTCGCGCACGGGCCGATCGACTCAGACCGCTCGTTTGCGGAGCTTCCGTCGCTCGCGCTCTGACAGGCCGCCCCAGATGCCGAAACGCTCATCGTTCCCGAGTGCGTACTCGAGGCACTGCGAACGCACCTCGCATCCGGTGCAGATCTTCTTCGCGTCCCTCGTCGATCCGCCCTTTTCAGGGAAGAACGCCTCGGGATCGGTCTGTGCACACAACGCGTCGCTCTGCCACGCCAGTGGATTGTCGTCTGCGATGCCCGGACGAACCCCCGGAACGCCCAACCTCACCGGATCGACGAACCAATCGTCAGGTACTCCAGAACGATATTCAGGATTGCCCATATCGTCTCCCACCCAGTTGTACCGACCACCCAGAGGGTGTGTCATGACAATTACACCGGTGTAATTCGTGAGAGTCAAGTCGCAGATCGTAAACCCTCAAGCCGCCGTCGAGGCTTCAACGCGGCCGCGACACGCCGAGGGTGTTCCGCAGCCGTTATCCTCGGCGGCCGAGCGGGGCTCGGCAGCGCCCGAATCAGGCGACGGATGCCGCGCGCCTGGCCTCCCACGCACTCGCGACCATGTCGGCGAGGGAGTGCCGCATACGCCAGTCGAGGTCGCGGGCGGCGCGCTCGCCCGACGCCACGATGCGCGCGGGGTCGCCCGGGCGGCGCGGACCGATCTCGGGCGCGAACGCCACGCCGGTCACCTCGGCAACCGCGCGCATGATCTCGCCGACGGAGACGCCGTCGCCCGAGCCGAGGTTGTAGACGGGTGCGAGCTCCTCGCCGGCGTCGAGACGGCGGGCGGCCACCACGTGCGCCTCGGCGAGGTCGGCGACGTGGATGTAGTCACGGACGCACGTGCCGTCGGGGGTCGGGTAGTCGTCGCCGTTGATGCGGGGGGCGCGTCCCTCGATGAGGGCGTCGAAGATGAGCGGGAACAGGTTGTGGGGGCTCGCGTCGTACACCTCGCTCGTTCCCGACCCGACGACGTTGAAGTAGCGGAGGCTCGTGTGGCGCAGGCCGGCGGCGCGGGCCTGGTCGGCGAGCAGCCACTCGCCGATGAGCTTCGATTCGCCATAGGGCGACTCGGGGGTGCGCGGCGTGTCTTCGGTGACGAGGTCGACGTCGGGCGTGCCGTAGACGGCCGCACTCGAGGAGAACACGATGCGGTCGACGCCGCGGCTCTCCATCGCGGCGAGGAGGGTGGCGGTGCCGGTGACGTTCTGCTGATACGTATGGAGCGGCCGGGTGACCGAGACGCCCGCGTACTTGAAACCGGCGAGGTGCACGACTCCGGTGACGTCGTAGCGGGCGATGGTCGACTCGAGGAGCTGCCCGTCGAGGATCGTGCCGTGCACGAAGGCCGTGCCGTCAGGGACGAAGTCGTGGCGGCCCGAGGAGAGATCGTCGATCACGACGGCGTCGACGCCCTGCGCCTGGAACGCCCGCACGACGTGCGCCCCGATGTACCCGGCTCCCCCGGTGACCAGCCAGCTCATGTTCCCGCCTTCCGCCGCGGTCGCTCCGCGGCAAGCCCGATCGTAGCCGGGACGGCGGGCTCGTCACGAGCCGAAGGGTGGACCGGCTCAGACCTGGCGGAGGGGCAGGTTCTCGGCGTGCCGGTTGCGGTCGCGGATCTCGGGGCGGCCGTAGCCGTCGGTGTCGAGCCGCAGCAGGGTGGCGAGCACTCCCCAGACGGCGAGCCCCGCGAGGATGAGGAAGATGATCGTGGTCATGGCAGTAAATGTACGCCTTGCGACATCCTGCCGAAAGTGGCAGAGTAGCCAGAGAACGATCGATTCCTGCCAAACGGAGGCACCCGTGCTCCAGACCATCGCCTGCATCGCCATGCCCCAGATGGCGCCCTTCGAGTTCGGTGTCATCTGCGAGGTGTTCGGCATCGACCGCAGTGAACAGGGCGGGCCCACCTTCGACTTCCACGTCGTCGCCGCCGAACCGGGTCCGATCCCGACGAAGCTCGGCTTCGACGTCGTGGTGCACGAGGGGCTCGAGTTCGCCCGAGGCGCCGACCTCGTGGCCGTGCCGGCCGCCCTCATCGACGAACCCGTCGACGAGCGGGTCGCCCAGGTGCTGCGCGACGCCGTCGAGCGCGGCGCATGGGTGCTGAGCGTCTGCTCCGGCGCCTTCACGCTCGGCCGGGCCGGCATCCTCGACGGGCGCCGCGCCACGACGCACTGGATGTACACCGACCTCATGGCCGAGATGTTCCCCCGCACCGAGGTCGACCCCGACGTGCTCTTCGTCCAAGACGGCAAGGTGGTCACAGGCGCCGGCACCGCGGCCGGCATCGACGCGGCACTGCACATCGTGCGCACCGAGCTCGGCGCGAGCGCCGCCAACATCGTCGCGCGCCGCATGGTCGTGCCGCCCCAGCGCGACGGCGGCCAGTCGCAGTTCATCCAGACCCCGGTGCCGGAATGCCACAGCGACTCGTTCGCGAAGGTCACCGAGTGGATGCTCGAGCACCTCGACCACGACCTCACCGTCGACGTGCTCGCCCGCAAGGCGCTCATGTCGCCACGCACCTTCGCTCGGCGATTCCGCGCCGAGACGGGCACCACGCCGAACGCCTGGCTCAACCGCCAGCGCCTCCTTCGCGCTCAGCAGCTGCTCGAAGAGACGTCCCTCACGCTCGAGGAGATCGCGCGCGAGACGGGCTTCGGCGCGGCCGCCGTCATGCGCCACCACTTCCTGAAGGTGCTGCAGACGACGCCCACCGCCTACCGCCGTCTCTTCGGTATGCGCGTGGCATCGTGACCGTCAGTCAAGCGGATGCCGCGAGCGAGCCCGTCGTCGCGATCCAGGCGATGCCCGGGCCGGTGATCTCGAGCTCGCCCTCGTCGGGTGTGACGTAGACCGAGTCACCACGAGCCACCGTGACCGCATCGCCATCGGTCGCGCCGCGGAGTTCGACACCCGGGCCCTCGATGAGCACGATCGCCGGGCCGTCGAGGCGCACGCGCGCGGCACCCGTGCCGGGCTCCGCCTGGTACAGCACGAAGTCGGGCACGTCGGGGCGGAAGGCGACGACCCCGGCCGACACCTCGGCGGGCGGCAGCCGCGGCGGCGCGATCGGCGTGAAGTCGAGCACGTCGAGCAGCTCCGTCACGTCGATGTGCTTCGGCGTGAGGCCGCCGCGCAGCACGTTGTCGCTCGCGGCCATGAGCTCGATGCCGAGCCCCGCGAGGTAGGCGTGGATGTTGCCGGCCGCGAGGAAGAGCGCCTCGCCGCGCTGCAGCGTCACCCGGTTGAGCAGGAGCGAGATGACCACTCCCGGGTCGCCCGGGTACACCTCGGCGAGCGCGCCGACCGTCTCGAACGACGGAGCGTACGGCGAGCGGCGTGCGACGTCGGATGCCGCGAGATCGGTGACCCGCTGGGTCACCCAGCTCGCCTCGCCGGTGTCGCCGCCTCGTCCGTCGCGGAGCAGCCACTCGACGGTGTCGCGGAGCGGGTCGGCTCCTCCCAGTCTCGCGGCGAGCAGCTCGAGCGCGCCCGGCTCGGGCTGCTCCGACGCGGCATCCGCATCGCGCAGCACCTGGAGGACGCCCGCGACCTCGTCGAGCGGACGGAATCCTGAGAGCGCCTCGAAGCGCTCGCTCACCGCGACGACGAGCTCGGGCTTGTGGAACTGGTCACGATAGTTGCGGTCGTATGCCGTGACCGGCACGCCCTCGGCCTCTTCGCGGGCGAAGCCGGCGCGAGCCTGCTCGGGCGTCGGGTGCGCCTGCAGCGAGAGCGGCTCGGCGGCGGCGAGGAGCTTCAACAGGAACGGGAGCCGGGCGCCGTGCTCGGCGAGCTCGGGGCCGAGCGCGGTTGCGGGATCGGCGGCGATCCACGCGGCGAGGTCGGGCTCGCCGACGGATGCCGCCCCGAGGATGCGAGCCGGCGACCCGGCATGTGCACCGAGCCACAGCTCGGCCTCGGGTCCGCCCGATGGGGCGACGCCGCGGAACTCCGCGATCGCGCTCGTCGATCCCCATGCATAGTCGCGCGGGGTGTTGCCGATCGCCACAAACATCGTCGGAGGTTCCTCTCGGTCGTTTGGGTCAAAACTACCAACGCCTGCGGCAGCATCGAGGCCGCGGCTTAGGCTCGGGTCGTCCGACGACGTAATGGAGCTGTCATGACCTTCGAGCCGCTCGCGAGCGATTTCTATGCCTACGAGTCCCTCCTCAGCGACCAGGAGAAGGAGGCGATCGCGAAGCTGCGGGCCTGGCTCGAATCCGACGTCAAGCCGATCGTCGGCGACTACTGGGAGCGTGGTGAGTTCCCCACCCAGATCGTGAAGCCGCTCGCCGAGCTCGGTGCGATGTCGTTCGGGTGGGACGAGACCAAGCCGTTCGAGAACTCCGCCGTGTTCCGCGGCTTCGTCGCCCTCGAACTCGCCCGCATCGATGCGGGCGTCGCCACCTTCGTCGGCGTCCAGAACGGGCTCGCGACCGGCACCATCAGCGTCTGCGGCTCGACCGAGCAGCGCGAGGAGTGGATCCCGAAGCTCGCGAGCGGCGAGGTGGTCGGCGCCTTCGGCCTCACCGAGCCGCTCTCGGGCTCCGACTCGGCCCAGGGCCTGCGCACGACCGCCCAGCGCGACGGCGACACGTGGATCCTCAACGGCGCCAAGCGCTGGATCGGCAACGCCACCTTCTCGGACATCACCGTCATCTGGGCGAAGGACGTCGACGACAGCCAGGTCAAGGGCTTCATCGTGCCGACCTCGACCCCCGGATACACGGCGACGAAGATCGAGGGCAAGATCAGCCTGCGGTCGGTGCAGAACGCCGACATCACCCTCGAGAACGTCGTGGTGCCCGAGTCGCTGCGCCTCCAGAAGGCGAATTCCTTCAGGGACACCGCGAGCGTGTTGCGCCTCACTCGCGCCGAGGTCGCGTGGGCCGCCGTCGGCACCGCCATCGGCGCCTACGAGGCCGCCGTGAAGTACACGGGCGAACGCGTGCAGTTCGGCAAGACCATCGGATCGCACCAGCTCATCCAGGACCTCCTCGTGAAGTGCCTCGGCAATATCACGGCGTCGCTCGGCATGGTCGTGCGCGTCTCCGAGATGCTCGACCGCGGCGAGCAGCGCGACGAGCACTCGGCGCTCGCGAAGGCGTACACGACCTCGCGCATGCGCGAGACCGTCGCCTGGGCGCGCGAGGCGGTCGGCGGCAACGGCATCGTGCTCGAGTACGATGTCGCCCGCTTCTTCGCCGATGCCGAGGCGCTGTACTCCTACGAGGGCACGCGCGAGATGAACACGCTCATCGTCGGCCGCAAGATCACCGGCAAGGCTGCATTCGTCTGAGCCGCGAGCACGATGGATGCCGCGGCCGAGCACGTCGCCGCAGCATCCGAAGCCGAACGCGAGATCCCGCGCGATAGCCTTGACCGCATGACCACCGGACGCCGCCGCTCCCTCATCGGCGCGTATGCGACGTTCGCGCTGTTCACCGCCCTCGCGGGCCAGTTCTGGCGCAACCTCCTCGGCTGGTGGGGCTTCGGCGCAGTGGTGCTCGTGGTGGTCGTCGGGGCGATCGCGCTCATCGTCGCCGAGAAGCCGAGATGGTCGTGGCGTCGCACGCCGAAGTCCACCATCGCGTTCCTCGCGATCGCCACGCTGTCGATCGCGTGGTCGTTCTACCCGGCCGCCTCGGCGCTCGGCGTCACCCTGACCGTCGCGGCAAGCCTCCTCGCCGTCGCTCTCGTGCTCTGCCTGACCTGGACGCGGTTCGTGCGCGCCCTCGGTGCGGCCATCAAGTGGATCCTCGGCCTCTCGCTCGCGTTCGAGCTGTGGGTCGCGATCTTCGTGCAGGGGCCGCTGCTGCCGAACTTCCCCGACTTCGAGGTCACGGGCGAAAAGCTGCCGATGGCCTTCTACTGGTCCCGCGGCCTGCTCTTCGAGGGCGGCCCGATCGAGGGCATCGTCGCGAGCCGCAACCTGCTCGCCATGGGGGCCCTGCTCGGACTCATCGTCTTCGGAACGATGCTGGCCGCCGGCAGTGTGCGCCGGGCCCAGGGCATCGGATGGCTCGTCGTATCCGGCCTCGTGTTCGTGCTCACGCGGTCGGCGACGGCCATCCTCGTCGCGGCGATCGTGCTCGTCGCCCTCGGGTTCGTGGCCTGGGCGCGGCGAGTCGGAGCCGAGCGCCGACGCGGCGTGTACTGGGCGGCCGCCGCCGTGCTCGCGGCATCCCTGACCCTGCTCCTCGCCTTCTGGAACGCGCTGCTCGACGCATTCGGCAAGAGCGAAGACCTCACGGGGCGGTTCGACATCTGGAACGCGGTCATCGGCCTCGCCGTCGAGCGGCCGTGGTTCGGTTGGGGCTGGGTCGGATACTGGGTTCCGTGGGTGCAACCGTTCGACGGGCTCGCGGTGCGCAAGGGCGTTCAGTACCTTCAGGCCCACAACGCCTGGCTCGACGTGTGGATGCAACTCGGCGCGCTCGGCGTCATCGCGTTCGCATCGATCGTCATCGGCGCCCTCTGGAGGTCGTGGTTCCTCGCGGTCGATCGGCCGAAGGATGCCACGGGGCGCCCGCTCCCCTACTCGGCCGCGTCGCTCGTGCCGCTGCTCGTGCTCGTCGCCCTGATCGGCCAGAGCCTCGCCGAGAGCCGCATCCTCGTCGAGGGCGGGTGGGTCCTGCTCATCGCCATCGCCTGGTCGACGAAGCGACGCCAGTGGGAACCCGAGCCCGTGCCCGCCGAACCCGCGCCAGTCCCGGCATCGCGGCTGCGTCCGCCCGGGAACGACCGATGACCCTGCAGATGCGCACCGGGCGGGCCCGATGACCCCACCCGCCGACGCCGGGCGAGGCGGAGTCCTCGGCAAGGCGCTCGCCGCGAGCCGCGGCTTCGTCGAGTCCGCCCGGTTTGCCCAGGCGCTCACGCTCGTCGCCGTCGGCCTCGCATTCTCGACCCATGCGGTGCGTGCGCTCATCGGATGGCCGGGTCTGCTCGCCGCGCTCGCGGGCCTGATCGCGCTCTGCGTCGCGTCGTTCGTCGCCCGGTGGCGGGCTGTGGAGTGGTACGGGATCCTCCCGCTCACCATCCTCGTGTTCGTCGGCTGGTGCGTGGCGTCGGTGCTCTGGAGCAACACCACGGCCGCCTCGGCCGGACGGGTCGCCTACCTCGTCGCGTTCGCCTTCATCGGCGTCTACATCGCGCTGATGCGCGACACGATCCAGATCGTGCGGGCGTTCGGCGACGTCATGCGTGTGCTCCTCGGTGTCTCGCTCGCCCTCGAGGTGGTCGCGGGCATCCTGCTCGACGTCCCGATCAAGGTGCTCGGCATCCAGGGGAACGTCGCCCTGTTCGGGCCGATCCAGGGCGTCTTCGGCTCGCGGAACATGCTCGGCTTCGTCGCACTCATCGCGCTCCTCACGTTCATCGTCGAGTGGCGCACCCACATCGTGCAGCGTGGGCGGGCGATCCTGTCGGTCTCACTCGCCGCGATCTCGCTGGTGCTCTCGGGTTCGCCCACCACATGGGCTGCGCTCGCTGCCGCGCTCATCGCCCTCGCCGCGCTGTACGCACTCCGCCGAGCCGCGCCCGCCGCCCGCTGGCGCTGGCAGATCGGACTGCTCGCCACCGGCGTCGTCGCACTCGTGCTCGGCTGGATCTTCCGCATCCGCATCATCGAGCTCATCGACGCGCGCGGTGAGTTCGACGTGCGACTGGGCGTCTGGCGGGAGCTGTCGCGCTACCTCAACCTCAACCCGCTGCAGGGCTGGGGCTGGGTCGGGTTCTGGCCCGACACCGCCCCCTATACGTGGATCGAGCTCGCCACCGGCCGACCGCACAGGCTCGGCACTCAGCGCCTGGGTCGACGTGTACTTCCAGATCGGGGTGATCGGTGCCCTCGCATTCATCGCCCTCGTCGGAGTCGCCCTCGTAAGGGCCTGGCTGCTCGCCTCCACGCGCCGCAGCGTCGTCTACGTGTGGCCGGCCCTCATGCTCGTGGTGATCGCGGTGACCTCGTTCGCCGAGAGCTTCGTGCTGGTCGAGGGCGGCTGGATGCTGCTCGTGGTGTGCGCGGTCAAGGCCGCTCGCGACATGAGCTGGCGGGATGCACTGGCGGCGGGTCGACCTCCGGCGCCGACGCACGAAGTCCTCGGCTGACGGCATCGCGAAGCAACTCGCGCAGCTCAGGGGTCAGACGCGACGAACGTCGATCGACAGGATTCCAAGGAAGAGGCTCGACATCAACGTCTGGGCGCCCAGCATCAGTGCGAGCGCCGCGGGCACCGCCAGCCGCATCGTGGCGACCGGATCCTGGGGTCCGAAGCCCGTGCTGCCCCACGCCACCAGTTGCACCACGCCGACCACGATCCCAACGAGGCAGAGGCCGACGCCGATCAGCGCGCCGTTCTCGAGCGTCGCTCGTTCGGCGAATCGCTCGAACGCCCGACTCCGCGGCAGATAGAACCCCTCATGTCGTGCATAGAGCTTCGTGAGCAGGGCGAAGAGCACCGCCTGCCACCCGATCACTGTGAGCGCAGCCAGGTAGACCTGGCTCGAGACATCGAATCCGACCGAGCCCAGCACCATCGGGCCGAAGGCCAGCGCGATCGTGCCGATGAGGCCCACGATGAATGCGACGAGGCCCGGGATGAGGAAGAGCCAGCGGGGGCTAAAGAGGAGGAGGAACCGCAGATGGCGCCACCCGTCGCGCCAGCTCCGAAGGTGCGGGGGGCGGCTGCGGCCGTCCTTGTCGAGCGTTGTCGGCACCTCGCTGATCTTCAGGTTGCCGAGCGTCGACTTCACGACCACCTCGCTGGCGAACTCCATACCGGTGGTGATGAGCCCGAGCCCGAGGATCGACTCACGGTTGAAGCCGCGCAGACCGCAATGGAAGTCGCGGATCTCGGACCGGAACAGGAGGCGACCGACCGTCGAGAGCACGGGGTTGCCGAGGTACTTGTGAAGGGGCGGCATCGCCCCCGGGGCGATGCCGCCCCTGAATCGATTGCCCATGACCAGCTCGTCACCCGCGCGGAGTCGCTCGACGAAGGGGTCGAGCTTGCTGAAGTCGTAGCTGTCGTCGGCGTCGCCCATGATCACGTAGGTGCCGCGGGCGGCGGTGATGCCGCCCATCAGGGCGTTCCCGTAGCCCTTCTGCTCCACATTGACGACGCGCGCGCCGTGATCGAGCGCGATCTCCAGGGAGCCGTCGGTCGAGCCGTTGTCGGCGATGATCACTTCGCCGATGACGCCGGAGCGGTGCAGGTAGCCCTGCGCCTTGTCGATGCAGACGGCAAGCGTCTCGGCCTCATTGAGGCAGGGCATCACGATAGAGAGTTCTATTTCGGGCGCGATTGTCATTCGTTCCTACGGCAGGCGGGAGAGGTCCGCACCATCCTAATCGAGTGCGGCGGCGAAACCGCCCGGGTCCGGAGGTTGCTCCCGCGATGTCAGAATGGTGTGCGACGCGACAGCGGCGATGACGGATCAGCACAGGAGTTTCGCGCGTGACCTTGGACATCATGATGCCGTTCTACGGGCGTCCCGATCACTTCCGCGCCGCCGTCGAGAGCGTGCTCGCGCAAACGGACCCCGACTGGCGGTTGCTGGTCATCGATGATCACTACCCTGATGAGAGACCCGGGCAATGGCTGCAGCGCCTCGGTGATGCACGCATCGAGTACCGCCGAAATGATCGGAACGTGGGAATCAACGTCAACTTCCAAGCCGCCCTCGAGGCCGCCAGGAACGATTGGCTGGTGATCTTCGGATGCGACGACATCATGCTCCCCCGGTATGTCGAGCGAGTTCGGACACTCGCGGCGACCCACCCCGCTGCGGCGTTCCTGCACCCCGGAACGCGGGTCATCGACGAGGACGGCAGCACGGCGCGTCCGCTCGTCGACCGCATGAAGGCCATGTACCGCCCGCGCTTCAGCGGAACGGCCGAGCTCAGCGGCCAAGAGCTCGCACTCAGCCTCACCCGAGGCAACTGGATGAACTTCCCCGCCATCGCTTGGCGACGTGCCGATGCTCAAGCTGTCGGCTTCAGACCCCACTACCGGGTCGTTCAGGATCTCGCACTTGCGCTCGACCTCGCCTTCAACGGCGGCAGCCTCGTCATCGACGATGAGGTCGTCTTCGAGTACCGACGCCACTCCGGGAGCGTCTCGTCCTGGCGGGCGACCGACGGGAGCCGCTTCGTCGAGGAACAACGCTTCTTCCGTTCGCTCGCGGCGGAGTTCCGGTCACGGGGCTGGTCGCGCGCAGAGCGTGCCGCGCGCCTCCACGTCTCGTCGCGCATCAACGCGCTCACACGGCTCCCCGCAGCGGCCGGCTCGGGCGCGCCCGGTTCGACGCGCGTGCTCCTGCGACACGCTCTCGGCAGAAGCATCCAGCTGTAGCCGGCGGCTGCACGATGCTACGGTGCGACGACCTCGAAGATCGTGAGCGTGGACTCGTCTGGCAGCTCGAAACGGTCAACCTCACTGAGGCAGGTCGGGTCGAGCCCCTCGGCATCGGAGAGCACGAACTGCACATGCTCCTGCGCGAACTCGGAGCACGCGTCGAATGTGACCTCGATCTGATCGCCGACGGGGTTGCTGACGATCGGCTCTCCATCGCCGGGAGTCCAGTTCACGCCCGCGAGCCGGTTCCACTGGTATTCGTACTGCGACGCCGGGTCGATGAGCGACCACATCTCATCTGACGGCGCGCCCTGGAAACCGTTGAACGCCTCGACACCCGACTCGAGGAGCATCGCGGTGGGCACCCGCGACCCGACTCCCACCCAGGTGCCCTCGGTTGCCTCGTCGATGCGCTGGATCTCCTTCGAAGGCTCGGTCTCCCGAAGGTCGTAGACACCGACGTAGACCGGGTTCGTCAGTCCCGAACCGGCCACCGTGATGATCAGGAATGCCACTGCCGCGCTCCTCATCATGCGGCGCGATACCGCGAAGATGACGAAGGCCGAGAGCAGAGCCCAGAGCCACCACAACGGGACCGGCTCGAGCATCGCGGGGATCGCCCGGTATGCGACGACCGCGATCGCGACCTGCGAGAGCAGGAACAGACCAGCGGGAATAACGCTGAGCAACAGGCCCGCCCTGACGCGGTGCTGGTCGAGATAGCGGATGACGTACGCCAGCATGGCGAGGGACGCCAGTCCGAGCCCGAGCCGCACGCGGGCCGCGATGGTGAGATCGAGGAGGAGCAGCTTCGAGATGGCATCCCAGCCGGGGATGTAGAGATAGGCGAGCAGCACGAACACCACCGTCGTCAGCCCGATCAGCTCCCACGGCAACCGCCCGCGTGCCCGGGCCTGCCGAGCGATGATCCAGGACGATGACCGGCAACAGGTAGATCCCGGCATAGAAGAAGGTGGATGCCTCGGAGGAATTCGCTCCCAGCAGCCCGGGCCGCTGCGCGTTGAGCGCTTGAGTGAACGACGATCCGACCGCCGACGCGAAGCTCAGCAGGTCGCTGCCGCCCGTCGGCGTGCTTCGCGCGCCCGGATACGCGGTTCCGAGGAACGCCTCGACCGTCGGCAGCTTCGTGACCAGCCAGAAGACGGTGATCGCCGATCCCACGACCCCGCCGACGACGATCGGCACGAGCCGCGCCACGACCTGCGCGAACGGCATGCCCACACGCAGCCGACCGACGACGGCGCCGAACGCGAAGAACAGCACCACGAGCACCGACGGCACGATGAAGGGGACGTAGATGCCCATCGCCATGACCACCGTGAGGTAGGCGATCACCGCAGCCCAGATCCATCGAGACACCTTCGATGACGATCGCAATGCGAAGTTGAGGGCGGCCATCGTCGCGAGCGCCCAAGCGGCCGGCCAGAGTGTCGTCGCGAGATACCACCATTGGATGAGCGGGCTGAAGAAGAAGCCGACCGAGAGCATCGCCGCAACGCCTGGGCGCCGGGGCATCACCGTCACCAGGAAGGCATACGCCGCCGCCGCGAGCGCCAGGCCGGGCAACCACCATTTGAACGCGATCGCATGATCGACGTCGAAGACGAGGAAGCCGAGCAGGTGCGGTCGGAACGCAACCGACCAATCAGCGCGCGGCAGGTCCTGCGGCACGGTCGAGTCCATGCCGCCGGGGAAGGTCTGGTTCTCGAGCGGAAGCCCCTGCTCGACCTGCGCGATCGCCCAGACCGTCTGGACGTTCCACTCATCGGACCGGGTGAACTGCGGTTCTCCGAGGATGAGCGCGGGATCGGCACCCGTCTCGACGTACTCCCGCATCTCCCCTGAGGAGGACCCGTTGATGCCGAGGGCGACCAGGATCACGCCGACGACCAGCAGCAGCGCTGGAAACGCGAGCAGCACCCTGGTGGAGGGCATGCCGTCGTTCCTCGGCCGGATGAACGCGCGATAGCGGGTGATCCACTCCACCCGACGTGCACCGGCTCGCGAGGATGCGCGCGGGGTCGTTTCGGAACCGATCACGCCTAGCAACCGCCTTCCCGCGCCGCCCACCGTCGACGGGCCGCCTCATCGAGGATAGCCCGACAATCGTCGTCAGATTCTCGGGAGTCCCACCGGAGCGGCCGACCCGTCCCCGGGGACATTTCGGGCGGCCGCGACGATCGACGTCGCGTGTACCGACAACCCCGCGACCGGGCCGAGGAGGAGCGCGAGGGTCGTGCGTTCAAGGAACCCGATCGGCAGCATGAGCAGGACGATCGTGACCAAGGCAGCCAGGAGCCATCCGGTCGTGTAGGCCGCATGGTCGGATCGCGCGAGGACCGCCGGCGCACTGACGCAGAGTCCGGCGAGGAGCGCGGACGAGAACACGAGTGCGGCGATGAACCAGCCATCGGGGACCGGCTGGCCCGGGAAGAGCAGCCCGAAGACGGCGGGCCCGGCGAGCCAGCCGACGACACCGAGAAGTCCACCGACGGCGACGACCCCGCCCTCGATGGCCAAGAACGACCCAAGGATTGCGGAACGCCGCTCGCGGAAGAACACGATCAGGTAGCTCTGCAGCGCCATCGCCGTGACGATGAGCGGCGCCCGCACGAGCGTCGTCGCGATCACGACGAGACCCAGCGTCTCGGCGGACTCGGCACCGGCGGTCAAGGCCAAGACGAACGGGAACCCGCTGACCATCAAGCCCATCGAGGCGGCGGCGACGATGGTCCGAGCGACGTTCCAGGTCAGCTGCCGATAGCCGACGTCGAGCGATGTTCCGACGAGCGCTCGCCGCGATGCGAGCCAGACGGTGACGAATGCGAGCGGGAACGGCAGCACCACGGCCCACGCGAGCACGGCGATGTCGGCATCGAACGCCAGCGCGACGCCGATCGCCGCGAGTCGTACCGCTGCCTCGACGACGACGATCCAGAAGATCGCCTTCCACCGATGCACTCCGTAGAGCGTCCCCGTCAACGCTGCGACGAACACGCTCGCCGCAGCGCCGACCAGGAGCGGCCAGATGAGGGCATCGGATGCCTCGGGGAACGCCCGCCCCCACAATGCCGACGTGGACGCGACGACGACGACGACGACGACGACGGCGCCCAGGGCGAAGACGGCAGTCCGAGCTCGTGACCGAGGCGCCCCGCTCGCGTCGCGCACGCCTCGTTCAGTCGCTCTCGTGATCTCCTGCTGTATGCCGGAGAGGGCGCTGGCGATGAGGAAGAGCAGCGACCAGAAGACTGCGAAACCCGCGTAGTCCCCGAATCCGACCACTCGCGGAACCAGCCAGGTGATGGCGTATCCGCTGATCCCTGCGATCGCCGTTGCCGCCAGCACGAGCAGCAATCCGGTACGCCCGGCCCTCGGCTGGGGCGCTTCGACCGTGTGGTCCGCCGGTGGTTCTTCCATGTTCATCGCGCCGGTTGCACCAGGTCACGCACGACGTCTTGCAGGCCGAGTCCGCACGTCGAGTATCGTCCGGTGCGCCATTCACGCACGACGGGCGCGATGCGACGAACACGGCTCGACGGCAACGCACTTCGCGCCCGCTCGTGCGCGAGCACGTCTTCGGCGCCCCGAATCGCCGCTTCAGTCGGGGCGGGTTCGAGTTGCGTCATCCGCTCTGCCAGCGCCACCGCGCGAGCCAGGAGTCGTGCATTCCGTTCGGTCCGCGGAGCGCTCAGGCGGCCGATGCGCCCGCGTCCGGTGAGCGTCGATGCGCCGATCTGATTCCCCCCATGCTGGCGGTAGTCGATGAGCAGCTCCTCGAGGAGGTCGATCCTGCCGGTCGCGGCGGCGACGATCGCGAGCCACTCGTCGTGCACCCACGCGCCCGGGAAGGGCATCGCCCGGGTGGCCAGCTCCCTGCGCAGGACCGTCGTCGCGCCGGTGACGATGTTCCGACGCAGGAGCACGCTGATCGCGTCGCCCGCGTGCACACGCGCGCGTTCAGTGGCGCTCACGCGGAGCGTTTCGAAGAGCGACGCTCCGCTGGGTCGGCCGCCCTCGTCGACGATCCGAGCATCGGTGTGCACGAGCAGCAATCCCGGGCTGGAAGCGAACGTGCGAAGCATCCGTTCGAGCTTCTGCGGATGCCAGACGTCGTCCTGGTCGCACAATGCGACGAAGTCACCGGATGCCGCGGCGATGGCGCGCTCGAAATTCGCGGTCACCCCCAGCGGCGCCGAATTGCGGAGCAGGCGAACCTCGATGGGCGCAGCCTCGGACCGCAATTGCTCGACGAGCGCGACGGTCGAATCACTCGATGCGTCGTCCGAGACGATGATCTCCTGCGGCGCGACGGACTGCGCGAAGATGCTGCGCATCTGCTCGGCGAGGTAACGATCACCGTTGTGCGTGCAGAGCGCGACGGAAACCCGTGGCGAGGCGCCAGTGTCCGTCATCGCCGTGTGTCGGCTCGAGCTTGCCACTCTGCGACGGCATCGTCGAGCACGGGCGAATGGACGAAGCTCGACAGCTCGGCATCGGCGTTGCCCGACTCGTAGAACGTCTCGAGGCGGTTGATGAGCTCCTCGGCAGCGCCGAGGCGGCGCAATCCCACCGTGTTCGCCGACGCGACGCGAGCCGGGCTCCCGTACGCCTTCGCGAACGGAGGGATGTCGCGAGTCACGACCGAGCCCATGCCGACCATCGCTCCGCGGCCGATGTAACGGAACTGGTGAACGGTGGTGCCGAGTCCGAGATTCACCCCGCTCGAGACACGCACATGTCCGGCGAGGAGCACGCTCGAAGCCAACGTCACCTCGTCGCCGAGCTGGCAGTCATGTGCCACGTAGACCTGGTTCATGATGAAGGCGTCGTCGCCGACGACGGTCGCAGTCTTCCAGCCCTGGTGGATCTGGGCATACTCACGGATCACATTGCGATCGCCGATGCGCACTCCCGCACCGCTGGTCGGCGTCTCCTCGCCACGAGGATGCTCGAATGAACGCACCTCGGGCGGTGCACCGATCACCACGCCGGTGCCGATCCAGTTGCGATCGCCGATCGTTGCGGGCCCGTAGATGACGACGTGCGGGCCGATCGTGTTTCCGACACCGAGAACGACTTCACCGGAGATCACCACGGTGGGATGAATGTCATTCATGCTCGTCGTCCCTGGCTGCCATCGGCTTGGCACCGGCGGGATCGAGCGAGTGCTCGTAGTGGACTTCCTCACGGAGGTACGCGACCGTTTCGCTCGCGAGACGGCGGCGCCAGATGAACACGAAGAGGATGGCGATGCCCGCCGCGAGCAGGTCAGCCGCAGTGAACATGGCGCGTGAGATGAGGCCGACGGCGGTGGCTTGCGGGACCGTGAGCAGCAACGTCATCGCACCGATGAGGATCGCCTCGCGCACACCGAGACCCGAAGGGAAGATGAAGGCGATGAGCCCGACCGTGAACCCGAGCGACACCGCGCCGGTGAGGAGCACGAGCGTACCGATATCGGGGTCGACGAGCGAATTCACGAGCAACCAGAGGTGCAGCCCGTAAGCGACGTATGAGAGCAGCGACCAACCGACCGCCTTGCCGACGACGACGAAGGTCACCTCATGCTCGAGCGGTGGCCGGCGGAAGAGTTTCAGTACGAAGGAGGCGAGGAACGTCATCACCCGCGGGTGCAGGCATGCGAGGCCGATCGGCAGCAGCAGGAACAGCCAGAGGAGCTCGGTATGCCCCTGTACGACGACCGGGAGCGCGAGCGCTCCGATCAGCAGTGACGAGACGACTCCGATACCTGCCGCATAGAGCGCCGTCACCAGCACGCGGGGCCGAAGGATTCCGTACTGTCGTCCGAGCTCCATCTGCATGACGTACGACCACACCGAGCCGGGCACGTACTTGCCGAGCTGGCCGACGAGAAGCACCTGGGCTGCACGGAGGACGGGCACTCGTGGACCGAGACCGTTGAGCACGGCGACCCAGCTGAGCGTTCCGAAACCGAGCCCGACGAGCACGAGCAGGAACGAGAGCGCTGCCGACTGCCAGGAGATCAGGACGAGTGCCGCTTCGATGGCGGGCCATTGAACGACGAGGTAGTACACCGCGAAGCCGACGACGACTGCGACGAGGACATACCTGAGCACGTTGAGCGCGCGCGGTGCGATCGCCTTGATTCTCTTCATGAACTCTCTGCGTTACTGCGACGACCTCGCGACGCTACGGGTCGTGTCGGGCAAGAGTGCCCGTTCGCTTTAGTATGGATGGTCGTGAGCGTCGTCTCTCCGGCGCCCGTGACTGAAGCAGGTTTCATGATACCGATTACCGTCGTCGAATTCGGTGAAGACGCTGAACGACTCGTTCTGGAGGTCCTTCGTTCCGGGAACATCGCGCAGGGGCCCCTCGTCAGACAGTTCGAGGAGCGTTTCGCGGCGATGGTCGGCGTGAAGCACGCGATCGCCGTGAACAACGGCACGACGTCGTTGGTGGCATCGCTCGCGGCCCTCGACCTCCAGCCCGGCGACGAGGTCGTGACGAGCCCGTTCACGTTCGTCGCGACACTCAACGCGATCCTCGAGTCCGGCGCGACGGCCCGTTTCGCCGACATCTCCGAAGTCGACTTCAATGTCACCGCTTCCTCGTTGTCGAGCGCGATCTCACCCAACACCAAGGTCCTCATGCCGGTGCACCTCTACGGCCAGATCGCCGACATGTCGGAGATCAGCGCCCTGGCAGCGGGCCGTGGGCTCGCGATCGTCGAGGACTCCGCGCAGTCGCATGGCTCCACCATCGGCGGCAGACACGCCGGGAGCTTCGGACTGGGTTCCTTCTCGTTCTATGCGACGAAGAACATCACCACGGGCGAAGGTGGCATGATCACCACCGACGACGACGTCCTCGCCGATCGGTTGCGGGTCCTCCGCAATCAAGGCATGCGGGCGCGTTACCAGTACGAATTGCCGGGACACAACTGGCGGCTCACCGATCTGCAGGCAGCGGTCGGCCTCCCGCAACTCGACGGCTATGACGCCGTGGTCGAGGCGCGGCAGCGGAATGCCACCTACCTCAGCGATGGGCTTGCCGAGGTGAACGGAATCGTCGTTCCCACCCAGCTCGACGGCCGTCGACACGTCTGGCACCAGTACACCGTTCGTGTCACCCCCGAAGCGGGGATCGCCCGCGACGAGTTCGTCGCGAAGCTCGTGGAACGCGGGGTCTCTGCGGGGGTCTACTACCCGAAGCTCGTGTTCGACTACGAGCCCTACCGCAGTCGTCCTGACGTTATCATCGAGCGGTACCCTGTTGCCGAGCGCGTTGTGCGCGAAGTCGTCTCTCTTCCGGTGCACCCGCACCTGCGGCGCGAAGATCTCGATCGAATCATCGATGCAGTGGCGTCGATTGTCAGTGGCAGGTGAGTGCGACCATGACGCAACCCCGAATTCTCCTCGTCGGCGCCGGCACGATGGGTTCCCTGCACGCACGGGTCATCGCCCAGTCGAACGCGGCGAGCCTTGCCACCGTCGTCGATGGCCGGGAGGACGCCGGCCGGGCGCTCGCAGACCGATTCGGAGCCACGTGGTCGCCTGAGATGGGTGATCTGCGCGACATCGACGCCGTCGTCATCGCGGCGTCCACGGAGTCGCATTTCGACCTGGCCAGGATCGTGCTGGAGGCAGGCAAGCCGATGCTCATCGAGAAGCCCGTCGCCGACAGCCTCGAAAAGACGCTCGCCGTCGTCGAGCTGTCCGAAACGCGTGGCGTGCCGATGATGTGTGGTCTTCTCGAGCGCTTCAACCCGGCCGTCATCACGGCTCAGGCCCTCGTCGACGACCCGAAGTTCATCACCGCGACGCGGCACTCGCCGTACGCGCCCCGCATCCGCACGGGAGTGGGCTGGGACCTCCTCGTCCACGATGTCGACCTGGCAAGCCGCATGCTCGGCGGGGAGCCGTCGAGCATTTCAGGTGCGCTCGGGCAATTCCATCCATTGTCCGCTCCGAATGCGGAAGACGTCGCCGAGGCGGTCCTGAGCTTCGAAGGAGGGCGTGTCGCCCACATCTCAGCGAGCCGCGTGGGACAGCGGAAGATTCGCAACATGAGCGTTCACGATCTCGACAAGCTGATCGAGATCGACCTGCTTCGCCGCGATGTGACGGTGTATCGACATGTCTCAGACCAGCCGGCCGACGCCGAAGGTCGTGGCTACCGTCAGCAGACCGTCATCGAGATTCCCGAGCTCATCACCGCGCAGGAGCCGCTCGCGGCGCAGCTCGAGCATTTCGTCGCCCTCATCGACGGCAGAGTCGACGCTGACGAAGAGCGACGATCGTTGCTGCCCGCCCACCGCATCGTCGAGGCACTCAAGCGCCAGTCCAGTGAGACGCGGACCTTCGGCGAAGAAATCCTGAACGAGATCCGTTAGAGCGGCGAAGTCGTCGGCGCGGCCGGGTCGCTCAGGTCGACCCGGCCGACGACACGCGCGGGTACGCCCACGGCGACACTGCGAGCAGGCACGTCCCTGGTGACGACCGCTCCGGCTCCGATGATCGACTCATCGCCGATCGTGACGCCCATGTTGATCACGGCATTCGCCCCGATGAAGACGCGGTCGCCGATCGTCACGGGCTCGCGGTCGACGGTCGGGTACCGACGACCGCTGACGCAGCGCATCGCGCTCGAGTGGGTGTAGATGTGCACCCCGGAGGAGATGTCGCAGCCCGCGCCGATCGTGAGGCCTCCCGATCCGTCGATGAGCGTGAACGCCCCGATCCAAGTGCCGTCGCCGATGACGGGCTCGCCGATGATCCACGCGTTGGCGTTGTATGGATTCTCGGGGAGCCCGCTCGGCATGATCAGGAGTTCTGAACGAGCGCGGTCATGCCCTGCCGGACCGGAATGCTCGCCTCGAAGCCGAGCACGGTTCGCGCGCGGTCGACGTCTGCGGCGCGGCGGGTCACGAGCACGGGTCGGGCGTTGAACTGGGGCTCGACATCGACCCCCACCGCGTCGATGAGGATCTTCGCGAGTTCCGCCACCGTGGTGTCGATACCCGTGCCGACGTTGATCGGCATCTTCGACTCTTCGGCGGTCAGCGAGAGCACGACCGCACGCGCGATGTCCTTGACATGGATGAAGTCCATCGACTGCTTGCCCTCGCCGTCGATGACGGGCGCATCGCCGTTCTTGAGGCGGTTCACGAAGTGGTTGATGACCGACGTGTAGTAGGCCGTCGTCTTCTGTCCTTCGCCATACACGTTGAAGAAGCGAAGGGCGATCCAGGAGAGGTCCTTGCTGCGCCCGTAGTAGCCGAGGAGGTCTTCGTTCGTGCGCTTGCCGATGCAGTACGGCGTGAGCGGGTTCAGCTTGTCGTCCTCGTGCATCGGCAGCTTCTCGGGGTCGCCGTACACCGACGCGCTCGATGCCGCCACGATGCGCTTCACGCCGAGGTCAGCGGCTGCCGCGAACACATTGTGCGAGCCCACCATGTTGATGTCGATCGACGAATACGGGTCGGCCACACTCTTGTTGATCGAGTCCGCGGCGAGATGGATGACGTAGTCGTGCCCCTTCATCGCGGCGTACACGGCCGCCCCATTGCGGGTGTCCTGGTCGACGACGTCAACGCGGCCGGTCTTGGCGAGCTCGCTCGCGCGGTCGCGGTCGCCTCGGACCATGTTGTCGAAGATGCGGACGTTCCACCCCTCGTCGAGCAGCAGATCAACGACATGGAGGCCGATGAATCCTGCACCGCCGACGACGAGCACGTTCTTTTCAGTCACGGATGTTCCCTTTGCTTTCTTTTCGATCATGTTCTGGCCGCTCGCGAGTTCAGCGTGAGACCGCGATGGCATCCTTGAGCGTTGCGACGACTCGCTCGACTTCGGGCTGGGTCAGGTTCGCATGCATCGGGATGGCGAGGTGCCGGCGAAAGAGGTCCGCCGAAACGGGGAGGCTGCCCGAGAACCCGTAGATCGGCTGCAAGTGCGATGCATACGTGCCGAAATTGCACTGGATGCCGTGCTGCCGGAGGTACGTCGCGACGGCGCCCCGATCGAGCTCGGCGTCGAGCGTGACGACATACGACTGCCATGGGTGCTCGCGATCATCCAACGCGACGGGGGCGCCGACCTGGTCGACATCAGCAAGGAGCTCCGCGTACCAGCCTGCGGCACGACGACGATTGGCGAGCAGCGTCGGAAGCCGATCGAGCTGAGCAAGCATGATGCCAGCAGCGACATCGGAGAGGCGATAGTTGTAGCCGAGTTCGTCGAACTCGGGAATCGGCAGATCGGTCACGCCTTCGCGCGAGATCGCGGGGGCGATCCCGTAGGTGTGCAACTTCCTCGCGTGAGCTGCCAGTCCGGCGTCGTCTGTGGTGAGCGCCCCGCCTTCGCCGGCGGTGATCCCCTTGCGACCATGAAAGCTGAACGTGGCCACGTCGGCGAGGCTCCCTGCGGGCCGTCCCTTGTAGGTCGCTCCGGCCGAGCACGCCGCGTCCTCCATGAGCCAGAGCCCGTGCCGGTCGGCGATCTGCCGAAGCTCATCGAAGTCCGCCGGCTGGCCGAACACGTCGACCGCGAGAATGCCCACTGTTCGCGGAGTGATCGCCGCTTCGACAGCCGCTGGATCCGCGCTCCAGATGTCGGCCCGGATGTCGGCGAATACCGGTGTGGCGCCGGTCCAGGCGACCGAGTGGCCCGTCGCTGGGAACGTGTAATCGCCAACGATCACCTCGTCGCCGGGCCCCGCGCCGAGCACCTTCAGGCCGAGGTGCAGAGCTGAGCCGCAATTGCTCGTGGCAAGCGCATGCGCCGTGCCAGCCACCTCCGATGCGAACCGAGACTCGAGTGCCTGACAAGTAGGGCCTGCGCCGGACAACCATCCAGATTCGAATACGGCACGAATGGCATCGAGCTCTTCATCGCCGACCGTTGGCTGGCCGAGTGCGATCGATTCTGACAAGCTCTACCCTCACTTTCATCGGCGCACGACCATGGGCGGCGAGGCCTCATCTATAGTAGCCGAGGCCATCGGCGCCGCCGGCGCGACCTCTTCCGGAAGGAACCCATGCCAAAGCACGTCATCATCGTCGGCGGCGGAATCGTCGGACTCGCAGTCGCCGAGCGGGCCAGCCGGCAAGGCCACCGAGTCACGGTGCTCGAGAAGGAGGCCGGCTGGGCGATGCACCAGACCGGTCGCAATTCCGGTGTGATCCACGCCGGCCCGTACTACCGCCCGGGCTCGCTGAAGGCCGAACTGTGCACTGCGGGCAACCGCTCGATGAAGAAGTTCGCGACAGAGCAGGGGATCCCATGGGAACTCACAGGAAAGCTCATCGTCGCGACGACGGACAAAGAGCTCCCGGCCCTCGCTGAGCTGCGTCGCCGCTCCGAAGCGAACAACGTCCCGTTCCGTCTCCTGGATGCCGAAGGCGCCCGCTCGTACGAACCGCACGTCGCAGCGGTGGCCGCGCTTCGTATCGAGTCGACCGGAATCATCGACTATGGTGCGGTGAGCCGACGCCTCGCCGAGATGGTCGCGTCACGCGGAGGCGACTTGCGCCTGAGCACTGCTGTGGTCGGAATCGCATCGCGCGCCGACCGAGTCATCGTGTCGACCGCCGATGAGGAGTTCAGTGGTGACCTCCTCGTCAATTGCGCGGGACTCCACAGCGACAAGATCGCTCGAATGGCCGGACTCGCCCCCAGCGCAAGGATCATTCCATTCCGCGGGGAGTACCACGAACTCGTGCCCGAACGCCGGCATCTCGTGCGAGGGCTCATCTATCCGGTCCCCGATCCCGAACTTCCGTTCCTCGGTGTGCACCTCACGCGAATGATGGACGGCTCGGTGCACGCTGGTCCGAATGCCGTCACCGCTCTCGCACGTGAAGGCTACAGCTGGCGCGACATCCGACCCAGTGAGGCACTGGGAGATCTCGCCTTCCCAGGGTTCCTGCGAATGGCCTCGAACAACGTCGGCGTGGGCTTCGGCGAAGTGCGCCGATCGCTTTCGCAGAGCCTTTTCGCCAAAAGCCTGGCGAAACTCGTACCAGGGATCACGAAGGCCGATCTCGTCCCGGCCAAGGCCGGTGTGCGCGCGCAGGCGATCCGACGCGACGGCGCGTTGGTCGATGATTTCCTCATCGAACGCACGCCGAACCAGATCCATGTGCTCAATGCGCCTTCGCCGGCCGCGACCGCGTCACTCGAGATCGCCGCGCGTATCGTCGAGCTTGCTCAGCTCGACTGACGTCACCTGGTCGGTTGAACACATGCGGCAGAACCCTCGCGAGGGGAATGCGGCGATGACCGGTGCCTCGGGTATCCGCATGCGATGCCATGTACTGCGGGTCGCGCTTCGATTTCCCAGCTCGGTGCGGCTATTCTGTCGAGGTCCTCTCGCTTCCGACACGCAGACCACCCGCGGGACGGCTGAAGGAGGCGCTACGTGCACGACGTGTTTGTGACGATCGACGTCGACTGGGCTCCAGATTGGGCGATGCGTCGTCTGCTCGCCACCCTGGTAGAAGGCAGGATCCGCTCCACCTGGTTCATCACCCATGAGACGGAAGTCCTCACCGAACTGAGGAGCCACTCCGACCTTGTCGACCTCGGAATTCACCCGAACTTTCAGCCCGGGTCGAGCCATGGTACGGATGCAGCATCGGTTGTCACGGAGTGCATGCGGATCGTCCCCGAGGCCCGGACCATGCGGACCCACTGTCTCGTTCAATCCACACCGATCCTCCAAACAGTCGTCGACATGAGCCCGATCTTGCTCGACACGAGTCTCTACGTGCGCGACCTCTCCGGAGTGACCTCAACCGAACTCCCGCTCGACCACGGACGCTCGCTCACTCGTGTTCCGTACGTATGGGAGGACGACCTCGAGTTCTTCGCTCGGGAACCGAGATGGGACGGTGGCGCGTTCCTTCGTGATCGGCACGCGAACGAGGAAATCACTGTCGTGGATCTCCACCCCATACACGTCGCGTTGAACAGCGCATCGGCCGCCGGCTACAACGCGCTGCGGAACTTCCACGGTGGGGACATTCGTCGAGTGAGCGAGAGTGATGCGGACAGGTTCGTTCACACCGGGGCTGGTGCCGCAACCTTCTTGGACGGCCTGATCGCCGAGTCGACGCGTCGAGATCTTGAATTCAACACGCCACTCTTCGACCTCGTAGATCGTATCGATGAGGTCAGGTCCATCGGCCAGATCGCCTGATCTCCTCGAGGCCCCGTGAGAACGAGACGGCACCCGGGCGCGTTCGCTGCGGAGTGATCAGGCCGCCGATTGCCGGACGAGCACGCCCGCCATCGTAAGCCCCACGCCGAAGCCGAGCAGGCCGATGATCTCCTGCTCGGAGGGGTGGTCCGCGAGTTGGAACGGCAACGAACTCTGCACGACGTTGCCGTAGTCCCCCGCTCGGAAGAGGCTGTCTCGTTCCGCGCCGACTGCCTTCTCGGCCGCGTTGACCACGGTCCTCGAACCCTGGTGCACGTACCAGCCGATCGGGGCGCCTTCGACGAGCTCCGCCTCGCGCCCGAGGCGGGTGAGAACCGTGTCGATGTTCCGTAGCACGAAGTTGAAGACGGCACCGCCGTTCATGCTCAGGTGGCCTGCGACCCGATTGGGGTCATGCGTGATGCAAAGCTCGGAGGCCTTGTCCCCTTCGGAGAGGAACGCGGAGGCAAGGATCTCCCACACGCTGGTGGCGGTTCCATCCGGAACGTCGGACAGCGGCGACCTACTGACGATCACGGCACTCGCTCCGTCGGAGAACAGCGGGGAGACCTTCAGCTCCGATTCGTCGTAGAGCTTGGTGTACGTATCAGCAGCGATGACCAGCACCGAACTCACGACGCCCGACTCGATGAGCGAATCGGCAACGACCAGCGCACGCACGAAACCGGTGCAGGCGTCGTTGATATCCAGGAGGAAGGTGTCCCGCGGAAGATTCAGCCGTTCGTGCAGGAGGTGGGCGTTGCCGGGGGCGACGAGGCTGCCCGTCGATGACACGTGGATCAGTCCGTCGACCTTGTCGCGCCACCATGCATCATCCAGTGCGGTGGCGGCGGCGGCGGCGAGATCGACTGCGGTCTCGCCGTCAGCCGTGGCGAACAACCGCTCGAAGCCGGTCTTGTCCAGGAACCCCGGCCGCACCGGCCCGTGCGACTCCAACATCGCGGGGACGGCAATCTCGACACTGCCGAGCGCCTTGGTCGGGCCGTAGACCCAGCGCCTACTCAACGAAACCCTCGGCCCTGAGGATCTCGACGAGCTGATCGAAGTTCTCGAACGAGTTGAGTGCGTCGATCTCGTTCACCCGACCACCCAGTTCATCGTGGAGGTGCGTGGTGATCTCGAGCTGATCAAGGGAATCCCAGTCACGCTCCGACGGTCTTGCGCTCGCGTTCGGGTCGCCGAGCGCAGTGTCGATCAATGTCTTCAGATCCGTTGTGCTGAGCACGGACGTCCTCCTGGTTGGTCGGGATCGCCGGCGGTCGCATTCGCCCACCGGGGTGTGTGATCAGAATACCCGCCTCGGCCTCGGCCCCGGCCGAGACCGAGCCTCGCCTGAGCTCGATCTAGAATCGAACCGTGATCAATGAGCAAGACCTCGAGTCCGCCACCGGAACGACAATCACGACGGTCTTCACGGTGAAGGCTCTGGACTTAGCCGGGAACGATTGCGGTCACCCGATTCTCAGCTTCCTCGACGACGCCCGGTTCATCGACGAAGCCGCGGCGAACCCGTCACTCTCGGTGCTGCTCGTGTCCCAGGAGCTTGCTGCGGCGACAGGCGAGGCCGTGGGCGATCAAGTGAGTATCATCGTGGTCGACGATCCGCGGTGGCACTTCTATACGCTGCACAATTTTCTGGCGGAGCGCAATCCGTCCGAGACCGAACCCACGGTCATCGCACCCGATGCACGGGTGCACCCCTCGGCGCACGTTGCCCCATTCGGAGTGCGCATCGGCTCCGGCGCAACGATAGAGGCGAACGCGACCGTCCTCGCATCCTCACGGATCGGCGATGGTGCGGTAATCCGTGCGGGAGCCGTGATCGGCACGAGCGGCTTCGAACACAAGCGCACGTCGCGAGGGGTGCTCTCGGTCGTGCACGATGGCGAGACACGGATCGGCCCCCGGGCGGAGGTTGGCTCATTGACCGTTGTGGGGCGTGGATTCCAACGTCGGCACACGATCGTGGGTGCTGATTCGCGCCTCGACTGCAACGTCATGATCGCGCACGGGAGTCAGCTCGGCGAGCGCGTGTTCGTTGCTGCCGGGGCGGTCCTCGCAGGCAGCACGGAGATCGGCGACGATGTCTGGATCGGCCCGGGCGCGACACTCATCGACCGCGTCACGGTCGGAGCGGGTGCGCGTGTCGGAATCGGCAGCGTCGTATTCCGCGCCGTCGACGCCGGGATGCAGGTCCTCGGGAACCCGGCGCGCGCTACGACCCGCTAGCGGGCGACCGGACGGGTCGCGTCGCGGCCATGTCAGCGAGAACCTGCAGATGGCGTCGAGCAACGGCCTCGATGGCGAAATGCTCATCGACGAGGCGCATGGCGTTTGCACCGACGGCCGAGCGTGCGGCGTCCGGCGATTGGAGGATACCGATGAGCACTTCGGCAAGCGCGTCCGGATCGGCCTTGGGGTTCGCCTCGTCGATCGGTGGCGTGATGTAGAGCTCGCGGCCGTCCTCGACCACGATGTCGAGAAAGTTGTCGGGCTCGATCGCGGCCACGACGGGGATACCGACCGCCAGTGCTTCCAAACTCGCCGTACCGAAGCCGCCGCCCTCGAGTTCGTGCACTTCGACATCGGCGGCGGCGAGGAAGTCCGGGATCGCCGTCTGCGGCTGGGCACCGAGCACGAATACCGCATCACGCACGCCGAGTTGCTCCGCGATCTGCAGAAACTCATCGTGGTAGACACCGCCGATCACGACGACGGCAGCATCCGGGACGCGCGCCAATACCTTCGGGAGTGCTCTGACGAGCGCGATGCGGCTGCGCTGAGGTATCACATGACCGATCGAGAGGATGATCGGACGGTCGTCGAAACCGAGCTTGCGAAAGGCGACTTCGGCCGACCCACCGCGAAGCACCTCTGGATCGATACCGACGGGGATCGCGACCTTGCCGCTGATCACTCGTCGGTATCGCTTCTCGATATACCGATCCATGAGGATGTCCATCACGACGACCTTCGGCCGATGTATGCGCATCATCGGGACGACGAGCATCCGGTCCGCTGTGGCGTAAACGAAGGAATTGAACCGACTCAGCGGGCTCTCGAGGCGTGTGTGAATGCTGAGCAGGGTGGGCACTCCGCGTTTCCGAGCCCACCAGCCGGACAGCCATGTCAGATCGAAGAACTGACCGTGCTGATGCACGACATCGGGTGCGAACTCGTCCAAGAGTGAGAACACGCGCGTCTTCGCCTTGGGCGAAGACGTGAAGCCGATGTCGAAGTTTGCCGCGAAGCGCGTCTTCGGCAATGTCCACGCCGGGACTCGGACGATCCGAACACCTCGACTGACCTCGTCCAACGGCGCGTCGGCGTACGTGGCGGTGAGCACGAGGACTTCGTGCCCGGCGGCGGCATATGCTCGCGCCAAGTGCTGTGCAAGGTGGGCGGAACCGCCGGGACGGGGCGGATAGAAGTTGTTGATGACTGCGATTCTCATTTTGCTCACGTTTGCGCGATCTTGATGTACGCCGTCCGGCGCAACCGCCCTAGCGTAGCAAGACCGGTCGTGCTTGCCTCCACTGAACCTGTTCGCCCGTAGGCCAGGCAGCTCAGTCCGAGACCGCCGTTGCCGCGTTCGTCCGCCAGGCACGATGCGGAATCACAAGCTGCGCCAAGAGCCCGAGCGCCAGTGTGAAGGCCAGCGTCCCCGCGAGCCACATGATCATCGGCTGCGGGATCGCGGGACCCCACCACCAGCTCCCCGCCTCGCTCAAGCCGACATCCTTGTCTGACAAGCCCTCCGTATAGCGCTTCATGTTCGTGTACAAGGCCATTGAGTGTGCCAGTGAGAGAGCCCCGACACACAGCCAGAGCTGGAAAGGGGTCGCGCGCTGGTCACGACCGTCGACACGCAGCAATGCCAATCCGACGACCAGGATCAACAACGGCAGGAGATATCTCGCCTGAACCTGCGCACCGACCTCGGATTGCCCGACCTGGAGCATGTAGGCGGGGATGAACACGAGTGCGATGAAGCCGCCGGCCAAGACGAGGATTTTCCGCCAGTTCTGCGAGGCTAGCCCCGTGAACACGGCAGCGAAGAGGACGAACAAGGTGCCGACCCAGACCGCAGTCGGCATCGTGGTGTCGAGCCAGCCGAGCCCCCAGGTTCCGAGCGAGCCGACCCACAGCGCCGGAAGGTTCATCAGGTTGTTGACGAGCAGAGCGAAGCCACGGTAGCTCGCGGTCGCGGCGAATCCCGAGCCGACCAATCCGCCTTGGGACGCGGTCAGGAAGAGCAATCCCGCCAGGACAGCCAACCCAGCCGGGAACAGGGCCGCGATCCAGTACGCCTTTTCACGACGCATGGTGAGCACGACCACGGCGCCGATAGCGAGGATCGAATAGACGCTCATGTCGCCGCGGGCGCCGGCGCCGATCACTGTGGAGGCGAGCGCGAGCCCGGCGAGGCTCGCTCTGCGCCATCCGCGTGTCTTGAAGTAGCCGAGTAGGGCTATCCAGAGTGTGCCTGCCGAGAGCACCGCCCACCCGCTGGGATTCACGGAGGCGATGAGAAACATGCCGAGTGGCACGATGGTGACGCCGAGTCCGATGACGAGCAGCGGCCGAAGCTGTCGCGGGAGAGCCGCGAACAGCAACGAGCAGAAGAGCGTGAAGATCGCGGCATTGACGAGACGCATAGTCAGCACTGCACCGGTGATCCGCTCTGTCGCGAATACGCCCATGAATGAGTAGAACACCGGCGGGTAGAGACTCGAGTTGAAGTTCCCACGGGTCGACGGAATCAGCTCGCTCGGATCGGAGCCCACTGATCCCGCTTGACAGGTCGCCGGTATCTCCGGGTGAAACGCGTAGCAGCTGGACTTCAACGTTGCCCGCGGCACGAGCTTCTCGGCGTTCGTCGCGCCAGGTTCGCAGAGACCAGTGCGGTCCCCATTCCCGCACCAGATGCTGCCGAGGTGGAAGTCGTCGTCAGGGCCGGCGCCCACTGGGGAAGCGAACGCCCACACTGCGAGAGCGGTGAAGAGGAGCACCGGTACGAGCAACAGAAGTACGAGCTTCGTGGCTCTGCGCTGGCTACGGGAGGTGTCTGGCACCATGCGAGTATATGCGGGCGGCCCGACCCCTCACGGCACCACCACACGCGTGCAGTTGAGCAGCGTATGGCCGCCGCGACCATTGTTGATCGCGTACACGCAGACCGTATGCGGGCCTGTCGAGGCAGCCATCGAGTACGCGAATCCGTGTGCCGTTCCATACGGATAGGCGCGCCCGACGTCTGGCCGGTCGATGTCGGCTATCGTCGCCTCACCGACCGAATCGACGTAGACATGAACCGCGATGGCGGCGTCTGTATCGGGATCGATCGCCCAACCGATCACGTTCACACCTCCAGCCTGAACGGCGATGGCCTCGACGTTGCCGAACGGAACGCGTCCAAGATCGACCGTGCCGGGAACCGCTACCTGGAGACACCCGAGCTGGGCATGTCCCCCTGGTCCGGTGTTGATGGCGTACGCGCAAACGGTGTGCAACCCAGGACTCGCGGAGACGCGGCTCGAAAAGCCATGCGCGTTGCCGTACCCCGGATAGCGAGCCCCCACATCGGGCCGGTCGCCGTTGGCCGTGATCGCGGTTCCGTTCGAGTCCACGTAGAGGTGCACCTGAACCGAGGCCGCCGTATCCGGATCGATGGCCCAGCCGGACATCGTGATCCCACCGGCATCCACGGTCGCGGATTCGAGCGCTCCGATCGGCGCCCGGCCCCGCTCTGCGATAGCGGCGACGACCGTGACGGTCTGGCACCGCAGCGGCGTGTGGCCCCCAGCCCCGGTATTGATCGCATAGACGCAGACGTCGTGGCGTCCGGGCGGCGCATCGACCAGTTCGGAGAAGCCGTGGGCTGTACCGTACGCAGGGTAGAGTCGGCCGACGTCGGCACGCTCGCGCTGGGCCGTGAATGCATGGCCCGTCGAGCCGACATAGACATGCACCGCGATCGGGTCAGCGGTGTCGGGATCAATCGCCCATCCCGTCACCCGGATCTTTTCTCCTTCGACACCGATCTGTTCAACGTTGCCGATGGGGGCACGGCCAGCCTCGCCGAGCACGGAGATCGTGCGACATCCGAGTTCCGTGTGCCCGCCGTTTCCGGTATTGATGCCGTAAGCGCACACCGTATGCAAACCCGGGGTTGCATTGACCACTGCTTGGAAGCCGTGGGCATCGCCGTAGCCGAACCCGGGGTACCGCGCGTCCAGTCCAGGCGACGGGCGGTTCGCCAGGACTTCCACACCTGCAGCATCGACATACACGTGCACTCGGCTCGCTCCGGTCTGATCCGGATCGAACGCCCAACCCTTGACGGTGACGGTTCCCTGGCCCGTGGCGACGGACTCGATCGCACCGACCGGCGACCCCCCCATCACCGCCAGTCGTTGGCAACGCAGCAGGGTGTGTCCTCCAGCGCCCGGATTGATCGCGTACACACAGACGTTCTCCGACCCGACGGCGCCAACCGGCGCTGTGACCGCGAACCCGTGTGCGGCTCCGAGGCCGTGCGCGCGATCGACGTCCGGGCGATTCCCAGATGCCGTGTACGCCGTGCCGACCGAGCCCACGTACACATGAACCTGAATCGACGCCGTGTTGCCCGGCTGCAGCGCCCAACCGACCACCTTCACAACCCCGGGTGCGGCTTGGATGAGCTCCACATTGCCGATCGGAGGAGTACTCGTCGTCGGCGAGCCGAACCAGTTGTTGTAGAACACCCAGAAGTTCCGGTTGCCATAGGCGCTGCAGCCATCACCCAAGCCGCCGAGGTTCGCAAGAGCCGCGGCATTCGGCGTGTAGGGCGTGTAGTAATACAGTGCTGCGGTCGCGCGATTCCGGACAAGAACGTCTCGGCTGCCACATGCGGCGTTCGGGTGGTACCGGATCGCGTTGTACGCGCCGACTCGGATAGACGTGAAGGATCCAGCGGGGTTCCCGTACCAAGTGAGCTGGCGACCGGCGGCGAAGACCTGGTTGAAGAACCCGTAGTAGGTGGAGTCGCATGTGGACGTATCGGGACAGCCGTACCCCATTGCCTTGCGCATCACCCCGTCGCTCGGCGCACGATCGGTCAGGAGACTCTGCTCCTTCTGCAGGGTGACCAGGATGACTTTGGCACTGAGGTTGCAGGCTTGCTGCACTTTGAAGATGATCCGCGCGGCAGTCTCCCCCGCGCCACCATGGTACGTGGAGCACGTTCCGAACGACCAGGTACGGGTGGGCGTGTCCGCTCGATACGCTGCGAGGCAGTTCGAGTTCTGGCAAGAACCGACGGTCCGCTCGAGGAACTGCTGGATCTCGACCTCAGACATCGCCGATCCGTTGTAGAAATTCGCGTCGGAGATGATGTTGCCGGGGTCGAAATCGCTCCCTGAGACGGCCTGAGCATCGGACACGGGCACGAGCGGGGAGAACGGCACGAGCAGCGCTCCGACGAGTGCGACGATCATCACGACGATGACCTGAGGTCGGAGTCTCTTCACGTTGCAGCCCCCCGGTTGCTGTGCACTGCGTGTGGCACCTTCGACAAGAGTAGGCGAATCGCTCGCCACTCGCCGCATCGACATGCGGTCGTGCGGGGCGCGCTACACTTGCACGGATATTCGCCGAGAAGTGAGCCCCCACCCGTGAGAATAGTCATGACCCTCATGGTCCGCGACGAGGCGGACATCGTCGGTGCCATGCTGGCGCATCATCGAGCCCAGGGCATCGATCACGTGATCGTGACGGACAACGCCTCGGTCGACAACACACTCGAAGTCCTCGAGTCGTTCGAGCGTGACGGATTCGTGACGATCTGGCATGATCCCGAGCATCGCAAGGAGCAGTGGCGTGCCGTCACGCGGATGGCTCGCCACGCTGCCACGGAGCTCGGCGCCGACTGGGTGCTGAACGCGGATGCCGACGAATTCTGGGTGGCGCGGGAGGGTTTCGGCACCGTCCGAGATGCGCTCGGCCGGATCCCGGACGACGTCTCCATCTTCGCCGTGCCCGTCGTGAATCTCACCGGCTCGCCGGCGCGAGTCGGCAGCGGCCTCCGACGCTTGACCCTGCGCGATCAACGCGACCCCGAGACGGTTCGCACGTCCGGGATCCCGTTCCATCCCACACCGAATGCCGTTCATCGCGGCAGCTCCGAAGTGTCGGTGGCTCAGGGGAACCACCGAGCGGAGGTGCCCGGCTGGAGCGATTCTGGGCCGCGCGATGAGATCGAAGTGCTCCACCTGCCATGGCGCTCGTGGCGACAGTACGAGTACAAGGTTCGGGTGTCGGGCGAGGCGTATCTCTCGAATCCCACGCTCGCTCCAAGTCCCCGCCATCACGGCATGCTCGATTTCCGGCGTCTCAACGAAGGGTGGCTCGAGGACGCCTACGTGGCGAAGCATCCGAGCCCCGCCGAGGTCGCCGCAGGACTTGCGGATGGCTCATTCCGGGAGGATGTCCGACTCAAGGAGCTGGAACGGGACGACGTGCCCGGGCTCGTAACCGACGTTCTCTACGAGCCCGAAACGGCCACGGCCCTTCGCGCGGAAGGCCGACGGGTGCGTCTGGTCGAGCTTCGCGGCGAGGAAGAGCTGGGGCGCGTTCGCGCGCACCACGACCTCGCCGTCTCCCAGCGCGATGATGCGGAACGCCGAGTCGACGTTCTCACCTCGACCATCGATGACCTTCGAAGTCGCGGGCTCGTGCGAGCAGCCTGGCGGGTGGATGAGGCGTTGCGCCGACGGGCAGACCGGGGCCGCCGGATTCTCCGCCGCTGCCTCTCGCTACTGAGACTCACCAAGTAGACTGCTCACCTATGCCTACCCCCGCTTCCGCCTCAGAGATCAGAGCTGCCCGATTCGCTCGGATCGCCGAGCTCCCCCTCGACACGACCGCGGGTTCGGCTACTGGGTATCGAGGTTGGTCAGCCCTCAAAGAGATCTTCGGTCGTCGCGAAATGCTCGACCTGATGATCCGCCGAGATCTGAAGGCACGCTATAAGGACTCGTCCTTGGGCTTCATGTGGTCCTTGGTACGTCCACTCACCCAATTGGCGATCTACTACGTCGTACTCGGACAGTTCCTCGGCGCCGCTCGGGGCATCCCCGATTTCGCCATCTACGTCTTCACCGGGCTCACCGTCTATACGTTGTTCAGTGAGATCGTGCTCGGAGGAGCCGGTTCGATCGTGAACAACAGCGGACTCGTGAAAAAGATCTACCTCCCCCGCGAGATCTTCCCGCTCGCCTCGGTCGGGTCGGCGCTCTTCAACTTCGGAATTCAGCTCGCGATCCTGCTGTTGGCGACGCTCGTGCTCGGTGCGTTCCCCTTGCACAGCGAGATCCTCTACGCCTTCCCCGCTCTCGCCATCGTCCTGGTGTACGGCGCCGGACTCGCGCTCGTTCTCTCCGCGGCGAATGTGTTCCTCCGGGACATCCAGTACCTCATCGAGGTCATCGTCATGCTGCTCATGTGGGCATCGCCGATCGTCTACAGCTGGACGATGGTGAAGGATGCCGTCCCGGCATGGGTGCTCGATATCTATACGAACAACCCGGTGACGCTCGCGGTCATGGGCTTCCAGAAAGCCTTCTGGGTCGCTGGACCGGAGACGTCGTACCCGGCAGACCTGCTGTTCCGCATGGCCATCGCGCTTCTCATCGGACTCGTCGGACTCGTCGCCGCGCACGCAGTGTTCAACCGCATGCAAGGCGACTTCGCGCAGGCGCTGTGACCTCGAACCCGCCGAAGAACGAGTCCCGAGTCTCGGTGCTCGTCGTGCTCTACAACTCGAGTGCGGTGCTCGAGCAGCTCCTCGCCTCCATTCCCGCAGCGAGTCGAGACACGGCGACCGATGTCGTCGTAATCGACAACGCGAGTTCCGATCGCGCCGAGAGCCACCGGATCGCCGAGCAATACGGCGCCTCCTTCGTGCAGCTCGAGGCGAACCTCGGGTACGGGGGCGGGGTGAACGCGGGATTCGCGGCACTCGACGATCCCGGCGATCTCCTCCTCATCTGCAACGCGGATCTTGAATTCCGCCCCGGGGCGATCGACGCTCTCGCGGAGTACGCGACGACCCACCCGGCAGTCGGCAGCGTCGGCCCGGCGATTCTGAATAAGGATGGCTCCGTGTACCCGTCGGCGCGCCGTTCACCCTCGTTGCGGGTCGGCGTCGGACATGCTCTGCTCGGCGATATCGCCCCGAACAACCGATGGTCGCAACGATACCGCGATGAGGCGACGCTGTCCGCGCCGAGGCAAGCGGATTGGCTCTCCGGCGCGTGCCTCCTCGTGCCGACAGTGCGCTTCAAGGAGCTCGGCGGCTTCGACGACGGATACTTCATGTACTTCGAGGATGTCGACCTCGGCGATCGCCTCCGTGCGGCGGGTTCGCGGAACGTCTTCCTTCCTGCTGCTCAGGTGATCCATATCGGAGCGCACTCGACGGAGTCCGTGTCAGGCCGGATGCTGGCCGTGCACCATCGGAGCGCGTATCGCTACCTCTCGAGGAGGTACCGCGGCGTGTGGTTCGCCCCAGTGCGACTGGCGCTGCGAATCGGTCTCGCTGTGCGCCTTCGCGCGACCATCGCCCGTACAGAGCGGCGCGCCCCGCACAGCGGGGGCTCGACGACCTCCGGGTAAGCTTTGGTTTGCCCTTCACCGCCGTCCGTAACGGAGCACCACCATCATGACTATTGCCTCAGCGAGCTCGCTCTCTGGTTCTGCGCCGCTGGGGCCTGCGGTCATCCGGCTCGAGGGCGTCTCGAAGCGATTCGTGATCCGCAAAGACAACTCGCTGAAAGAGCGCATCGTCACTCTGGGTCGGGCCGGCAAGCGCCACCGCGAAGATTTCTGGGCGCTTCGCGGCCTCAGCGCCGAACTCAGCGCCGGCCAAACCGTGGCCCTCATCGGACACAACGGGTCCGGTAAGAGCACGCTCTTGAAAATCATCGGCGGAATCATCGCGCCGACGGACGGGGTCGTGGAGCGACGGGGTCGCCTCGCGGCGCTTCTCGAACTCGGTGCCGGGTTCCATCCAGACCTCACGGGGCGCGAGAACGTCTACCTGAACGCCTCCATCCTGGGCCTGTCCCGCGAAGAGACAGACGAGCGCTTCGACGACATCGTCGCGTACTCGGGAATCAGTGAATTCATCGACACCCAGGTGAAGTTCTATTCCTCTGGAATGTACGTACGGCTGGCATTCGCCGTTGCGGTTCACACCGACCCCGACATCCTGCTCGTCGACGAAGTGCTGGCCGTGGGCGACGAGGCGTTCCAGCGCAAGTGCCTCGACACCATCCGCACTTTTCAAACCGAGGGCCGCACGATCGTGCTGGTCACGCATTCGCTCGGCCAGGTTGCCGAGCTGGCGGACCGCGCCATCCTCCTGCACCACGGGAACGTCATCATGGACGGCGATCCGAATGCTGCGATCGCCGCCTTCCGCGATCTTCTCGAAGATCGCCGTCAGGAGGAGATCCACGCCGCGCCCCTGAACCCCGTGCTCGAGAACGGCCGAGTCCTGTCCGCCCACCTCGCGGGTTACGATGGCGAACGCAATCCGACGCTGCATGCTGGCGAGGACCTCGAGATCGTCGCCGAATTCGAGCACACGACCGGAATCGACCGGTGGATCTGCGCCATTCAGATCGACAACGCGACCGGCCAGAAGGTCTATGGCGCATCCACCGATCGATCGCCGCTCGAGCTTGATCCCCTCCACGGCCGGCGCACCGTGAGTCTGAAGCTGCTGGAGCCGATGCTCGGTGGAGGGAAGTACTTCGTCAACGTCTCCTTCATGGACTACGCGGGTCGCCACCTTCACGACCTCACGCAGGCGTTCAGCTTCAACGTCGCAGAGCATTCCGACGCGAGCGGCAGCGTCTATGCGAAGCCCGAGTTCCGCGTGATCTGATCCGGTACCAGGTCCCAGGCGCGCTCCGTCTGATTGATCGGCTACCGCATCACGACGCCGACGATCGGCGTCGTCGGGACTTGGGTGCCGCGCGCAGGGGCAACCCGAAGAATCGTCGGCTGGATCCGATGAGCCGGTTCACGTCGGAGACCATCCGCGAGACACGAACGTCGAAGGAGTGCGCAGCCCCCACGCGCGAAGCTTCGATCGCGCGTTCAGCGAGACCAGGGCGGTCTTCCGCGCGAAGCAGCCCGGCGAGTTCGTCTCGGGATCCGAACGTCCGGATCAACACCGGACTGATCTCATCGAGGCCCTCGACCCGGTCGGAAACGACGACCGCCCCGGAAGCGACGGCATCGAAGACGCGGTTGGAGACGAACCCTTCGTGCGCCATATCGCTCCAATGATCGTTGAGCACGACGTCGGCCGCGGCGTATGCCTTCGGGAGCACTCGGTTCGGCATATGCGTCGACGCGATCCGCTCAGCGGGTACGTACTCCTCCCATCCATGGCCGTGGATCTCGACCTCTGCACCGGCATCGACGGCCCACAGCACCGCAGGACGCTCGATTCCCCTGGTGGTGCCGACGAAGAGCACCCCCGCTCGCTGTCGAGTGGCCGGATCGGGGCGGAAACGCGTGGGATTCGTCGCCTGGAGGAGCGGGGCGACCTGCACTCGCGACTCACGTCGTCGCCGTTCGGCCCAACCGACGCTGGCGGCATAGACGACGTCATGCGCTCGAAGCTCTTCGTCGGTGACGAGCTCAGGATGGCTGATGACCCAGAGCACGTTGACCGCTCCGTCGACGCGGTCGAGCCGGGCAAGGCCCCGAAGCGTGATGACGACGTCGACGTCGGCGACTGCCTCATCGAGACGAATCACGCGCGCGGAATCCACGAACCGCGACAATGCCGCCGCGAGGTCCTCCGCGAACGGCACATCACCATATCGGTCACCCTCTGCGCCGAGCGGCGCTGAGATCCGCACGGCCCACCGGGTCCGATCAAGCCCGCCCTGAAGCCGGGCGTTCGAATCCACGACTCGAGCGATGCGAGACCGCAGCATGGCCGCCCGCCCGAGACGCGTCATCGCGAATCGGTTCTTCAGCGCCGAGAGGACGTCCCGTCTCAACAGGTCAGCCACTATGCAGAGATCGTCACGCGGTGCGTTCCGCCGAAAGCAGCTGGCGAATGTACTGGCCGTAGCCGCTCTTGACCAGCGGTGTCGCGAGTCGCTCAAGCTGCGCGTCGTCGATCCATCCGGCTCGCCAGGCGATCTCCTCGATGCATCCGATCTTGAACCCTTGGCGGTCTTCGATGACTCGCACGTACTCGGACGCCTGCATCATGGACTCGAACGTTCCGGTATCGAGCCACGCGGTGCCACGATCGAGCACTTGCACGCTGAGCGTGCCCGCATCGAGGTAACGCTCGTTCACCGTCGAGATCTCGAGCTCGCCGCGCGCACTCGGCTCGATCGTCTTCGCGATCTCGACGACGTGGTTGTCGTAGAAGTAGAGCCCAGGCACCGCGAAGCTGCTCCTCGGCTCGGCGGGCTTCTCCTCGATCGAGACCGCACGGAACTCGTCGTCGAATTCGACGACGCCGTACGCCTTCGGGTCGCTCACCTGATACGCGAAGATGAGCGCCCCGTCGATATCGGTGTGAGTGCGCAACGCCGAACCGAGTCCGGTGCCGTGGAAGATGTTGTCACCGAGCACGAGTGCGACCGACTCGTCACCGATGAACTCCTCCCCGATGATGAACGCCTGCGCGAGACCATCGGGAGAGGGCTGCACAGCGTACTCGAGTCGAATTCCGAGATCGCTTCCGTCACCGAGCAGGGCACGGAACTGCGCGTTGTACTCGGGGGTCGTGATGATGAGGATCTCCCTGATACCCGCCATCATGAGCGTGGAGAGCGGGTAGTAGATCATCGGTTTGTCGTAGATCGGCATCAGCTGCTTCGAGATGCCCTTGGTGATCGGCCAGAGCCGGGTGCCGGATCCGCCGGCGAGAATGATGCCGCGCATCGTCATGCTCCCGTGTTCAACGAGTCGGTGAAGGCCCGAGCGGCCTCCCATGTCGGCAGGATGCCCGCTGCAGCCGCTTCGGCGAGGCTCGGCGCCTCGGTGTCCTTGACCGAGAGCAGTGCATCTTCGAGGTCGATGCCGAACTCGAGACCCACCTCGGGGTCGAGCGGGTTGATGCCGTGCTCGCGAGCCGGGTTGAACGTGTCGGTGACGAGGTAGCTCACGGTCGCATCGTCGGTCAAGGCGACGAAGCAGTGCCCGAGGCCCTCGGCTATGTAGATCGCCCGTCGGTCGACGTCATCGAGCAGCACGGAGTCCCACTGGCCGAAGGTCGGTGAGCCGACGCGGATGTCGATGACGAAGTCGAGAACGGCACCGCGGGGCGCAGTCACGTACTTGGCCTGTCCGGGCGGAATATCTGCGAAATGGATGCCGCGCACGGACCCGCGCTTCGAGACGGAGGTGTTCGCCTGCTTCAGGTCGATCGAGTGGCCGACGATCTCGGCGAGCTTGTCGAATCGATACCATTCGAGGAAAACGCCCCGATCGTCGCCGAACTGCTTCGGAGTGATCTCATAGCTGTCAGGGATCTTCAGTTCGCGGATCTGCACGGATAGCAGTGTATCAACGGGCTCTCCGCGTCGCTGATGGCTCGAACGGTCGTGCAGGCTGGGTCTGTAGGATGTCCGGGTGTCAAGACTCCTCGTCACCGGCGGCGCCGGCTTCATCGGCTCGAACTTCGTCCACTATGTACTCGAGCACACCGAACATTCGGTGACGGTGCTCGACAAGCTCACGTATGCCGGAAACCTCGCCTCCCTCGATGGGCTGCCCGCTGAGCGGTTCCGGTTCGTGCACGGCGACATCACGGATGCAGCGCTCGTCGATGCGCTCTTCTCCGAGCACGACGCGGTCGTGCACTACGCGGCTGAGAGCCACAACGACAATTCGCTCGATGACCCCCGCCCGTTCCTCGAGACGAACATCGTCGGCACCTACACGTTGCTCGAGGCGGCGCGCAAGCACGCGATCCGGTTCCACCACATCTCGACCGACGAGGTGTACGGCGATCTCGAACTCGACGATCCCGCGAGGTTCACCGAGCAGACTCCCTACAATCCTTCGAGCCCGTACTCGTCGACCAAGGCGGGCAGCGACCTGCTCGTGCGCGCGTGGGTCCGCTCGTTCGGGGTGCAGGCGACGATCTCGAACTGCTCGAACAACTACGGTCCCTACCAGCACGTCGAGAAGTTCATCCCCCGCCAGATCACGAACGTACTTCGCGGCGAGCGTCCGAAGCTGTACGGCAGCGGCGAGAACGTGCGCGACTGGATCCACGCGAACGATCATTCGTCGGCGGTGCTCACGATCCTCGAGCGCGGTGTGATCGGTGAGACGTACCTCATCGGCGCCGACGGCGAGAAGAACAACAAGGACGTCGTCGAGCTGATCCTCGACCAGCTGGGCCAGCCGACCGACGCCTACGACCTCGTGAACGACCGGCCCGGGCACGACCTGCGCTACGCGATCGACTCGACGCGGCTGCGCTCCGAGCTCGGTTGGGCCCCGAAGTACTCGGACTTCGAGAGCGGGCTCGCGGACACCATCGCGTGGTACCGCGACCACGAGTCGTGGTGGGCCCCCCAGAAGGACGCCACCGAGGCGCGCTACAAGGCCCAGGGCCAGTAGATGCGCTACCTCATCACGGGCGCATCCGGGATGCTCGGTCGCGACGTCCAGGCCGCCCTGGGCGGTCGGCAGGTCACGGCCCTCGGACGGGCCGACCTCGACATCACCGATCTCGATGCGGTCGTCGGCGCGGTCCGTGGCCATGACGTGGTGGTCAACTGCGCCGCGTACACGAAGGTCGACGACGCCGAGACGCACGAAGACGCCGCGTATGCCGTCAATGCGACCGGAGCGGCCAACCTCGCGACGGCGGCTGCGTCCGTCGGCGCGAAGCTCGTACAGCTGTCGACCGACTACGTGTTCGACGGTTCGGCGAGCTCGCCGTATCCCGAGGACGCACCGCATGATCCGATCTCAGCGTACGGACGCACGAAGGCGGCCGGCGAGCGGCTCGCGCTCGAGCGGAACCCCGGTGCGACGTTCGTCGTCCGCACCGCGTGGCTGTACGGGGCGCACGGGCCGAGCTTCGCCAAGACCATGCTCAAGCTCGCCGCGTCGAAGGAGACGTGGGGGGTCGTCGACGACCAGGTCGGCCAGCCCACGTGGACTGCCGATCTCGCGGCGAGGATCGTCTCGATGCTCGACGCGGATGTGCCTGCGGGCATCTACCATGGCACCAATTCGGGTCAGGCGAGCTGGTTCGAGTTCGCACGAGCGGTGCTCGACGTGGCGGGGCTCGATGCGGACCGCATCACACCCGTCGACAGCTCCGGCTTCGTGCGCCCGGCGCCGCGCCCGTCGTACTCGGTGCTCGGCCATGGTGCCTGGACCGCGGCCGGCCTGACTCCCATGCGCAGCTGGCGCGACGCGCTCGCGGATGCCGCGGGCGCTGGTGTCCTCGACACCCCCTGAGCCACTGTCCGGACGCTGCCCGGGCACCGCCTCAGAGCATGCGGGAGTACAGCTCCACCTGCATGCGTCGACTCCAGCGCGCCTGGAGCGTGTCGAGATCTGAGGCGAGGATCTTCGGGTCCCGCGTCTTCGACTCGAAATGGTAGAGGCGCGCCCACGGCGAGAACACCGCACTTCGGCCCGTCGCGCGCACCTTCATGTTGAGATCGACATCGTTGTAATTGCCCGGCAATGACAACGTGAAGCCCCCCACCTCGAAGTAGAGGTCACGGCGGATCAGAGCGCATGCTGCGGTGACACCGGATACCTCGTGGTCGACGAGCATGGATTTCAGCGAGTCGTCGCGTCCTCCGGTCCATCCGAAGGCGGCGTGGCCGGCGACCCCGCCGGTGTACACCTGACCGGCATGCTGCACCGTGCTGTCTTCGAAGTACAACTGCGCTCCGACGATGCCGACGCCGTCTTGCTGGGCAAGGCCGAGCATCGTCTCGAGCCAGTCGGCCGACACGATCTCGACGTCGTCGTTCAGCAGCAGGAGGTATTCGCCTCGCGCCGCAGCAGCACCGCGGTTCATCTTGGCGCTGAAGTTGAAGGGAGCATCCCATGCGACGATGCGCAGTCGATCGCCGCACAACTCGTCGAGCGCGGTGATCACGGAAGGCGGAGTCTCGGCATCGGCCACGACGACGAATTCGAGGTTGGTGTATGTGGAGCGGTCGAGGATTCCGCGGATCGCATCGACCACCAGCACCCGCAACCGCCCGGCGATCTCGACTTCGCTGCCGCGGGTCGGGATGACGATGGAGACGAGCGGATCACCGACGACGTCGTAGTGGATGCGCCGCACGAACGGCTCCACCTCGTCGATCCGGGCGGCCACGCCCGCGCGTCGCAGCGCATCGGCGACAACGCGCCGCTGCGCGGCCGAAGTGCCCGCGAAGTCGCCCTGCGAGAGGTCTTCAGTGGCCAGCGCATCGGGGAGAAGGGCGGTGACCCGGCCTGCCTCATGAACACGGAGGGCCACATCGAGGACCTGGGCGCGTCGCGCCTCGTTCCGGAATCCACCGATCCCACGGACGGAGCTCGGACGCACAGCCACCACCGGGCCGAGGTAGTCATTGCCGAGGAGCCGGATCGGCGAGAACACCGGTCGCAGCAGGGGCAGCCCGGCCTCCGTCACCGAATCGCCGTACACGACGTCGGTCGCCGGGAAGCGATCGAAGTACCCGACCACCTTCGGAATCACATCGGGGAGCACACTTCCCCGGCGGACGATGAAGAGGATCTCGGCCGAGGTCTCGGCGATGCTCTCGTCGAGCACTCGGGCGTCCGCGTCGATGACTCGGAGGCCGGCCCGGCTCGCGACCGCCCGCACGTCGACAGTGTCCTCATTGGCACGCGAGTCCACGACCAGCCGGATGCTCCGGGGGTCGAAGCCCGCAGCCACAGCGGCCTCGACCATGCTCTGCACCTCGTCGGACGTGTGACCCGCGGAGTCGATCCAGGCCGCGACCCTGGCAGCGAGTGCTGCGTCGATGCTCATCCGAGTACTCGGCGTTTGAAGTGTCGTGCGGCGCGGACCGGCAAGGTCACGAATCGCCCGGCTCGCCAGGTGAGGGAACCGCGAATACTCGCGAGGTTCCGCTCGACCGCGACGGTCTCGCTCGGCGAGAGGAGGCTTGCCGCCTGCAGCTCCTTCACCTGCTGCTCGAGCCCGATCACGCGGTCGAGCAGCTCAAGTCGACTCTCAGCGAGCTGCTCGGCAGGACTCAGGGTCACGTCTGACCGGCCCTCGGACCACCGCGGGTTGGGGGCAGCACTCACGTTGGAACTCTTCCTCTCGACGCCGGACCTAAACTAGCCTAATGCCCCAGCCGAGAGTCGCCCGAGATCGTGCGCGCGCTGACCGGGCTCCGGCCGAAGCGAAGCCGAAGCCGAAGCCGAAGGTTATCGCCGTCGTACCGACCTACCACCCGGACGTCGCGGTGGAAGCCCACATGAAGGCGCTCGCCCGACAGGTCGACGAGGTCATCGTCGTCGACGACGGAACCGGCCCCGCCGCCGACGACGTGCTCGAGCGCCTGACGGCGGATTCGATTCGCGTCATTCGTCTGTCCTCGAACGCGGGCATCGCACGCGCGTTGAACGTCGGTATCCGCGCTGCCCTCGAAGCCGGTGCCGACTATGTCGTCAACACCGATCAGGACACCGAGCTCCCCGATGGCTACGTCGACGCATGTCTTGCGACGTTCATGCTCGCGAACCCGGTGACCCACCTCGGCATCGTCTGCACCGACCGTGTCAATGGCCAGCCGTCGATTCCGACGTGGTATTCGCCCGAGGGCCTCGGCCTCGTGCCCGAAGCGATCCAGTCCGGTTTCGTGCTGTCACGAGAGTGCCTCGAGCGCACCGGGCCCTTCGATGAGCGACTCGTGATCGACTGCGTCGACACCGAATACTGTCTCCGGGTGCGTGACCGTGGGTTTCGCATCGCGGTCGCCAAGGACACCGACATCAAGCATTCGCTCGGCGAGATGGTGCCGTTCAGACCGTTCGGCATCCCGCTGCGTCACCGCGACGGCGAGCACGAGTACCAGTACCACTCGCCGTTCCGCCAGTACTACATCACGAGGAACAACATCGACCTCGTGTTCCGCAACGTACGGCGACGGCGACGCTGGGCGCTCGCGGTCATCAAGCGTCAGATCGGTCCGACCTTCGATGCGATCGTGAGCGGACCGAAGCGCACGAAGCACACCGTGGCGATCTTCGTCGGCACCCTGCACGGATTCTTGCGAGTGCGCGGACCGATTCCGGCGGGCCTCAGGCGGTTCCTCACCCGCTAATCTGTGCGAGAGTCACCACCGAGAGGCCTGGAGGAAGGGCAACGTGACGACCACCACCCTACGCGTCATCGTCGACCAGATCGTCGCGCCGGTGCCCGGAGCACTCGGCAGGTACACCCTCGACCTCGCGCGGGCGATCGTCGCAGCGGCTCCCCGCGGTTGCGACGTCGAGGCCGTCGTCTCGTCCTCGCCGCCCGCCGACTATGATCGCATCGTCAGGGAGATCCCCGGCCTCTCGGGGCTCTACAAGACGACGCTCGCGCGGCGCGAACTCGCGGCCGCTTGGCAACTGGGCCTCACCACGTCCCCAGGCTCCGGCATGATCCACGCCACCAGCCTCTTCGCGCCGCTTCGCAAGCACGATCGGCAGGCTGACGGCAACCAGGTCGTCGTCACCGTGCACGACGTGCTCGCGTGGACGCACCCCGACGCGCTGAGTGCGGCATCCGTCGCCTGGCAGAAGGCGATGCTGAAGCGTGCCCGGCGCCACGCCGACGCTGTCGTGGTGCCGACGCACGCGCTCGCAGAGCGACTCGGGGAGGTCATCGAGCTCGGCGACCGCATCCGCGTCATCGGCACCGCCCCTCGTTCAGGTCTCGTGGTGGGGGCCGACGCCCCGCTGCGGGCTGCGAGCCTCGGTCTTCCGCCCCAGTACGTCGTGGTGCCGGGCACGCTCGAGCCGCGAAAGGGGCTCGTCGACGTGTTCGCCGCATTCGCCCGACCAGGCGTGCCCGACGTGCCGATCGTCGTCATCGGCCCCGAGAGCTGGGGCGACCAGCACGTGGTGGCCGTTGCGGAGGAATACGGCCTCGATCCGGCTCGCGCTCTTCGGTTCGACGAACTCGATCCCGCCGACCTCGCGGTCGTGATCGCAGGCGCCATGGCGTTCATCGCGCCGAGTCACGACGAGGGGTCGGGCACGCCGTTGATCGAGGCATTCAGCCTCGCAACCCCGGTCATCCACTCGGATGCCCCGGCGTTCCTCGAGGTCTCGGCGGGCGCCGGGCTCGCCGTGCCGGTCGGCGGCGGCGAGGGGTACGCCGATCGCCTTGCCGCGGCCATCACCTCCGTGGTGACCGACCCATCGCTCGCGAACCGACTCTCCGTCGCGGGCGGCGATCGCAGCCGCGCCTTCACGTGGCGGGATGCCGGCGAGCGCGTGTGGCAGCTGCACGCCGACCTCTGAGACGGCCGACGACCGCCACCGCCGACGCCGGAGGCGTGCGGTGGCCTACCCCTCGGCGGGCTCCTCGGTCGGCGGGAACACCGCCTGCTGCACGAGCTGCCTGATGTAGTCGTAATCGGGATCTTCGGGGTCGACGTCGTTGTCGGGCACGAGCGGCACGTCGGTGATCGGCAGCGCCTTCGTCTTCCCGGCGAGATCGACGAAGTAGCCGAGCATCGACTGCGGAATGTCGGTCTTGACAACCTGCGAGCCCGCCGCGGCGATCTCCTGGAACTTCGAGAGCACGTTGCCCGGATTGAACTGGGCGAGCACCGCCTCCTGGATCTGCCGCTGTCGTGCCATTCGGTCGTAGTCGCTCGTGCCGTGACGGGAGCGTGCGTACCAGAGAGCGTGGTACCCGTCGAGGTGCTGCTCGCCGGCCGGGATCCACTCGGCGACCGTGGTGAAGGTCTCGTCGGCGTGGATCGGCACGTCTTCGGGCACGACGACGGTGACACCGCCGAGGGCGTCGATGAGCTGCTGGAACCCCGCCATGTCGATGAGCGCGTAGTACTGGATCGGCAGGCCGGTGATCGCCTCCGCGGCATCCCGCATGGCCTCGATGCCGGGTTCGCTGCCCTGCGACTCGGCGTCGGGATACATCTCGGGGCTCATGAGCTCGACCTCGGTGTAGATCGAGTTCAGCATGCACACGTCGACCTCGCAGCCGTCGATCGAGCCGTAGCCCTCGGGGTACACGGCGGCCAGCGGCGAGTCCTCGTTGAATGGCACGTCCTCCATGTTGCGAGGGAGCCCGATCGTGACGGCCTGGCCGGTCGTCGCATCGACGGAGACCACCGTGATGCTGTCGGGGCGGAGGCCGTCACGGTCGGGGCCCGCATCGCCGCCGAGGAGGAGGAAGTTGTACCGGCCGTCGATGGGCGGGACACTCGGCCCGGCGATGAACACGTCGGAGAGGAAGCCGCTCGCGGTCGTGGCCACATACGCCCCATATGCGGCTGAGCCCGACAGCCCGATCATCACGAGGGTGGTGAGACCGGCGATCCAGCCGCGGGCCGAGGGCGCGGTCTTCACGATGCGCACCAGCCGGAGCGTGTCGAAGGTCAGCACCACGAGGAGCACCGCGTAGAAGACGAGCAGGGCGGCAACGACCCAGAGGGTCCACGACATCGAGAACACCGTGAGGATCACCGGGCGCCAGAACAGCCACAGGGCGAGGGCCACGAGCGCAAGTGTCCAGAGCGCGAGTGTCGCGCCGAGGCCGAAGCGCCCGAGGCGGCGGTTTCCGGCCAGCGCCTGCGGGGAACCGGGGATCAGGAAGTTGAGCGCGACGAGCCACCACGCGCGGCGGGTCATGACCGTACGCGAGGCGACGTCCGGGTAGCGGATCGGGCTTGCGGCGAGCGTCATCGGTTCGACTTGAGCCGTTCGTTCTTCTCCTCGACCAGGGCGGCGAGGGCGGTGGAGTAGTCGGAGAGCGCGGTCGACAGGGCGGCATCCGAGGTCGCGAGGATCTTCACGGCGAGGAGGCCGGCATTCTTCGCGCCGCCGATCGAGACCGTCGCCACCGGCACTCCCGCCGGCATCTGCACGATCGAGAGGAGCGAGTCGAGTCCGTCGAGTCGCGAGAGCGGCACTGGGACGCCCACGACGGGCAGGGTCGTGACCGAAGCGAGCATGCCGGGCAGGTGCGCCGCTCCCCCGGCGCCGGCGATGATGACCTTGAGGCCGCGCGCGGCAGCCTCCCTGCCGTAGGCGATCATCTTCTCGGGCGTGCGATGCGCGGAAACGACCTCGACCTCGTGCGTGACGCCGAACTCATCGAGCAGGTCGGATGCCTCACGCATCACGTTCCAGTCGGAGTCGGATCCCATCACGACGCCGACGAGCGGGGCGGTGTTCGTCTCAGTCACTTGATCGAGTGTAGGGGCGGGTGCTGTGAGGAGGCCGCAGGGCGCGCGGCTCCACGGCTGGCCGTGTCAGTCCTGGAAGACCGCCGCAGCAGCGCGCGCCTCGTAGACCGCCTCGTCGAGGTCGGAGCCGATCGCCGTGACGTGCCCGACCTTGCGGCCGGGCCGCGGGGCCTTGCCGTAGTTGTGGATCTTCACCGTGGGATGTCCCGCGAGCGCTTCGGCGTAGCGGTCGGTCAGGGTGCCTTCCTCGGGTCCGCCCAGCACGTTCACCATGACGGCCCACCGGTCGTGGCATCCGGTGCCGCCGAGCGGGAGATCGAGCACGGCACGGAGGTGCTGCTCGAACTGGCCCGTCGTGGAGCCGTCCATCGACCAGTGTCCGCTGTTGTGCGGGCGCATCGCGAGCTCGTTCACGAGGATCCGGTCGTCGCTGGTCTCGAAGAGCTCGACGGCGAGCACGCCCGTGACGCCCACGCCCTCGGCGATCGTGATGGCGACGTCGGCCGCGACATCCGCGAGCCTGCCCGCCGACCTCGGAGCCGGTGCGATGACCTCGCTGCAGACGCCGCCGACTTGCACGGTCTCGACGAGGGGCCAGGCCGCGACCTCGCCGGAGGGACGGCGGGCCACCAGTTGGGCGAGCTCACGGCGGAAGTCGACGAGCTCCTCGACGAGGAGCGCCCCCGGGCGGCCGTCTTCGGCGATCGTCGTGAACCATTCGGCGACCTCTGCCGCGGAACGCACGACGCGGACGCCCTTGCCGTCGTAGCCGCCGCGCGGCGTCTTGACGACCGCAACGCCGCCGTGCTCGGCGATGAAGGAATCGAGCTCGTCGGTCGTCTCGACGCGCGCCCAGTCGGGCACGGGGAGCCCGAGTTCGGAGAGGCGCTGACGCATGAGCAGCTTGTCCTGCGCGAAGCGGAGGGCGTCAGGACCCGGATGCACCGGCACGCCGGCCTCGACGAGGGCGTGCAGCACGTCTTGCGGCACGTGCTCGTGGTCGAAGGTGACGACGTCGACCTCACGGGCGAACGAGAGCACCGTCTCGGCATCGGTGTAGTCGCCGACGCGATCGGCCGCGAGGGCTGCCGACATGTCGGGAGCCTCGGCCAGCACCCGGAGGTCGACTCCGAGTTCGATCGCCGCGGGAATCATCATCCTGGCCAGCTGCCCGCCGCCGATCACTCCGACACGCACCCGTGACACCCCGTTCGCCTCACCCGTCGGCGCCGCTGCACGGGCGCCTCGTTCAGTCTAGGCCGCGCTCGACGGCATAGGATGTGCCGGTGCCCACCCGCCCCGCGAGCGCCTCCGCGAGCGCGTTGCATCGCCTCTGGAGCGGCCTGCTCGCGTACGCGGTGAAGTTCGGCGTCGTCGGCCTCATCGGCCTCGTCATCGACGTCACGCTGTTCAACCTGCTGCGGCTCGGGGTCTTCGGCGAGGGGCACTGGGCGCAATCGGCGATCGGCGCCAAGACGATCTCCACGAGCGTCGCGATCATCTTCAACTGGCTGGGAAACCGGTACTGGACCTTCCGCAAGCATCGCCGACGCAATTACGTGCGCGAGTTCCTCGAGTACCTCATCGTCTCGCTCGGCGGCATGGCGATCGCGCTCGGATGCCTCTGGGTGAGCCACTACTGGCTCGGGTACACGAGCCTCGTGGCCGACAACATCGCGACGAATGTCGTCGGCCTGGCACTCGGCACCGCGTTCCGGTTCTTCCTGTACCGCTACTGGGTGTTCGGCCACCACCGCGCCGACGGGCTCTCGAATCTCACGAGGGTCGAGGAGGCGCAGCGCACCCTGTTCGAAGAGCCCGACGAGCCCGTCGGCCGCACGGCACCGGGCGACCGCCCGTAAGGGCAGCGGCGCCGGCTCACACGAGGGCGTCGGCCGTCGGCTGGAACCAGGGCGGGTACACCGCCACGCGGATGCGCATGCCCGCCGCGGCGAGGTCGGCACGCACGCGGTCGCGCATGGGGTCGTTCGCGACGGCGATGAGCGCGACGCGATCGAGGGGCAGGCACTCGCGCACGAGCAGTTCGGCCGCATCGAGGCCCGCCCCGTCGTCGTCGAGGTGCAGGCGCTGCAGCACGCGCTGGGCTTCGGGCCACTCGGATGCCACGGCCGAGGCGCCGAGCGTGACATCCGAGTTGCTGACGACGATCGTCGCGGGCACCTCGGCGGCCTCGCCGAGCGCGCTCGCGACGGAGCTCACGAGGATCACGAACTCGGCCGGCTGGCGGCGCTCGGCACCCTCGGCGAGCCGGGGATCGGGCGTGGCGGTTCGAACGGCGTTCCACACGTGGGCGTCGGTCGTGAGGAGGAAGGGGACGTAGTCGGCGACGACGGCGTCGGCACCCGCGATGGGAGCGGTGCGACGGAACTCGCGTGCGCCGGGGGCGGCGACGTCGACGACGGGCGTTGCACCGGCGGCATCGGCGAGGAGGGCGCCCGTGTCGAGGATGGGCGCGAGGTTGTCGATGTGCGTCACGTGGTAGATGCGCATCGCCTTGATGTCGATCTGGGGAGCGCCCGCGGGAATCATGGGGCGAGAGGCGCCGGGGACGCGCGCCGGCGGGCGTCCGCGAGAGGTGCCGCGCGCGCCGCTGCGCGGCGCGGCGACGACGACCGGCCGGGGCTCAGGCTCCGGCGGCGGGAAGCAGATGGCGCAGAGGCCGTCGTCGAAACCGTGGATGCATTCGTCGGCCAAAAGGAACCCTTCATCGCGTAGCTCGTGCTCAGGGGCGCACGAGACCACCTGTCAACGTTACGTCCTCCGGGCGCCGGCCGCGACACATCCGTTCAGCGGCGGCCCCACACGACGGTGTCCCCGTCGACGGTCGGGTGGTCGACCCGCCGTCGCTCGGGGCCGGAATGCGCCTCGTCGACGAGCTGGCGCAGTGCCGCTTCCACGAGCTGGGGCTTCGGCAGGTCTCGCAGCACGACCGGTCGATCGTGGCCGGTGTCGATGCGCACGTCACCGGAGCCGAAGGCGCTCTGCGCCCAGCTGCGCCGTACGGTGACGTCGTAGGCGCGGCTGTGCAGCAGTTCCTGGCGCACCCGGACGAAGACGCCGCTCCGGACGATGACCCTTCGGCTCGTGATCGTCGTGCGCCGTGTCAGCCAGCTGAGGAACGGCAGGAAGCTGCCGAACAGCACGAGAACCCCCGCGACGCCGACGACGACGAGCTGCTGCCAGAACTCGGGCACCACCGCGAGCGCATAGGTCATCGCGCCGGCGACGACGATGAGCAGCGCCGCGGGAATGATCAGTATGCGGGCGTGACGGCGCAGGCGTGCGACGACGCGCTCGGCCGGCATCGCGAGCGGTGCCGCCGTGTCGGGTGTCGCGGCGGGCCTCATAAGCCCATTAATACCTCAGGTGCGTGACGTCTCCGGCGGCGACAGACTGGGGCTCGCCGTTCTCACGGTCGCGGACGACGAGCCGGCCGTCGCGATCGAGTCGCTCGGCGAGCCCGAGCAGCTCGCGATCGCCGGGCAATTCGACCCGGACCTCCGAGCCGAGGGTGCCGCAGACGGCGCTGACGCGGTCGGCGATTCCACTCGCGACGGCGTCGGCATCGGCCTCGACGAACCGCCGCATGAGGTCGAGGAACCCGGCGAGGTAGTCGGCGAGCACCGCGTCGGCATCGGGCTGACGGCCCGTCGCGAGCAGGAGCGACGTCGAGGTGAGCGTGGGCAGGTCGTGCTCGTCGAGGGTGAGGTTGAGGCCGGCGCCCACGACGACCGCGCCGGAGTCGGGCAGCAGCTCGGAGAGGATGCCGCAGACCTTGTAGCCCGAGATGAGCACGTCGTTCGGCCACTTGAGCTCGACGTCGAGCCCGCCCGTGACGTCGTCCTCGTCTCGGTCGTGGTCGTCGGATGCCGCGGCGTCGACCGCCCGGCGGACCGCCTCGGTCATGGCGGCGCCGGCGATCAGCGGGATCCACCCGTACGCGTCGGCCGGGAAGCGCCGGCCTCCCGCGAGCTCCGGCCGGAGCAGCAGCGAGATCGCGAGGGTCTTGCCCGTGGGCGCGAGCCAGGTACGCCCGAGCCGGCCGCGTCCCCTCGTCTGGTTGTCGGTGACGATCACGGCGCCGTGCGGCCAGGTTGAGGCATCGGACCCGCTCGCGGCCTCGCGAAGCTCGTCATTCGTCGAACCGGCCTCGGCGAGGAACTCGAACCGCGGCACGGCCTCTCGCGATCGCTCCCACTGCATGCCAACACCCTACCCAGCGACTCCTGCATGGCGATTGCCACCAGCACCGGGATCGGATTTGTAGGAATCCGTCAACGAAGTGGCCCTGATACTCGCCGGTAGAGTGAACGGCGTGACCGAAGCGACTGACGGCCCCGACCTCTCCACGACCGCCGGCAAGCTCGCCGACCTCAAGCTGCGCTACCACGAAGCCGTGACCGCGAGCGGTGAGGCGGCGATCGAGAAGCAGCATGCCAAGGGCAAGATGACCGCCCGCGAGCGCATCGCCGAGCTCCTCGACCCCGGCTCGTTCGTCGAGCTCGATGAATTCGTGCGGCACCGCACCCACGCGTTCGGCATGGAGGCGAAGCGGCCCTACGGCGACGCCGTGGTCACCGGCACGGGCACGATCCACGGCCGGCAGGTCGCCGTGTACTCGCAGGACTTCACGATCTTCGGCGGCTCGCTCGGTGAGGTCGCCGGCGAGAAGATCATCAAGGTCATGGAGCTCGCGCTGAAGACGGGCGTGCCGATCATCGGCATCCTCGACTCGGGCGGCGCCCGGATCCAGGAGGGCGTCGTCGCCCTCGGCAAGTACGGCGAGATCTTCCGGCGCAACACCGCGGCCTCGGGGGTCATCCCGCAGATCTCGATCGTGTGCGGTCCCGCCGCCGGCGGTGCCGTGTACTCGCCCGCGCTCACCGACTTCGTGATCATGGTCGACAAGACCAGCCAGATGTTCGTCACCGGACCCGACGTCATCAAGACCGTCACCGGCGAAGACGTCGGCATGGAGGAGCTCGGCGGCGCGCTCACCCACAACACCGTCTCCGGTGTGGCGCACTACCTCGCGAGCGACGAGTCCGACGCGCTCGACTACGCCCGCACCCTCATCTCGTTCCTTCCCGATAACAACATGACGGATGCCCCGGTGTACGACGCCGAGGTCGAACTCGAGATCACCGACGACGACCGGCGGCTCAACACCGTCATCCCCGATTCGCCGAACCAGCCGTACGACATGCACTCGGTCATCGAGGGCATCGTCGACCACGGCGACTTCCTCGAGGTGCAGCCGCTGTTCGCGCCGAACATCGTCGTCGGCTTCGCTCGCGTCGAAGGACGCTCGGTCGGCATCATCGCGAACCAGCCGAGCCAGATGGCCGGCACCCTCAACATCGCCGCGGGCGAGAAGGCCTCGCGATTCGTGCGATTCTGCGACGCGTTCTCGATCCCGATCCTCACGCTCGTCGACGTGCCCGGTTACCTGCCCGGCACCGAGCAGGAGTGGACCGGAGTCATCCGCCGCGGTGCGAAGCTGCTCTACGCCTATGCCGAGGCCACCGTGCCGCTCGTCACGATCATCACGCGCAAGGCCTACGGCGGCGCGTACATCGTCATGGGCTCGAAGCAGCTCGGTGCCGACATCAACCTCGCCTGGCCGACCGCCGAGATCGCCGTCATGGGCGGGCAGGGTGCGGTGAACATCCTCTACCGCGCCGAGATCAAGGCCGCCGAGCTCGCCGGCGAGGATGTCGCGGCCGTGCGGACGAGACTCGCCAACGAATACACCTACAACGTGGCATCCCCCTTCCTGGCTGCCGAGCGCGGTGAGCTCGACGGCGTCATCGAACCCGCGGCGACCCGCGTCTCGGTCGTCAAGGCGCTCCGGGCGCTCCGCACCAAGCGGGCGAGCCTGCCGCCGAAGAAGCACGGGAACATCCCCCTCTAGGAGGCGACATGGCCGACACCACCGCGACACCCGACCCCGTGGCGACACGCGCATCGCAGTTCCGCTTCGTCTCACGCGTCGATCCCGAGGATGCGGCGGCCGTCACGGCGGTGCTGCTCGGCGCGGTCGACGACGAGCTGTCGGCGGCGGCATCGGCCGCCGAACCCGGCCGCGACCAGTGGGTGCGCAGCGCCGGCGCGCTTCGCACCCCGATCGACGTCGGCCACGGCCGCTGGCAGCGCGCGGCACGCTGACGACTGTCCCCCGATTCGATGCGGACGCACCCCTGCGGTGTGAGCGCATCGGGCGAGAGCGCGGCTTCGCGTCCACCGAGGGGGACAACGCTGTCCCCCGAAATGCTGACTTTGCGAATCGCGCGACGTAGGACAACATTGCTTATGCAGGCTCCTCTGGAGTCGCCACCGTCATCGGTCGGGTAACCGATGACAGATGGGGGCGAGTCAGGGCGATATTCGGGTTGTCGCCGTGACTCGGGCTTGATGGGGGGCCGATCTCAGATCGGCCCCCCACTTTCATGTCCGGTGCAGGTACGCGCGGCGCGTTGTCGGGGACTCACAGGCTGCGAGGGATCTCCAGCCACAGCTCGACCTCGACGTCGTCGGTGTCGGCGGCCTCGTCCTCGGAGTCGATCAGCCCGACGACCGTGACCGCGACCGGAGAGCCCTCCGCCGCGGTGCGCGCGATGATGCGGTCGGCGTGGGAGTCGGCGACGACGTCGGCGAGCTTGGAGAGCACGCGGTCCCTCGTGGCCTCGTCGAGGTCGTCGATGCCTCCCTCGTCGAGGAGGGTGACGGTGGTCCCGCGCTCGCGTGCGCGCTGCACCTCGGCGCGCACAGCGTCGGTGAGGAGCATCCGGCCCCTGATCTCATCGCGGATCGCGGCCTCGAGCATGCGGCACTCGCCGCGCTGGGTGTCACTGAGGGCACCGTTGCGGTCGGAGATGCGGCGGAGCATCGGGGCGGCCATGCGGTTCGTCTGTGCGAGGCGCATGCGGCCCTCGAAGAGATGCGCGTCCTGCGCGGCCTGCCATGCCGCCGCCTCCCGCTCGGCCTGCGCGTAGCGGCGAGTCTCACGGGCGGCGCTCGCGAGCGCGCTCGTGAGCATGTGCGCGATGCCGACCCAGACGATGCTGCCGATCACGCCGAGCGTGCCCAGCGCGAACACGCTGGCCCAGATGACGGTCTGCACCGCGAGCGCGATGACCCCGAGCCACGCCGCCACGAGCTGTCTCCTGGCCGCGGCGATCGTCATCAGCGTTCCCACTGCGGCGACGTACCAAGTGGCGTAGCCCAGGTCGTCGCCCGGGTCGAGCTGGCTCGTGACGAGCAGCGGCAGCACGATGCACACGGCGAGGTCGAATGCGACGAGCCAGTCGGGCATGCGCACGCGCTTGGCCGGCCAGAGGCTCATCACCGTCGCGGCCGAGTACAGCACGAGCGCCGCGATGGCCGGCCACGGCGACCGCGGTACGTCGAGCGAGTAGATGCCGAGCACGACGTGGTACGCCGAGAACAAGGCCCCGAGCACGAGCAGGAGCCACCTCGGGACGGCGATCATGCGCTGCCTCCTGCACCGGCGGGCCACGCCACGGTGATGGTGGTGCCGTGGCCGGGGCGCGACGTCACCTCGGCGGTGCCGCCGGCATTCGCCATCCGCTCCTCGATCGAGACGCGGAGCCCGAGCCGCTCGGCGGGGACCCGGGCCGGATCGAAACCGGCGCCGTTGTCGGCGATCTCGATGACGCAGCCGCCGGCGCGCACACCACGGATGCGGAGTTCGCGCCGTGCCTGCCGGCCGGGCTCATCGGCATGCTGGAGGCTGTTGACCATCGCCTGCACCGAGGCGGTGTACAGCGCCTCGACGGCCTCGACGGGCAGCTCGACACCACCGGCATTGACCACGCGCACGGTGAACGGAGTGCTGAACGTCGTCAGGGCCGCCCGCAACCGGCGCACGAGCACCGGCAGGCCGACGCGGTCGAATGCTCGCGGTCCGTTCGCGCTCGCCTCGTCGAGGCGCTTGACCGCGTCGCGCGCCATGCGGGCGGCGAGCGCCTGCTGCTCGGGCGTGACCGCCGCCGCAGCCGACAACAGCGTCGTGAGCACGCTGTCGTGCACGAGCGCGTCGATCTTGACCCGTTCGATCTCGTTGGCGTGCTGGCGCGCCGCGACGTCGTAGCGCTGGAGCGCCGCCTCCTGCGCGGAGTCGACCGCTTCGGCCGCCTGCCGGAGCATCGTGACGATCGCGAGGACGACGACGCCGAGGACGACCGCGTACATCGCATCGAGCACGGCGAGGAGCGGCTCGACGGCGCCGCCCGCGGGGCTCAGGCGGATGACCCCGTAGACGGCCGGAACGACGAAGGTGTACGCGGCCGCCCACAGCGGCCGCAGCGCGACGACCGCTGCGGTCGTCGCGACGGTGAGGAGGTAGTAGAGCCACGGGGTGCTGTCGGCGAGCGCCGCCGCGTCGTCGACGAGGAACGGCCACGCGAGCAGCGCGGCAACGAACAGCCCGGCGAACGCGAGGCAGGCGACCCGCACCGCGACCTTCGTGATGGTCGCCACGGCGAGCGCCACGATCGAGCCGTACAGCACCGCCATGAGCGCTGCACCAGTGCCGTCGACGAGGGCCGCGGACTGCTCGAGCGCGAGCGGGACGGTCTGGGCTCCGAACACGAGGCCGAAGAGGCCGAGTGCCCGCGCGGTGATCGTCTCGACCTGCGCTCGCGTCACCGTGGCGCGGCGCTGCGGCGCAACGCGCGCCACCCGCCAGTCAGCGGCGGGCATCCCCGCCCTCGGCATCGAGCCCCGGCAGGATCCCGTCTTCGACCGCGCGGCGGAGCAGGTCGACCTTCGTCGGCGCGGGCCTGCCCACCTCGACGTACTTCGCGCGGATGCGATCGAGGTACTCACGGGCGGTGGAGTGCGCGATGCCGAGCTGCATCGCCACGAGCTTCAGCGGGAGTCCGGAGGCATACAGGTGCAGCACGTCGCGTTCGCGGCGGCCGAGCTGCGCCTTCGCGAAGTCCCGGTCGGCTTCGATCGCGCTCGCCCATTCGACGTTGTTCAGCACGTCGCCCCGCGCGACCGTCGCGATCGCACCGATGACCGCCGCCATCGGCGACGCCTTCGGGATGACCCCGGCGGCGCCGGCGGCGAGCGACTCGCGAACGGCGGCGACGCGGTCGGCGATCGAGTGCACGAGTACCGCGCTGCCGGTGCGGAGCACCGCACGCACGTTCTCGGTCACCGATGAGCCGTCGCCGAGCGAGAGGTCGAGCACGACGACGTCGCAGGCCCGCCCGCCGAGCGCGTCGAGCAGTTCGGGGACGTTCGCGGTCTCGGCGACCACGTCGTACCCCGCGTCTCTGCAGGCCGCGCGAAGCCCGAGCCGCACCGCCTCGTGATCGTCGACGATCGCGACTGTGGCGGGGGCATCCGCGGTTCGAGCCGTTGCGCCGGTCACATGGCCCCCTTCTTCGTCAGTCACACGATAGCGCGCAGACGCGCGACCGCCTCGATATGGTGCGTGTTCGGGAACAGGTCGAACGCGCGCAGCTCATCGAGTTCGTAGCCGCGTTCCCGGAACAGCCCCACGTCACGTGCCAGCGCGATTGGGTCGCACGCCACGTAGACGAGCTGTCGGGGGCGGAGCTCGGCGAGGCGCTCGACGACCGCCCGGCCGGCTCCGGAACGGGGCGGATCGAGCACGATCGTCGCGCTGCGGATCCGCTCCTGCTCGGCGGCACCGGCGGATGCGGCGGATGCGGCGAGCTCGTCGAGGTAGCGGTCGACCCTGGCCGTCACGGCTCGCGCGCCGACCCACTCGGCGAGGTTCGCGCCCGCGTGCTCGGTTGCGCGCGGGTCGGATTCCACGGTCGTGATGCGCACGGCATCGCCGAAGCGGTCGCCGACCGCGGCGGCGAGCAGGCCGACGCCGCCGTAGAGGTCGTGGTTCGCCGCGCGCGGGTCGAACAGCTCGCCGTCGATGAGCTCCTGCACCGCGCGGCTGAGGGTGGCGGCGGCGCCGCGGTGCACCTGCCAGAACCCGTCTCGGTCGAGCCGGAACCGTCGGTCGCCGACGCGCTCTTCGATGGTGGGGCGCGGGGCCTGCGGCATCCGCTCGCCTTCGACGACCACGACGGCGACGTCGCCGACGCTCGGGGCGATGAGGTCGACGGCGTGCGCTCCGGGGAACCGGTCGCCGAGCGGCGCGATGGCGCCGAGCTCGGGGACGGCGAGCGGCAGGGACGCCACGGGCACCACGGTGTGGCTGCGGGTCGCATAGGGGCCGATCGTGCCGTCAGCGGCCACGTGGAGCCGCACACGGGTGCGCCAGCCGGTGCCGTCGGTGTCGGATGCGCCCGGTGCGAGCTCGGAGTCGACGGCATGCACCTCCACCTCGCGTTCGACGCCGCCCATGCGTGCGAGCGCATCGCGGAGCACGTCGGCCTTGAGCTCGCGCTGCCGGTCGAGGCGGATGTGCCCGAACTCCGCGCCGCCGGCCCGGTGCTCGGGCGCCCGGTCGACGGATGCCTCGGCCCACACGTGCTCGCGCCGATCGGGCGACGCCTGCAGCACCTCGACCGTGTCGGCGCGCCAGAACCGGTCGTGTCCCTGGTCGACCACACGTGCCGCGACCCGCTCGCCGGGAACCGCATCGGCGACGAACACCACCCGGCCCTCGTGGTGGGCGACGAAGACGCCCCCGTGCGCCACGCGCTCGATCTCGAGCTCGAGCACAGGACCATCGGTGGCGGGCGGTTTCGGGGCGGGGCGGCGGGCCCCTGCGGGCCTGCGCGCACCGGGACGTCGCGGACGTCGGGATTCAGCCATGGTTCGAGCATTCCACAGCGCCGGCCAGGCGGGGCAGGATGGGTGGATGCGCCTCTATCTCGCCTCGACCTCGCCCGCCCGGCTCCAGACGCTTCGCGCGGCGGGCATCGAGCCCATCGCGGTCGCGCCGGGCGTCGACGAGGACGCGATGGTCGCAGCGCACGAGGCGGCATCCGGCCCGCTCGAGGCCCGCGAGCTGGTGCAGCTCCTCGCGCAGGCGAAGGCCGAGTCGATCGTGGGCACCGCTCCCGACGGCGAAGCCATCGACGGGCTCATCCTCGGCGGTGACTCGGCGTTCCTCGTCGGCGGCCGGATCCACGGTAAGCCGCACCGGCCCGAGATCGCGAAGGAGCGCTGGCTCGCGCAGAACGGCGGCGCCGGCGAGTTGTGGTCAGGTCACTGGCTGATCGACCACCGGGGCGGGCGCGTGCGCGCGGCCGTCGGACGCCCGGATGTCGCGACCGTGCGGTTCGCGCGCCTCGACGACACGGAGATCGACGCCTACATCGCCACGGGCGAGCCGCTTCTCGTCGCCGGCGCCTTCACGATCGACAGCCTCGGCGGCCCGTTCATCCGCTCGGTCGAGGGTGACCCGTCGACGGTCGTGGGGCTCTCGCTGTCGACGCTCCGCGAGCTCGTGCGCGAGCTCGGCGTGGGCTGGCCGTCGCTCTGGAATCGCGGGCGGTGAACCCGCCCGCTCGGCAGTGCTCGGTCCGGCGTCGTCCGGTCTGTTGTCGACGCCCGCAAGGGTCGTGCGGCTTTTTTGTGGAAGGCACCCAAATGGCGACCCCGCCCGACCAATAGGCTTAAGGATTATGCCGCGCATCACCAAGGTCCTCATCGCCAACCGTGGAGAGATCGCCGTTCGCGTCATCCGCGCCGCCCGTGACGCCGGCCTCGGCTCCGTCGCCGTCTACGCCGATCAAGACCGCGACGCGCGCCACGTGAAGCTCGCCGACGAGGCGTACGCCCTCGACGGCACCACGAGCGCCGAGACCTACCTCGTCATCGACAAGCTCCTCTCGGTCGCTCGCCGCTCGGGCGCCGACGCCGTGCACCCGGGCTACGGCTTCCTCGCCGAGAACTCCGACTTCGCCCGTGCGGTGATCGACGCCGGCCTCATCTGGATCGGCCCCTCGCCCGAGGCCATCGAACGCCTCGGCGACAAGGTCTCCGCCCGGCACGTGGCCGAGAAGGTCGGCGCGCCGCTCGCCCCCGGCACCCTGAACCCGGTGGCGGATGCCTCGGAGGTGCTCGAATTCGTCGACGTGCACGGCCTGCCTGTGGCGATCAAGGCGGCGTTCGGCGGCGGCGGCCGCGGCCTCAAGGTCGCCCGCACCCGCGACGAGGTGCCCGAGCTCTTCGACTCGGCCACCCGTGAGGCGGTCACCGCCTTCGGACGCGGCGAGTGCTTCGTCGAGAAGTACCTCGACAAGCCGCGACACGTCGAGACCCAGTGCCTCGCCGACCAGCACGGCAACGTCGTCGTCGTTTCGACGCGTGACTGCTCGCTGCAGCGTCGCCACCAGAAGCTCGTCGAGGAGGCGCCCGCGCCCTTCCTCACCGAAGAGCAGAACACTGCGCTCTACGAGTCGTCGAAGGCCATCCTCCGCGAGGTGGGCTACGTCGGCGCCGGCACGTGCGAGTTCCTCATCGGCCAAGACGGCACCGTGTCGTTCCTCGAGGTGAACACGCGCCTCCAGGTCGAGCATCCCGTCTCCGAAGAGGTCACCGGCATCGACCTCGTGCGCGAGCAGTTCCGCCTCGCCGAGGGCGGTGCGCTCGACTACGCCGACCCCGTCGCGACCGGCCATTCGATCGAGTTCCGCATCAACGGCGAAGACCCGGGCCGCGGCTTCCTGCCCTCGCCCGGACCGGTGCACGTGCTGCGCTTCCCCGGCGGACCCGGCGTGCGCGTCGACTCCGGCGTGACGACCGGCGACGAGATCTCGGGCGCGTTCGACTCGCTCCTCGCGAAGCTCATCGTCACGGGCTCGAGCCGCAAGGACGCGCTCGAGCGTGCCCGCCGCGCCCTCGACGAGTTCGAGGTCGCCGGGCTCCCCACGGTGCTGCCCTTCCATCGCGACATCGTGAACAACCCCGCGTTCGCGCCCGACGGCGACGAGCCGTTCTCCATCTACACCCGGTGGATCGAGACCGAATACGACAACCAGCTCGAGCCGTGGTCCGGCGAGATCGCCGAGATGAACGGACCCGACGCGCGCACGAGCGTCGTCGTGGAGGTCGCCGGCCGACGCGTGGAGGTGACGATGCCGAAGCGGCTCGCCGGCGGGGCATCCGCTGCACACACCGCCGGTCCCGCGCCCCGCCGGCGCACGGCCTCGCACTCGGTCGACACCGCCACCGGCGATGCCGTGAAGGCGCCGATGCAGGCGACCGTCGTGAAGGTGGCCGTCGCCGAGGGCGACAAGGTCGTCAAGGGCGACCTGGTGCTCGTGCTCGAGGCCATGAAGATGGAGCAGCCGATCCTCGCCCACAAAGACGGCGTCATCGGCATCATCAACGCCGAGGCCGGCGTCACCGTCTCGAGCGGGCACCTGCTCCTCGCGATCAACGACGCGTAGCTCAGACCGGCGGCGGCGCACCCTGCGGCGTCGGCACCTCGACCTCGCTGACCCCCTCGAGCCCGAGTCGCGAGCGACGCCGGCCGTAGATGAGGTAGATCACGATGCCGATCGCGAGCCACACGAGGAAGCGCACCCACGTGAGCGTCGTGAGGTTGAGCATCAGCCACAGGCACAGCACCGCCGAGAGGATCGGCAGCACGGGCGACCACGGAACGCGGAACCCGCGCGGCAGATCGGGCCGCGTGCGGCGCAGCACCACGATGCCGAGGCTCACCAGCACGAACGCCGAGAGCGTGCCGATGTTGATCATCTCCTCGAGGAGCCCCACGTCGGTGAACGCGGCAGTCAGCGCGACGACGGTGCCGCCGATGATCTGGATGCGGGCCGGCGTCTTGGTGTGCTCGGTCGTCTTCGACAGCCACCGCGGCAGGAGGCCGTCGCGGCTCAGCGCGAAGACGATGCGCGAGAGGCCGAGGAGCAGCACCATGATGACGGTGGTGAGGCCGGCCAACGCGCCGACCGAGATCACCGCCGACGCCCAGTCCTGCCCGATGAGGCGGAAGGCGGTCGCGAGCGACGGCGTCTCTTCAGCCGCGAGCTCCTTGTATGACACCATGCCGGTCATGACGATCGAGACGAGCACGTAGAGTGCCGTGACGATGCCGAGACCGAGGAATATGCCGCGCGGGAGGCGCTTCTGAGGCTCGTGCACCTCTTCGGCACTGGTCGCGACGACGTCGAAGCCGATGAACGCGAAGAACACGAGCGACGCCGCAGCGAGCATGCCGAAGATGCCGTATTGCGCCGGTGCCGCGCCGGTCGCCCACGAGAAGAGCGACTGCGCCCATGCGTCGCCGGAGCCGCCCTCGGTGGGCACCGACTCGGGGATGAACGGCACGTAGTTCGCGGCGTTGATGAAGAAGAAGCCCACGACGATCACGAACAGCACGATCGCGACCTTGATGAGCGTGAACACCGAGCCGACGCGTGCGGTGAGCTTCGTGCCGGCGACGAGCAGCGCAGTGAAGACCGCGACGATGAGGAAGGCGGGCCAGCTCACCTCGATGCCACCGATCTCGAGCACCGCCGGGAACGGAAGGCCGAAGGCCAGCAGGGCCTCACCGAGGTAGACGCCCCAGTACTTGGCGATGACGGCGGCGCCGGTGAACATCTCGAGGATGAGGTCCCAGCCGATGATCCAGGCGAGCAGTTCGCCCATGGTCGCGTAGGTGAAGGTGTAGGCGCTGCCCGCAACGGGCACGGTCGACGCGAACTCGGCGTAGCACATGATCGCGAGCCCGCACGTGACCGCGGCGAGGATGAACGAGACCGTCACGCTCGGACCGGCGAAGTTCGCCGCCGCCTGGGCGCCGACCGAGAAGATGCCGGCACCGACCGCGACGGCGATGCCCATGAGCGCGAGGTCCCAGGTGCCGAGTGAGCGCTTGAGGCTCCGCTCCACGTCGTGGGAGTCGGCGATCGACGCCTCGACTGATTTCACGCGCAGATTCATCTGTCCCCCAGGATGTCGGCGCTGACACGCAGCGCTGCGTCCCCTCAGCGTACGATGTGCATCGCCCTCGCGGCATCCGTCAATGAACCGCTGAGCGACGGGTAGACCGGGAACGCCTCGGCGAACTGGTCGACCGTGAGGCGGTGCTCGACGGCGAGCGCGAGCGGGAAGATGAGCTCGGAGGCCTTGGGCGCCACGATGACGCCGCCGATGATCGCACCCGAGCCACTCGAGGCGAAGAGCTTCACGAAGCCGTCGCGGATGCCCATCATCTTCGCGCGCGGGTTCGATGAGAGCGGCAGCTTGTAGACCACGCCGGGCACGACGCCGTCCTCGATCTCGTTCTCGGTCCAGCCGACCGTGGCGATCTCGGGCTGCGTGAAGATGTTCGAGGTGATGTTGCGCAGCTCGGGCGGGTTCACGATGTCGCCCATCGCGTGGAAGACGGCGGTGCGGCCCTGCATCGAGGCCACGGAGGCCAGCGGCAGGAACGTCGTGCAATCGCCCGCCGCGTAGATGTTGGGCATCGAGGTGCGCGCGACGCGGTTGACCCGGATGTGGCCGTCGTCGGAGAGCTGCACCCCCGCCTCCTCGAGGCCGAGGTCGGTCGTGTTCGGCACGGAGCCGACCGCCATGAGGCAGTGGCTGCCGCGCACCTCACGGCCGTCGGTGAGCGTCGCGACGACACTGTCGCCGTCGCGCACGACCGACTCGGCCCGCGACTTGTTCATGACCTTCATGCCGTTGCGCTTGAAGACCTTCTCGATGACGGATGCCGCGTCGGCGTCTTCACCCGGAAGCACCTGGTCGCGGCTCGAGATGAGGGTGACCTTCGCACCGAGTGCGCGATAGGCGGAGGCGAACTCGGCGCCGGTGACGCCGGATCCGACGACGATGAGGTGCTCGGGGATCTGCTGGAGGTGGTAGAGCTGGGTCCACGTGAGGATGCGCTCGCCGTCGGGCACGGCGGTCGGCAGCACCCGCGGCGACGCGCCCACCGAGAGCACGAGGGTGTCGGCCTCGATGCGGTCGAAGTCGGTGCCGCCCTTCGCGGTCGCGACGATGATCGCGTTCGCCCCGTCGAGCCGGCCCTCGCCCTGCACGAGGTGCACGCCGGCGTCGATGAGGTTCGTGCGCATGTCTTCGGACTGCTGGGCGGCGAGGCCGAGGAGCCGCTTGTTGACGGCGGCGAGGTTGATCGCGACCTCGGGCTTGACGGCCTTGTCGGCCTGGCCCTTCGCGTAGAACTGCACGCCGAGGTCGGCGGCCTCCTTCACGGCGTTCGACGCCTCGGCGGTCGCGATGAGCGACTTCGACGGCACGACGTCGGTGAGCACCGCGGAGCCGCCGACGCCGGCCCGTTCGATGAGCGTCACCTCCGCTCCGAGTTGCGCGCCGGCAAGCGCCGCCTCATATCCGCCTGGCCCGCCTCCGAGGATTGCAATGCGTTGCGTGCGTTCGAACTCGTAGGCCATGCTCACATTCTGGCCTAGGGCGGGAAAGGCCAGCAAACGAGCACGACCGCCCGAGGCATCCGGACGCATCATTAGAGTGGTGGGATGCACGATGCCAACCCGCTCGACGACCCGACCGCAGACCCGTTCGCCATCGCTGCCAAAGCGGCCGCGCGTATCGCAGACCTCACCGGCGTCGAACGCCACGACATCGCCCTCACGCTCGGCAGCGGCTGGGGTCGAGCGGCCGAGCTCATCGGCGAGACGACCCACACGATCGCGGCGACCGACGTGCCCGGCTTCTCCAAGCCCGCGCTCGAAGGTCATGTCGGCACCCTCCGCTCGGTGCTCCTGCCGAGCGGCAAGCGCGCACTCGTCATCGGCGCCCGCACGCACTACTACGAGGGCCACGGCGTTCGGCGGGTCGTGCACTCCGTGCGCACGGCGGCGGCGGCCGGCGCCACGACGATGGTCCTCACCAACGGCGCGGGCGGCATCAAGGAGCACTGGGCGCCCGGTACTCCCGTGCTCATCAGCGACCACATCAACCTCACCGCCGACTCGCCGCTCGAGGGCGCCACGTTCATCGACCTCACCGACCTCTACTCGCGTCGGCTCCGCGACCTCGCGCACTCGATCGCGCCCGGCCTCGACGAAGGCGTCTACTGCCAGTTCCGTGGTCCGCACTACGAGACCCCGGCCGAGGTGCAGATGGCCAAGACGATCGGCGGCCACATCGTCGGCATGTCGACGGCGCTCGAGGCGATCGCCGCCCGGCAGTCCGGCATGGAGGTGCTCGGCATGTCGCTGATCACGAACCTCGCCGCCGGCATCCAGGAATCGCCGCTCAGCCACGCAGAGGTCATCGAGGCCGGCCGCGAGGCGGAACCCGTCATCAGCGGCCTGCTCGCCAAGATCGTCGCGGCACTCTAGGAGCACGCATGTCGCAGCCCACCGATCCCAGCGACGCCGCACGCCTCGCCCTCGCCGAGGCGTGGATCGCCCAAGACCCCGACGCCGAGACCCGGGCTGAGCTCGCCTCGCTCATCGAGGGTGTGCGAGCCGGCGACACCGCGGCATCCGCTGAGCTCGCCGATCGCTTCGACGAACGGCTCGCCTTCGGCACCGCGGGCCTGCGCGGGGCGATCGCGGCCGGCCCGAACCGCATGAACCGAGTGCTCGTCGCGCAGGCCGCGGCCGGCCTCGCCGCCTACCTCGTCGAGCGCGCAGCGCCGGGCACCACGCCCTCGGTCGTGATCGGCTACGACGGCCGCAAGAACTCCGACGTGTTCGCTCGCGATTCCGCCGAGGTCATGGCGGGCGCCGGAGTGCGGGCGATCCTGCTCCCCCGGCTCCTGCCGACGCCGGTGCTGGCGTTCGCGGTCCGGCACCTCGACGTGTCGGCCGGGGTGATGGTCACGGCATCGCACAACCCGCCCAACGACAACGGCTACAAGGTCTACCTCGGCGGCGACGACCACGGCTCGCAGATCGTGGCGCCCGCCGACGCCGAGATCGCAGCACGCATCCTGCAAGTGGCCGAATCGAGCACCGTGCCCGAGCTGCCACGCGGCTCGTACGAGACGGCGCCCGAGTCGGTCGTCGACGAGTACGTCCGGCAGACCGCGCTCGCGGCCGACGCGCACACTACGCAGCCCCGGGTCGTCTACACCGCGATGCACGGCGTGGGCTGGGAGACGATGGCACGGGTGCTCGAAGCCGCGGGGTTCGCGACGCCGAGCCTCGTCGAGGAGCAGATCGCGCCCGATCCGGCCTTCCCGACCGTCGCCTTCCCGAACCCCGAGGAGCCCGGCGCGATGGACCTCAGCTTCGCCCGTGCCCGCGAGGTCGACGCCGAGCTCGTCGTCGCGAATGACCCCGACGCCGACCGGCTCGCGGTCGCGATCCCAGATGCCGCATCGGACGACGGCTACCGGCGGCTCACCGGCAACGAGGTCGGGCTGCTCCTCGGCTGGCAGGCCGCCCGCCGTGCTGCGGCCGTCACGGGCGACTCCGGGCCGAACGGCGCGCTCGCGTGCTCCATCGTCTCGTCGCCCGGGCTCGAGGCGATCGCCGACGCCTACGACCTCGACTTCGAGGCCACCCTCACCGGCTTCAAGTGGATCTCCCGCGCACCCGGCCTCGTGTTCGGCTTCGAGGAGGCGCTCGGCTACCTCGTGAACCCCGGCACCGTGCGCGACAAAGACGGCATCTCTGCGGCGCTCGCGTTCCTCTCGCTCGTCGCCGAGCTGCAGGCCGCCGGCCGCACGGTCGCCGACCACCTCGACGAGTTCGTCGAGCGGTTCGGATGTCACGACTCGGCGCAGGTCTCGATCCGCGTGACGGAGCTCGAACGCATCGGCGAGATCATGGCGCGCCTCCGGGCGGCGCCGCCCGCATCGGTGGGCGGCATCAGGGTCGAGCGCATCGAGGATCTCAGCGACGGCTTCGGCGGGCTTCCGCCCTCCGACGTGCTGCGCATCGTGCTCGAGGGCGGTGCGCGCGTGATGGTGCGGCCGAGCGGAACCGAGCCCAAGCTCAAGGTCTACATCGACGCGATGTCGGCCGACGGCACGGTCGAGGAACGTCGCGCAGCGGCATCCGCCGCCGTCTCGGCCCTCGAGGCGGGCATGCGCGAACTGGTCGCCTAGGCGACTCAGCCGAGCGACGCTTCGAGCTTCGCGCCGATCTCGTCGACGTCGAAGAAGTTCTCGACCTCGACGATCTCGGCGAAGCTGCGACCGATGGCCTGGCGCACGGCCGCCGACAGCTCGGTCGACGTGAGGATCACCTGCGCATCGGCAGCCGCGATCGCCACTCCGGCGAGGTCGCTCGCATCGACGTCGGCGATGAGCCCGAGCCGATCGAGCGCCCGCTCGGCGTTGACCTTGAGGATCGCCGACGTGCCGATGCCCACCCCGCAGACGGCGACGATTCTCATGCCTCGACCTCGGAGGGAGCGGCGGCGGCTTCCATGCCGAGCAGTGCGCGAACCTCGGCGGGCGTCGTCGCCCGGGCGATGCGGCCGACGATGCCGGCGTCGTTGAACGCGTTCGCGAGCTTCGCAACGGATGCCACGTGCTCTTCGGCGTTCGCGACCGCGAGTCCGACCACGACGCGAACCGGGTCGTTGTGCGGATGCCCGAACGGCACCGGGACGGCGAGGGTCACGACCGCGAGCCCCTCGTGACGCACATCGGAACCCGGACGGGCGTGTGCGAGCGCGAGCCCTGGCGCGATGACGATGTAGGCCCCGAATTCCTCGATGACGGCGATCATGCGGTCGGCGTACTCCGACCTCGTCGCCCCCGATCGTGTGAGGGCGCGCCCGGCTTCGCGCACAGCGCCGCGCCAGTCGTCGGCTCGTGCACCGAGGACGACCGCGGTGTCCGGCAGCGGCGGGATGGTGGTCATGGTCGGGTTCCGTTCAGGGGGCGGCGGTCGGGCGCACGGCGAGCGTGTCGTCGTTCGGGCGTCAGGCGTCGTCGAAGCCGTCTTGGATGCGCTCGGCGAGCTCTTCGCGATCGTCGAGCGGCAGGAAGGCCGATGCGGCGGCGTTGAGCTGGAACGTCTCGATGTCGTCGAGGTCGTACCCGAACGCGTCGCTGAGGAGCGCGAGCTCGCGACTGAGCGACGTGCCGCTCTGCAGGCGGTTGTCGGTGTTCACCGTGACACGGAACCCGAGCTGGTAGAGCAGGTCGAACGGGTGGTCGACGAGCTCGTCGCCCCACGCCGCGATCGCGCCGGTCTGCAGGTTCGACGACGGACTCGTCTCGAGGGCGATCTCCCGGTCGCGAACCCACTGCGCGACCGGACCGAGCGAGACGTAGGTGTTCTCGTCGTCTTGGCGCTCGATCAGCAGGTCTTCGGCGATGCGCACCCCGTGGCCGAGGCGGAGGGCCCGCCCGTCGAGCAGGGCGCTGCGGATGGAGTCGAGGCCGTCGGCCTCGCCCGCGTGGATCGTGACGGGAAGGAACTGGCCCGCAAGGAAGTCGAACGCCGTGCGATGACGACTTGGCAGGAAGCCCGCTTCGGCGCCTGCGATGTCGAAGCCCACCACACCGCGCTCGCGGTGGCGCACGGCGAGCTCGGCGATCTCGAGCGCGCGATCGGCGTGGCGCATGGCGGTGACGAGCTGACCGGCGCGGATGAAGCGGCCCTGGTGCCGAGCGTCGTCGACGCCCTGCTCGATGCCCGCCTGCACGGCCTCGACGGCCTCGTCGAGGCTCAGGCCCCGGGTGAGGTGCTGTTCGGGCGCCCACCGGATCTCACCGTAGATGACCCCGTCGGCGGCGAGGTCCTGCACGAACTCTCGAGCGATGCGGATCAGCCCAGCGCTGGTCTGCATGACCGCCGTCGTGAGGTCGAAGGTCTTCAGGTACTCGACGAGTGAGCCCGAGTTGGACTGAGCGGTGAACCACGCGCCGAGCGCTTCGGCGTCGGATGCCGGCACCTCGAGGCCGAGCTCGTCGGCCAGCTCGACGAGGGTCTGCGGGCGAAGCCCGCCGTCGAGGTGGTCGTGCAGCGAGATCTTCGGCAGGGCGAGGATGCTCGTGCCATCGCCCTCAAGGCGGTACTCCGTCGGAATCGTGTTCACGAGTCAACGATAGCGGCGCGCCACCCGCGAAGTCTCGGCATTCTCGAAGCTGGGGCACCCCCGTTCGATGCGCACCGCGCCGTGAGTTCCACGCTTCGGGGACTGTTGCCGGCCGAGCGGGCTAGCGACCGATGCGATCGGCGATGAGTGGTCCGCCGTCTTCGATGGCGTCGCCGGGGTCGCCGATGCGCCAGGCACCGTCGACCGCGTCGAGCGCCCGCGCGAAACGAGCCGGCTCGTCGGCGTGCAACGTGAACAGCGGCTCACCGGCACGCACGGCATCGCCGGGCTTCGCGTGCAGCTCGATGCCCGCGGCATGGTGCACCGGGTCCTCCTTGCGAGCACGACCTGCGCCGAGGCGCCACGCCGCGATGCCGAAGGGCAGCGCCTGCTGGTCGACGAGCACGCCGTCGCGATCGGCGGTGACCACGTGCTGCTCCTTCGCAACGGGGAGCGCGGCATCGGGATCGCCGCCCTGGGCGACCACAAAGCGACGCCACGTGTCCATGGCGCGACCATCGTCGAGCGCGGCCTCGACGTCGACGTCGCTGCGCCCGGCGAGTGCGAGCATCTCGCGGGCGAGTGCCACCGTGAGCGCACGGACATCCGACGGCCCGCCGCCGGCGAGCACCTCGACCGATTCGCGCACCTCGTTGGCGTTGCCGATGGTGAGCCCGAGCGGCACGTTCATGTTCGTGATGAGGGCGGAGGTCGCGACGCCGGCGTCTTCGCCGAGCTCGACCATCGTGCGCGCCAGCTCTCGCGAGCGGTCGATGTCGGTGAGGAAGGCGCCGGAGCCGAACTTGACGTCGAGCACGAGAGCGCCCGTGCCCTCGGCGATCTTCTTCGACATGATCGACGAGGCGATGAGCGGGATCGCCTCGACGGTGCCGGTGATGTCACGCAGCGCGTAGAGCTTCTTGTCGGCCGGGGCGAGGCCGGAGCCCGCCGCGCAGATGACGCCGCCGACGTCGCGCAGCTGCGCGAACATCTCGTCGTTCGTGAGGTCGGCGCGCCACCCGGGGATCGACTCGAGCTTGTCGAGCGTGCCACCCGTGTGGCCCAGACCACGACCCGACAGCTGCGGCACGGCGACCCCGAAGGTCGCGACGAGCGGCATGAGCGGCAGGGTGATCTTGTCGCCGACGCCGCCCGTGGAGTGCTTGTCGCTCGTGGGCTTGCCGAGGCCGGAGAAGTCCATGCGCTCGCCCGACGCGATCATCGCCATCGTCAGGTCGCGGATCTCGCGACGCGACATGCCGTTCAGGAAGATCGCCATGGTCATGGCCGACATCTGCTCGTCGGCGACGTAGCCGCGCGTGTACGCGTCGATGAGCCAGCGGATCTCGGCGGTGTCGAGCTCGTGGCCGTCGCGCTTGGCCCGGATCAGGTCGACGGCGTCGAACGCCTCGACCGCGCTCATGAGCCGGCTCCGCTGAACGCGGTGAGCTGGCGCGGGCCGAAGGCGTCGGGCAGCACCTCGTCGATGGTCTTGATGCCGGAGACCGTCTCGAGGAGCATCCCCTCTGCAGAGTGCTCGAAGAGCAGCTGGCGGCAGCGGCCGCACGGCATGAGCACGGCGCCGTGGCCGTCGACGCACGTGAACGCGACGAGCTTGCCCCCGCCCGACATCGTGAGCGCCGAGACGAGCGAGCACTCGGCGCAGAGGGTCACGCCGTACGACGCGTTCTCGACGTTGCATCCGCTCACGATGCGACCGTCGTCGACGATCGCCGCGGCGCCCACTGGGAACCCGGAGTACGGCGCATAGGCCTTCGCCATGGCTTCGCGGGCGCGGCCCCGAAGCTCGTTCCAGTCGATCGCATCCGTTGCGGTCATGGTGCTCCCCCGTTCGGGACGTGGCGGTTCAGGTGGTCGGATGTCGCGCCGCGCGTTGGTCAGGACTTGATGTACGGCTTGCCGGCGGCGGCGGGGCCGCGCACCTTGCCGACGAATCCGGCCACGGCGAAGATCGTGATGAGGTACGGCAGCATCAGCATGAACTCGCTCGGCACCGGTGAGCCGATGACGGAGAGCGTGTTCTGCAGGTTCGAGGCGAACCCGAAGAGGAGCGCCGCGAACGTCGCCTTGATCGGGTCCCATTGCCCGAAGATGACTGCGGCGAGGGCGATGAAGCCGGCGCCTGCCGTCATCTCTTTGTTGAAGGCACCGACCGAGCCGAGCGTGAAGAAGGCACCACCGACGCCGGCGATCGCGCCCGCGAGCGAGACATTCCAGAATCGGGTGCTGTTCACGTTGATGCCGACGGTGTCTGCGGCCTGCGGGTGCTCGCCCACGGAGCGGAGCCGAAGGCCCCAGCGCGTGTGGAAGAGCCCGATGTAGACGGCGGCGACCGCGATGTACATGAGGTAGACGATGATCGTCTGCCGGAAGAACATCGGGCCGATGAGCGGGATGTCGGCGAGCAGCGGGATCGGCAGCCGCTCGAGGCGAGGCGGCGAGTTCAGCGTCGAGGCATTCGGCGCGAGCACCTGCGAGAACAGGAAGCTCGTGAGGCCGATGACGAGCACGTTCAGTACGACACCGACGATGACCTGGTCGACAAAGTACTTGATCGAGAACGCGGCGAGCACGAAGGAGACGAGCACGCCGGCGACGGCGGCAGCGATGATGCCGACGATCTGGCCGAGGACCGCCTGCCCGATGGCGGATGCCACGACGGCCGACGTGAACGCCCCGGCGAGGAGCTGGCCCTCGATCGCGATGTTGACGACGCCGACGCGCTCGGAGATGACGCCGCAGAGCGCGCCGAAGATGAGGGGCACCGACAGGCTGAGCGCGCCGGCGAGGAGTCCGGGCACCGGGATGACGGGGGTGCTCGCGCCGGCGGCCGCCCACGTGAGGAATCCGACGAGGAACACCGCCGCGAACACGATCGTGAGCCAGAGCGGCACCGTGCGCCGCGCCCGGATGAGCAGGGCGCTCGCGACGGTGATGGCGGCGAGGAGCGCCATGACGACCCACCCGGTCACCTGCGACGACAGCACGACCTCGGGCAGCTGGAACGCGTCGCCCGCCGGGGACAGGCGGAACGTCGCCGAGGCGTCGGGTCCGGCGAAGACGAACAGGATGATCGTGAGGAGCGTGAAGATCGCGAACGCGATCGGCGCCTTCCAGCTGACGACGACGGTCGTGTCGAGGGACTGGGAGACGGGCGCATCGGGTGCGGTGCCGGTCACGGTGGTCATTTCGCCTTCACCTCTTTCGTGACGATCGGTCTCTGCCGCTTGGGCGCTGAGCCTGGGGCCGGCAGGCGGAAGATCGCGCGCACGAGCGGCGGCGCGGCGATGAACAGCACGATGAGCGACTGCACGACGAGCACGATGTCGATCGGCACGCCCTCGGCGGCCTGCATCGAGAAACCGCCGGCCTTGAACGCGCCGAACAGGATGCCCGCGGCGAAGATGCCCCACGGTGTCGAGCGCCCGAGCAGGGCCACGGTGATGGCATCGAACCCGATGCCGGCATCGATGCCGCTCGAGAAGCCCGTGGTCACGGTGCCGAGCACCTGGCTCACGCCGGCGAGACCGATGAGCGCCCCGGAGATGAGCATCGCGTAGACGTACATCGACTTGACGTTGATGCCCGAGACGCGGGCGGCGTTGGGGTTCTCGCCCACGGCGCGGAACTGGAAGCCGAGGCTCGAGCGATTGAGGATCCACCACACGAGCACGGTCGCGGCGACCGCGAGGATGAAGCCGAAGTGGAGGTTGAACTGCGGGCCGAGGAGCTCGGGAAAGATCGCCGTGTCCTTCATGGCCGGGGTCTTGGGGTTGTTCGATCCGGGCGCCTGGAGCAGGCCCGGCGTGCGGAGCATCCACGACACGAGGTAGAGGGCCACGTAGTTGAGCATGATCGTGACGATCACCTCGTGTGCGCCGGTGCGCGCCTTCAGGAGGCCGGCGATGCCCGCCCAGAGCGCCGCGCCGATCATTCCGGCGATGAGCGCGACGATCATGTGCAGGTACATCGGCAGGTCGACGGCGAAGCCGACCCAGCCGGCAGCGGATGCCGCGATGAGCATCTGGCCACGGCCACCGATGTTGAACATGCCCACGCGGAACGCGAGCCCGACGCCGAGGCCGGCGGCGATCAGCGGTGTTGCGAAGGTCAGCGTCTCGGTGAGCGGGCGGATGCCGGCGACGAAGTCGGGGCGGCGGAAATTGTAGATCGAGCCCTGGAAGAAGGCGACGTACGCGCCGGAGACCGACTCCCAGATGGCGATGAAGGTGTCGCCCGGCCGCGCGAAGAAATAGCCTGCGGCTTCTTGCACCCGCTCATCGGTGAAGGCGATCATGATCGCACCCACGATGAGTGCGAGCACCACGGCGAGCACCGAGATGATGGCGTTGCCCGTGGTGATCTCGCGCAACGCGATGGTCCAGCGCGACGGCTCTTCGGGTGTCGCGCCGGGAGCGGTCGTGCCCGGAGCGGTCGTGACCGGGGGTTCCGACTCGACCGAGGTCGCCGTCGAGGTCGACGCCCGGTCGGCCGAGGTGCCGGAAGCGTCGTCGATGGCGCCCGGCTGCTCGAGGCTCACGTCGGGATCGTTCGGGTCGCTCATGCGGCGGCTCCTTCGGCAGTCTCGCCGGCCATCATGAGGCCGAGCACGTCGCGGGAGGTGTTGCCGGGCACGATGCCGACGATGCGGCCCCGGTACATCACCATGATTCGGTCGGCGAGCGCAGTGACCTCGTCGAGCTCGGTGGACACGACCACGACCGGCACGCCAGAGTCGCGAGTCTCGACGATGCGCTTGTGGATGAACTCGATCGAGCCCACGTCGACGCCGCGCGTGGGCTGGGCGGCGACGAGCAGGCGAAGATCGCGGCTCAGCTCGCGCGCGAGCACGACCTTCTGCTGATTGCCACCGGAGAGCCGGCCGACCTTCGTGTCGATGCCGGGGGTGCGCACGTCGAATTCGGCGACCTTCTCCTCGGCGAACTGCTCGAGGAAGCCGCGCTGCAGGTTGCCGCCCTTGACGAACGGCGGACCGTCGGCGCGGTCGAGCATGAGGTTCTCGGCGACCGAGAACTCGCCGACGAGGCCGTCTTCCTTGCGGTCTTCGGGCACGAACCCGACGCCGGCGTTCAGGATCTTGCGCACGCTGGCACCGGTGAGCTGCTCGCCGTCGAGGACGACCGAGCCCTCGACGCGGGGCTGGAGTCCGAGGAGCGCCTCGGTGAGCTCCGTCTGCCCGTTGCCCTGCACCCCCGCCACCGCGAGGATCTCACCTCGACGGACCTCGAAGCTGACGTCGTTGACGACGAGGTGGCCGGTGTGGTCGATGACCGTGAGGTGCTCGACCACGAGGGCGGGATCGCCGAGCTTCGGCTCGTCTTTGTGGACCGTGAGCTCGACGGCGCGCCCGACCATGAGCGAGGCCAGCTCCGCGTTCGAGGCCGTCGGCGCCGCCTCGCCGACGACCTTGCCGAGCCGCACGACCGTGATGCGGTCGGCGACCTCACGCACCTCGCGGAGCTTGTGCGTGATGAAGACGATGGCGGTGCCCGACTGCTTCAACTGGCGCATGATCGCCATGAGCTCGTCGGTCTCCTGCGGCGTGAGCACCGCGGTCGGCTCGTCGAAGACGAGCACCCTCGCATCTCGGGAGAGCGCCTTGATGATCTCGACCCGCTGCTGCACGCCGACCGGCAGGTCGTCGACGAGCGCGTCGGGGTCGACGTGGAAGCCGAAGCGATCGGAGATCTCGCGCACCTTCTCGCGCGCGGCCGCGAGGTCGAGCCGCCCCCCGAAGGTCGTCTGCTCGTGGCCGAGCATGACGTTCTCGGCGACCGTGAAGACGGGGATGAGCATGAAGTGCTGGTGCACCATGCCGATGCCCGCGTTCATCGCGTCGCCCGGGCCGGCGAAGCGCTGCACCTCGTCGTCGAGCAGGATCTCGCCCTCGTCGGCCTGGTACAGGCCGTAGAGCACGTTCATCAGCGTCGACTTGCCTGCGCCGTTCTCGCCGAGCAGGCAATGGATCTCACCGGACTCGACGGTGAGATCGATGTGGTCATTGGCGACGAGGCTGCCGAATCGCTTCGTGATGCCGCGAAGTTCGAGCTTCATGCTCCCGATCCTACTGAGAAGGCTGCATCTGCTGGAGATGCTGCGCGAATGTTGGAGGTCCGCCGACCGCCGCGCTCAACTGCGGCGAGGCATGCCGTTCCGTGAACGAAGCGGGGAGGCCGGCTTGCGCCGACCTCCCCGTTTCATGCTGAACGACTATTCGGCGAGGTAGGACTCGACCACGATGTCGCCGGCGACGATCGCATCCTGCAGCTCGGTGAGCTTGTCAGCGAGCTCAGCCGGGACGCGGTCCTCCCAGTCGTGGAACGGAGCCAGGCTCACGCCCTCGTTCTCGAGGGTGCCCACGAACGGCGTCGGGTCGAACTCGCCGTTGCCGGCCTCGATGATCGCGTTGTAGGTACCGACGTCGATGCCCTTGCGGATCGAGGTGAGGAGCAGGTCGCCGACCGACGGGTCGGTCTCGTACACGTCGGCGTCGACGCCGAGGAGGGCGATCTCACGACCGGAGTCGCGGATGGCTGCCGCGGCGCTCTGGTAGATCGGGCCGCCGACAGGCAGGAGCACGTCGACGTTCTGGTCGATGAGGCCCTGGGCGATCTGGCGCGCGGTGTCGTTCGCCTCGAAGCCACCGGTGAAGGAGCCGTCTTGGTTGGCGCGGTCCCAGCCGAGGACCTTGACGGCCGTGCCGTTCTCCTCGTTGTAGTACTCGACGCCCTGGGCGAAGCCGTCCATGAAGATGGCGACGGTGGGGATGTTGATGCCGCCGAAGGTGCCGACGACGCCGGTCTGCGAGGTGCCGGCCGACAGGTAGCCCGCGAGGAACGCGGCCTGGGCGGTGTCGAAGATGATCGGCTTGATGTTCGGCGCGTCGGTGGTGCCGTCGAAGTCGGTGTCGACGGTGTCGTCGATCGAGATGTACTCGAGGTCGGGGTTCGCCTCAGCCGACTCGAGGGCGGCGGGAGCGAGCAGGAAGCCGACCGTCACGATCGTGTTGCAGCCCTGGTCGACGAGGTTCGTGAGGTTCGAGGCGTAGTCGGTCTCAGCGGCCGACTCGACCTCGTTGTACTCGACGCCGAGCTCGTCGGCAGCCTTCACGAGGCCCTCGAAGCCGAGCTGGTTGAAGGACTTGTCGTCGAAGCCGCCGGCGTCGGACACCATGCAGGGCAGGTAGTCGAGCGCTTCGCCGCCGCCGTCGCCGCCGTTGTCTTCGGGAGCTTGTGCGCATCCGGCGAGCAGTGCAGCTGCACCGAACATCGCGAGACCGCCGAGTGCGGCCTTCCTGGTCGTGACCTTCACAGTGTCCTCCAAAGTCTGCGCCCCGACTGTCTCGAGGCCCGTTCAGTCACGTTACCCAATGTTGCGAGTGGCGCTATCGCCTGAGGGCGCCGTGATAGGCAATGGTTATCAAGACGCGATGTTCTGCTCATATGAGCAGCCCCGACGCCCCTCGAACGGGGGCGGATGCAGCCGTGGTGGGCGGATGCAGCTGTCAGGGGCGGCTCGGCGACTCCACGACGATCTCGCTCGCGATGATCGCCTGGCGCAGCCCCTCGATCTCACCGTCGAGACTCGGCGTGACGAGCGCGGCGAGGTCGTGGTAGGGCGCGATCTCGACCCCGCCGTTCTCGAGGGTGCCAATGAAGGGCTCGTTCGTGAACGCGCCCTCCTGCACCTCGCCGACGATGCCGATCATGGCGTCCTGCGTGTTCTTCAGCACGCTCGTGAGCAGCACCGGCCGGAACTCGGCGGGCAGCGAGTCGTAGCCGTCGCTGTCTACCCAGATCACCGAGACTCCCCCGCGCTCGAGCGCGGCCGAGGCCGCACCCTCGCCGACCTGGCCCGCGACGGGGAGGATGACATCCGCACCCTGGTCGATGAATCCCTCGGTGAGGACCTTGCCCTTGTTGATGTCCTCGAAGTCGCCGGTGAAGGCTCCGTCTTGCTTCGCCTTGTCCCAGCCGAGCACGCGCACCTGCGCCGCGTGCACCTCGTTGTACTTCGCGACGCCGTCGACGAAGCCGTCCATGAAGAGGGTCACCGGCGGCTGGTTGCCGCCGCCGAAGGTGGCGACGACGCCGGTCTTCGAGACGCCTGCGGCGAGGTAGCCGGCGAGGTAGGCGGCCTGTGCCGTGTCGAACACCACGGACTTCACGTTCGGGGCGTCGACCGTCTCGTCGACGATCGCGAAGGAGAGGTCGGGATTCGAGCCGGCCTGATCGAGCGTCGCCTCGGCGAGCTCCCAGCCCACGGTGACGATGAGTTCGCAGCCCGAGTCGACCGCCTGCTGCACGTTCGGCGCGAGGTCGGTCTCACCCGTCGAAACGAGCGCCTCGGCCTCGACCCCGTACTCCTCCTCGGCCTGCTGCAGGCCCTCCCAGGTCGACTGGTTGAACGAGCGGTCTTCGAGCCCGCCCGAGTTCGTCACCATACGCACGCAGGCCTCGCCCGCCTCGCCGCCGTCGCCGGCGTCGGGGGCAGGGGCACAGGCGGCGAGTGCGACGGATGCCGCGACGAGCGCGACTCCGAACGCGATGCTTCGACGAACCGACATCCGAACCCTGCTTCCCCGTGCGCTCAGAGCACGTCGTTCGAGCCGCCGAGCCGGAGGGCGTCGACGACCGCCTTCACCCGTTGCGCGTGTTCGCTCGTGGTCACGAGGAGCGCATCGGGAGTGTCCACCACGACGATATCGTGCACGCCGATGAGACTGATGACCCGGTTCGAACGGCTCACGACGATGCCGCTCGAGGCGTCGGCGAGCACGCGCGCGTTCTCGCCGAGGATCGCGAGCTCGCCGCTGCGGCCGGCGGTGTTGAGCTTGGCCAGGGACGCGAAGTCGCCGACGTCGTCCCACGCGAAATGGCCGCGGATGACCGCGAGCCTCCCGGCAGCCGCTGCCGGCTCGGCGACCGAGTAGTCGATCGCGATCTTCTCGAGCTTCGGCCAGATGCGGTCGACCGCCGGCCCTCGGGTCGCCGGGTCGTCCCATGCCTCGGCCAGCTCGACGAGGCCCGCGTGGAGTTCGGGCTTGTTGCGTGCGATCTCGGCGAGCAGCTCGTCGGCGCGGGCGATGAACATGCCCGCGTTCCAGAGGTGCTTGCCGCCCGCGAGGTAGGCCTTCGCGGTCTCGAGGTCGGGCTTCTCGACGAAGCTCGAGACCGCCTCGGCGTGCTCGGCCCCCTCGATCTCGAGCGGCGCTCCGCACTCGATGTATCCGAAGCCGACCGCGGGCTCCGTGGGCGTGATGCCGATGGTCGCGATGTATCCGGCCTCGGCTGCCGCGAATGCCTGGGCGACGGCCTGTCGGAAAAGCGCCTCGCCCGAGATCACGTGGTCGGCCGCGAAGGAGCCGATGATGACGCCCGGCTCGCGCCGCTCGAGGATGGCGGCGGCGAGGCCGATCGCGGCGGTCGAGTCGCGCGGCTCGCTCTCGAGCACGACGTTGACGTCGGCGAGACCGGGCAGCTGGGCCTCGACCGCGGCGCGATGCGCCCGACCGGTGACGACCATGATGCGCTGGTCGCCCGACAACGGGGCGAGTCGATCCCAGGTGTCCTTCAAGAGCGTCTGCCCCGAGCCGGTGAGGTCGTGCAGGAACTTGGGGGCGTCCGCCCGGGAGAGCGGCCACAGGCGCGATCCCACGCCACCGGCGGGGATCACGCTGTAGAAGCGCTCGAGCGGGAACTGGGCGACTGACATGGGTTCGAGGATACTCGGCCGTCCCGCGACGGAGGCGGGCGGCATCCGGTATCTCGACATCGAGAGACTCAGGCAGGCCTGAGCGGCGGCCTCGATGCAGCCGGACTAGACTCTCAGCGGGCCGTGTGCCCGTCATGCCCTCGTCATCAGGGGCGATACACACAGCCAGGGAGGGTTGTTCATGCCAGAGACTTCGGCAGGAACCCTGACCGCACCCGAGAAGCCGGCGAGACAGAGGCCGGGCGGCACGCTGTATCGCGGTCGCGAGGGAATGTGGTCATGGGTGCTGCACCGCATCACCGGTGTCGCGATCTTCTTCTTCCTCCTCGTGCACATCCTCGACACCGCCCTCGTGCGGGTCAGCCCCGAGGCCTACAACGCCGTCATCAGCACCTACCAGACCCCGATCATGGGCCTCGGCGAGGTCGCCCTCGTCGGCGCGATCGTGTTCCACGCATATAACGGACTGCGCATCATCCTCGTCGACTTCTGGTCCTGGGCCACGCGCCACCAGCAGCTGCTGTTCTACATCGTCGTGGCTCTCTGGATCGTCACGATGCTCGCCTTCGTGCCGCGGCACCTCATCAACGTCTTCAGTCACTAAGGAGTCGCGGACATGACTGTCATCGAGGCGCCTCGCAGCCCGGCCCGCCCCGCGCGCAAGCGCGGTGTGAACTGGGAGAAGTGGGGCTGGATCTACATGCGCGCGTCGGGCGTCGTGCTCATCGTGCTCATCTTCGGCCACCTGTTCATGAACCTGATGGTCGGCGATGGCGTGAAGGCCATCGACTTCGGCTTCGTCGGCGGTAAGTGGGCCGACCCGTTCTGGCAGTGGTGGGACGTGCTGATGCTCTGGCTCGCGCTCATCCACGGCGCCAACGGCATGCGCACGATCGTCAACGACTACACGAACCCCGGCACCGTGCAGCGCATCCTCAAGGGGGCCCTGTTCGCCTCGGCAGCGGTGCTCATCATCCTCGGCACGCTCGTCGTCTTCACCTTCGAGCCGTGCCCCGCGGGGGCCCCGGCCGACCTGCTCCCCTCGTTCTGCGCCGCATAGGAGATACGTGAACCCCCAGAACGCCGACGCCGAGACCACGGTCATCGACGGCGTCCACTACCACCAGTTCGACATCGTCATCGTGGGCGCCGGCGGCGCCGGCATGCGCGCGGCCATCGAAGCCGGCCCCGGCGCGAAGACCGCGGTCATCTCCAAGCTCTACCCGACCCGTTCGCACACGGGCGCGGCGCAGGGCGGCATGGCCGCGGCGCTCGCGAACGTCGAGGAAGACAGCTGGGAGTGGCACACCTTCGACACCGTCAAGGGCGGCGACTACCTCGTCGACCAGGACGCGGCCGAGATCCTCGCGAAGGAGGCCATCGACGCGGTCATCGACCTCGAGAACATGGGCCTGCCGTTCAACCGCACGCCCGAGGGCAAGATCGACCAGCGCCGCTTCGGCGGCCACACCCGCGACCACGGCAAGGCGCCCGTTCGCCGGGCCTGCTACGCGGCCGACCGCACGGGTCACATGATCCTGCAGACACTGTTCCAGAACTGCGTGCGACTCGGCATCAACTTCTTCAACGAGTACTACGTGCTCGACCTCGTGATGACCGAGGTCGACGGCGTGAACCAGCCTTCGGGTGTGGTCGCCTACGATCTCGCCTCGGGCGAGCTGCACGTCTTCCAGTCGAAGGCCGTGATCTTCGCCACCGGCGGCTTCGGCAAGATCTACAAGACCACCTCGAATGCGCACACCCTCACGGGCGACGGCGTCGGCATCATCTGGCGCAAGGGCCTTCCGCTCGAGGACATGGAGTTCTTCCAGTTCCACCCGACCGGCCTCGCCGGCCTCGGCATCCTCCTCACCGAAGGCGCCCGCGGCGAGGGCGCGATTCTCCGAAACGCGAGCGGAGAGCGCTTCATGGAGCGCTACGCCCCCACCATCAAGGACCTGGCGCCTCGCGACATCGTCGCCCGATGCATGGTGCAGGAGGTCGCCGAGGGCCGCGGCGCCGGCCCACACAAGGACTACGTGCTCCTCGACTGCACGCACTTGGGCGCCGAGGTGCTCGAGACGAAGCTGCCCGACATCACCGAGTTCGCGCGCACCTACCTCGGGGTCGACCCCGTCTTCGAGCCCGTTCCGGTGATGCCGACCGCGCACTACGCGATGGGCGGCATCCCCACCAACGTCGCCGCCGAGGTGCTCAGCGACAACGCGACCGTCGTGCCCGGTCTCTACGCGGCCGGCGAGTGCGCGTGCGTCTCGGTGCACGGCTCCAACCGCCTCGGCACGAACTCGCTCCTCGACATCAACGTCTTCGGCAAGCGCGCCGGCCGCAACGCGGTCGAATACGTGAAGACGGTCGACTTCACGCCCCTGCCCGACGATCCCGCCGCGGCCGTTCGCGGCATGCTCGAGCAGCTGCGCGACTCGAACGGCACCGAGCGCATCGCCGCCATTCGCAAAGAGCTGCAAGACGAGATGGACAAGAACGCGCAGGTGTTCCGCACCGACGAGTCGCTCGAGCACGTCACGAACGTCATCGCCGGGCTGCGCGCGCGCTACCGCAACGTGGCCGTCCAAGACAAGGGCAAGCGGTTCAACACCGACCTGCTCGAGGCGGTCGAACTCGGCTTCCTGCTCGACCTCGCCGAGGTCGTCGTCTTCTCCGCGCGTAATCGCAAGGAGAGCCGCGGCGGGCACATGCGCGACGACTTCCCCAACCGCGACGACGCGAACTACATGCAGCACACGATGGCCTACCTGTCGGGCGACCCGCACTCCTCGCTCGCCGACGACCACATCCGGCTCGACTGGAAACCGGTCACGATCACGCGCTACCAGCCGATGGAGAGGAAGTACTGACGTGAGCACCGCCATGCTCGAGGCCCAGTCGACGGATGCCGCCATCCAGTCGTTCACCGTTACGTTCCTGATCCGCCGCTTCGATCCCGACATCGACACCGAGCCGCGCTGGCAGGACTTCGACGTCCAGATGTACCCGACCGACCGGGTGCTCGACGCGCTGCACAAGATCAAGTGGGAGCAGGACGGCTCGCTCACGTTCCGTCGCTCCTGCGCACACGGCATCTGCGGGTCCGACGCGATGCGCATCAACGGCCGCAACCGCCTGGCCTGCAAGACGCTCATCAAGGACCTCGACATCTCGAAGCCCATCTACGTGGAGGCCATCAAGGGGCTGCCGCTCGAGAAGGACCTCATCGTCGACATGGAGCCGTTCTTCGCGAGCTTCCGCGAGGTGCAGCCGTTCCTCATTCCCGGTTCGAAGCCGGAGCCCGGCAAGGAGCGCGTGCAGTCGGTCGCGGAGCGCGCGCGCTTCGACGACACGACCAAGTGCATCCTCTGCGCCGCGTGCACGTCGAGCTGCCCCGTGTTCTGGACCGACGGGCAGTACTTCGGCCCCGCGGCCATCGTCAACGCGCACCGGTTCATCTTCGACTCGCGCGACGATGCGGCATCCGTTCGCCTCGACATCCTGAACGACAAGGAGGGCGTCTGGCGCTGCCGCACGACCTTCAACTGCACCGACGCGTGCCCCCGTGGCATCGAGGTCACCAAGGCGATCGCCGAGGTGAAGCAGGCGATCATGCGCGGCAAGCCGTGACGCGAAGCTGACATGAGGAGGGCCGGTGCGGATGCATCGGCCCCTTCCTTATTGTTACGGGCCCCTTCCTTATTGTTAAGGGGCTGCATTGTTCAGGGGCGCCTCGGCTCGTCATCGCGAGCGCGTGGTGAAGGCCCGGGTCGACCGACCCGGGCCCCCACGGCACTCGATTCCTACTGTGCGGTGTCCCCCGCTCGACGGCGCCGGATCATCATCCCGGCGATCAGCATCGCGCCGATCACCAAGAGGCCTGCGCCGCCCCAGAGCAGCGGAACCGTGTCGACACCGGTCCTCGCGACAGCTGCCACGATCACCTTCACGTCGACCTTGTCCTCGGCGCACTCGATGACCGTGTCATCGACGACATCGGCGTCGGACCAGCAGACCTCGCCGACATTCGTGATCAGCGTCGAGGTGCTCGATGGGTTGACGTGCACGCCGAGCACGATGTCCGGCGCCGTCGTGAGGTTGGGCCCGAGCACGCCCAGCAGGTCGCAGTGCAGCACGCCACCGTAGCCGCTGGAGTTCTCACCGGTGACCTCGCAGTTCTCCCAGCGCGGGAACGCGGGAGCCGGGTCGGTGGTGATCGAGTCGACCCGGAGGTTGGCCGGGATCGTGTCGAAGACCTCCACGGGCTCAGCCGCGCCGGTACCGACCGAGGTGACGCTGAGCGTGTACTCGTAGTCGCCGCCGGGAACCGTGGACGCCACGCTCGCGGTCTTCTCGATCTCGAGCTCCGGCGGACGGACGATCGCACAGGTGGGCAGCGCCTGCGGGTACGTGACGAGCACTTCCTGGCTCGGGTTCACCGAGAATGTCACCGTCGCCGGGTTGACCATGTCGCGCCACGGGTAGGTCGGCACCGTCTCGTCGAGGATCAGGTCGAGGTACCGGGTGCCCGGGGTCGGGGGCGTGATCAGGTCCTGCTCGGTGATCGGCCGCCATCCCGGGAACTGGTACGGGATGCCGTTCTCGTCGACTGCGGCACCTGGCCACAACAGCCGCCCGCTCCGCTCATCCCACGGGATCTCGTAGACCTCGACGAGCGGGACGGCGGGGCCGTCGCCATCGGGATCAGCTGAGGTCCACGTGACCGTGATCGGGCCGGGCTCGACGCTGTCGGATACCTGCACGTTGAAGTACAGCCACGGCACGTCGTTCACGCAACGCGGGTAGGCGCCCGCGTCGATGGCCCGCTGTGGCAGCTCCACCTCGTCGCAGTTGTTGGTCGAGATGAGATCCTGCAAGCCCCCCTCCACCGGAGTGATCGCAACGCAGGCCTCGTTCGGGATGTCGTCGAGGTTGACCGGCGGAATGACCGGCGGCGGGTCGTTCGGACCGACCACATCGGGCGCCTCCACCGGTGCGGGCTGGAGCATCCTGACCGGGATGGTGATCGTCGTGACGTCCCCGGGGGCGAACGGTCCGACCCCGTGTGCGGCGAACGCGTTGTCGCCGACCGTCGGCTGCTCGGTCCACGTGCCATCACCGTCGAACGTCGCCGGACCGGTGACCTCGAGCTGCGGGTCGATGGCGTCGGACACGTCGAGGTCGGGAACCGCGAGGGTACCGTTGTTCCGCACCGTGAGCCGGTAGTCGAACTCGTCGCCGGCCTCGACCGAGGTCTCACCCTCGGCGAGCTCGTACTCCTTCTCGAGGCTGACGTCGACCGACTCGGCCGTGTTCTCGATGGTGCACGACGTCAGGTGGCCGAGCTCGACGGTGCCGATGTCACCCACCGCGATCGACCTCGGTCCGCCGTCGAGACCGCACATCCAGTCGCCGGCGAAGTAGTAGGCCAGCAGCGGGTAGTTCTGCTTCGCCTCGCTGATCGCCTCAGCGAGCGAGTAGTCGCCCGTCGGCACGGTGAACACGAGGCCCGCATCACCCTTGACCATCACCTGTGTGATGTTCCCAGTGAGGTTCCAATCGCCTGCCGTCAGCAGGGCGAGCGAGCCCGGCGGCACATTGCCGAGGTCGATCTGGCTGGCGATCGCGGCGAGTGCCGCGTTGTCGACTGTCTTCAGGAGCTGGATGCGCCCGACCGGGATCGTGGCGCAATCGCTCACCTCGGTCACGATCGTGCCGTTCTCGAGGGTCGCCCCGTTGAAGAAGCCCTTACCGCTCGTCGTGGCGACGCAGGTCACGTCGTTGAGCGTGGTGATGTTCACCACGTTCGCGACCACCGTGATGGTGTAGGTATGCACGTCGAGCGGGGCGATCACCTCGTCCTCTGCGAGCACCGTGACGGCATCGCCGTCCCAATCGCTCGTGTCGACGCCGGCGTCGTTGGTCGCCACCGCGCTCACGATCGTCACTCCGACCGGGAACCCGAGTTCGTCTTCGAGATCGTAGAACAAGGGGAGATCGCTCTCGCTCGTCACCACGACTTCGTAGTCAACCTCCCAAGTGCCGAGACCGAGGTTCTCGGGTGAGCCGATCGTCTTCTTCTCGATCACGGCTCGTCCGGGCTCGGCGCAGTCGGTGGCCGGCTGCGGGTCACCGTCTCCGACCGTCAGGAACGCGGTGTTGCGGAATCCGCCCGGCTCAGTATCACCCTCCTGGCACAGCTGCTGGCTCGTCTCGAAGACCTCTTCACCAGCCGTCGCGTTGATGGTGATGATGTAGGTGTCGGCCTCGGATGCCGGGACCGACGCATCGCGCGCCAGGATGAAGTTCCCCGCCTCGGCATCCCAGTCCGCCGCCTCGTCGGAGGGTCCGGTCGCCGACGACTCGTTGATCACGACGCCGACGCCGAAGAACGGCTCGTCGTCGAGGTCGTAGACGAGCGGAGCGACCGGGCTCTGGTTGGCGACCGTCACCTCGTAGACGAGGTCCCAGGTGCCGTCGGCGTTCTGCTCGATCGAAGTGAGGTCCTTCGAGATCTGGCCCGTGGGCGCCACCACGTCGTTCGTCACGTCACACGTGAGGGTGGCACCCGGGGTCGCGACGAACTGGTTGCCCGTCGTTGCGGGGTCGGCGTCGGTGCAGACGACCTGGCCACCCGTCCAGCCCTCGGGGAGCTCGCCCTCGGTCACGGTGTAGACCGTGTCGATCTGGAGATTCGTCCACGTGACACTGCCGTCGACGTCACCGATGCCGCTCACTGTCTGCACAGCAGACGGCAGCACGCCGGTCGACGGCGAGATCGTCAGGTCGAAGTCCCATTCGAAGCCCTCGGGGACGCCCGTCACGTGCTTGGTGACGGTGGCCTGGCCGGGCACGGCGGTGTTGGTGACCGTGCAGCTCAGCGAGAGGCCCGGCGTCACGAGGAACTGGAAGCCAGCAGCCGCGCCCGCGTCGGTGAGGCCCTCGCAGATGATCGCACCCTCGTTCCAGCCGCCGACGTCGCCCTCGGTGAGCGTGTAGGTCTGGCCGACGACGAGGTTGGTCCAGCTGACGCTGGCGTCACCCTGCGTGACGTGCTGGGTCGCGTCCTGTCCGGTCACTGCCGGAGAGATGGTGATCGCGAAGTCGAAGGGGTAGCCCTGCGGCACCCCCGCGACGATCTTGCGCACGGTGACGTCGCCCGCGTCTGGCACGTTGCTGTACGTGCAGGTCACGGTCTGGCCTGCAGCAAGCGTGATCTTGGCCGTTGCGGCCGTGATCTCCACTCCGCCGGTCGGCGAGCAGACGAGGCCCTGAAGCTCCCAGTTCGCCGTCGCCCCCTCGTTGACCGTGTATGTGCCGGGCACGAGCTGCCCGAAGACCTTCGACGGGTCAGCGTCGGTCAGCGTGAACGGCGTCACCACGTCACCGTTGTCGAAGGTGAAGGGGAAGGCCACGCCAGCACCTCCGGGGATCGAACCGACCCCCGGAACCACCTTGTCGATGATGATCGACGACAGCTCGGTGTTGGAGTACACGCACGTGACGGTCTCACCCGGGTCGAGGTCGATGAGCCCCTTGAGCGGAGTGTTCGCGTCAATCGAGGAGCCGTGGTCGGCACCCCCCTGACGGGTCTCGGTGCACGAGACCAGCTCGCCGATGTGGGAGTTCGTCAGCATCTCGGTGACGCTGTAGCTGCCAGCCACGACGTTGTCGTAGGTGTTGGCTCCAGTGCCGCCGCTCGTCGAGACGGCGAAGCTGCCGATCGACGGATCGCCATCCCACGGCCAAGTGCCGGTGAACTGGAAGGCGCCGTCGGCGCCGTCGATGTTCTTGACGATGACGATCTTGCCCTTGGCGGTGTTCGTGATGTCGCACGTGAACACGTCGCCGGCCTGCACGGTGAACCCGCTCTCGGTGACCGCCTGCGCGATATCGCTCCCGGCGTGCTTCACGGTGCAGACGAGGTCGCCCGCGATCCATCCGTCTCCAGGGTTCTTCTCGGCGAGCGAGTACGTCGCGCCGGGCACGAGGTTGGCGAACGTCGTCTCACCCGTGCCTCCGCCGACTGGCGTCTGGATGATCTGCTCGACCGCGGGACCTGCGGGTGCGAGCGGCGTCAGCACGAAGGTGAACGAGCCGCTCGCGCCGACCGAGGTCTTCGTGATCTTCGCCGATGCGGCGATCGCGGTGTTCAGCACCGTGCAGCTCAGCGTGAAACCGGGCGTGACGACGAATTGATCGCCGGGCAGCTGCGCATTCGAGTCGGGTCCGCACTCGACGACTCCGCCGGTCCAGCCGGCCGGGAGGGCTTCGGTGATCGTGTACTCCTCACCGACGACGAGGTTCGACCAGGTCACGGTGTCGCTAGCGTTACCGATGCCCGAAACCGTCTGAGTTGCGCTCGGGTCGACTTCGTCGGCCGGGTCAATCGTGAGGTCGAACTCCCAGGCCGTGCCGGCGGCGACGCCCGCGACGGTCTTCGTGACGCTGACCTCGCCGGGTTCGGCGTCGTTGGTCACCGCGCATGTGAGCGAGAGGCCCGGGGTGACGGTGAACTGGAAGCCCGCGGCATCCGACTCATCCTGGATGCCCGTGCACGTGATCGTGCCTTCGTCCCAGCCGTGGAGGTCACCCTCGGTGAGGGTGTACTGCGTGCCGACGTTCAGGTCCTTCCACTCGACGATCGGCTGCTCATCCGTGGCGTCGATGGTGCCCTGCTGGCCACCGGGAACGGGAGTGATCGAGATCGGGAACGACCAGTCGTATCCGGCGGGAACCCCGGTGACCTTCTTCTCGACGGTCACGCGTCCCTTGGTCGCCGCGTTGAGCACGGTGCAGGTGACCGTCTCCCCGGGGTCGAGGGTGAGGTTGATCGGCGAATCCGTGGTCGGGGTCTCACCCGTGCAGGTCATGCTCGTGACATCCCAGCCGTCGAGCGCCGCCTCGGTCAGGGTGTACGCACCGGGCTTGACCTGGTTGAACTCAGCGGACTCGCCGTCGGCGAGGTTGAAGTCGGGCTGGCCGGTCAGCGTGAAGTCGAACTCGGTCGACGACCCGTCGGGGTTCGTCTGCTTCGTGACGATGATGTTGCCGCGTTGCGTGTTCGTGTAGGTGCAGGTGACGAGCTCGCCCGGTTCGAGGTTGATCGTTGCGACACCCGTGGCCATGTCACCGGTCGACGCGACGCCGGTCGCATCGTCGGTGCAGCTGAGCCCAGTGAGGTCGTATGCCGGTGCCGGCGTGGTCTCGGTCACGGTGTAGATGCCGGCCGGAACGCTCGTGTAATCCTTCGAGCCGGTCTTGCCGTCGCCGGTCGTGGTGATCGAGAACGGGCCGCCGGGGACGGTGGTGGTGAAGTCGAAGGTGCCGTTCGCACCCGCGACATTCTTGATGATCTTGATCGCGCCGTCCTGCTGGTTCGTGAACGTGCAGTTCGTGATCTGCCCGGCCACGGTCGTCACGACGGCGGTGCCGGTCGCGAGGTTGGTGGTCGCAGGCTGGTCGCACACGAGCCCGGTCAGGTGCCAGGCCGGCGTGCCGGCCTCGGCGATCTCGTTGATCGTGACGCTGGATCCGGGCACGAAGTACGTGACGGCAGAGCTCTGGCCGCCGGCGACCTGGACGGGCGTGCCGTTCACGGTGAAGTCGAACGCGGTCGCGTCGCCCTGGGCGACCTTCGTGATCTTGACGCCGGAGGTGGCGTTGGTGATCACACACGTGGTGTTCGCGCCGATGTAGAGCTTGAACGGCTGGTTCGTGTACGTCTCGAGCTGGTTGGTCGAGGGGTTCGTCACGGTGCACACGGTCGACTGGTGCGCCCAAGGCTGCCCGGCGTCGACGGTCTCCGCCAGCTGGTAGTCATTGCCGGCGAAGACGTTGCCCCAATTGTGGGTGTCGCCGACGCCGATGGGCGCGACGATCGCGTTGTTGTTCCCCTGCGGGAGCACGGGGCCGGTGAGGGTGCCGTCGTGCACGAGGCCGCCGCCGGTGCGGTTGACCGTGTAGTCGAAGACGTCGCCCGAGGTGGCGTCGGCCGGGTTGGCGACCTTCTTGACGACGAGGCCGCCGCAGTTGCTGAGGGTGATCGGGGCGTCGGCGACGAGGATGTCCTTGAGCGTCGCCGGTCCGCCCTCACCGGTCTTGGTGATGAACCCCGAGTCGAGGAAGGTTCGACACGCGCCGCCGCTCGGGAGCAGCCCCGACGCCGTGAGGTCGATCGCGAGCTCACCGAACGTCGCGGCATTGCCGGTCGTGTTCGTGTCGGTGTTCTTGCCCACTGCCGCCTGGTAGACCACCGTCGCGCCTGTGGGCTCCCACGAGTTGCCGTCCCAGCCCAGGACCCTGACCGATGTCGACCCGCCGCCGCCGGAGTTGTAGTTGAACTCGATGAGGTAGTCGTCGGCGCGACCGGCGGCCGGCCCCTCGAATACCTCGTACGAGGTCATGTCGCCACTGCCGGAGTACCGCGTCCAGTAGGCGTAGAAGATCGTGTGCTGCACGCCGTCGTCGGTGACGACTTCGTAGGCCGAGCCGCCGGTACAGGCATCGCCCTTGTCGTTCGCCGTCCCGACCGTCTGCGGCCAGCTCGGATCGTCGAGCTTCGTGCTGCTGACGAAGATGTCGTCGGTGCCGAGGTTCACGCCGCAGACTCCCGGTGATCCCTGCGTCGTGCCGTCGTCCCACGTGCGCTGCGCCGTGATGATGCCGGTCGACTGGTCGCCCGACGCGGTGACGTAGGGCGGCTTCGGGGTCGACCCGATCACACCCTGCCAGTCGTTCGCGCCGGCGGTGTTCCCGTCGATCTCGAACGACGTCTGAATCGGTCCGAGCGTGGCGGCAGAGGCCGACTGCGCCGGCGCGAGCGTCGCGACGACGATGCCGCCTGACGCGAGCAACGCCGTGATGGCGACCGAGCTGAGCAGCTTGCGCCTGGCGCGTCTGGCCTCCAGCCGCCACGACCGGGTACCGGTCAGTGCGTCGAGGGTGCGGGCATGGCGTCGCGAAACAGTCATTATCAGCCTTCGGGTTACGGGGCGTGAACAACGCCCTGGCTGTACTCAGCCCGCCGGGTAGTGCGGGCTCGAATCCGCGGGTAAACGGACTCAAGCGAATACTTGCACCGGCACCCCAATGCGAGGAACCCTCGCGTTGGACCCAAAACGGGGGTCGTTTGGTTACGAAAGCGACACGCTCAAGCCCTGCCGACCCGCAGATGGGGTACACGAATGCCGCGGCCGACACGCGGCCGCGGCATCCGTCGTGCGATCCTCATCGCACGCTCAGGCGGTTCATCCCATCGATCGACGACGGGCTGCGACGCCCAGCCCGGCAGCTCCCAGCAGCAGCAGCGCCGCGGCGAACGGCAGCAGCCCACTGGTCTCGACGCCCGTGGATGCGAGCCCGGTCGGCGTCGTCGGCGTCGAGGCGGGCTTCGCCTGGTTGGGCGGCGGCGCCGCGTTGCAGTTGGGCGTCGGCGGCGGGTACACCGCGATGGCGTCGGTCGACGGGTTGATGCGGATCTCGACGACCGCCTCGGCGCGCAGGTCGTAGAACGGCGCACTGGGGTCGAGGATCCACGTGCCGTCGGGCAGCAGCGTCCAGCCGGGCCAGTCCGTCGGGTTGCCCTGGGCGTCGACCGCCGCTCCCGGCCAGAGCTGCTCGTCGGAGATCGTCACGCCGCTCGACCAACCGGCCGGGTAGGCGATCGGATCGACCTGCGAGGCACCATCGGCGAGGATCGCCGCGATGTCACCGGCCGGGAGCGACGGGTCACGAGCGGCGAAGGCCTCGGGCGTCCACCAGATCAGCACGATCGGGTTGGCGGCGGGGTCGTCGATGTTGAACGGCGTGATGGCGTAGCTGAACAACGGGGTGTCGTTCTTGCAGATCGCCTGGCCGTCGAGGGCGATCGACTTCACCGGATGGTCGACGACGCACGGTCCGTTCGCATCCTCGCCGCCGGGCGGGCACTCGCCGCCCTCGGACGGCTCGACCACGTTGTGGAGCAGCTCGCCCACGACGTCCTCGCCGACCTCGACGGTGTACCAGGTCTGCACCGCCTCACCCGGTTCGAGGGTCGGCAGCGTCCACGTCAGCACGTTGCCGACCGGGCCGGTGAGACCGGGACCGAGCTCGAGGAGCGTTGCGTTGTCGAGCACGTCGGCGACGTTGTCGAAGGCTTGCGCTCCCGTGACCGTCGCCTCCGAGGTGTTCTCGGCGTCGAGGTAGTACGTGATCACGTCACCGGCCTCGACCGTCTCGCCGTCGGTCGGGTCGGAGCTCTTGATGAGCTCCCATCCCGGCACAAGGGGCGGGGGGCATGCTTCGAGCACGATCGTGACGGTGCGATCCTCATCGGGATCGGCCCCGACACGGTGGAGTGTGACGTCGTACGCTCCCGGCGGCAACGGCTCGAAGTCACCGTCGAACGTGCCGGTCGCGGCCTCGAATGTGAGCTCAGCGACGACGTCGTCCGTGCCGGACACGTAGACCGTCAACTCGTAATCGAAGCTGATCACGACGCCGGACACCGTGACGTGCAGCAGGCGCGTCACCGCTCCGGCGGGCGGGCACGGCACCACCGAGAGCTGCAGCGCCGGTTCGGGCAGGTCGCAGTCGTTCTCGAAGATCGGCAGCAGGTGGAGGTTCAAGCCCGGGAAGTGGTGCTCGACACCCTCTTTGTCGAAGTAGTCGAACGCGGGGATGATGTCGCCGAAGTCCTGGTGCTCCGAGTGCGCGTGCGACGGGTCGGTCGGGTCCTCGGGGTCACCGTTCGGGTCGATGATCGAGCGCACGCTCGGACTGATCGACACGTACGGGTTCGATTCGCTCGAGGTGGCGTGGCAGATGGCGACCTTGTCCTTCCACGCGGGGATCGTGGTCACCGGCGGTCCGCCGTTCCCGTCGGCCGTGTCGAGTGCCAACCTGGCGGCCGCCGTGACCGGCTCGGGTGCGGGCTCCGGCGAGGAAGCCTCGGACACGACCGGATCGACCGGCGGACCTGCGGGCGGATCGCCCGATGGTTCGGCCACGGCGGGTTCCGCGACCGGCTCGACGACCGGTTCGACGACCGGTTCGGCGACCGGCTCGGCGGGCGGTGGCGCCTCGGGATCCGTCGTCGCGACCTCGGCGGGTGCGACGACGGTGGTGTCGGCGGGGGCAGCGGCGAGCTCGTCGGCTGCGGCGACCGTCGGCGCTCCGAAGAGCACGAGGGCGCCGACGACGAAGCCGGCGACGGTGGCGGTGACGCCCGCTCGCGGACGAAGCCGTTCGGATCGGATGGCGTGGTGGGCAGGACTGTATCGATGCATGACAGCTCCAAATTCGGGTTGGGAGCCGGCTCGGGTAAACCGGGTCAGCGGTGCCAGTGTGCGCTGGGGAATCTGCGATCGGCAAGAATTCCCCGGGTTTTTCCCCCCGAAGACGGGCCACCACTCTGACGGGCCACCACTGCTCGTCAGCGCTGGGAGACGACACACGGATGCCGCAGCCGAACGTTCGGCTGCGGCATCCGTCATGCGATCCTCATCGCACTCTCAGGCGGTTCATCCCATCGATCGACGACGGGCTGCGAACGCCGATCCGGCTGCGCCGAGCAGGACCAGCGCGGCGCCGAGTGGCATCAGCCCACCGGTCTCGACACCCGACTCGGCGAGCCGGACCGGGGTCACCGGGGCGGCCTTCGCGGGGGCCGGCGGCGGTGGCGTCGGCTTCACCGGGTGATCGACGACGCACGGACCGTTCGCATCCGCGCCACCCACGGGGCACTCGCCGCCTTGCGACGGCACGACCACGTTGTGGAGCAGCTGCCCGCCCGAGTTCGCGTCGACCCTGACCTGGTAGGTGACCGAGGCGGTCTCTCCCGGGTCGAGGTCGGGGATGCTCCACGTGAGCACGCCGCCGACCGGGCCGGTGAGACCAGCGGGCAGTGGCAGCAGCAACGTGGCGTCATCGAGCACGTCGGAGATATCGTCGAACGCCTGCGCGCCAATGACGACCGCCTGCGACGTGTTCTCTGCCGTGAGGGTGTAGCTCACGATGTCGCCCGGCATCACCGTCGCCCCGTCAGCGGGGACGGAGCTCTTCATGAGCTCCCACCCGGGGACTGGAGGCGGCGGCGGCGGGCACTCCGCGATCGTGACGACGGCCGTGCGAACGGTCACCCCTTCGCGTTCCAGGCGCACGAGATACTCACCCGGTGGCAGTGCTGCGAGCTCACCGTTGAAGACCGCGCCGGTCGGCGTGATCGACAGCGATGCCACCTCCTCGTCGTCCCCGACCCGGAACACCCTCAACTCATAGTCGAAGGTGACGAGCAGACCCGAGAGCGAGACGTTCAGCGCGGGCGTGGGATCGCCCCCAGGCGGGCACACGACCGAGAGCTGCACCGTCGGCACAGGAGCCCCGCACTCGTTCTCGAGGATGTCGATGAGATCGAGGTTCAGCCCCGGGAAGTGCTGCGGATTGCCTTCCGAGTCGAGGTAGTCGAACGCCGGGATGATGTCGCCGGCGTCCTGGTGCACGGCGTGCGCCTGGCCACCGTGGAACGGGTCACCCGGGTCGCCGACCGGGGAGATGATCGAACGCACACTCGGGTTGATGAACACGTACGGGTTCGATTCACTCGAGGTGGCGTGACAGATCGCGACATGGTCGTTCAACCCGGTTTGGATCGGCGGTCCGCCCGGGTCCTCCGCGACGGCAACCGTTTGGGCCGCGAGGGCGGGCTCGGGCTCGGGCGCTACTGCCTCGATCGGCTCGGCCGATTCGGCGACCGGCTCGGCAGGCGGCTCGGGCACGGGCTCGACAGGCGGCTCGGCCACCGGCTCGGCAGGTGGTTCGGCCACCGGCTCGGCAGGTGGTTCGGCTACCGGCTCGGCAGGCGGCTCAGGAGCCGTCTCGGGCGGCGGCGGCGCCTCGGGTTCCGTCGCCTCGCCCTCCGCGGGCGCGACGGCAGTGACCTCGGCGGTCGGGACGGCGGCGAGATCGTCGGCAGCGACGACCGCCGGTGCTCCGAAGAGCACGAGCGCGCCGGCGACGATGCCGGCGAGCATTGCGATGACGCCCGCGCGTGGGCGAACCCGGTCTGGTGGGTCGGCGCGGTGGGCAGGGTTGTGGGTATGCATGACAGCTCCAAATTTCGGGTTGGGAGCCGGCTCGGGTATGCCGGGTCAGCACTTTCAGTGTGCTCGCGCACGAAGAGCCTTCTCAATGCAGGCACCACGGCTTGACAAGTCGATGCCCGGCGTGCCATCGTTCGCTCGCTTCGATCACCAGGGTGGAATCGTGAGCGCGCGCACCTCCGCTGGGCATCGGGGAAGCAGGCGCAACGACGCCGCTCCCGACCGCCACCCGCCACCGCCTGAAGACCCGCTCGACCTCGATGGCGCGGTCCGTTCGCCCATCGCGCGGGCGAGCGACCTCACGCACAAGAGCATGACGCTCTTCCCGTGCGGGTGTCGGCTGCGCAGGTGCGCGTGCGAGAGGCGCAAGACGACCTCGGCGCTTCGAACTGGATGATGCGGCTTCCGGCCCGTCGACGCCTCGCGCTCGCCGAGCAGGAGCTCGCGTTCCTCGAGGCCTCCGTCGCCGCTGCGACCGCGCGAACCGACGTCGGAGGGCTCCCGTAGGATCGGATGCATGCCCCCAGCGAAACCCCTCCGTCTCGCCAGCGTCAACGTCAACGGAGTGCGCGCCGCGTTCCGCAAGGGCATGGGCGACTGGCTGGCCGGGCGCAACGTCGACATCCTCGCCCTCCAAGAGGTGCGGGCCTCGGCCGAAGATCTCCAATCGCTGCTCGGCGACGAGTGGGACATCCTGCACGACCCGGCTACGGCGAAGGGTCGCGCCGGTGTCGCCATCGCGAGCCGCAACCGTGCGAGCATCCACCGGGTCGAGCTCGGCGCCGCCGACTTCGACAGCGCGGGGCGCTGGCTCGAGGCCGACTACGAGGTCGGCGACCGCGTCATCACGGTCGTCTCCGCATACGTGCACTCCGGTGTCGCCGACACCCCCAAGCAGGTCGAGAAGTACAAATTCCTCGATGCGATGCAAGAGCGGATGCCCCGGCTCGCCGAGCACAGCGAGTTCGCGGTCATCGTGGGCGACCTCAACGTGGGCCATCGCACGCTCGACATCAAGAACTGGAAGGGCAACGTGAAGCGCGCAGGGTTCCTCCCCGAAGAACGCGCGTACTTCGATCGGTTCGTCGGCGCCGAAGACGACGAGGCGTACAACGCCGGCGCCGGCCTCGGGTGGGTCGACATCGGCCGGCGCTTCGCGGGCGAGGTGCCCGGCCCGTACACGTGGTGGTCGCAGCGCGGCAAGGCGTTCGACACCGACACCGGCTGGCGCATCGACTATCAGCTCGCCACTCCGGCACTGGCGGCCACGGTGGTCTCGTACTCCATCGACCGTGCCGACGCGTGGGACGCGCGATGGTCCGACCACGCGCCCGTCGTCGTCGACTACGCCATCTGACCGGTCGCCCGCCACCGCCGGCATCCATGAACGCGAGGATCCACCAGACATGAACGCTTCCCGCCCCGTCGTCTTCTCGGGCATGCAGCCCTCGAGCGACTCGCTGCACCTCGGCAACTACCTCGGCGCCCTCGTCAACTGGGTCGCGCTGCAAGACGACTACGACCCCATCTACTGCGTCGTCGACCTGCACGCCATCACGGTGCAGCAAGATCCGGTGGCATTGCACGACAACGTCCGGCGCACCGCCGCGCAGTACCTCGCGGCCGGGGTCGACCTCGAACGCTCCACGCTGTTCGTGCAGTCGCACGTGCCCGCGCACACCGAGCTGGCCTGGGTGCTCGGCACCATGACGGGGTTCGGCGAGGCGAACCGCATGACCCAGTTCAAGGACAAGTCGGCCAAGCAGGGCGCCGACGCCACCACGGTCGGGCTGTTCACGTATCCCGTGCTGATGGCCGCCGACATCCTCCTCTACGGCACGCACCTCGTGCCGGTGGGCGATGACCAGCGCCAGCACCTCGAGCTCACCCGCGACCTCGCGGCGCGCTTCAACTCCCGCTACGGCGACACCTTCGCGGTGCCCGAGGCGCTCATCCCGAAGGAGTCGGCGCGCATCTACGACCTGCAGGAGCCGACCGCCAAGATGTCGAAGTCCTCGGCGTCCGAGGCGGGGCTCGTGAAGCTGCTCGACGACCCGGCGATCACAGCGAAGAAGATCAAGAGCGCGGTCACCGACACCGAGCGTGAGATCCGCTACGACCCGAGCGCGAAGCCCGGCATCTCCAACCTGCTCGACATCTACGCCGCCATCACCGGCACGAGCATCACGGCGCTCGAGGCCGAATACGCGGGGCGCGGCTACGGCGACCTGAAGAAGGAGCTCGCCGAGGTGGTCGTCGACGCGCTCGCCCCGATCCGTGCCCGCACGCTCGAACTCATGGAAGACCCGGCCGAGCTCGACCGACTCCTGACGATCGGTGCCGACAAGGCCGCCGACCGGGCCGAACGAGTGCTTCGCGAGGTCTACGATCGCGTCGGGTTCGTGCGACGGGGCTGACATGCCCACCCCCCGGCGCAGCGGCCCCGCCCGTTCACATTCCAGAAGTCGCATGTTCCTGTGAGCCGCCCATCATGACCATGCGAGAGTCGGCACCGATCGTGCTCTTCGACCTCGACGACACCCTCTTGGCGCATCGCGAGGCGGTCGAACGCGGTATTCTGCTGCACATGCGTGAACGTGCATACAGCGGCGAGGCGCTCGCATCGCAGCGCTTCTGGTATGACCTCGAAGAGGAGCACTACCACGCCTATCTCGCCGGTCACCTGACGTTCGAACAGCAGCGGCGCGCCCGGGCGCGGGCGTTCGCGATCGCACACGGCGACGAGCTCGACGAGGCGGCGGCGGGCGCCTGGTTCGCCCGCTACTTCGAGCACTACCGCGAGTCATGGGCACTGCACGACGACGCCATCCCGGCGCTCGACGCACTCGCCGACGCGCTCCCCCGCGTCCGGCTCGGCGTCATCACGAACGGCGAGCTCGACTACCAGACGGCGAAGCTCCAACGACTCGGCATCCTCGACCGGTTCGAGCACGTCATCGCCTCCGGTGAGGTCGGCGTGACGAAACCCGACGAGCGCATCTTCCGGGTCGCGCTCGAGCGCTTCGGAGGCGATGCCCACGCGACGCCCGCCGCGTACGTCGGCGACCGGCTCGTCACCGACGCCGTCGGCGCGGCGGCGGCCGGGCTCATCGGCGTGTGGCTGCACCGCCCGGGTGCGCCGAGCGGTGCCGGCGAATCGGGCGAGGCCGAGGCATCCGGAGTGCACGAGATCGCGGGCCTCGCCGAACTCGCACCGCTTCTCGCCGAGCAACTCGACCGCTGACCGACCGAACGAGCCGGGCGCACCCCCATGCACCCGGCTCGCGATCCCCACCGTACCTGCGGTGAGCCCCGTTCGACGTCGACAAGCCGTCGACCGGTCGAGCGTCGTCGAGACCGTGCTCCTCCACAGCGCGAATGCGGTCAGACGAGCGCGGCGGATGCCTCGAGCACCACGCCGTGACGCTCGAGAAGGAGGGTCCGCGTGGCCGCGACCTCGGCGCGGCGCCGCTCGGCATCCCAGCCGAGCTCATCGCCCACGAGCGTCGCCAGCTCGTCGAGGAGGGGCGTCGTGATGCTGCCCGTGAACGCCATGCTCGTGCGTCGCAGCACGAGGTCGGCGAGGTGCACGACACGCTCGGTGCGGGCGAGCCATCGCACCTCGAGCACGCTGTAGCCGTGGTGGTTCACGAGCGGGGCATCCGTCTCGCCCTCGATCTGGGAGAGGAAGACCTCCGCCCGCGTGCCGTACCGCTCGAGCAGTTGCGCCGCGCGATCGCGGCCGACCTCGTCACCGTGCGAGGCGAGCCAGACGCGGCGGGCGTCGTCGGTCGCGGGGTACCGCGCGCCGCCACCGATGGCGAGTCCCCTCGTCGAGACCGTGCGAGCACGGCCGAGCAGCTCGAGCACCTCGTCGGCGAGGTGTTCGGCGAGTGCGCGGAAGGTCGTCCACTTGCCGCCGACGAGGCTGAGCAGGGTCGTGCCCGGGCGGGCCCCGATCTCGCTCCGCTCGATGCGATAGTCGCGGGAGACGAACCCGGGTTGCGTGTCGTCGTGGCGAGGGAGCGGCCGCACTCCGGCGAAGCGGTACACGATCTGCGACCGGTCGACGCCGATGGCCGGGAAGACGTGCGCGATGAGCTCGAAGAAGTAGTCGACCTCGGCCTCGGTGCAGATCGCGGGCTCGCGCATATCGTGCTCGAGGTCCGTCGTGCCCACCATCACGCGGCCCTGGAGCGGGTAGATCAGGACGATGCGGCCGTCGTCGTGCTCGAAGAAGATCTCCCGGCCGCCGGTCGCGGCGAGCAGCTCGGGGTGGTCGAGCACGATGTGCGAGCCCTTCGTTCCTCCCATGTAGCTCGTCGGCCGGCCGAGGCTCTCGTTCGTGACATCGGCCCATGGCCCTGACGTGTTGACGATCACGTCGGCGGCGATGGCGAACTCGTCACCGGTGACCGCGTCGCGCAGACGCACGCCCGCGGCATCCAGGCCCACCGCTTCGAGGTGGTTGGCGGCCCGCGCGCGCGGACCAGCGGCGAGGCCGTCGAAGAGCACGTCGAGGGCGAGCCGCTCGGGATCGTGCATGCTCGCGTCGAAGTACGTCGCCGTGTACTTCACGTCGGGGTTCAGTGCGGGCAGCTCGGCCAGCGAACGCTTCGCCCCGTGGAAGCGGTGGCGCGGCACCTGGCCACCGTCGCGTGAGAACGCGTCGTAGATCGTGAGCCCGGTCTTGATGAGCGCGGCGCCACGCTCGGTCGGCTTGCCCGGCTGGTGGGTGAGGAACCGCAGCGGTGCGGAGAGGATGCCCGAGAACGTGGAGAAGATCGGCACCGTGGTCTCGAGGGGCTTCACGTAGTGCGGTGCGATGCGAAGCAGGCCGTTGCGCTCTTCGACCGACTCCTTCACGAGCCTGAACTCGCCGTTCTCGAGATAGCGGATGCCGCCGTGGATCATGTGCGACGAGGCCGACGAGGCGCCCGACACGAAGTCGTCGCGCTCGACGAGCACGACGTCGACACCCTGCAGCGCGAGGTCGCGGAAGGTGGCGATGCCGTTGATGCCGCCGCCGATCACGAGCACCTCGGCACTCGGCCGGTCGCGGAGCGCCGCGACATCCGCTCGGGTGCTCCGGCCGGGCTCGTGCTCCCGACGTCGCTTGGGGGTGGTCTGCTGCGGAGACATCGCGTCCTCTCGGTGCGGAACGGCGGCTTGCGGCAAGCCTGCACGGTGTGGATGAATACATGGTGAACGCGCCCGAACGAACTTGCAAGTGGCGTGCACATATGTGCAAGGAGCTCCGATGATCGACGCCGAACGAGAGATCGACCCCGAGATACCCGGAACGGTGCGCGGAAAGACGCGAGACGCGCTCCGCGCGGCACACCTGTACTACCTGCAGGACCTCACGATGGAGGCCATCGCACACGAGCTGCACACCTCGCGTTCGTCGGTCTCCCGCCTGCTGAGCCACGCCAGGGCCAGCGGGCTCGTCGAGATCTCGATCCACTCCCCGCTCGACCTCCCGAGCCGCATCGAACAGGAGATCCTCGAACGGTTCGAGGTCGGCGCACACGTCATCCCGGTGCCCGACCACGCCAGCGACATCGACCGGCTCGAGCGCGTCGCGCTCTCGGCTGCACGAATTCTCGGCCGGTTCATCGACTCCAACCAGACGGTCGGCGTCGCTTGGGGATCCACCATGAGCGCGATGAGCCGCCACCTCGTGCCGAAGGCCACCCACAACACCGAGATCGTGCAGCTGAACGGAGCCGGCAACGTTCGCACCACCGGCATCCTCTACGCGAGCGAGCTGCTGCGTCGATTCGGCGACGCGTTCGGCGCGCGCGTGCAGCAGTTCCCCGTGCCCGCCTTCTTCGACGACCCGGCCACCAAGCGCGCCTTCTGGCGGGAGCGCGGCACCCGGCGTCTGCTCGACCTGCAGGGCGGCATGGATGTCGCGATCTTCGGTGTCGGCTCCCCCTTCGCCGAGGTGCCGAGCCACGTCTACCAGGGCGGCTACCTCGAACGTGCCGACTACGAGTCGCTCAGCCGCGACGGTGCCGTCGGCGACGTGGCGACCGTGTTCTACCGTGCCGACGGCTCCACCGACGGCATCGCGGTGAACGAACGGGCGACCGGCCCCGACTTCGCCGTGCTGCGTCGGGCGCCGCGCCGCATCTGCGTCGTCTCGGGGCGGGCGAAGCTCGCGAGTCTCCGCGGCGCACTGGCGGCCGGCCTGATCACCGACCTCATTGTCGACGAGTCGACGGCCCGCGCGCTCGTCGACGCGTGACCGGATCGTGACCCCGTCGGCCACCGCTGCGGGATAGCGTATTGAGGCCGCGGTCGCCGTCGGTCGATCAACGAGAGAGGACGCCGGTGGAGCACCCGCACCCAGAGCCCGTCGAGCCTGCAACGCCAACGAGTTCGGAGCCCGCGCAATCCGCGCCGCCCGCCACGAGCCGCGTGACGCCCCGACAGCGCCTCCGGGCGCCGATCATCGTCGCCGGCGCCGTCGCGGCGGTCGCGCTCGCACTCCTCGGCGATCACCTCGTCGCCACGACGATCCATGCCCATGCGTGGCCGACCTGGGCGGCCGCCGATGCGCGGTACGACGACGCGAGCACCGACTACGCGGCCACCGCCGAGCGCAGCGGTTCCGCCGTCGCGCGTGCCGAGTACCTTCTCGAGATGGCCACCGGCGACCTGGTCGCTGCCGACGACCACGCAGCGCTCGCCGAACACGTCGAGCGGGCACGCGAGCTCCTCGCCGACGCGCCCGCGCCTCCAGCCGGAATCGTCGAGCTGGGCGCACCTGACGCCCCGGCCCCGGCCTGGGAACGGTATGCAGACCTCTGGCGCCTCGTCGAGCTCGTCCCGTCCCACCACTCGGCCGCCGTTCGGTTCGACGCCGCCGCCGAGCAGGTCGCCGGCGGTACGAAGGCGATCGCCGACGCCTCGGAGGCACTCGTGTCGGGTACCGAGGAGCGCGCCGAGGCCGCGCTGGCCGAGAGCACCCTCGCGACGTACCGAGCTCGGCTGGCGGTGGAGCAGGCGATCGACGGCATCCGTCACTCACCGAGCATGTCGTCGGGTGATGCCAATCGCTTCACCGCGCTGGCAACAGCCGTGTCCGAGGTCCGCACCTCGCACGCGGCCGAGCAGGAGCATCGCAACGCCTACCCGGTGCGCGCCGAGATCGAGGCCTTCGCGCGATCGATCGCGTCGGGCCTCGAGCTGGAGTTCGCCTGGGCGTACGAGGTCGCCGGGCGCGCCAGTGACCAGTGGTACTCCGGAACGACCGAGTTCAAGCCGGAGGGCGTCGGGTGGGGCCTCATCTCCTTGACGGAGAGCGTCGAACGCGAGTGGGCGACCGACGAGAACGCGAAGGCGCTCGTGGTGCACGAAGTCGGCCATGCGCAGGTGCTCGGCGACGACTGCTACCCCATCTTCGAAGCGGCGCCCTTCAGCAGCGACCACGAGATGTGGGCGACGGCCTGGGCGATCGGCATGGGCTACGACCTCCCCGGAGCCGGCATCGAGGCGTACGGACGCCCATCGGACGCGCAGATCGCCGCCGCCGCCGCGTGCCGCTGAGCAGTGACCGAAGTCGGGAATAGCCCGCGCGTCAGGGCGTTGACCTACAATCGACATGACAAACGTGCTCCGGGGTCGGTGTAAGTCCGAACCGGCGGTGACAGTCCGCGAACTGCGAGCGTGAGGCCGAGAGGTCGCGTGCGAGCGGTTGAACCGGTGAAACTCCGGTACCGACGGTGAAAGTCCGGATGGGAGGCGGCACGTGTCGGCAGCGCTGTGCGCAGCCGACTGCCGCGGTGATCGCACCGTGGCACGCCGAGCATCCCCCGGAGCCTTGAGACGGGACACGGGATGAGCACGGCGGGGCACACTGAGCGCGGTGAGCACACGATGGCGGATGCCACGGCGATGCGCCGCGCGCTCGAGCTCGCCGAACGCGGCCCCGCTCGCGGCGTGAACCCCGCGCGTCGGCTGCGTCATCCTCTCACCCCATGGTGAGCTGCTCGCCGAAGGCTGGCACCGCGGCGCCGGCACCGCCCACGCCGAGGTCGACGCGCTCTCGAAGCTCGCACCCGGCGCAGCCGAGGGCGCCACCGCGGTGGTCACCCTCGAGCCGTGCAACCACGTCGGGCGAACCGGTCCGTGCGCCGTGGCCCTCATCGACGCCGGCATCGGCCGCGTCGTCTACGCCGTCGCCGACCCCGGCGACCATTCCGCCGGCGGGGGCGATCGCTTGCGGGCCGCGGGCGTCGAGGTGACCGGTGGGGTACTCGCCGACGAGGTGAGCGTCTTCCTCGACGATTGGCTGTTCGCGGCCGGGCACCGCCGACCGCGCATCATCGTGAAATGGGCGTCGAGCCTCGACGGTCGCGCGGCGGCGGCCGACGGCACGAGCCAGTGGATCACCGGTCCCGAAGCTCGCGCCGACGTGCACCGCAGGCGCTCGGCCGCCGAGGCGATCGCCGTGGGCACGGGCACCGTGCTCGCCGACGATCCCGCCCTCACCGCCCGGGCACCCGGCGGACAGTTCTTCGACGCGCAACCGGTGCCCGTGGTCTTCGGTCGCCGCCCCGTGCCGTCCGATGCGGCCGTCACGCGGCATCCGCACGCCCCGATGTTCTTCGAGGGCGTCGATCTCGCCGCCGACCTCGCAGAGCTGGCGCACCGCGGCATCCGCTCGCTCTTCGTCGAAGGCGGCCCCACGCTCGCGAGCGCGTTCATCGCCGCCGGGCTCGCCGACGAACTCCTCGTCTACGTCGCGCCCGTGCTGCTCGGCGGCCCGCGGCTCGCACTCGGCGACCTCGGCATCGAGTCGATCGACGCGGCACTCCGCTACGACTTCGCCGTCATCGAACGGCTCGGCGACGACCTCCTGCTCGTCGCCCACCCCAAGCCCACGGAAGGGAACTGACATGTTCACCGGAATCATCGAGGAGCTCGGCACCGTCACGCGCATCGAGCGCACCGGCGACGCCGCCCGGCTCACCGTACGAGGACCGCTCGCGGTCGAGGGGGCGAAGCACGGCGACTCGATCGCCGTCTCCGGCGTCTGCCTCACGATCGTCGACTTCGACGGCGCGTCGTTCACCGCCGACGTCATGGCGCAGACGCTCGCGATGTCGACGCTCGCGGCGGCGCGCGACGGCCTCGCCGTGAACCTCGAGCGCGCCGCACGGGTCGGCGACCGCATCGGCGGGCACATCGTGCAGGGCCACATCGACGGCACGGCCCGAGTGCTCGAGATCCGCCCGGGCGAGGCGTGGCGGGTCATCCGCTTCTCGCTCGACACCGCCCACGCACCGCTCGTGGTCGACAAGGGCTCGATCGCGGTCGACGGCGTCTCGCTCACCGTGAGTGCCGTGGGCGACGAGCCCGACGGCTCCTGGTTCGAGGTCTCGCTGATCCCCGAGACGCTCACGGCGACCACCCTCGGCGCGCGCGCGGTCGGCGACGTCGTGAACATCGAGACCGACATCCTTGCGAGGCAGGTCGAGCGGATGCTCCGCTTCGACGCGCACCGTACGCTCCCGTCATCCGTCGCCGGGGTCGCGACGCCCGCGCTGTGGGCAGCCGAACGCGCCGAGTCCACGAGCGGGGGTGCCGCATGAGCCTCGCCACGATCCCCGAGGTGCTCGATGCGCTGCGCGCGGGCAAGCCCGTCATCGTTGCCGACGACGAGGCACGCGAGAACGAGGGCGACGCGATCATGGCGGCCGAGTTCGCCACGCAGGAATGGATCGCCTGGATGGTGCGCAACACCAGCGGGTTCCTCTGCGCACCGATGCCGAACGTGGTGGCCGATCGCCTCGAGCTGCCGCTCATGACCGATCGCAACGAAGACGCCCGCAGCACGGCGTACACGATCTCGGTCGACGCCGCCGACCGCAACTCCACGGGCATCTCGGCCACCGAGCGTGCGCACACGCTGCGCGTGCTCGCCGATCCGGATGCGACGCCCGAGCGCCTGATCCGGCCCGGTCACGTGATCCCGCTGCGCGCCGTCGACGGCGGCGTGCGCGAGCGTGCCGGGCACACCGAGGCCGCGGTCGACCTGCTGCGCCTCGCGGGCCTCTCCCCCGTCGGCGTGATCGCCGAGATCGTCGGCGACGACGGCGAGATGATGCGACTGCCGGGGCTCATCGAGCTCGGCGAGCGCGAGGGCCTGCTCGTGACCACGGTCGCCGCCCTCATCGACTGGCTCCGCGAGTGGCATTCCGGCCACGACCTCGCCCGCTCGGCACCCGATGCCGTGCCCGAGACCTCTGCCGTGGCGTTCGAGGTCGAGACGACGCTGCCGACCGAGCACGGTGTCTTCCGCGTGCGCGCCTACCGCGACCGCGGCACCGGCGCCGACCACGTCGCGATCATCGCCGGTGAACCGGCCGACGACCCCGCCGGCGCCATCGTGCGGGTGCACTCCGAGTGCCTGACCGGTGAGGCGTTCGGGTCGATGAAGTGCGAGTGCGGGCCTCAACTCGATGCCGCCCTCGAGACGATCCAGGAGTCGGGGGGCGTCGTCGTCTACCTTCGCGGACACGAGGGCCGCGGCATCGGCCTCATCAACAAGCTCCGCGCCTACCGGCTGCAGGAGGACGGGCTCGACACCCTCGACGCGAACCTCGCGCTCGGGCTCCCCATCGATGCCCGCGACTACAGCTCGGCCACCGCGATCCTCACCGACCTCGGCATCGAGCGCGTGCGGCTGCTCACGAACAACCCCGAGAAGGTCCGGCAGCTGGAGGCGCACGGCATCACCGTCACCGAGCGGCTTCCGCTCGTCGTCGGCGTGGGCCTCGGCAACTCCGGATACCTCGACACCAAGCGGCGCCGCATGGGCCACACGATCGACGACCAGCAGCTGACGGATGCTGCGGCCGAAACCCTCCTGGAAGGACACGCATCATGAGCGGAGCAGGATCCCCCGAGCTCGACGTCGACGGCACGGGACTCACGATCGTGATCGTCGCCGGAAGCTGGCACGATGAGATCACGAACGGGCTCATCGCCGGAGCGACCCGCACGCTCGAGGCATCCGGCGCCGACTTCTCGCTCGTGCGGGTGCCCGGCAGCTTCGAGCTCCCGGTCGTCGCGAAGGCCGCTCTCGATGAGGGTGCCGACGCGGTCGTCGCGCTCGGCGTGATCATCCGCGGCGGCACGCCGCACTTCGAGTACGTCTCGGCGGCGGCCACCGACGGGCTCACGCGCGTCGCACTCGACACCGGCCGACCCGTCGGCTTCGGCGTGCTCACGCTCGACGACGAGAAGCAGGGACTCGATCGGGCCGGGCTCCCCGGGTCGAAGGAGGACAAGGGGCGCGAGGCGGCCGAGGCCGCGATCGCGACGGTGCGGGCACTGCAGTCGCTCGGCGCGGCCTGAACGGGCGCCGGATGCCGCGGCATCCGGACTTGGCGGAGTTCCTGGCGGGCGGCCGCGTCCGCTGGCGCCGTGCTCGGCCGACCTCCTAGGCTCGGGCCATGGACATCCTGCGCATCATCCTGCTCATCCTCCACTTCGTCGGCCTGGCGATGCTCTTCGGCGGATTCCTGGTCCAACAGAAGGCGATCGCATCCGGCGAGGGCCGCGTGCTTCCGATCATGTGGCGCGGGGCGCTTGCGCAGATCGTGACCGGCGTGCTGCTCGTGGCGACGATCCAGATGGGCGACCTCTTCGAGGTGAACAACGTGAAGATCGCGGTGAAGCTCGTCATCGCGATCGTGATCACCGTGCTCGTGTTCGTCTACCGCAAGAAGACGCCTGCACCCAGCTGGGCGCTGTGGGCGGTCGGTGCGCTGACGTTCGCGAACATCGTCATCGCGGTCGCCTGGCGCTGATCGAACGGGTGAGCGAGCGGCTGAGCGTTCCGTAGCCGCGCCACACGAGGAGGCCGACCGCGAACGAGGCCACCACCGCGAGGGCGGGCGAGACCTCCTCGATGGGCGGGTACACCTGCCAGTGCGTGAGGTACACGAACATCGACGCCGAGGCGATCGCACCGACCAGTCCGGCGAGCACGGCCGGCACCGGCAGCGACCGGACCCAGGTCAGCAGCACGAGGCCGACCACGATGAGCGCCTCGCGCGCAGGGTCGTCGAAGAACCCGGGCACCGTCGCGAGCACGATCGCCGTGGCCAGGAGGCGCTGCGTCGTCGTCGTCGCACGTGCGATGAGCCAGCCGATCGCGATCAGCCAGAGCACGCCGGGGATCGCGTACCGCGTCGGCGACGACGCGACGATCCCGCCAGCGACGACGTAGCGCAGGGTGAGCGTCGCGGCGACGAGCGCGAGGGCGACCGCGAACCCGCGACGACGCTCGAGCCGGTCGAACACCGGCACGAGGAGCAGCACGGCGACTCCCACGATCGACCAGACGATCGCTTCGAGGAACCAGAAGTGCCACTGCTCGGTCCAGCCCGTGTCGTCGGAGACCACGTTGTTCATGAGGAGCACTGTGGCCGGGTCGTACGTGCCGGCGATGAGGGCGACGCCCCCGATCCACAGCACGGCGGGCACGAGGAGCTGGGTGACGCTGCGCAGCAGGCCTCCGAGCCGGGCCCGGCGCGGGACATCCGCGAGCCTGAACCGCGCGAGATTGAAGCCCGCGACGGCGAGCAGCAGGTGCGCCCCGCCCTTCAGGGCGATGAGGTCGGCGTGCGTCGCCACGATGAGCACGATCGCGAGGGTGCGAAGCACGACGGAGGTCTCGACCTGGCGCACTCGCGGAACCCAGCGCCGACGCAGCGTCGCGGCGGCCGGCGGGCGGCTCTGCTGTTCGCCGGCGAGCTCGCGGATGCTGCGGCCGGGCCAGTCGGCCGGCAGCGTGCCGAGCAGGCGACCGAGTTGCAGGGACACCTCGACGTAGCTGAGCGAGTCGCCGTCGAGGGCGACGAAGCTGTCGTCGAGGGTCGTGTCGGGCCGCCCCAGGAGCTCGGCGTAGAGGTCGCGAATACGGTCGTGCATCGGCGCCGCCCCGTCGGTGGCGCCGTCGGTGGCGGCGGACACGGCCTGTCGCTCCGCCTCGCGCCGCTCGAGGAGCTCGACGTGCCGGGCGAGCGCCGCCTGGTCGGGCTTGCCGCTCGAGGTGCGGGGGAACTCGGCGATCGGGTGCACGCGGACGACGTGGGCAGGAAGCCCGGTGCGGTCGGCGATGAGCTGTGCGGTCGCGGCCACGTCGCGATCGTGCAGGACGAAGACCGTCAGGCGCTCGTCGTGGCTGATCGCGCGCCCCTCGATGCCGCCCTCGAGGAGGAAGCCCTCGATTCGGTCGAGGTCGATGCGCAGGCCGAACACCTTCACGAAGCGACTCACCCGGCCGACGATCTCGTAGAGTCCTGAGTCGGTGAGGCGAGCCAGGTCGCCGGTGCGCAGTTCGTCGATCGTGGCCCCGTCGGCGAAGTCCTCCGGGCCCTCTGCGTAGCCCAACATCACGTTCGGGCCCTCGTAGACGAGCTCGCCGACGGGGTCGCCGTCGATCCGGAACGCCCCGCCGGGAATCGGGATGCCGATCGAGCCGGGGTGGGTCTCGGCGAGGTCCGGCGGCAGGTAGGCCATGCGCGCCGTGGCCTCGGTCTGGCCGTACATGACGACGACGTCGAACCCTCGCTCCCGGCCGAGCCGGGCGTAGCGCTCGACGCGATCGGCGCCGAGGCGGCCGCCGGCCTGGGTGACGTAGCGCAGGGTCGGCGGCGTGCGTGCGGCGAAGTCCGTGCCGTCGAGGAGGTCGAACGTGTACGGGACGCCCGCGAACGACGTGGCGCCGGCGTCGCGGAAGTCGGCCCAGAACGCCGGCTCGATGACCGATCGCTCGGTGAGCAGCAGCGACCCGCCGGAGAGCAGGTGGCTGTTCACGACGGAGAGCCCGTAGCAGTAGTGCATCGGCAGCGTCGTCGCGGCGCGGTCGTCGGGCCCGATGCGGAGGTAGTCGGCGATGCTCGCCGCGTTGCTCAGGAGGTTCGCGTGCGAGAGTCGCACGAGCTTCGGTGAGCCGGTGGAGCCGGACGTGCTGGCGAGCATCGCGAGGTCGGGGTGCAGCTCGTGGCGAGTCCCGTCGCGCCGCTCATCGAGCAGCCAGCCGTGATCGCCCGCCCTGAACACGACGTCGGGGTCGTGGCGTTCGAGGAACTGGTCGCGGTGCCGGGTCGCGGCGGCGTCGTCATCGCCTGAGACGAGGAGCACGACATGGCCGCCCTCGAGTGCGGCGAGGTAGGTGACGAGCGGTTCGATCGCATTGGCGGCATGGATCATCACGAGCCGGCGTTCCGGGCCCAGCTGCGCCGCACGCGAGCGGACGCGCTCGCGGAGCTCCGCGTAGTCGACGATGCCGTCGGCGGTGACGAGCGCCGGCGTGGCTGGGTCGCCACCGAGCAGGTCGAGGGTGCCGCCTGGCGTGGGGAAGGTCGCGGTTTCGCGCACGCGTGAAGCCGATCGTCGAACGAGTGGGAAGTTAGGTAAGTCTAACCTCATACCGTTCGTCGCACGATCGCCACCGCTCGTCGCCGCCGATTCGGCGCGAAATCCGCTCGGACGTAGGGTATTCCAGTTGCCACAAGCGACGATTCCCACACCCGCGATGAACCGTCAGATCGACGCGCCCTCTGCGGCCTGCCTTCACCTCACGGAGTCCTCGCCACTGATGTCCTCATCCACCACGGCGGCCACGGCCGCCGCATCCCCTGTCCCCGCCCCGGCGAATCCACGCAGCCGCGTCGTGCTCGCGAGCCTCGTCGGCACGACGATCGAGTTCTACGACTTCTACGTCTACGCGACGGCCGCGGTGCTCGTCTTCCCGCACCTGTTCTTCCCGACCGGTGACCCGACCACGGCACTGCTCTCGTCGTTCGCCGTCTTCGGTGCCGCGATGGTCGCCCGCCCGCTCGGCGCGGTCATCTTCGGCCACCTCGGCGACAAGCACGGCCGGAAGGCCACCCTCGTCGGCGCCCTCCTCACCATGGGCATCGCGACCTTCCTCATCGGCCTGCTGCCGACCTACGCCGTCGTCGGCTGGCTCGCACCGCTGCTGCTCGTCATCCTGCGCATCGCGCAGGGATTCGCGCTCGGCGGCGAGTGGTCGGGCGCGGCACTCGTCGCGACCGAGAACGCCCCGAAGGGCAAGCGCGCCTGGTACGGCACGTTCCCGCAACTCGGCGCCCCGATCGGCTTCATCATCGCCAACGGCCTGTTCCTCGTCATCGCCGCCGCGCTGCCGTCGGACGACCCGACCATGCCGTCGCAGGCGTTCCTCGACTGGGGCTGGCGCATCCCGTTCCTGTTCTCGGCGGTCATGGTGATCGTCGGCCTGTGGGTGCGCCTCCGGCTCGTCGAGTCGACGACGTTCTCCAAGGCGTCGAAGGAGGGCAGGCTCACGAAGCTGCCGCTCGCGAGCGTCTTCAAGAACTACTGGAAGCAGCTCATCCTCGGCACCTTCTTCATGCTGGCGACCTACGTGCTCTTCTACCTGATGACCACGTTCTCGCTGAGCTACGGACGCGCGCCGGTCGAGTCAACCGAGGGCGCGCTGCCCGGCCTCGGCTACTCGTACAACACCTTCGTCCTCATGCTCATCGGCGGTGTCGTGTTCTTCGGCATCTTCACGCTGCTCTCCGGCCCCTGGGCCGACCGGTGGGGCCGGCGCAAGACGCTCATCCTGGTGACTCTCGGCATCATCGTGTTCGGCCTCCTCTGGGTGCCGCTGCTCGGCGCCGGCTTCTGGGGTGTCATGCTGTGGCTCGTCGTCGGCTTCTCGCTCATGGGCATGACCTTCGGCCCCATGGGGGCGCTCCTGCCCGAACTGTTCCCGACGAACGTCCGCTACACGGGCTCCGGCATCTCGTACAACGTGTCATCGATCCTCGGCGCGGCGGTGGCCCCGTTCATCGCCGTCGCCCTCTGGCAGTCGGGAGGCGGCAGTCCGTTCTGGGTCGGCGTCTACCTCTCGGCGATGGCGGTGCTGACCCTCATCGCGCTGCTCCTCTCGAAGGAGACGAAGGACGTCGACCTCGACGCCTGACGCCGTGAGCGAAGGGGGCGGATGTCGCGGCATCCGCCCCCTTCGTCGTTCCCGAGATCGATGCACCGGCCCCTTCTGGCGCTCGCCCTCGCGGCGTAGCATGGCACCCGAGCAAGGGCTGCCGAGTCATCCGCCGGCGCCGTCGGCACTCGGCCTCCCTGGATGGCGAGCCGCAGATGAACATGACGATGGACATGATGAAGGGCGCCATGTCGTCGTCGGACATGCCGATGAAGGACATGGACCCGGCGATGATGCAGGAGTGTATGGAGGCGCTCTCCGCGTGCATGCAGGCGTGCATCATGTGCGCCGATGCCGACGCGGGCGAGGGCGCCGGAATGGCCAGGTGCGCAGGACTGTGCGCGAACTGCGCCGACATGTGCGACACGATGATGCGCATGATGCTCCGCATGAACGGCTGGGACATGCAGGTGATGATGTCGATGATGCAGTCAACGGTCATGATGGCCCGCGCGTGCTCGGCCGAGTGCTCGATGCACGCCGAGATGAGCGAGCACTGCCGCATGTGCGCGATGGCGTGCGATCAGGCGGTCATGGCGATGGAGAAGATGATGGGCTCGATGAGCGAGGCGATGCCCATGGCGTGAGCCGCGATGCCCATGGCATGGGCCCCAGCGGCCGGATGCCGCAGCTCAGGCCTGGGCGACGCTGAATCGCTGCTCGCCGCTGGCGAGCACGCTGTAGAGCGCGTGCAAAGCGACCGGGTCGCCGGCCGCGAGCTCACCGCCGAACGCATCGTGGTGCCACACGCGGTGCGAGTCGGTGCCGGCGAACTCCGCGACGGTCGCGAAGCCGTCGGCATCGACCGAGACCACGATCGCGTCGACCCACTTGCTCGCGGCCACCGTGGCGAGCCGCGCCTGCATGGCGTGGAGGCCGTGGCCGGGCCGCTCGCTCCGGCACTCCGCGGCCGTCTCGCAGCCGCGCATGCCCATGACCCAGCCCTGGCGGGGCTCGGTGGCGGCGTGCGGCTCGCGGTTCGACATGAGGGCTCCTCGGGGTTCGTTGCGGCCACGATACGCGCGGGCCGTCCCGATGTCGCGGGCGTGCGTCACACGCGGAAACAGTCGCCGAGGGCCCGTTCAGTCGAGGAAGAGCGTGCGGAGCCGCCTCGTCGTGAAGACGAGTCCGATCGTGATCATCACGGCGTAGTAGAGCACGTGCCAGAGCAGGCCCCAGCCGACGTCGCCGGTCGTGAGCCCACGCACGAGCTCGACGCCGTGCCAGAGCGGAAGCGCCTGGATCACCTGCTGCAGCCACTCGGGATAGACCGTGATGGGGTAGAACGTGGCCGAGAACAGGAACATCGGCAGCATCACGAAGTTGATCCAGTCCATCTGCTGGAACGTCTTCATGTAGCTCGTGATGGCCATGCCGACGCTCGCGAATCCGAAGGCGATGAGCAGCACGGCGGGCAGCGCGAGCAGGGCCCACCACGACAGGTTGAGCCCGAGCACCTGCATCACGAGCTGGAACCCGACGGCGTAGAGCGCGCCGCGGAGCAGGGCGAGCAGGATCTCGCCGAGCGCCACGTCGAGCGGGCCGAGCGAGGTGGCGAGCATGCCCTCGTAGAGCTTCGCGAACTGCATCTTGAAGAAGACGTTCTACGTCGAGTCGTAGATGGCGCCGTTCATCGCCGCCACGGCAAGCAGCGCCGGCGCGATGAACGCGGCGTATGGCACCTCCTTGCCGCTCGCCGTCGTGATGGTGCCCACGAGCGTGCCGAGCCCGATGCCCATGGCGAGCAAATAGAAGATCGGCTCGAAGAAGCCGCTCACCACCACGAGCCAGTTCGTGCTGCGCGTGGCGCGCCAGCCGCGCAGCATGACCGCGCGAGCGTTGCCGGCGTAGAGCGAGCGCACGGGTCGTGGGCGTGCCGACGGCCGCGCGAGGTCGCGTTCGGTCGTGCCGCTCACTTGCCGAGCCTCCGAACGGCGATGCGGCGCGACCAGACCCAGCCGATGACGATGAGCGCCACGAGATAGGCCACGTGCACGACCGTGAGCCAGATCGGCTCGGCGTAGCCATAGGAGAACACCCGCGCGAGCTCGGTGCTGTGCCACAGCGGCGAGATCCAGCCGATCGGCTGCAGCCAGGTGGGGAAGGTCGAGAGCGGGAAGAAGGTACCGGAGAAGAGCGTCATCGGCAGCACGACGAAGCGCATGACCATCGCCAGCTGGCCGGTGTCCTCTTCGAGGGTCGAGGTGTACCCCATGAGCACCGCGCCGAACGCGAGGCCGCCGAGGAGCCCGGCGAGGATCATCAGGGAGGCGGCCGGAGAGGGAGCCGCACCGAACACCAGGATGAGCGCGAAGAACAGCACGAGGTTCACGATCATGCGGATGGCGACCGAGATGATGACCCCGTCGGCGATCTGCGTGGGCCGCAGCGGGGAGGCGCTCATGCCCGTGAACGTCGGGTTCCACTTGTAGCCGAGCATGACGGGATAGGTGAACTCCTCGCTCGCCACCGTGATCGCGGCACTCGCGAGCAGCGCGGGCGCGACGAACACGAGGTAGCTCACGCCGCCGACTCCCGCGCCGCCGGCGTCGACGATCGTCGCGAGGCCGACGCCGAGCGCGTAGAGGTAGATGAGCGGGCTGCCGATGCCGGCGACCACGACGGTGCCCGTATAGCTCTTCATCACCCGGAAGCGATGGAGCGCGACGTACCACGCGCCCCAGCGGCGCGGCTTGATTCCGGCGGCCATTGCGCGTGCAGTGTCGCTCCGCACCGTGCCGGACAGGCTCTGGCTCATTCGATGAGGGTCCGTCCGGTGAGGCGGAGGAAGACGTCTTCGAGGCTCGATCGGCGGACGAGGCTCGTGATCGGGTGGAACCCCGCCTCGGTGATCTTCACGAGTTCGGACTCGCCGTCGTTGCTGTAGACGAGGATGCGGTCGGGCAGCACCTCCATGCGGTCGCCGATGCCCGTGAGCCGCTCGGCGACCTCGCTGTTGCGGTCGCTGCCGAATCGCACCTCGAGCACTTCGCGCGAGGAGTAGCGGCGGATGAGCTCGGATGGTGCACCCTCGGCCATGATCGTGCCCTTGTCGACGACCACGAGGCGGTCGCAAAGCTGCTCGGCCTCGTCCATGTAGTGGGTCGTGAGCAGGAGCGTGGTGCCCTGCTCCTTGAGGCGGAACAGGCGGTCCCAGAGGATGTGGCGCGCCTGCGGGTCGAGGCCGGTGGTCGGCTCGTCGAGCAGCAGCACGCGCGGGTCGTTGATGAGGGCACGCGCGATGGTGAGGCGCCGCTTCATGCCGCCCGACAGCGAGTCGACCTTCGCCTTGCCCTTCTCCTCGAGCTGGGCGAAGGCGAGCAGCTCGTCGGCGCGCTTCGCGACGACCCTGGCCGGCAGACCGAAGTAGCGGCCGTAGACGAGGAGGTTCTCGCGAACGCGGAGCTCGGTGTCGAGGTTGTCGGCCTGCGGGACGACGCCGAGCTGCGAGCGGATCTCGGGGCCGAAGGCGTCGGGGTCGAGCCCGAGGATCGAGAGCTCGCCCGAGGTGCGCGTGGAGACCGCGCCGACCATTCGCATGGTGGTGGACTTTCCCGCGCCGTTGGGGCCGAGCAGGCCGAAGGACTCGCCGGGCGCCACCTCGAAGGAGATGCCGTCGACGGCGGCGAAGTCGCCGTAGCGCTTCACGAGATCACGGGCGACGATGACTGGTTCCGGCACAATCCACCACGATAGTGCGGGGTCCTGACATCTGTCGGACGCTCCTTCTACGATGGCGGGATGCAGACTCCTCCACGCGGCATCCGCCTCGGCGACGACGTGCGCCGGGCCCTCGAGGCGGGGGCACCCGTGCTCGCCCTCGAGTCCACGATCCTCAGCCACGGGCTGCCGAGTCCGCGCAACCTCGAGGTCGGCCTCGCCTCCGAGCAGCAGGTGCGCGATGCGGGTGTCGTGCCCGCGACGCTCGGCGTGATCGACGGCGAGCCGGTGGTCGGCCTCTCCCCCGCCGAGCTCGAGCGGCTCTGCACGGCGGCCGAGGTGGTGAAGGTGAGCGTGCGCGATCTCCCGATCGCCCGCGCCAAGCGGCTCGACGGCGGCACGACCGTCGCCGCCACGGCTTGGCTCGCGCATCGCGCCGGCATCCGGGTCATGTCGACCGGTGGCCTGGGCGGCGTGCATCGAGGTGCGAGCGAGACGTTCGACGAGTCGGCCGACCTCGGCACGCTCGCGACGACGCCCATCACGCTCGTGAGCGCGGGCGTCAAGTCGATCCTCGACATCGGCGCGACGCTCGAGCGCCTCGAGACGTTGAACATCCCCGTGGTCGGCTACCGCACCAACCGCTACCCCGGCTTCTACATCGCCGACTCGGGCTTCGCGCTCGACTACCGCATCGAGAGCGCAGCGGATGCCGCGGTGCTCGCGCTCGCCCGCGATGAGCTCGGCCTGGCGTCGGCCGTGCTCGTGGCGAACCCGGTCGACGAGGCGAAGCAGCTCGACCCCGCCTTCCACGACCGCGTGCTGGCCGAGGCGCTCGCCGCGGCATCCGACGCCGGCATCACCGGTCACGACACGACGCCGTTCCTCCTCGACTACGTGCAGCGCGCGACGGGCGGGCGCAGCCTCGAGGTGAACCTCGAGGTCTACCGCGGCAACGTCGCGCTCGGTGCGGAGATCGCTCGTGCCGTCGCCGGCTGAGCGACGCGCGACCGAGGGCGGCGCAGCCGCATCCGCGAGCAACCCTGGCGTGCTCGCGGTGGTCGGCGACCTCGTCGAAGACATCGTCGTGTGGGCCGGCGAACCCGTGCGTGCGGCCACCGACACGGCCGCGCAGGTGTTCCGGGCGCGCGGCGGCAGCGGCGCGAACGTCGCGGCGCTCGCGGCCTCGCGGGTGCCGACCCGGTTCATCGGCCGGGTGGGCGCGGATGCCGCGGGCGCGGTGCTCGTGGCCGAGCTGGCGAACGGCGGGGTCGACGTGCGCGTGCAGCACGACGGACGCACCGGCACCGTCGTGCTCCTCGTCGACGCCGACGGCGAGCGCACGATGTTCCCCGACCGCGGCGCATCGGCGCTGCTCGAGGGCGTCGACCCCGCCTGGCTCGACGGCATCACGTGGCTGCACGCTCCGGGGTACGGGTTCGAGCGCGAGCCGATGCGCACCGAGATCGTGCGCCTGACCGCGCTCGCGCGGGATGGCGGGGCCGGCGTCTCGCTCGACGCGTCATCGACGGGACTCCTCGCCGGGCTCGGCGTCGAGGCGGCGCTCGCGCTCATGCGCCGTGTCGCGCCCGACGTGCTGTTCGCGAACGAGGCGGAGGCCGAGCTGCTCGGGCTCGCGGGCGGCGGCGAGGTGGCGGCATCCGTCGCTCCCACCGTGGTGGTGAAGCACGGCCCGCTGCCGACCGACGTCATCGAGGCGGGCAGGCTGGTGGCGCGGGTCGATGTCGCGCCGGTCGCGGGCATTCGCGATCTCACCGGGGCGGGCGACGCGTTCGCCGCCGGGTTCCTCGCGGCCACGCTGCGGGGTACGGATGCCGCGGCGGCGTGCCTCGCCGGGCACGCCGCCGCGGCATCCGTGCTCACGAACCCGGGTGCGCACACGACGGCGCCGACCGTCAACCCCAGTTGACTTCGTGATGCTCGTCAATTACGGTTGACGCCATGGACGACCGCACGCTCCGCACCGCGATCGCCGCCGCCGACGGCGACGACCCCTACCGCGCGCTCCGCGAACTGCACCGCGCGCGCATCGAGCTCAACCGCGAGCTCGACCGCGCCGAGACGGTCGCCGTGCGGCGGGCACGAGCGGCCGGCTCCAGCTGGCAGCTCATCGCACTCGCGCTCGAGGTGTCGAAGCAGGCGGTACACAAGAAGTACGGGCGCGGCTAGCGCGCACGAGCGCAGCTGAGAATACCCACGCAGCCCGAGCACGTAGGCTGCAAGGCGGCGATGGCGCGGCATTCGAGCGGTGCGGCATCCGCTCACCGCGTCGACCAGGAAGAGATCATGAGCGACACCGAAACCCGAGCCGAGACCCGACGCAGCCCCTTCGCCCGACGTGCGGCGCCCACCGGGCCGCGCGCCACGTTCAGGCAGTTGCTGCCGTTCATCTTCGAGCACCGCCCGGTGCTCATCTGGGTCGCCGTGCTCAGCGTCATCGGCGCCCTCACGAGCCTCGCGCAGCCGCTGCTCGTGGGCAGTGTCATCACCACCGTCGAAGCCAGCGACCCCCTCGGCGCGCTCGTCTGGCTGCTCGTGGCGCTCGTCATCGTGAGCGGCGTCATCAGCGGCTACCAGCACTACCTCCTCCAGCGCACCGGCGAGGGCGTCGTGCTCTCGAGTCGCCGCCGGCTGGTCGCGAAGCTCCTGCGCCTGCCGATCGCGGAGTTCGACACGCGGCGCACCGGCGACCTCGTCTCCCGGGTCGGCAGCGACACCACGATGCTCCGTGCGGTGCTCACGCAGGGACTCGTCGAGGCGATCGGCGGCGCCGTCACGTTCGTCGGCGCGATCATCGCCATGCTCATCCTCGACTCCGTGCTGCTCGGCCTCACGGTGCTCGTCATCGCCATCGCGATCACCACCGTCACGCTGCTCTCCCGCAGAGTGCGCGAGGCGTCGCACCAGGCGCAGGAGAAGATCGGCGACGTCGCGGCATCCGTCGAACGCGCCATCAGTTCCGTGCGCACGATTCGCGCCGCCGGAGCCACCGAACGCGAGATCGCGAGCGTCGACGCCGAGGCCGAGGGCGCCTGGCGCATGGGCGTGCAGGTCGCGAAGATCTCGGCCCTCATCGTGCCGATCGCGGGCATCGCGATGCAGGTGTCGTTCCTCGTCGTGCTCGGCGTCGGCGGGTTCCGCGTGGCGAGCGGCGCGATCACGGTCGCGAACCTCGTCGCGTTCATCCTGTTCCTCTTCATGATGATCCTGCCGCTCGGCCAGGCGTTCGGCGCGATCACGTCGGTGAACCTCGCGCTCGGTGCGCTCGGCCGCATCCAAGAGATCCTCGACCTGCCCGACGAAGACGCCCACGACCGCGAACTCGCTCCCCTCGCGCTCATGGTGGGGCACGCGAACGAGGCGGTGCTGCCGGATGCCCCCGCAATCGAGTTCGACGATGTGCACTTCGCCTACGCGACCACGCGGTCGGACCCCGCCGACCCCGCGAACGAATCGCCCGACGAGCACCTGCCCGAACCCTCGGTGACCGATCGGCAGCCGGTGCTGCGGGGCGTCTCGTTCCAGGTGCCGCGCGGGCAGCGCATCGCACTCGTCGGCCCGTCGGGCGCCGGCAAGTCCACGATCCTCGCGCTCGTCGAGCGGTTCTACGACCCGAGCGTCGGCACCGTGCGCATGGGCGGGCTCGACATCCGCTCGCTCGACCGCACCGAGCTGCGCGCGCAGATCGGCTACGTCGAGCAGGACGCCCCCGTCCTCGCCGGTTCGCTTCGCGACAACCTGAAGCTCGGCAGTCCCGACGCGACCGATGTCGAGTGCGAGCACGTGCTGCGCGCGGTGAACCTCGGCAGCGTGCTCGACCGCGACCCTGCAGGCCTCGACGCCGCGGTCGGCGACGACGGCATCATGCTCTCGGGCGGCGAGCGCCAGCGACTCGCGATCGCCCGCGCGTTGCTCGCGGCCCCGCCGATCCTGCTGCTCGACGAGTCCACCTCGTCGCTCGACGGCATGAACGAGCGCATGATGCGCGAGGCGATCGATGCGGTGTCCGCCGGACGCACGCTCATCGTCATCGCGCACCGGCTGTCGACGGTCGTCGACTCCGACCGCATCATCGTGCTCGACGGCGGCCAGGTCATCGGCGAGGGCACGCACGACGAGCTCGTGACCTCCGTGCCCCTCTACCGGGAGCTCGCGCAACACCAGCTGCTCGTCTGAGCCGACTTGCATCGACGTCGCCTGAGAACCGGCTCAGGGCTAGCCCCGGGGCATTTTGGGGGGTAGCCGGGATGGGGCGTGGCACGCCCCTCCGTAGCGTGGGATCCGCATCCGGTTCTCGGATGCCCCGAACCCGCGCCCCTCCCGGAGGAACGACCATGACCATCGCGACCGTACCCGCCCGCGATCTCTCGCGACTCGCCGAGCTTCCCGTCGACCTCATCGACGAGCTGCCGAACGCGGCCGACGGCACGGAGACGGCCACGGCAGCCTCGGCACGGAACGGACTCGGCGACTCGTTCGACCGCGTCCAGGCCGGCATCCAGGGCTGGCTCCGGCACTGGGAGCCGCAGCGGCTGCCCGCGTTCACCGCCGTACGCAACGTGATGCCCGACGGCGACCGCGGGCGCAGCGCACTGCAGGCCGCGCCCACCCGTGACGACGGCGCGGTGCGGGTCACCGCGAGCGTCTACGACCCGCCGAACCGCGACGGCGAACCGCTCAACTGGTCACGCAACTGGGCGAGCCTCGCGGTGCTGCCGCCGGCGCGCGAGTCGGGCCGGCTGTACTACCGCTTCCGCGTCGCGAGCCGCCTCGTGCTCGACGGCCAGGCCTCGCTCAGTCTCGTCTCGACGAGCGTGAACTTCGGCATCGTCGCTGATGCCGCGAAGGCGAGCCCGTTCCACACGCCGGGCTTCGCGACCCCGATCGCCCGCCCGCTCGTCGGCGTGCAGTGCCGGGCCGACGCGGAGGCAGAGGCGTCGCAGGTGTTCGAGGGATCCATCGCCGTGCGCCAGGGCGACACCCCCGCGATGGCGTTCGTCATCGGCACCGACCTCCTCTTCGAAGACGGCTGGGTGCGGGTGCACGAGGGCTCGAGCACGTGGATCGGCCCGTCGGAGCCCGGTGCGAGTGGCACGATCGAGTTCCGCTACGCGCCGGCCGCAATGCTCCGCCTGCTCGGCCGACTCGACGAACCGCACCGCGTCGACTGAATCCCGCCCGACGAGCGGCCCCCGTTAGACTCGCCGAATGGCGCGCTTCGTCGTCGTGCTTCCGCTCGTGCCGCTTGCCGCGGGAGACGAGTTCACGGTGGCCGACTGGCCGCTCCACGTCACGCTCGTCGAGCCGTTCCAGACCGACTTGCCGGCTGCAGCGGTGGCCGACGTGGTCGGCCGGGTCTCCGGCGATGCGCAGCCCGTCCGCGCGAGCGGCGGCGAGGAGGCGATGTTCGGCCGGCGGCGCGACGTGCCGGTCACGCTCGTGCGGGAGCGCGGGGCGCTCGGACTGCTCCGTGAGCGTGCACTGGCGGCCCTCGGCGAGGCAGGAGTCGACCTCGGACGCGTGCGGCCCGACTTCCGTCCGCACGTCACCCGCAAGCACAACCGCCAACTGCGGCCCGGCGAGCCCATCGTGCTCGAGACGGTCGCCCTCGTCGACATGAACCCCGCCGCCGGGTCCCACCACCGCAGCGTCGTCGCGGCCTGGCGCCTCGGCGAGGCATCCGGCTGATCCCGCACGCCTCTCTGCCCCAGATCGCCGCGCCGGCCCCTCGGCGCACGGGGACGCCATGGCCACGCCGCGAGAGGCCACGGGTCGTCGGCGTTCCCGCCCGACACGCGCGTTTCGTGGCCGCCGCGCGGGACGAAGGAGTATCCCGGGCACGGCTGCGCGCTTCCGACCTCGACGCCCCGGCGTGGGGCATCCGTCACGCGGTGGACGTGCCGCCCTCGCCGCTCACCCGGGCTCGGAGTCTCGGCGCCGTCTGCCCGTCCGCGCGGAGCCGGCATCCGCGGTCATCGTCTGCAGCTCCGTCGGCGCGAGCTCGTCGAGACGGGCGACGCGCGAGTGACCTCGCCCGCGAACGTGGCTCGACCTTGCCGACACGCTGGCGCTGATCGAGCGCACGCTCACCACGCGTGGCTGGGTCCGATGACACGCCGGGCCGCTGCGTCGAATGGCCACGAATGGGTGCCACGGCGGGATGCTCGGGCACCACTTGCGGCCAGCGGATGACGCAGGTGCGGCGTGTCGCGCGCGGAGGGTCGCGCGGCTCCCGGCGTCAGTGCGCGTCGGCCGCCTCGACGTCTGCAGGCGCGTCGACCGGCGTCCCGCGCTTCTGCCACGGCCAGCGGCCCGAGATCTCGAGTTCGAGCGACCAGCTGAGGAAGGTCCGGATCAGCACGATGACGCCGAGCACCACAACCGAATCGAGGGTCGGCGTGACGGCGACCGTCTTGATGATGTCGGCGGCGACGAGCAGTTCGAGGCCGAGGAGGATGGCGCGCCCCAGCACACGACGGAACCGCGAGTACACGGGGCTCACCCGGCGCAGGCCGCGCAGACCGGCGTCGACGATGGCGTAGAGCACGCCGACGACGATCGCAACGACGCCGAGGACGTCGATGACCTCACCGGTCGCCTCGATGATCTGGCCGAATTCCATCGCGCTTCCTCACCCTCGCGGCACACGCTAGCGCCGACCCGGCCTCGAGCCCGTGCGACGTGCCGGGAAACGGCAGGCACGACGAAGGGCGGATGCCGCGGCATCCGCCCTCCGTCGTGAGATCCGCCTACTCGGAGTGCTGCAGGTGGTACCGCAGGCTCGCGAGCTCGGCCTTCAGCGCGGCGGGCACGCGGTCGCCGAACTGCACGAAGTACTCGTCGGTGAGCTCGCACTCGGCGAGCCACGAGTCACGGTCGACCTTGAACAGCTGCGCGATCGCGTCATCCGTGATCTCGATGCCGTCGAGGTCGAGCGAGTCCGGTGCCGGCAGGAGGCCGATCGGCGTCTCGACCGCGTCGGCGTCGCCTTCGAGGCGTCCGACGATCCACTCGAGCACCCGCGAGTTCTCGCCGAAGCCGGGCCAGAGGAACGAACCGTCGGCGCCCTTGCGGAACCAGTTGACCTGGAAGATCTTCGGCGCGTTCTCGCCGAGGATGCGTCCCATCTTCACCCAGTGGCCCCAGTAGTCGGCCATGTTGTAGCCGCAGAAGGGGAGCATCGCGAACGGGTCGCGGCGAAGCTCGCCGACGACGCCCTCGGCCGCCGCGGTCTGCTCGGACGAGATCGTGGCGCCCATGAACACGCCGTGCTTCCACGAGCGGGCCTCGGCGACGAGCGGCACGTTCGTCGCACGGCGTCCTCCGAAGAGGATCGCGTCGATCGGCACGCCATCGTGCGCATCCCAGTCGTCGGAGATCTGCGGGCACTGCGCGGCCGCGACCGTGAAGCGCGAGTTCGGGTGCGCGGCGGGGCGATCGGATGCCGGTGTCCACGGGTTGCCCTCCCAGTCGGTGAGCTCGGCGGGCGGGTCGTCGGTGAGCCCCTCCCACCAGACATCGCCGTCGGGCCGGAGCGCCACGTTCGTGAAGATCGTGTTGCCCCACAGCGTCTGCACCGCCGTCGGGTTGGTCGTCTCGCCGGTGCCGGGCGCCACGCCGAAGAAGCCCGCCTCGGGGTTGATCGCGTAGAGCCGGCCGTCGTCGCCGGGACGCATCCAGGCGATGTCGTCGCCGATGGTCTCGACCTTCCAGCCGGGAATCGTCGGCTGGAGCATCGCGAGGTTCGTCTTCCCGCATGCCGACGGAAAGGCGGCGGCAACGTGGTAGGACTTGCCCGCCGGGGAGGTGATCTTGATGAGCAGCATGTGCTCGGCGAGCCAGCCCTCGTCGCGGGCCATCACGCTCGCGATACGCAGGGCGAAGCACTTCTTCGCGAGCAGGGCGTTGCCGCCGTAGCCCGAGCCGTACGACCAGATCTCCCGCGAGTCGGGGAACTGGACGATGTACTTCGTCTCGTTGCAGGGCCAATCGACCTCGGCGCGGCGGTGGCCGACGCCGTCGGTAAGCGGGTACCCGACCGAGTGCACGGTGCGCACCCACGGCTCGCCCGCCTCGATCAGGCGGTAGACGGCCTCGCCCATGCGGGTCATGATGCCCATCGAGAGCACGACGTAGGGCGAATCGGTGATCTCCACGCCGAGCTGCGAGATCGGGCCGCCGAGCGGGCCCATCGAGAACGGCACGACGTACATCGTGCGGCCCTTCATGGAACCGTCGAAGACGTCGGTGAGCTCTTCGCGCATCTCACGCGGGTCGCGCCAGTTGTTCGTCGGACCGGCGTCCTCTTCGTAGGTCGAGCAGATGAAGGTGCGGTCCTCGACGCGGGCGACATCGTCGGCGTCGGTGCGCGCAAGGTAGCTGTTGGGCCGCCATTCCGGATTCAGCTTGATGAGCTTGCCCTCGGCGACGAGCTGCTTCGTCAGGAGGTCGGCCTCGTGCTGCGAGCCGTCGCACCAGACGATCTCGTCGGGCTTGGTGAGACCGGCGATCTCGTCGACCCAGGCACGGAGTGCGGGATCGGTCGTGCCGCGCCGGGTGGGTGCTGCGGCGTCGGATGCCTCGGTGCCGATCGAGAACTCGGAGATGGTCATCGTCGTCCCTTCCAATGGTGCCGACCAGCGGCCGGAGGAGCTTGTATTTCAAGAATGCGCGCATTCGGAGCATCCGAGCGAACAAAAGGGACGTTAAGAATTTCGAATCTTTCACTATTCTTAAGACATGAAGGCAGGCTCACCAGATCTCGCAACGCTCGGCCAACGAATCCGCCATTTCCGCGGTGAACGCGGACTGACGCTCGACCAGCTCGGCGCGGCGGTGGGCATGGCGGGCAGCCAGTTGTCACTCATCGAGAACGGCAAGCGCGAACCCAAGCTCTCCACGCTCGACGCGCTCTCGGCCGCGCTCGACGTGGAGCTCTCGGCCCTGCTCGCCCGTGAAGCCCCGAGCCCCCGGGCCGCGCTCGAGCTCGAGCTCGGGCGGGTGCAGTCGAGCCCGCTCTACGCGGCCCTCGGGCTGCCATCGATCAAGGCGTCGCGCGGCATCTCCGACGAGTCGCTCGAGGCGATCGTGGGCCTGCATCGCGAGCTGCAGCGGCGCGCGAGCGAGGCCATCGCGACGCCCGAGGAGGCGCGCAGGGCGAACACCGAGCTGCGCGAGCGCATGCGGGCGCGTGACAACCACCTGCCCGAGATCGAGCAGCTCGCCGAAGACCAGGTGCGCGCCTCGGGCCACCGCTCCGGCGCGCTCACGCACCGCGAGGTGAGCGTCATGGCCGAGCGGCTCGGGCTGCAGCTCATCTACGTCGACGACCTCCCCGACTCGACCCGGTCGATCACCGATCTCGCGAACGGGCGCATCTACCTGCCGCCGGCGTCGATCCCCGGCGGGCACGGCCTGCGCTCGATGGCGCTGCAGGCGATGGCGCACCGGCTCCTCGGTCACGAGCGCCCCGACAGCTACGCCGAGTTCCTGTGGCAGCGCCTCGAGATCAACTACTTCGCGGCCGCGTGCCTCATGCCTCGCGAGGCATCCGTCGCCTTCCTCCATGCCGCCAAGAAGGAGAAGCGGCTCGCGATCGAGGACTTCCGAGACGCCTTCGGCGTGACGCACGAGGCCGCGGCGTTGCGGTTCACGAACCTCGCGACGAGCCACCTCGACATGACGCTGCACTTCCTCCGCGTGGCCGGCGACGGCGCCCTGCTCAAGGGGTACGAGAACGACGGGCTGCCGCTGCCGACCGACGTCACCGGCTCGATCGAGGGTCAGTGGGTGTGCAAGAAGTGGAGCGCGCGCACCGCGTTCGGGCACACGAACCGCACGACCGAGAACTACCAGTACACCGACACGCCGGTGGGCACGTTCTGGTGCGCGACCCAGACGGGGCGCACGGATGCCGCGGAGTTCTCGATCACCGTCGGCGTCCCGTTCAACCAGGCGAAATGGTTCCGTGGCCGCGAGACCACCCTGCGTGCCTCGTCGACGTGCCCCGACGAGGCGTGCTGCCGGCGCGCGCCCGACGGCCTCGCCGAGCGCTGGGCCGGCAAGGCGTGGCCGAGTGCGCGCCTGCACGCGCACGTGCTCTCACCGCTGCCGTCTGGCACCTTCCCCGGGGTCGACGACGCCTCGGTGTATCAGTTCCTCGAGGCGCACGCCGAGGAGTAGGCGCCACGCGCCGCCCCGTCAGCCACGCCCCGTTGCGTCACGCACGTCGTGAGCACGGAGCGTCCGTCGCGCTATGAAGCGCATCTTGCATTAGTGTGTGTCGCACAGTAACGTGTGACTCATGGCCACCGATGAGACGACCGCCGGGCATATCCAGGAGCTGAGGCGCGGCACCGTGGTGCTCGCCTGCCTCATCCGACTGCGCACACCCGACTACGGCTACGCGCTGCTCGAGTCGCTGAACGGGCTCGGCATCCTCGTCGACGCGAACACGCTCTATCCCCTGCTGCGGCGACTCGAGAAGCAGGGCCTGCTGACGAGCGAGTGGAACACCGACGAGGCGAGGCCACGCAAGTTCTACCGCACGAGCCCCACTGGCGAGCAGCTCGCCGACGTTCTCATGACCGATTGGCGACGCGTCGACAGGGCGCTCGCCGGACTCACCACCGGAGACGAATCATGACCGACCTGACCGACCGCTACGTGTGGGCCGCCGCCCGCACCATCCCCGAGGCGCAGCGCCCCGAGTTCGACCGCGAGTTGCGCGAGCGCATCGGCGATCAGATCGATGCGCTCGTCGACCGCGGCCGATCGCCGTCCGACGCCGAACGCTCGGTCCTCCGTGACCTGGGCGACCCGGCTGCACTTGCCGCCGGCTACGTCGATCGGCCCCTGTACCTGATCGGGCCGAGGTACTACCTCACCTGGTGGCGCCTGATGAAGCTCATGTACACCCTCGTGCTGCCGCTCGCGGCAGGGGCGATCGTGCTCGCGCAATTGCTCACCGAAGCGAACTTCGGCGAAGCCATCGGCGACTCCGTCGCCACGATCCTCGCGATCGCGGTGCACCTCGGGTTCTGGATCACGCTCGCGTTCGCCGTGATCGAACGCACGCCCAACACGACGCTGCCGACGCTGTGGGAGACGGAGATGCTCCCGCCGCTTCCCGACCTGCGTCGGTCGAGCCGGCTCAGCGAGCTCATCGCCTCGCTCGTCTTCCTCATGCTGTACGCGGTGGCGCTCGTGTGGCAGCAGTTCGGCGTCGTGTTCCGCGACGGGGTTCGCGAGCCGATCCCGGTGCTCGACCCAGCTCTGTGGTCCTTCTGGATCCCGTATTTCCTCGGGCTGATCGTGCTCGAGATGCTGTTCGCCATCGTCATCTACGTGCGTGGCTGGAGCTGGACGTGGGCGATCCTGAACATCCCGTTGAACGCGGCGTTCGTGGTGCCGGCGCTCTGGCTCTTCCTCAGCGGCCAGTTGCTCGATCCGGCGATCCTCGAGGTCATCCACTGGCCGTGGAGTGAGGAAGCCGGCACCATCGTCGTGACGATCATCGTGATCGTCACCATCGGCATCGCCACGTGGGACGTGATCGACGGATTCATCAAGACCGCACGAGCTCGGTCCGTGATGCGTGCGAGCGCATGACACGGTTCGGCTGTCAGAGGGCCGCCTCGTTTGCGAGTCGGCGCCCCGCGGCATCCGCGTGCCGGTGACGGCTACTTCGGCTGCATCCGGATCGCGCCGTCGAGGCGGATCGTCTCACCGTTCAGCATCGGGTTCGCGATGATCGACCGCACGAGCGCCGCGTACTCGGTCGGGTGGCCGAGGCGCGACGGGTGCGGCACCTGCGCCTCGAGCGACCCTCGCACCTCGTCGGACATGCCGGCCATCATCGGCGTCTCGAAGATGCCGGGCGCGATCGTGACGACGCGGATCAGCAGCTTCGACAGGTCGCGGGCGATCGGCAGGGTCATGCCGGCGACCGCGGCCTTCGAGGCCGAGTAGGCGGCCTGGCCGATCTGCCCGTCGAAGGCGGCGACTGAGGCGGTGTTCACGATGACGCCCCGCTCCTCGGTGGCCGGTCCGCCGGGCAGCGCCCCGGAGACGGGGTCGGTTGCGGCCATGGCCGCGGCCGCGAGCCGGGTCACGTTGAAGGTGCCGATGAGGTTCACCCGGATCGTGCGCTCGAACGCGTCGAGCGGCGCGGGCCCGTCGCGCCCGACGGTGCGGTTCGCCGTGACGATGCCGGCGCAGTTGACCGCGACGCGGAGCGGGCCGAGGGCGGATGCCGCTTCGACGGCAGCGTGCACTTCGGCCTCGTTCGCGACGTCGGCAGCGACGAACCGGGCGCGGTCGCCGAGTTCGGCGGCTGCGTCCTCGCCGCGCGGCCCGGGAAGGTCGACGAGCACGACGGATGCCCCGCCCTCGACGAGTGCGCGCGCCGTCGCGCGCCCGAGGCCAGAGGCCCCTCCGGTGACGATCGCCGATGCGCCGTCGAGTTCCATGTGTGCTCCTTCAGATGCGTTCGATGATCGTGGCGTTCGCCATGCCGCCACCCTCGCACATCGTCTGCAGTCCATAGCGTCCGCCGGATGCCTCGAGCTGGTTGACGAGGGTCGTGAGCAGGCGCGTCCCCGACGAGCCGAGCGCGTGCCCGAGTGCGATCGCGCCGCCACGGGGGTTCAGCTTCGCGGCATCCGCCCCGGTCTCGCGCAGCCACGCCAACGGCACCGACGCGAACGCCTCGTTGACCTCGTAGGCGTCGATGTCGTCATGGTCGAGCCCGGCCCGCTCGAGCACCTTCGCCGTCGCGGGAATGACGCCGGTGAGCATGTAGAGCGGGTCGCTGCCCACGACCGCGAATGATCGGAACCGGGCCCGCGGGGTGAGCCCGAGTTGCTCGGCACGTTCGGCGCTCATGATGAGCGCCGCGGAGGCCCCGTCGGTGAGCGGCGACGAGTTGCCCGGCGTGATGCGCCACTCGAGCTCGGGGAACCGCTCGGCGAGCTCCTCGGTGCGGAAGGCCGGGTTCAGGCCGGCGAGGGACTCTGCCGACGTGGTCGGCCGCACGGTCTCGTCGGTGAGCGAGTCGACGCCCACCACGGGCACGACCTCGCTCGCGAAGGCTCCCGACGCCTGCGCCACCGCGGCGAGCGTGTGCGAATGGGCGGCGAAATCATCGAGCTCCTCGCGCGAGAACCCCCACTTCGCGGCGATGAGCTCGGCGGAGACGCCCTGGTTCACGAGTCCGTCGGGGTACCGGTTGCCCAGGCGCGAGCCGAACGGGTCGGCGCCCGCCGTGCTCGAGCCGAGCGGCACGCGGCTCATCGACTCGACGCCGCACGCGATGGCGATGTCGGCGTGGCCCGACAGCACCGCCTGCGCGGCGAACGTCGCCGCCTGCTGGCTCGAGCCGCACTGGCGGTCGATCGTGGTGCCTGGCACCGTCTCGGGGAACCCCGCGGCGAGCACGGCGTTGCGGGTGATGTTGTAGCTCTGCTCGCCGATCTGACTGACGCATCCGCCGATCACGTCGTCGATGAGGGCGGGATCGAGGTCGGAGCGGTTCACGAGCGTGTCGAGCACGCCGGCGAGGAGGTCGACGGGGTGCACGGCCGAGAGGATGCCCCCGGGCTTGCCCCGCCCCACGGGCGTTCGGACGACGTCGACGATGACGGCTTCGGTGCTCATGAGTCCAGCCTAGGTCGGCCCCGCGGCCTGCACGAGACGAGTCAGTAGCCGAGGCCGGTGAGCACCGAGGATGCCGCAGCGGTCGGGGCGAGGTCTGAGGCGTCGTCGCTGCCCACGGCACCGCGCCAGTCCTCCTCGATCCGCACGATTCGTGCGCGTAACCGCTCGACGTCTGGTGCGACATCATGCTCGGCCGCGTCGGCGAGCCAGTCGGCCCACGCCTGCCAGCGAGGCACGTAGAGCTCGCTGATCAATCCGGCCCAGTGACGGCCCGAGTAGTCGTGGAGATCGCTCGCCTGATGCCCCCACACCGAGACCAGGCTCCGGGCGTCGCGCTCCATCGCGACGGCTTCGGCGGGGGTGCCGGCCCACGCGCGGGCGGAGTCGATCCACGTCGACGCCCGGGACTCCGGGCGCGTGGCGGCGAGCGCGTCCAGGTCGAGCAGGTCGACGCGCAGGCGTTCGGCGTTCGCCCGGATGCCGTCGGCGTCGTGGCGTTCGAAGGCGGCGAGAATGCCTCGGATGTGCAGGCGTGCCTGTTGCGCGAGCACATGGCCGGCCAGCTCGACGACGTCGTGCTCGAGCGCATCGCGCAGCGGTGCATGGTCCGACAGCGCGATGAGGAGACGAGCCGCACGGGCGATGCACGGCAGGTCGCCGAGCACGGCCGGATCGTTCTCGGCGTCGATGTTCGCCGACATCCGTGCGGGTCCTGCAGTAAGGGCCTCGCCGGCGAGCCGCTGTGTCGCGAATGGAGCGTCGGCGCTCCACGGGCGCGCGATCACCGGCGACGGGATCGAGCGCGTGCGGCCCGGAGCGTACAGCGTCGCGGCGAGCAGGCGCCACGCCTCACGGGCACGATCGTCGTCGATGCCGTAGCGCTGCACCGCGAACTCGTCGAGCCAGTGATCCACTTCGATGGCGCCCCACGCCAGATCCGTCGCCAACTCGTAGTACACGGTGTTGTTCTCGATGGCCTCCGGCGCGAGCCCGATGCCCTCCAGTCGCTCGGGCCGCTCCGCTTCGAGCTCCGAAACGTCTCGCGCCAGGCCGGCGAGGTCACCGAAGAGCGCGAACCGCCCGCCGAAGTTGTGGACCGCGGTCCAGATCCATCGCCGTCCGTGCATGCCGTCGCGCCACATCGGCGCGTGTTCACCCCAGAGGTCGATGAGCAGCAGCCCCTGGTGCGGCACCTCCGACAGGTACGCCGCGACGCGATCGGGCGTCCAGAATCCACGGTGGTAATGGAACGGCCAGCCCTGCAGTAGCCACGTCGCCCCTGGGTAGACCTCGGTGATCGCGCGATGGATGCCCCGGCCGGCGGCGGCGAGCGCCGCGAGGTCGCCCGACGGCGGCAGGGACTCGATGTACGGATCCACGGCGATCACCGGGTGCGGGCCCGGATCACCGAGCAGTTCACGCTGCACCTCGAGGAACGTCCGCACGAGCCGTGCGTAGTCGGGCGACGACGGCTCGATCATCGGCGAGCGCCAGCCCTGCCATTCGATCTCGTCGGCCTCGGCACCAGCGAGCGATCGCGGCACGTGCCCACCGGTCAGCGGCAGCACCGGAGTCATGCCGAGGTCCACCGCGCGCCGCACGATGCGCCGCGCGAGCTCGACACGCTCCCCTGCCCAACGCGCGGGGAGTGGCCCGCCGAAGTCATGCACCCCGCCGACCGACATCCACGGCGTGTGCGCAGCGCTGCCGATCCACGCCTGCGCCTCGTCGCTCGGCACCCCCGATCGGCGGAGGGTCTCCGCGAACACCACCTCGAACGCCGTGAGCATGAACGGATGTGTGACCCCGTGCAACGCCATCCAGTCCAATTCGCGTTCCCAACGGGGCCAGTCCCAGTACGGCGCGGAGTACCCGTGAGTGACCATGTTCAGGTAGTAGCGGATCGCGAACGGGGTACGGATCGTCGTCTGCGGCGCATCGGGCCACGCGTCGAACGCCGGCTCGAGGCGCGGCGACTCCCACGTGATGCGGCGTCCGTTGCGCTGCAGGTAGCGCGAGAGGGCACTGGCTGCGGCGACGGCGTCGGTGCCGCGGAGCGTGAGCAGCCCGGCCGACGCCTCGTACGCACCGATCGCCTCGCCATCTGCTCCGGCGTCGATGTGCTCCACCAGCACCCGCGACGCGTCACCGCCGATGCGCGCCACGACTCCGCGCACCGTTTCGGCGAGCCCCTGTGGATCAGTCGACATTCTCAGCCTCTCTCAGCCGGCGCCGGCGTGATGCCGAGCGACGACACCCATTCGGCGAACTCGATGCGCGTGCCGCTCAGCCGGGATGCTTCGGCCGCGAACGCCATGAGGTGGCTGTCGAGCGCGGTGCTGAACGAGAGCTCGCCCGAGCCCACCGTGCCGCGCCCGAGGGCGGCGACGAACTCGGCCATGAGGCCGGCATCGCCGCCGGCGTGACCGGCGTGGTCACCGAGATCGGCGCTCGGCATCGCCACGTGAAGCGTGTGCCGGGCGTGCCCCATCGGCTTCATCGTGCTCACCTCGCGGCGGGCGACCGGCAATCCCTCGGGCAGCGCCGCTCCGGGTGAGAACAGGTCGACCACGAGCTCGCCGCGCTCCATGTGCCCCGTGAGCTGGCCGGCGGCACCGGTGATCGCGACGACTCGCGTGTTCTCGGCGGTGAACGCCGACGCCGTCAGGGTCGCCGTGAGGCCGCCCGGGAACTGCATGGTCGTCTGCTGATGGTCGGCCACATCGTTATCGCTCCTGAACACGCAACGACCGTAGTCGCCGGTGCGCAGGGCCTCGAGCCGGCCGGCGATCGACGTGTCGTCGCTGAGCAGGTGCACCGGATGGCCGTGCACGCCGGCGAGGGCGTCGATGTAGTAGCGCGGCGCGAAGAATGGGCAGGTGTCCGCGACCGGGCAACCGTCGACGCAGAACGCGGGTGCTCCGTCGGGCGCATTCTCGCGTCGGAACCACGTGAGCTCGCCGATGCTGTACAGCGTCTCGGGCGCATCCCCCGCGATCCATCGGATCAGGTCGAGGTCGTGCGACGTCTTCGCCAGCACCATCGCGCTGGAGGTCGCGGTATGGCGCCAGTTGCCACGCACGTAGGAGTGGGCGAAATGCCAGAACCCGATGTTCTCTCGCACCTCGATCGTCATGAGCCTGCCGATCGCTCCTGAGTCGACGATCTGCTTGATCGTGCGCCAGAACGGGGTGAACCGGAGGACATGCCCGATGGCGAGCCGAGCCGAGACCTGTCCGGCATGCAGCGCGAGCCGCTCCAGCTCGGCGAGCGTCGGAGCAGCCGGCTTCTCGAGCAGGAAGGGCACGCCCGCGTCGGCCACGGCGATCGCGACGTCGACGTGCATCGAGTCGGGCACGGCGATCACGACGCCATCGACCGCGAGCTCGGCGAAGTCGGCCACGACCTCCGGCCAGTCGCCGTACTGCGCTGCTCCCCCGGCGGCCTCCGCCAGGGCCGAGCGGCGGCCCGTATCGATGTCGGCGACCGCGACGACCGTCGCCTCGTCGGGGTGCTCGATCGCCCAGCGCCCGTATGCGTCGCGACCGCGCCCGCCCGCGCCGATGATGACGATCCGCTGAGGCACGGCGCTCATTTCTCCGCTCCCGAGGTCAGGCCGTCGACGAGGTAGCGCTGTGCGAAGAAGAACAGGACCACGACGGGGACGGTGATTGCGATGGATCCCGCGAGCAGCACCGTGACCGGCACGTTGAAGTCGCTCAATTGGGAGATGCCGAGGGGCGCCGTCCACAAGGCGCGGTCCTGCACGAGGAACAGCAACGCGTAGAAGTACTCGTTCCAGGCGATCATGAACACGTAGATCGCGGTTGCGACGATGCCCGGGAGAGCGATGGGCAGCACGACGCTCCGCAGCATCTGCGGCATTGACGCGCCATCGATGATCGCCGCCTCCTCGACGCTCTCCGGCAACGCGAGGAAGTAGTTGCGCATCATGTAGATCGACACGGGGACCGTGATCGCGACGTACACGAAGAACAGGCCCACGAGCGATCCGGTCAGTCCTGCCCTTGCGAGCAGCACGAACAGCGGAACCGCCAGCACGATGCCCGGGAACAGGTAGACCCCGAGTATGACCGCGTTGACGCCGCCGCGGCCGCGGTAGCGCAGGCGCGCCGCGGCGTACGCTCCGAGGATCGACACGACGATCGACAGCACCACGGTGCCGAAGGCGACGATGAGGGAGTTCAGCACGAAGCGGCCGAGCCCGAACCCGCCCTGGGACTCGTCGAGCATCGCCGTCGTGTACGCGGAGAGATCGATCTCGTCGAGCGACGGGAACAGGTCGAGAGGGGCTCGCACGATCGCCGAGTATGGCCGCAGCGACAACAGGACTCCGTAGAGCACGGGCCCGATCGAGATGACGAGCGCGAGCGCCACGATGATGAATCGTCCCACCCGGGCCGCGGGACGCGGGGCGAGCGCGGAGCGACGGCGGCTCATTCGACATCCACCTTCCTGCGTGAGAGTGCGACGTACACGGCCAGCAGAGCCACCAGGATCACCGACATGAGAAGACCATAGGCTGCCGCGCTCCCGATGTCGGCGCGGGTGATGAGCTCGGTGTAGACCTTGAGCGCCATGACCTGGGTGCCACCGGCACCCTCGGTGAGCAGGTAGACCTCGTTGAAGCTCTGGAAGCTCCAGATGAACCGCAGGAGGCAGAGCAGCAGGATGACGCCCTTCAACTGCGGCATGACGATTCTGGTGACGATCTGGGCTCCGTTCGCGCCGTCGAGAGCGGCGGCCTCTTCGATGCCCGGAGCGACGCCCTGCAGCCGAGCGGTGATGAACAGGAACGACAGGGGGGCCGACGTCCAGATCTCGAAGAGCACCACGACGAGCAGCGACAACGGGATGGGGATGCCCCACACCTCGTAGCTCGTCGTGTTGAGGAACCCGACCGCGGTCTCCCAGCCGAGGAACTCGCGACCGAAGGTGTTGACCAGCCCGTACTGCGGGTTGAGCATCGTCTGCCATATGGTGACGGCCGCGATGACCGGAAGCACGAAGGGCACGAGCAGCAGTGCCCGAACGAGACCGCGCCCCCGGAACGGCCGGCGCAGTGCGAGTGCCAGCACGAGGCCCACACCGACCGATCCGATCATGGTGAGCGTCGAGTAGAGCAGCGTGGTGCCGAGCGCCTGCCAGAACGACGGGTTGTTCAGGGCACGGGTGAAATTGTCGAGGGTCCAGTCGATCGGCTCGGTGCCGAGGCGAGGGATGTCGACGAGGCGGACCTCGCTGAATGCGAAGACGAAGACGAGGATGAGCGGCAGGATCGACGCGAACAGCACGACGACGAGCGTCGGAGCCGTAAGGATCAGGCCGTTCCGGTTCTCCCGCCGGGGGCGGCTGAGCTGCCGTCCCCGGCGGACCCGGTCTGGAGAAACGCTGGTCACAGGCTCGCCTGGACCTCCTCGACGGCCGCCTTCATCGCCGACGTCACGTCCTCGGCTGCTGCGCCGTTGTACAGCTGTTCGATCTGCCCTGCGAGCACGCCCTGGCTCGCGACGAGACCGGCGAGCGTTGCGTCATCCGTGCCCATGCCCCACAGGTACACGGCGTTGATGCCCTCGGCCATTCCGCCGACGAACTCCTCGCCGTACAGGTCGACGGAGGTCCGCTCGTGCGCCGGGCCGATGCCGAGCGCACCCCAGGCATCGATGAACTCGGTCGGGTTGTCGGCCATGCCGTTCCGCAGCGGTATACGACCTTCGGTCGCGACACCGAGCGTGTCGACGTAGCCGTTGCTCATGACGTACTCGATGTACTGCTGAGCGCCCTCCACGTTCGCTCCGGTCGGAATCCCGTAGCTGAGGATCGCCCCGTACTGGGCCGGATTCTCCTCGTCGAGCACCGTGACGAACTGCGTGTTGTCGGCGAGGAACGTCGGACTGTCGACGCACTCGGCGCACGTCGCCGGCGTCGCCTCGTCGAGGCCCGCGAGTTCGTCGAGGATGTGGGTCGAGAACAGCAGCATGGCGGCGTCGCCGTTCATGTACGCGGCACGTGCACTGGTCACGTCGAAGTCGCCGGCGACCGAGGAGTTGCGGAGCGTGAGGAACAGCTCGGCGGCCTCGGTGCACTCGGCCGAATCGATCGTCACCTCGCCGTCGACGACGAGGTCGCAGCCCGCGGCCTGGAAGATCGACTGGATGCCCTCCGTCGCCGACGCGGTACCGGCCTGGGTTCCGAAGGCGAGACCGGTGATGCCGAGCTCGCTCTTGATCGTCGTCGCGACCTCGGCGAGCTCGGTGACGCTCGTGGGGACTTCGACGCCCGCCTGCTCGAGCAGGTCGGTGCGATAGGCGATCACGTGCGTCCAGCCGTCGCTCGGCACAGCGGAGATCTGGTCGTCGAGCGTGACGGCCTCGATGGCGTGCTCGTTGAACGTCTCCTGCCCGAGCGTGTCCACGACGGCGGCCGCTGCCTCGGTGTCGAGCAGGCCCTGCGACGTCCACGCACCGGTCTGCGTCGAGGCGTGCAGGATCACGTCTGGCACATCCCCCGACGCGGCGCCCGTCACGAGTGCCTGATCCTGGTCGGCGCCCGCCATCGCCACGACCTCGACCTCGATGCCCGTCTCCTCCGTGAACGCCGCTGCGATGTCCTCCTGCGCGGCGAGGCGCTCGGGTGTGGCCTGCGGAGTCCAGAAGGTCACGGTCTGCTCAGTGGTCTCCTCCGCGGTGCCGCCGGTACATCCGGCGAGCAACCCGAGCACGGCCACGGCCGCGATGGATGCCGCAATGCGCGGCCTGAACGTGTGGGTCATGTGCGTCACTCCTCGGTGTCGTGGCGACGGGCGCCGTTGCTTCCGCAGGTGTGGCTTCTCGCCCACCGCACGGGTACGCCGATCATGCCGCCACTTGAGTGTCCTCGACGACTTCTGGGAGTAGGTTGCAAGAAAGCATCTCCCTCCACCGCTCTCCTGAAACGAAGGTGCACTCTGGACGATCTCGATCGCCGCATCGTCGGCGCCCTGATGGCGAATCCGCGAGCGACCAACACACAGATCAGCGAGGTCGTCTTCACGTCGGAGGCGACGGTGTCGCGGCGAGTGTCACGTCTCATCCGCGACGGCACGGTGCACGTCATGGGCGTGCTCGACGGCGAGGCCACGCGTCGCACGCGATCCCTGTTCGTGCGACTGCGCTGCCGCCCCGGCGAAGCCCATCGTTCGGCCGAGCGACTCTCGGCGTGGCCCGAGTGCGGCTCCGTCAAGCTGCTGACCGGCAGCGTCGACTGCATCGCGGAGATCAGTTACACCACGAACGATCACCTGCTCGCCATCACCCTCGAACAGCTTCCCGCCCTCGATGGCGTGCTCGCCGTGTGGAGCAACCAGGTGATCCGTCGCTTCGCCACCCCCCACAGTTGGCTCCCCGAACTGCTCGCCGACGAGCTGGTCGAGCAGTTGCGGGTTCAGCGCCTCGACCCCTGGCATGATCCGCTCCCTGATCGCTCGGCGACCACGGATCCCCTCGACGAGCGGATCGCCGCCGAGCTCGCGATCGACGGACGGCTCGGCTGGCAACGGCTCGCCGAGCGGTGCGATGCGAACCCCGTGACGGTGCGGCGCCGCACCGAGGCGATGATGACATCGGGGGCGCTGCGCATGCGCACTGTCGTCGAGCCCGAGCGCATCGGATTGCCCGTGAACGCGTTCGTGTCGCTCAACGTGAATCCGACGCAGTTGGGGCGGGCCGGCGAATTGCTCGCGGAGCACCCGTCGGTGTTGATGATGGCCGCGACGACCGGTGACCGGAACCTGTGCGGCGAGATCGCCCTCGGGTCGGACGCAGCGCTGTACGGCTTCATCTCCGACACGATCGGCGGTCTGCCGGGCCTGCAGCACGCCGATGTGGCCGTCGCGCTGCAATCGCTCAAGCGCGCCGGCCGTATCCGCGCGGGCGCCTGATCCGCGGCCTCGTCAGATGGCCACACCTCTCACGACGCCGTCCTGCGCAGCGACGACCAGCTGCCGGTCGACGATCACCGGGGTGGAGAATGTGTTCGACGTGAACAGCTGCCGGTCCACGGTCACGGCCCCGCTCGCAGGGTCGATCGCGACGACGAGACCGCCCACGCTGACGAGCCAGACGGTGCCGGTGCGTTCGTCCCGCACCGGGCCGGCGTTGACGGCGCGCGGAACCGCCTGCGTGCTCCAGTGCGCAACACCGGTGGTCGGGTCGACGAGGTCGACCACACCCCATTCCGTCGTCAGCAGGACGCTCCCATCCTCGAGGATCAGACTCGGTGCGTAGAGGTAACTGCCGTCTCTCCGCCACAGCTCCGATCCGGTCACGGGATCCACCGCGATCGCGTTGGCCACGGTGCTGAAGAGCACTGCTCCGGTCGGAAGGATCTCGATCCAGTCATCCCACGGCCCGTAGATCAGCTGGCGATAGGAGTCCGTGCGGGTGTTGGTGAGGATCGACCATAGGCGGTTCCCGGTCGCGAGGTCGTAGGCGTAGCCGTGCCCGTCGCCGGCGCCGACGTACACGCGCTCGCCGTCGGAGGCCGCTCGACCGGCGGAGAGGCGTGGCACCTCGGCTTCCCACACGGTCGTCCCCGACGTAGTGAGGCAGAAGAGTCGGTCTCCGGCCGTCACGACGATGCGGTCGACACCGCCGACATTGAAGACGGCGGGCGTGGACATGACGGGCCGGCCCAGATCCGCAGTCCACCGGCTTCGGCCGGTCTCGGCCTCCAGCGCGGTGATGGTGTGGTCGGCGCTCGGAACGAACACGGTCGAGCCGTCGCTCGCGAAGGCCGCACCGCGGTGCACGGCGCCGAGGTCGGTCACCCACATGCGCTCATGCCGCGCGGCACCGGAGACGCGCAACGCGACCACCCGGCCCGATGTGGACGCCGCGACGACGGTGTTTCCGGACGCGGCGAGCGCACCCTGGATCTGCCCGCCGATCGGGTCATCCCATCGCAACTTCGTCCGCGCGCTCCCGTGCCGTTCGACGGTGACCGTCTCGTGCCAGAAGGCACCCGACTCATCCGTGGCCCGAAGCCGAACCCGATGCACACCGGTCGCGAGTGCGGATGCGTCGAGGGCGCCGTGCCACGAACCTCCAGCTCGCTCCAGCGGCCTCCAGGCTCGATCGACCGCCGTGCCGAACAGCTCCTGCGGATACACCTGTGCCTCCAGACCGACTGCGGCCGGCCCGGCCGTCGCGCTCAGGTCGATCCTGGGGCCGGTGGCACGACCACCGGCGTGGACCGGTCCGGCCAGCTCTCCTGGACCTGCATCGAGTGGGATCTCCGTGAGCAGATCGACGACAGGCGCGTCAGCGAGGGTCGCGCCGAGCGTGACCTGTTCGACCACGAGAACCCGGCCGGCCTCGTCGTTGCGTTCGGTGCACCGCAGGTAGAAGGGCCCGCTGCGAGTGGCGACCGCGGCGACCTGGGTGAGCCCGTTGAACCGATCGATCTCGTTGCGGTGGATGTGCCCGGCGAAGATGCCACGCACAGGAAACGGCTCGATGGTGCGCAACAGTTCGTCGGCATCGTTCACGTAGTGGTTGCGTCCCGCCAGCGGGAAGTGCAGGAACATCACGCTCGGCGTCTCGCCCGCGGCGTCCAGGTCCCGGCGGATCGCGTCGAGGTCGTCGCCGAACAGGCCGGGCTCCTGCAATGCCTGCGTGGGGTCGAGTGCGACGAAGTGCACTCCTCCGGCATCGAAGCTGTAGCTCGTCGGCCCAAACCACTGCTCGAACCGCTCGCGCGCCGTGACATCCCACCGGATCTCGTGATTGCCGGGCACGTGGCGAATGCGGTCCCACAGCCCGTCGGAAATGCACGAGCGGTACGCCGCGAATCCACTGTCGTCGCCGTAGTCCGTGATGTCGCCGCAGTGCAGCACGAACTCGGGGTTCTCCGCCTCGACGGCCGCGAACACCAGCGCCAGATTCGCCAGCCGAGCGGTCTCCTCGTCATTGCCGTGGGTGTCGGTGAGCACGACGAAGCGCAGTCCGCCCTGCTCGTCGGCTGCTCGTGCCGCGCCGACCGCAGCCCCCGGCCACGGTCCCCACCCGGTCCCCGTCATCCCCAGGCCGAGGCCCACCGCCGAGACGCCGATGAACCCGCGCCGACTCAGCCGCGGCCGCTGCTCCTCCGTACCGTTCGTTCCGTCCACTGTGCTCATCCTCCGCTTCGTCGGCCGGGTTGCTCCCACGGGCACCCAATCGGCCGCCGAGCCCCGCTGCCAAGGACGGAGCGGTCGTTTGCGAGGGATCGATACGCCATCGCCGATCGGCGCAAGAAACCGTCATCCGGGGGAGGTGGACGCGACGAGGTGTCGAATCCCGTCAACCGCGGCCTCGTCATTCCCGATTCCTTGCACGGCAGCGGCCGGCGGTTGACCGATCGCCTCCCCGCACGCCAGCGTCGGTGCCATCCGGGATCGCCCGGTGTCCGTCCGTCGCGATCTTCTGGAGCCTTGATGATGCGCATCCGATCCCGTTCCCTCGTCGCGCTGGGCGTGGCGGCTCTCGCCTCCGCCGGAATCGGCGGAGCTGCCGCGACGGCCGCGGTCGCGTCGTCACCGCCAGCGGCGGAGCATGTGGTGTTGATCGCCCTCGACGGATTCGACGCGAGCTACCTCGACGATGCGCCCATGCCCAACCTCCGCCAGCTCGCCACTCGAGGCAGCCTCACGACCTCCACCGGGGTGATGACCTCGATCACCAATCCGTCCTGGTCGTCCATCGCCACGGGCGCCTGGCCCGAGACGCATCGGAACACCGCGTACTGGTACGACGAGGAGACCGGCACCGCTCGCAGCCAACAGCGCGACCTCGCCGTGCCGACCATCGCGCAGGCGATCCGCGAACAGGGCGGCACCGTGATGTCCGCGCAGTGGTTCATCCTGCAGAACTACGGTGTCGTCTACGCCGACCCCGACGCGCTCTACACGCAACCCGGCGGAACCTGCGCCAAGCGCGCTGACGACGCCATCGCCGTGCTGAACGGCGACGCCGTGAACAGCGGCGGCCAGATGGTTGCGGCGAACGGAATCCCCGATCTCATCGCCGTCTACTGCGACACCCTCGACGTGCTCGGCCACGCCGACGGCTCCTACGCCGCCGGCATGCCGGCAGCGCTCGCCGAGGTCGACGAGCAGATCGGCCGAGTGGTCCAGGCCACCAAGGACGCGGGCATCTACGGACGCACGGCGTTCGTCATCACCGGCGACCATGGCATGGGCACATTCACGCACGGGATGGAGAGCACACTGCTCGGGGCGATCGAGGCGCTCGGGTACGACGCGGAGCTCCTCGCCGCCGGACGCGCGCCCCAGGCCGGAACCGAGGTGGTGATCGTCGTCGGTGGTGTCGGCTCACTCCACCTGCTCGGCGACGCCGCCGGAGATCCGGGAGCTGCAGCCGAGATCGAGGAGGCCGTCGCCGCGCTCCCGCATGTCGCCGCCGTCTACGACAAGGCCGAGCAGCAGGCCATGCACATGTCGCCGAAGTACGGCGAGCTCATCATCGAGCCCGACGACGGCTGGTCGCTCGGCGCGACGCCCGCCGATCCTGCCGGCGTCCACGGCACGAGCCGCAACCTCGATGTGCCGCTGGTGCTCGCCGGGTCCGGTGTCCGCCCCAACGTCGGGCCGGTCGATCCGCGGCACATCGACATCGCGCCGACCATCGCCGCCCTCCTCGGCTACGACGCGCCCGCCGGTGCCGACGGCCGGATCCTCATCGAAGCGATCCACAGCCGCTGAGCTCGCCTCGGCGCGACCCCGTCGGCCTGGATCGACGTGGCGAGCCCCGACGGGATCCGCCTTGTCGAGCGCACGGCGAGCCCTACGCGGTGACGGTGACCTCGCGCTCGTGCATCACGAACTGCCGCTCGGGCAGCACCACGGGGTGCGACCCGGCCATCGCCTCGATGACCCGCACGACCTGGCAGGAGTAGCCGTACTCGTTGTCGTACCAGACGTAGAGCACCACGTCGGTGCCGTCGGCGATGGTGGCGAGCCCGTCGACGATGCCTGCACGGTTCGAGCCGACGAAGTCGGTCGACACGACCTCGGGCGACTCGATGTAGTCGATCTGCTGGCGCAGCGGCGAGGTGAGCGACACCTGTCGCAGGTACCGGTTCAGCGAGGCTTTGGTGGCCGGACGCTCGAGCTGCAGGTTCAGGATCGCGAGCGAGACATCCGGGGTCGGCACCCGGATGGCGCTGCCGGTGAGCTTGCCGGCGAGCTCGGGCAGCGCCTTCGCGACGGCATTCGCCGCGCCGGTCTCGGTGATCACCATGTTGAGCGCCGCCGAGCGGCCGCGGCGGTCGCCGGAGTGGAAGTTGTCGATGAGGTTCTGGTCGTTCGTGAACGAGTGCACGGTCTCGACGTGCCCGCGAACGACTCCGTAGGCGTCGTTGACCGCCTTGAGCACGGGCGTGATGGCGTTCGTCGTGCACGAGGCGGCCGACAGAATCGCATCGGCGGCGTCGATGTCGTCGTGATTGATGCCGTGCACGATGTTCTTGATGGCGCCTTTTCCGGGTGCCGTGAGCAGCACGCGGGCGACGCCGGCCGACCGGAGGTGCTGCGACAGTCCCTCCTCGTCGCGCCAGCGACCCGTGTTGTCGACGACGATCGCGTCGCGGATGCCGTAGGCCGTGTAGTCGATGGATGCGGGGTCGTTCGAGTAGATGACCTGGATGAGCGTGCCGTTCGCGAGGATCGTGTTGGCCGCCTCATCGACCTCGATCGTGCCGGCGAAGGGCCCGTGCACCGAGTCGCGGCGCAGCAGGCTCGCCCGCTTGACGAGGTCGTTCGCGGAGCCCTTGCGCACCACGATGGCGCGGAGGCGCAAGCCGCGGCCGTTGCCGGAGTGCGCGATGAGGATGCGGGCGAGCAGACGCCCGATGCGTCCGAAGCCGTAGAGCACGACATCCGTGCCCTCGGGCTCGGGTGTGCCGTCGGCGGCGATCACGGACACGAGCTCGTCGCGCACGAAGTCGGCGAGCTCCCGGGCATCGCCCTCGCCCACCGCGTCCGCGTAGCGCGCCACGAGCCGCGCGACGTCGATGGAGGCCGGACCCGGCCCGATCTCGCGCAGCGCCTCGAGCACGCGCATGGTGTCGGCGAGGTCGAGTTCGACCTCGCCCGCCTGCCGGGCGAATCGGTGCGCCTTCAGGAGCGCGATCGCGGACCGGTTGATGAGGCGGCGGCCGTGGATGGAGGTCACCACCCCGTGGTCTCGGTACAGGGCGCCGATGAGCGGGATCATCCGCTCGGCGAGCTCCTCTTTGGCGATCCATTCCATGCGGCGGGCGTCGAACTCGTGGCTCACGATCTTCCTTCTCGGCCGCGCACGCGGGTGGGCGTCGGCGACCAGGTTCCGTCGCGGGCGGGCATGCCGAGGGGCAGCGCCGACCGCAGGGCGTTCGGGGGTGCTTCGATTCTACGAACCAGCCCGTCACCCGCGCTGTACATGACGGCGTGCACGGATGCCGCGAACCGCCGCCGCGGCGCTCATCGGTTCCGCGGTCGGGAGACCCTCAGCCGTCGAGCGTGTCATCGTCGACGAAGCGGATGTCATAGACCGCCACCCGCTGCGGCACGCCCTCGAACACCGCCGCACGCTCAGGCGAGCCCAGGTACGCCTCCTCGAGGCGGGAGAACTCCGCTCGATCGCCCGGCACGCTCACGGCCCAGACGAACTCGTTGGACTCGCGGAGGCCGTAGGCGAACTCGATCGTGAACCCGGCAGGCGGCCGCACGGCCGGCATGGCGTCGCGCCACCACGCGACGAAGTCGTCGTATTCGCCGTCGACGAGCGTGTACCGGCGCAGTTGGATGGTCTTCACCCGACCAGTCTTCCATCGCGCGGAGGCGAGTGGCGCCGGGGCGGATGCCGCGCGGCGCGGCATCGTATACGATCGCCGTGAAACATCGACAATGAAGTGGAGCACGCGTGCTTGATCCCTCTCGCATCGCCGAGATCGCCGACGAGCTCGTCGCCGCCGATCGCGATCGCACGATCGTCCCGCTCCTCACCGTCCGTAACCCAGGCATGACGGTGGATGATGCCTACGCGGTGCAGCGAGTCTGGGCCGAACGGCGCGTCGAGGCCGGGCATCGCATCGTGGGCCGAAAGATCGGCCTCACCTCGAAGGTCATGCAGGTGGCTACCGGCATCACCGAGCCCGACTACGGCGTCATCTTCGACGACATGGTGATCGAGTCCGGGGCATCCGTCGAGTTCGACCGCTTCTCGAACGTGCGCATCGAGGTCGAGCTGGCCTTCGTGCTCGCGAAGCCGCTCGAGGGTCCGAACACGACGGTCGACGAGGTGCTCGACGCGACGGCCCACGTTCTCCCTGCGCTCGAGATCCTGAACTCGCACATCGAGATGCCGGGCCGCACGATCGTCGACACGATCTCCGACAACGCGGCGATGGGCGCGATGGTGATCGGCAGCCGCCCCGTGAAGGTCGACGAGGTCGACCTGCGCTGGGTCTCGGCGCTGCTCTCGCGCAACGACACGATCGAGGAGTCGGGCGTCGCCGCCGCCGTGCTGGGGCATCCCGCCCTGGGCGTCGCCTGGCTCGCGAACAAGCTCGCCCAGCACGGGCAGGGCCTCGGCGCCGGTGAGATCATCCTCGCGGGGTCGTTCACCCGGCCGATGTGGGTCGAGCGCGGCGACATCGTTCACGCGGACTACCGAGAGTTGGGATCCATCACATGCCGGTTCGAATGACCCTCCCGCCCACGCTCGCGGCGCGCATCGCGGCATCCGATCGCCCGCAGTTCGGCATGTGGGTCTGCTCGGCGAACGCCGTCAACGCCGAGATCGCCGCCGGCAGCGGGCTCGATGTCGTGCTCATCGACGCCGAGCACTCGCCCAACGGGCTGGAGTCCATCCTCGCGCAGCTGCACGCCGTGGCGGCGTACCCGGTGAGCGCGCTCGTGCGACCGCCGTTCGGCGACGCCGTGGTGATCAAGCAGTACCTCGACCTCGGGGTCCAGAACCTCCTGATCCCCATGGTCGACTCGGCGGCGCACGCCGAGGAGATGGTGCGTGCCGTGCGCTATCCCCCGCACGGCATCCGAGGAGTGGGCAGTGCCCTCGCTCGCGCGTCGCGCTGGAACCGCGTCGAGGGCTATTTGACCGATGCCGCGTCGAGCGTGTCGCTCTTCGTGCAGATCGAGTCGGCGGCGGCGCTCGACCACGTCGAGGAGATCGCCGCGGTCGAGGGTGTCGACGGCATCCTCATCGGCCCGGCCGACCTCGCGGCATCGATGGGGTTCCTCGGGCAGCAGGAGCACCCCGAGGTCGTGGCGGGCGTGCTCCGTTCGATCGCGGCGGCGATCGCGGTCGGGAAGCCAGCGGGCGTCAACGCGTTCGCGCCGACGGCGGCGGATCGCTATGTCGAGGCGGGCGCCTCGCTCGTGCTGGTCGGTGCGGACGTCGCGCTCCTCGCGCGAGCGAGCGAGGCACTCGCCGATCGGTTCATCGGCGCACCATCGGCTTGAAACGGCGATCACGGTCGCGTCAGCAGCACCGATCGTATATCATTTCAGATACCACGAGACGAGGATGCTCATGACCATCGACGGCATCGCCATGCCAGGCAAGATCATCGCCGTGCACCTGAACTACCCGTCCCGCGCCGCGCAACGGGGCCGCACGCCGGCGAGTCCCAGCTACTTCCTGAAGCCCTCGAGCTCCCTCGCCGCGTCCGGCGGCACCATCGAACGCCCGGCGGGCACCGAGCTCCTCGCCTTCGAGGGCGAGATCGCGATCGTCATCGGCAGGCCGGCGCGGCGCGTCTCCCCCGCCGACGGCTGGAGCCACGTGGCATCCGTCACCGCCGCGAACGACTTCGGGCTCTACGACCTGCGCGCCGCCGACAAGGGCTCGAACCTGCGCTCCAAGGGCGGCGACGGATTCACGCCGATCGGTCCGGCACTCATCCGGGCGGCATCCGTCGAGCCCGAGCGTCTCCGCATTCGGACGTGGGTCAACGGCACGCTCGTACAGGAGGATTCGAGCGGCACGCTGCTGTTCCCGTTCGGGCAGCTCGTCGCCGACCTCTCGCAGCACATGACGCTCGAAACCGGAGACGTCATCCTCACCGGCACTCCCGCCGGCTCGTCGGTCGTCGTACCCGGCGACGTCGTCGAGGTCGAGGTGGATGCCCCTGATGCGCTCGGCGCGCCCTCCTCAGGCCGCCTCGTCACGACGGTCACCGACGGCACCGGGGCCTACGGCGACTTCGGTGCGAAGCCCTCAGTCGACGACATCCAGCGCGTCGAGGCGTGGGGGGATCGCGATCGCGCGGGGCTGCCCGCACCCGCACCGGCGTTCGAGTTGACGCCCGAGCTTCGCGAACGCCTCATGAGTGTCGGTGTCGCCACGCTCTCGGTCGCGCTCCGCAAGCGCGGCTATCACGACGTCTTCATCGAGGGGGTGCACCCGAACCGCTCCGGCCGTCGCGTCGTGGGGCGGGCGAAGACCCTGCGTTTCGTGGCCTTCCGGCCCGATCTCTTCGACCGCCACGGCGGTGGTTTCAATGCGCAGAAGCAGGCGTTCGACACCGTGAACCCTGGCGAGGTGCTCGTGATCGAGGCCCGCGGCGAGCGCGGCACCGGCACCGTGGGCGACGTGCTCGCGCTGCGCGCCCAGGTCCGCGGTGCCGCCGGCATCGTCACCGACGGCGGGGTACGCGACGCCGACGCGATCGCCGAGTTCGACATCCCGGTGTTCTCGCAGGGACCGCACCCCTCCGTGCTCGGCCGCAGGCACGTGCCCTGGGAGACCGACGGCACGATCACCTGCGGCGGCACCGCCGTGCAGCCCGGCGACGTCATCGTGGGCGACGGCGACGGGGTCATCGTCATTCCGCCGTCGCTCGTCGAGGAGGTCGTCGCCGAGGCGGCCGCCCAGGAGCGCGAAGACGCGTGGGTGGCCGAGCAGGTCGCCGCCGGGGCATCCGTCGACGGGCTCTTCCCCATGAACTCCGAATGGCGCGCCCGCTACGAAGCCGAGGGCCGATGAACGAGGAGAGCAAGTCCCAGCTCGCCTACCGGTTCATCCGCGAGCGCATCGACGACGGCCGCTACGTGCCCGGATTCCGCTTGGTGCTCGGCCAGATCGCGCGTGAGCTCGACGTGAGCGTGGTGCCCGTGCGCGAGGCGATCCGCCGGCTCGAGGCCGAGGGCCTGGTCACCTTCGAGCGAAACGTCGGGGCGCAGGTCGCCCTCATCAAGGAGACCGAGTACCTGCACACCATGCAGACGCTCGCGCTCGTCGAGGGCGCCGCGACCTCGATGTCGGCGCCGCACCTGACGATCGACCACCTGCATCGTGCACGCGAGCTCAACGAGCGCATGCGCCGCACCCTCGACGACTTCGACCCGCACCGCTTCACCACGCTGAACCTGGAGTTCCACGCCGTGCTCTTCGAGGAGTGCCCGAACCCGCACATCCTCGACCTCGTGCATCGCGGGTGGAATCGCATGAAGATGCTGCGCGACTCCTCGTTCAGCTTCGTGCCCGGGCGCGCCCGGGAGTCGGTCGACGAGCACGAGCGCATCATCGGGCTCATCGAGGCGGGCGCCGACCCGATCGTCATCGAGCTCGCCGCGAGGCGCCACCGCACCGCGACGCTCGACGCGATGCTCGCCTACCAGTCGGCGCACAAGACGCGCGCCGCAGCGGCGCCGGTCGCGACCGCCACGTCCGAGGCCACCTCCACCGAGACCACGATCACGACCGCGGCGGCAACCGCAGCCGCAACCGCAACCGCAACCGAGTAGGACCGCAATGACCCACCACATCCCCGAGGGGCTCCCCGACCGCATCCGGCACTTCATCGACGGGGAGTTCGTCGACTCGGTCGGCGGCGAGACCTTCGACGTGCTCGACCCGGTCTCGAACGAGACCTACGTCCAGGCCGCAGCCGGCCAGCGGGCCGATGTCGACCTCGCGGTCGCCGCCGCCCGGCGCGCGTTCACCGACGGACCGTGGCCGCGCATGCTGCCCCGCGCCCGGGCCCGCGTGCTGCATCGCATCGCGGACCTCGTCGAAGCGAGCGACCGCCGCCTCGCCGAGCTCGAGACCTTCGACACCGGCCTGCCGATCACCCAGGCGCTCGGCCAGGCGCAACGGGCCGCCGAGAACTTCCGCTTCTTCGCGGACCTCATCGTCGCCCAGCGCGATGACACCTACAAGGTCCCCGGCCGGCAGGTGAACTACGTGAACCGCAAGCCCATCGGCGTCGCGGGTCTCATCACGCCGTGGAACACGCCGTTCATGCTCGAATCCTGGAAGCTCGCCCCGGCGCTCGCCACCGGCAACACCGTCGTGCTCAAGCCGGCCGAGTTCACGCCCCTCTCCGCGTCGCTGTGGGCCGAGATCTTCCGCGAAGCGGGCGTGCCCGACGGCGTGTTCAACCTCGTGAACGGGCTCGGCGAAGAGGCGGGCGACGCGCTCGTGAAGCATCCGGATGTCCCGCTCATCTCCTTCACCGGTGAGAGCTCGACCGGGCAGCTCATCTTCGCGAACGCCGCCCCGTTCCTGAAGGGCCTGTCGATGGAGCTCGGGGGCAAGTCGCCCGCCGTCGTGTTCGCCGACGCCGATCTCGAGGCGGCGCTCGACGCCACCGTGTTCGGCGTGTTCTCGCTCAACGGCGAGCGCTGCACCGCGGGCTCGCGCATCCTCGTCGAGCGCGCGATCTACGACGACTTCGTGTCGCGGTATGCCGAGCGCGCGCGCAACATCGTGGTCGGCGACCCGCACGACCCCGCCACCGAGGTCGGCGCGCTCGTGCACCCCGAGCACTACGACAAGGTCATGGGCTACGTCGAGATCGGCAAGGGCGAGGGTCGCCTCGTCGCCGGCGGCGGACGCCCCGACGGCCTCGACACCGGCAACTACGTCGCCCCCACGGTGTTCGCGGATGTCCCGGCCGATGCCCGGATCTTCCAGGAGGAGATCTTCGGGCCGGTCGTGGCGATCACCCCGTTCGATACCGACGACGAGGCCCTCGCCCTCGCGAACGGCGTCAAGTACGGCCTCGCGGCCTACATCTGGACGAACGACCTGCAGCGCGCGCACAATTTCGCCCAGTCCGTCGAGGCGGGCATGGTGTGGCTGAACTCGAACAACGTGCGCGACCTGCGCACCCCGTTCGGCGGCGTCAAGGCGTCGGGGCTCGGGCACGAGGGCGGCTACCGCTCGATCGACTTCTACACCGACCAGCAGGCGGTGCACATCACCCTCAACGAGGCGCACTCACCGCGCTTCGGCACCCGCCGCGAGACCGCGCCGGTCGCCACCGCGAACCCCTGAGCGGATGCCGCTGCTCGCGGCATCCGCTCGCCGCCCGTTCCTCCCGTCCTCCCCAGCAAGGAAGCTGACATGCAGATCCCCGAACCCGTCGTCACGACGACCGATCCGATCCCGGCGCCCGCTCCCGCGAATCGCATCCCCACCCCTTCCGCAACGCCGCCCGACATCGTGCGCGCCGCCTACATGGAACTCATCGTCACCGACCTCGCCGCCTCGCGTGCGTTCTACGTGGACGTGCTCGGGCTCGTGGTGACCGAGGAGGACGACGACGCGGTCTACCTCCGATCGATGGAGGAGTTCATCCACCACAACCTCGTGCTGCGGGCGGGCCCGGTGGCCGCCGCCGCCGCATTCTCCTACCGGGTGCGGACCCCCGAGGACCTCGATCGCGCGGTCGCCTTCTACGAGGAGCTCGGATGCCGCGTCGAACGCCGCACCGAGGGTTTCACGAAGGGCATCGGCGACTCGGTGCGCGTCGAGGACCCGCTCGGATTCCCGTACGAGTTCTTCCACGAGGTCGAGCACGTCGAGCGCCTCGCCTGGCGCTACGACCTCTACACGCCCGGCACGCTCGTGCGGCTCGACCACTTCAACCAGGTCACGCCCGATGTGCCACGCGCCGTCGCGTACATGGAGGACCTCGGATTCCGCGTGACGGAGGACATCCAGGACGAAGCGGGCACGACGTATGCGGCATGGATGCGCCGCAAGCCGACCGTGCACGACACTGCCATGACCGGCGGCGATGGCCCCCGCATGCACCACATGGCGTTCTCGACGCACGAGAAGCACAACATCATCGCGATCTGCGACAAGCTCGGCGCGCTTCGCCTGTCGGATGTGATCGAGCGCGGGCCCGGCCGTCACGGCGTCTCGAACGCGTTCTACCTGTACCTGCGCGACCCCGATGGGCACCGTGTCGAGATCTACACGCAGGACTACTACACGGGCGACCCCGACAACCCCGTCGTCACCTGGGACGTGCACGACAACCAGCGCCGCGACTGGTGGGGCAATCCGGTGGTGCCGAGCTGGTACACGGATGCCTCGCTCGTGCTGGACCTCGACGGCAACCCGCGGCCCGTGGTCGCCCGCACCGATGACTCCGAGATGGAGGTCACGATCGGCGCCGACGGCTTCTCGTACACCCGAAAGGACGACGAGGCGCACGGATTCAAGCTCGGCAACACCCTGTAGCCCGCGGCAACAGTTCACCCGCGGCGGCCTCCCCCGCATCCTCAGGCGAGGAACGCGATCGCGGCGTCCTTGAAGGCGCGCGCGGTGAGCGTCGACACGTGGTCGCGCCCCGGGATCGAGACGTAGTCGCTCCCCCACTCGCGAGCGAGCTCCTGCGCTCCCTCGGGGACCGGATCGTTCTCGCCGGCGACGAAGAGCGTCGGAGTGTCGCCCGGGATCGAGAGCGGGGAGCCTTGGACGCCCGCGATGCAGGCGAGGAGCGCCTCGCGGTCGGCACCGGCGGCGATCGCCGGTCGCAGCACTTGCTCGATGACCGGATTGCGCGCGGGCTCGCCGCGGAGGAGCACCGCGCGCGCGTCGTCGAGATCCCATGATGCGAAGAGCTCTCGCGGCCCTGCACCGCCGATGACGACTCGCCGCACCCGGTCGGGGGCGAGGCTCGTCAGCGCCGACACGACCCGGTTGCCCATCGAGTAGCCGATCACGTCGACCAGGTCGGCCCCGGCGGAGTCGAGCACTGCGAGGAGGTCGGCACCGAGCAGCTCGGGCGTGTACGAGTCGGCGTCGACCGGCTTGTCGCTCTCACCGTGACCGCGGAGGTCGAGCGTGATCACCGCGCGCCCCGCCGCGAGCAGCGCGCTCACCCAGCCCGTGCCCTCCCACGTGACCTGCCCAGTGGAGGCGAAGCCGTGCACGAGGAGCACCGGCGGCAGCGCGGCATCGGCGGCCCCGCCACCGCCACCCTCGTCGCGGCCGTGCACGTGGTACCCGACCAGCACGCCGTCGGGCGCTTCCGCGTAGAGGGTCGGTGCCTTCGCGTTGCCGGCCACCCTCACCGGCCGGCCTCGTCGAGCACGGTCGATTCGGCGATCTCGGCTCCGGCGTGGCCGAGTTCGGCGAGCGCGGCAGCGGAGCTCGCGTCGGCGACGCCGGCGATGAGGTCGGTGAAGACGCGCACGTGCTGCCCGTGCTCGAGTGCGTCGAGCGTGCTCGCGCGCACGCAGTAGTCGGTCGCGATGCCGACCATGTCGATGTCGGTGACTCCGTGCGAGGTGAGCACTTCGCTGATCGTGTCGCCCGCGTCATCCGTGCCCTCGAAGATCGAGTACGCGGGAACGCCCTGGCCCTTGCGGATGTGCACGTCGACCAGCTCGGTGTCGAGCGCCGGGTGGTATTCGGCGCCGTCGGTGCCGGCGACGCAGTGCGGCGGCCACGTGTCGACGAAATCGGGCTCGGCGTCGACCGCGAAGTGCCCGCCGTTGTCGTTCTCAGCCGAGTGCCAGTCGCGGGATGCCACGACGAGGTCGTACTCGCCGCGGTGACGGGAGAGCAGCTCGGTCACGCCGGCCGCCACGGCGGCGCCGCCGTCGACGCCGAGTGCACCGCCTTCGGTGAAGTCGTTCTGCACGTCGATGACGAACAATGCGCGGCTCACGAGTGCTCCTTCCGTCTTAGCTACCATTCTGACCGCAGATGGCCAGGATGACCCCCTCGAGCACCTCGACGAGCCGATCAAGCGAGTCGATCGACACCCATTCCTCGTCGGCGTGGGCGCCGCCACCGGCCGCTCCGACGAGCACGGCCGGGATTCCAGCCTCGGCGATGAGCCCCGCGTCGGTCCACCAGGGATCGCCGCGGCGCACCGCCGGTCGGCCCGTCACCCGCTCGACGGCGGCCAGCACCGCCCGGGCGATCGGCGAGTCGGCGTCGGCCTCCATCGCCGGCCGGGCGACGAGTGGCACGACGCGCTCCGGCTGCGACGGCGCGAGCACCCGCTCCAGCTCGGCACGCGGGTCGGCCTCCCCCGGCAGGGTGCGGCGTTCGACCACGAGCACGCACCGGTCGGCGACGGTCGCGGCATCGGATCCGCCCTCGATCGTCGCGACCCGCACACTGCCGGTGCCGAGCAGCGGATGCTCCGGTGCGGCGTCCAGCCGGGAACCGAGCGCGCGCAGGGCGATGAGCCCGTCGATCGCCCGGTCGATCGCGTCGATGCCGAGAGCGGGTTGCGAGCCGTGTGCCGCGCGGCCCTCGTACTCGACGCGGTACCAGGCGAACCCGCGGTGGGCGAGCGTCACCTCGAGGTCGGTCGGCTCGAGCACCACCGCGGCATCGGGCAGTAGCCGGTCGACGGATGCCTCCACGCCGGCGTCGGCACCCATCGTCGCCAGCAGCTCCTCCATGCCCACGGACCCGAACTCCTCGTCGGCGGCAAAGGCGAGCACGAGGTCGCCCTGGAGCCCGGCGGGTGCGGTGGACGCGGCGATCATCGCGGCGGCGAGTCCGCCCGCCATGTCGTACGCGCCACGGCCGACGATGCGGTCGGCAGGGGCAACCGGACCGCCGCGCTCCGGCCGGCCCACCTCGCCCGCGCCGATTCCCGCGCCGCCCACCGTGTCGAGATGCCCGGCGAGCAGCAGCGTTCGGCCGCCGCCCGTGCCGCGCCGGCGCGCGAGCACGCTCGGACGGGCAGGGTCGGCGCCGAGCAGGCGCGCCTCGAATCCGCGCGCGATGAGCCATTCGGCAATGAGGTGGGCGAGTTCCCGCTCGCCGGCACCGCCGGGCACGAGTGAGGGGTTCGTCGCATCGATCGCGACGAGGCGCCGGGTGAGCGCCGCGACCTCGGCACCGTGCGTCATCGGTTCGAGAGGTTGTCGCCGCAGAGGAAGAAGCCGGTCGTCAGGATGTCGATCGCCTGCTTCGTGTCATCCGACACGTCGCCGAGCGCGTAGATCGCGAAGGTGAGCGTCGCGCCGTCTTGAGCATGCACCACGCCCGACAGCGTATAGCCGGAGTCGATCCAGCCGGTCTTCGCGAAGACCGCACCATCGGCGACCGCGCTGTCACCCGAGAAGCGGTCGCTGTACGAGAGCGACCCGCGCTGGCCTGAGACGGGCAGGCCGTCCATGATGACGCCGAGGTGGGCCTCGCGAGCATTGATCTTCACGAAGAGCCGCGTGAGGTACGACGGCGGCACCGCGTTGTTGTCGCTCAGCCCCGAGCCGTCGACCACGGTGATGCCGGTCGTGTCGAGGCCGTATGCGGCGAGGCCCTGGAGCACGCCGGCGTTGATCGCCGTGAAGGTGTTGCCCGAGCCCGTCTCGATCGCGACGAGGCGGGCGAGCATCTCTGCGACGGTGTTGTCGGAGACGACGAGTGCCTTGTCGACGAGCTGCGCGACGGTCGGTGATGCCACCTGGCCGAGTTGCTGCGCACCGGCAGGTGCGGTTCCACGCTCGATCACGCTGATGCCGCCGAGTTCACCCGCGAACGCATCGCCCGCGCGGCCCACGGGATCGGGGCTGCGCCACGAGGTGTTGCTGCCGGGATCGTCGCGGTCGCCGTCGACCATGAGGGCGGTGATGTTCGACATGTAGCCGAGCTCGCGCTCGGCGATCTCCCAGCTGGGCTCCCACTCGTCGCCGCTGAAGAAGCTCGCGTCGAGCACGAGCTTGGTGAGCGGCGGATTCGAGGGGTCGGCCGCCCAGGCGTCGCGCACCTGACGTGCGAGCTCATCGAGGTGCGCCGCTCCGGGGTACACCGTCTCGGTGCCGCTCGGCGTGCGCGAGAGCGTGACGTCACCCCCGCCGACGAGCACGACCGAGCCCGGCTCCGCACCCTTGACGACCGTCGTCGTGGCGCGATGGTCGGGGCCGAGCACCGCCAGCGCCGCCGCCGAGGTGAGCACCTTCATGACGCTCGCGGTCCTCGACGAGGTCGTGCCACCGCGGTCGTACAGCACCTCGCCGGTCGCCGCGTTCATCACCTGCGCCTGCAGGTTCGCGAGGCGACCGTCGGCGGCGCGGTCGGCGACGGAGCACGTGCGGATGCGGCTGGCCGGCGCGGCGGCGGCCGGTACGGGCCTCGCGGGGTCGGCGGTCGGCGTCGGCGTCGGCGTGGGAGCAGTGACCGCGACCGGGTCGGCGTCGCCATCAGGGGCCAGCGCCGAACCGGCGAACACCGCCCCCGTGCCGAGGAGCGCGACGGCGAGCACGCCGCCGGCCATCGCCAGCGCCAGCCTGTGCTGCTTGGCGAACGTCGCCACGGATGTCAGGAACACCGGCGCTCGGTGCGGATGCACCGCCACTCGACGCGGCGGGTGCGGGGTCGACGGGCGTCGTGGGCTCGCCCGCGGCATCCGACTCGTCGATCACCCCGGAATTGTACGCGGATCAGCCATGATGAACCTGACCGGAACCTGCATCGGGGGCGCCCGGCTACTCGCCCGGGTAGCGCAACCCGATCTGCCCGCGGATCGCGTCGAGGGTGCCCAGGATCGCCACCGTCTCGTCGATGGGGAGCACGTCGCCCGTGAGGTTGCCCTCGGCCACGAGCCGCTCGACGGCCTCGGCCTGGAAGTGCATGCCGCGACCCACGACCTCCGAGCTGTATTCCTCGATCACGGTGCCGTCGGCAGCCACCACTCGGAACGAGGTCGGGGTGTACCAGACCTCGTCGATGTCGATGCGTGCGAGGGTGCCGAGCACGGAGGCGACGTTCGGCCCCTTCGTGTCGCTCGCCGAGAGCGTCGACGCGACGCGGCCACCCTCGTATCCGAAGACGGTGGCCACCTGCGCGTCGGCGCCGGTGCCCTTGAACGTCGCCGTCGCCTGCACGGTGACGGGCTCCCCGAAGAGATCCCAGGCGAACGAGATCGGATAGATGCCGAGATCGAGCAGCGCGCCGCCGCCGAGCTCGAGCGCGTTGATGCGATGCGTGGGATCGTCGGAGAGCAACTGCGTGTGGTCGGCCATGAGCGTGCGCACCTCGCCGAGGGTGCCGGCTGCGATGATCTCGCGGATGCGCACCATGTGCGGGAGGTACCGGGTCCACATCGCCTCGAGCACGAGCACGCCCTTCGCACGAGCGAGATCGGCGATGGCCTGCGCCTCGCCGGCGTTGACGGCGAACGGCTTCTCGATGAGCACGTGCTTGCCCGCCTCGAGCGCGAGCATCGCATTCGAGGCGTGCATCGGATGCGGCGTCGACACGTAGATGACGTCGACGTCGGGATCGGCGACCAACGCCTCGTAGCTGCCGTGGGCGGTCGGAATCTCGAATTCCGCCGCGAACGCGTCGGCCGATTGCTGCGAGCGTGATCCGACCGCCTGCACGGTGAAGCCGTTGAGCTTCAAGTCGTTCGTGAAGAGGCGGGCGATGCCGCCCGTTGCGAGAATGCCCCAGCGCAGTCGATCCGTCATCCGCACAGCCTATCCGGGTCGGCGAGATGGTCCGGGCGCGCCTGCGCCCGCTTCACACGCCACGCGCCGTGATCCGGCGCAAGGGATTGACGCACCGCGATCGCTGATCTCAAGGTGGACTATGGAACGTATTCACTACGCCGGTGACGAGCTCGTGACAGGGACCGAGATCGCTGAGGCCCTGATGGAGTACGCGGCGGTACTCGCCCAGCAGCGCACTGCTGCATCCGTGGATATCCCGGTGAGGCATCCCGACGGGAGCATCGGCACCGCGAGCCTCCTGCTCGGCCCCGCGAGCCAGTTGGTACGGGAACCGGTCGAGAGTGCCGGCAAGGAGGTCACCGACGAATCCCTCGTGCAACGCCTGCGCCGGTTGACCGCCGCGCTTGCGCCGAGGTGGCCGGTCGCCCGCACCGACACCACTCCTCCGAAGGCGGTCGACTACGACTGGACCGACGAGGTCTAGTCGCTCCCCGAACTGGGTGGTGCGGCACCTTTCCGGCCGGCGTACGCTGCGCCCCATGACCACGAAGTCGAGAACCCGGCGTCTTGCGACGCTCGTCAGCGCGTCATTCCTCATCGCCGGTACGGCGATCTTCAGCGCTCTCCCCGCGCAGGCTGCACCCGGCCAGCCGGGGTCCTCGTCGGGCAAGGTGGCGTATGCCGCCCTCGGGGACTCGTATGCCGCCGGAGTGGGTGGCGGGGAGTACCTCGACCCCTGCTTCCGGAGCCCGAACAGCTATGCCTCGATCGTTGCCGACGGGCCGGGGATGGTGCACGTCGCGCTGCGCGGCTGCGCCAGCGCGTCCACAACGGACGTCGTGCGGACGCAGCTCGCGGGGCTCGACCACCGCACGAAGCTCGTGACGCTCACCGTGGGAGCGAACGACCTCGGACTCGATGCACTCAGCGCGGCCTGCCTGGGCGGGCCGATCGACTTGTGCCTGGCCGCCATCGCGGCCGCTCAGGCGAACCTCGGCCCGCTCGCCGCGTCACTCAGCGCGACGCTCGCGGCGATCGATGCGGCAGCGCCGAAGGCGACCGTCATCGTCACCGGATATCCATTGCTCGTGAACGCCCCGGCCGACCAGATGCAAGCGCTCGTGAACGCGGGAGTGGCCGCGCTCAACGACGTCATCGAGGCGACCGTCATGGCTGCGGGAGACGACTTCGTGTACGTGGACGTCGAGTCGGAGTTCGCCGGCCACGGCCTCGGGAGTGCCGATCCTTGGCTGGTCGGGCCGCCCGCCCCCGACGCATTCCACCCGAACGCGGCGGGTTACGCCGCCTACGCGGACGCGATCCTCGCGGCGATCTGAGCCGCCGAAGGCGACTCAAGCGGTGAAACGACGAACGGCCCGGAAGACCCGGGCCGTTCGCGTGTGCGGAGCCGCCTGTGGGAATCGAACCCACGACCTTCTCATTACGAGTGAGACGCTCTGCCGACTGAGCTAAGGCGGCGTGGCATCCGGTTCACACGAAGTGCACCGGCTGGCACGAGAATCTATGTTAGCCGGTTTCGGGGGCGGTCATGACCACGGATGCGTCGGCGCACGCCCGTCGAGTCGACGCGCCGCTCGGCTGCATTCGGGAGCTCAGCACTTCGGGTCTTCGGCCGGCACCGTGCCGTCGATGAAGTACGACTCGACGGCGTCGCTCACGCACGCATTCGACTTGTTGTACGCCGTGTGGCCCTCTCCGTCGTAGGTGACGAGCACCCCGCTCTCGAGCTGCTCAGCGAGTGCGACGGCCCAGTCGTAGGGGGTCGCTGGGTCGCCGGTGGTGCCCACCACGAGGATCGGGGCCGCACCCTCGGCATGGATCTGGCTGCGCTCGCGCTCGGCCCGGTACGGCCAGTTCGCGCAGCCGAGATCACCGTAGGCCATGTACGGGCCCATCGTCGGCGCCGCCTCGGCGAGCAGCGCCGCGTTCTCGCGCATGACCGCGACGTCGGACTGGTACGTGTAATCGAGGCAGTTGACGGCTCGGAATGCCTCGAAGGAGTTGTCGAGGTAGGTGCCGTCGGCGTCACGGCCGTAGTAGGCGTCGGCGAAGGTGAGCGCGACGTCGGCGTCGCCGAACATCACCGTCTCGAACAGGTCATTGAGGTAGAGCCACGTATCGGGACTGTAGAGCGGGTAGATGATCGCGGTGAACAGCGCGTCTGCGCCCAGCATGCGCCCGTCGCTTCCGCGCAGCGGACTCTGGTCGACGGATGCCAGGAGGCGGCCGACCTCGTCCATGGCGGCATCGACGGTGCCGTCGAATGGACAGTCGTCGCCCGCAAGGCACTGCTCGAGGTAGCCGCGAAGCGAGCCCTCGAAACCCACCGCCTGCGCCTGGTTCACGTCGAAGTCGCTCGCCGACGGGTCGATCGCCCCGTCGAGCACGAGCCGGCCGACCTTCTCGGGGTAGAGCTCGGCATACGTCGCACCGAGGAAGGTGCCGTAGGAATAGCCGAGGTAGTTGAGTTCCTCATCGCCGAGGATCGCTCGCAGCAGGTCGAGGTCGCGAGCCGCACTCACGGTGTCGACGTTGGCGAGCAGGTCGCCGGTCTGGTCGCTGCAGGCCTCGCCGAAGGCTCGAGCGTTCGCGCCGGCCGCGGTGATCCATTCGTCGCTGCCGCGCTCGGCGGGGATGACGCCGTAGAGGAATTCGTCCATCGCGGCGTCGTCGTAGCAGGCGACCGCGGTCGAGCGACTGACGCCGCGGGGGTCGAATCCGACGACGTCGAAGCGCTGCTGCAGGGGCTCGCCGACGGCGAACGCGAGCGTGTCCTTCACGAAGTCGTAGCCCGAGCCGCCTGGCCCTCCGGGGTTCACGAGCAGGGAGCCGATGCGATCGCCCGTGGCGAGGTGGCGCACGAGCGCCAGCTCGATCTCGCCGGCGTCGGGGTTCTCCCAATCGAGCGGCGCCGTGGCGGTGGCGCAGCCCATCGCTTCGCCGCACGACTCCCACTCGAGCACCTGCGTGTAGAAGGGCTCGAGCTCGGCGTCGACCTGCTCGCCCGTTGGTGTGGAATCGGGCTGCTGCGGGGAGCCGAAGAACGAGGGCGAGCAGCCGCTGAGGGCCAGCAGTGCTGCAATGCCTGCGGCGACGGCCGCCCGACGCCCGCCTCGGGGCATGCGTCGCGTGATCGGTTGCGTCGGTCTGGCGGTCATGCGGCCCCTCGTTCGGTGGTCGGTCGTCGGATCGCCGAGACGAGCATCGCCTCGAGCGCGAGCGCGGGCGCCACGTTGCCGTCGATGCGGGTGCGCGCCTCTTGGATGGCATCGAGCGTCGCGAGTGTGCGGGCGGGACTCGCGGATGCCGCAGCCGCCTCGATCGCGGCGAGCATCTCGCGGTTGACGAGCTCGACGTCGGCGGCGAGCTGCACGAGCAGGATGTCGCGGAAGAGTGAGGAGAGGTCGACGAGGATGCGATCGATGCCGTCGCGGAGGCTCCGCGTCGCGCGGCGCTTCTGGTCGTCTTCGAGCGCCTTCAACTGCGGGCGCAGCGCTGACGGCACCGCCTGGCCGGGCGCGACGCCGAGCGAGTGCAGGGCGTTGGCGCGCTCTTCGGCGTCGCGGAGCTCGGTGATGGCCTTCGCGTCTTCACCGGCGATCTCGAGGAAGCGCGCTGCCGTGGCGACCGCGGTCGCCGCAGAGCGCACGGCGAGCGCGAGTTCGAGCGTCTCGCGGCGGCGGCGCCGCGCCTCGTCGTTCGTGGCGAGTCGGTGCGCCATGCCGATGTGGCTCTGCGCCTCGCGTGCTGCGCGCTCGGCGAGCACGGGATCGACGCCGTCGCGCCGCTCGAGGAGCGCCGCGACATCCGTGATGCTCGGCACCTGCAGGCGCACCGAGCGCACCCGTGAGCGGATGGTCGGGATGAGGTCGGCTTCGCTCGGCGCGCAGAGGATCCATACGGTGCGTTCCGGCGGCTCTTCGAGTTCTTTCAGCAGGAAGTTCGAGGTCTGCTCGGTCATGCGATCGGCGTCTTCGACGATGATGACGCGGTGCCGGCCGACCGACGGCGAGTAGTGCGAGCGCTTCACGATCTCGCGCACGTCGTCGCGCTTGATGATGACGCCCTCGGTCGCGAGCACGTGCAGGTCGGGATGGCTGCGGGCCTCGACCTGGATGCGGGTCGTCGCGTCGCCGTCGGGGTCGCCCGAGATGAGTGCCGTGGCGAAGGCGAAGGCGAGGTTGGAGCGCCCGGAACCCGGGGGGCCGGTGACGAGCCAGGAATGCGTCATCTGCTGGGCGCCGGCGCCAGCCGGCGCGCGCGCTGACTCCGCTGCGGCGCGGAACAGGGCGATCGCGGCATCCTGCCCTGTCAGCTCACTCCATACGCTCACGATTCAACGCTACCTTCCGCCGCTGACCGTGGCGTCGACGGGGCTCAGAGCAGCCCGGCCACCCGGTCGCGGATCGCCGCCGCGATCTCGTCGACCGGCAGTGCCGCATCGATGACGAGGAAGCGCTCGGGTTCCGCGGCCGCGAGCTCGAGGTAGGCGCTGCGAACGCGATCGTGGAACTCGGATGCCTCGGCCTCGAGCCGGTCGAATCGTGTGCGCGCCTCGTCGAGGCGGCCACGCGCGGCGTCGGCATCGAGGTCGAGCAGGATCGTGAGGTCGGGGCGCAAGCCCTCGGTGGCCCACTCCGAAAGGCGGCGAACGGCGTCGGGGTCGAGCACGCGTCCGGCACCCTGGTACGCGACCGAGGAGTCGATGTAGCGGTCTTGGATGACCACGTCGCCGCGCCCGAGCGCGGGGCGCACCACCGTGGCGACATGGTGCGCACGGTCGGCCGCGTAGAGCAGCGCCTCGGCGCGCGGCGTGATGTCGCCCCGATGGTGCAGCACGATCTCGCGCACCTCGATTCCCACCTCGGTGCCCCCTGGCTCACGGGTGCGCAGCACCGTGCGGCCCTCGCCCGCGAGCCACTCGGCGAGCCGCTCGGCCTGCGTGGTCTTGCCCGAGCCGTCGCCGCCTTCGAGGGTGATGAAGAGGCCCGTCGGACTCACTTCTTCGTCGCCGTCTTCTTCGCCGGTGCCTTCTTCGTCGTGGCGCGCTTCGCCCGAGGAGCCGCGGGGCCCTTGTCGCGCTTGATCTGCAGCAGCTCGACGGCGCGTTCGAACGTGATCTCCTCGACCGACTCCGCCCGGGGGATCGTCGCGTTCGTCGTGCCATCGGTGACGTAGGGGCCGAAGCGGCCGTCCTTGACCTTGATCGGCTTGCCGCTGACGGGGTCGTTCTCGAACTCCTTGAGCGCGCTCGACGCGCTGCGCGCACCGTACTTGGGCTGCGCGTAGAGCTCGAGTGCACCGTCGAGGTCGATCTCGAAGATCGCGTCCTCGCTCGGCAGGGTGCGGGTGTCGGCGCCCTTCTTGAGGTACGGGCCGTACCGGCCGTTCTGCGCGGTGATCTCGTCACCCGACTCGGGGTCGAGGCCGACGACGCGGGGAAGGTCGAGGAGCTTCAGCGCCGTCTCGAAGTCGACCTCCTCGATCTGCATGCTCTTGAAGAGCGAGGCGGTGCGCGGCTTCTCGACGGCGGCCTTCTTCGCTCCGCGCTTCGGCTTCGGCGCTTCGACGACCTCGCCGGTCGCCGGGTCGACGGATGCGTCGGCATCGACCTGCGGTGCGGGATCGACCTCGGTCACATACGGTCCGAAGCGGCCGTCTTTCACGACGACCTCCTTGCCGTTCGCCGGATTCACGCCCAGCACGCGGTCGCTCTGCACCGGCGCCTCGATGAGCTCGCGGGCCTTCGCCTCGGTGAGCTCGTCGGGCGCGAGGTCTTCGGGCAGGTTGACGCGGCGCGGCGTCGCGTCGGCCGCGGCGTCGGGATCGACGACCTCGAGGTACGGGCCGTACTTGCCGATACGCAGCGTGATGTCGGGGGCGATCACGACGGAGTTGATCTCGCGAGCGTCGATCTCGCCGAGGTTGTCGACGACCTGCCGGAGGCCGCGGTGCTTGTCGGAGCCGAAGTAGAAGCTCGAGAGCCAGTCGACCCGGTCGGCCTCGCCGGCCGCGATGTGGTCGAGGTCGTCTTCCATCTCGGCGGTGAAGTCGTACTCGACGAGGTCGCCGAAGTGCTCTTCGAGCAGGCGCACGACCGAGAATGCGATCCAGCTCGGCACGAGCGCCTGCCCGCGCTGCGTGACATAGCCCCGGTCGAGGATCGTGGAGATGATCGACGCGAACGTCGACGGCCGGCCGATGCCGAGCTCTTCGAGCCGCTTCACGAGGCTCGCCTCGGTGTAGCGCGGCGGCGGCGTGGTCTCGTGGCCCTTGGCCTCGAGGTCGGCCAGGTTCAGCGCCTGCCCCTCGGTGAGGGGCGGCAACTTGGCCTCGCCGGGCGCGTCGTCGGCGTTCCGCTCTTCGTCGCGGCTCTCTTCATAGGCGGCGAGGAAGCCCCGGAAGGTGATCACGGTGCCGCTCGCCGTGAACTCCGCGATCGTGCGGGCAACGGGAACGGTCGCCTCGGCGGGCGAGGCGGCATCCGGTGCCGTCGGACCGACCTCGATCGTGACGGTGGCCGTCTGGCCCTTGGCGTCGGCCATCTGCGACGCGACGGTGCGCTTCCAGATGAGGTCGTAGAGCTTGAACTCGCTGCCGCGCAGCACGCTCTGCAGCTCGGACGGGGTGCGGAAGACCTCGCCCGAGGGCCGGATCGCCTCGTGCGCCTCCTGCGCGTTCTTCGACTTGCTCGCGTAGACGCGGGGCTTGTCGGGGATCGAGTCCGGGCCGTAGAGCTTCGTCGCCTGGGTGCGGGCCGCTGCGATCGCCTGCTGCGAGAGCGACGACGAGTCGGTTCGCATATAGGTGATGTAGCCGTTCTCGTAGAGCGACTGGGCGACGCGCATCGTGTCGCGCGCGGAGAGGCGGAGCTTGCGGGCCGACTCCTGCTGCAGGGTCGAGGTCGTGAACGGGGCCGCCGGGCGACGCGAGTACGGCTTCGACTCGACCTTGGAGACCGTGCGGGCGACGCCTAAGGCGCTCAGCGCTGCGACGAGCGCGTTCGCGGTGGCCTCGTCGAGCACCACCGCCTTGCCCTTCAACTGGCCCAGGTCGTCGAAGTCGCGGCCGGTGGCGACACGCTCGCCGCCCAGTCGCACGAGCTTGGCCTCGAATGAGGCCGACTCGGATGCCTCTGCAGAGAAGCGTCCGGCCAGATCCCAGTACCCCGCCGCACGGAACGCGAGTCGCTCGCGCTCGCGGTCGACCACGAGCCGCGTGGCCGCGGACTGCACGCGCCCGGCGGACAGGCCGGGTCCGACCTTCCGCCAGAGCACCGGGGACACTTCGTAGCCGTACAGGCGGTCGAGGATGCGTCGGGTTTCCTGCGCGTCGACGAGTGCGGTGTCGAGGTCGCGGGTGTTGTCCTTCGCCTTCTCGATCGCGTCCTTCGTGATCTCGTGGAAGACCATGCGGCGCACGGGCACCTTCGGCTTCAGCTCCTGGAGGAGGTGCCACGCGATGGCCTCACCCTCGCGGTCCTCATCAGTGGCGAGCAGGAGCTCGTCGGCATCCTTCAGCGCGCGCTTGAGCTCGGCGACCGTCTTCTTCTTGGAGTCGGAGACCACGTAGTACGGCTCGAACCCGTTGTCGACGTCGACGGAGAACTTGCCGAGCGGGCCCTTCTTGAGCTCGGCAGGCAGGTTCTTCGGCTCGATGAGGTCACGGATGTGCCCGACCGATGACAGCACTTGGTAGCCGTCGCCCAGGTATTGGGCGATCGACTTCATCTTGGTCGGTGACTCCACGATGACCAGTTTCTTCGTGCCTGACACCAGACTCCTCTTGTTCGACAGTTGAGACGGGAACGCACATCGAATGCCGCGCCCCCCGGAGCGGTGTGCCGTCAGTCGGCGCTTGCTGCACCGACAGCCACACCATACACACCCACACCGTGAGTGCACTTACACCCCGCAGCATCGTCCTTCGTCGGACGACGCCGCGGCGGCTCTTGCGGTTCCCGCCGGGGGGAGGAGAATTGCCGTATGGAAACGTCATCGACGAGCTCGTACACAGCCAAGCTGATCGACGGACCGCTCGAGGGCAAGACGGTCGCCACCGCCTTCCTCGAATCGGGCGATCCACGTCCGCGACTCGAGCTCGGCGGCGACCAGGGCAAGCACTACGTCTACGCCCGAGGCTCCGGCCTCGAATTCGACGCGGCCGGCGACGCCCGCCCGACGGCGGTCGAATACCGATTCGTCGAGACCGTCTTCGACTGATCACCCGCCCCACCCCGGTGGTCCGGCTCGCGCCGCAGCTTCGATCGTGAATCCGAGGCGCCCGGTCGTGACGTGCACGACGGCCGCCGGTCCGTCGGCGGTGCACCCGATGAGCGCCGCGCCGTTGCGCGAGGCGACGGCGTCGGCGATCTCGCACGGCACGCCAGGCACGGCGCCCGAGATGGCGTCGGCGGCCGCCAGTGCTGCGGCGTCGGCGGCGTTGGCCGCCTCCTGCGAAGCGACGAAGACACCCAACACCGGCACCACGGCGATCGAGACCGCGACGATCGCGCCGACGATGCCGAGCGCGGCGACGGACGCCGCGCCCGCCTCGTCGCGAGCGACGCGCGACGAGCGCGGCATGTCCGCGACGGGCTCCACCCTCGTGCCCCGGCTCATAGCCCACCCGAGACGGCGCAGGACTCGGCGCGCAACTCGATCGCAGCCAGGAACCCGTCGCCCGCGGAGCTGAGCGTCACGCAGACGAACGGCGCCTCGGCCGAGACGGCGAGCGCCGCTCCCCCGGTAATGCGGTCGGCGATCGCCGCCGCGACCGCCTCGGTCTCACCGCGGCCGAGTGCGCGGGCGGCGTCGGCTGCGGCATCCGTCAACCGCACCTGCTCGGCGACGAGCTGCACGGACGCGAGGCAGGCCGCGAGGACGAGGGCGATCGCCGGCAGCGCGACGGCGAACTCCGCCGTCACGCTGCCCCGATCGCCGTCAGCCGACCGTGAGCGCATTCCGTACGAGATCGGTGAGGATGCCGCGTACCTCGTCGCCGCGCAGGATGATGACGAGGAGCCCGGCGAAGCCGACCGCCGCCATGGTGGCGACGGCGTACTCTGCGGTGGCGGCGCCTCGTTCACCCGCGACTCGGCGAGTGACGCGACGCAGCGAGCGGATGACGCGACGACCGGGTTCGCGCGGCCCATCGTCTGCCGGCGAACCGTCGACCGTCGGTGTGGAGGGTTGACGCATGGTGTGGTTCCTTCCTGTGGTGCCGGGGGCCCGGCGGAGTGTCGGCACGAGTCGTGGATCGTCATGAGGCACCGGCGAGGGTTCCCGAGATGACGGAGATCATGATCGGGGCGACGCCGAGCAGCACGAACGACGGGAGCACACAGACGCCGAGGGGCACCATGAGCCGAACGCCGAGCGCGGCGGCCCGCTCGGCGCCCGCGGCCCGGCCTGCTCGACGAAGTCGGAACGCCTCGGATCGCAGCAGCTCGGCGACCGGAGCGCCGGCTCGCGCGGCCAGCGCGAGCATCGCGTCGATGCCACGGGCGTCGTGCCGGTCGAGCCGATGCGCGGTCATCGCCCGATCGACGGTCGCCCTGGCACGATCGATCGACGCGCCGCTCGACATCGCGACCGCGAGGAGCTCGAACTCGAGGCCTGCGTCGCCCCGTCGGCGCGAGGCGCGTCGGGCGAGCGCCGCGTTCCAGCGCCGACCCGCCCAGAGCAGCGCCGACCCGACGAGCAGGCATGCGAGACCGAGCGGGTTGGCGAAGAGCACCACCAGTGTGTCGAAGCCGAGCGTTGCGCCGAATCCGATGGCCAGGAGGGGCAACGTGGTGACGAGGCGCGCGCTCGCGGCCGGGCCCGCGAGCGCGGCACGCACCTCGCGCCGCAACTGCGCTTCGTCGCGAAGTCCGGCCGCGAGCTCGCGCAGGCTCACGGCGAGTGGGGCGCCGGATTCCTCGGCGACGCTCCACGCGGCGGCGAGCACCGGCCACGCCGCGGAGGCCGCCGGCTGCGCGGCACGCGCCGAGGCGATCGCCACAGCCACGGGATCACCGTGCGCCGCCGCGCGAGCGGCGGCGGCGAGCACCACGCCGTCGCCGGCCTGGTCGACGGTGCCGCTGCCGAGATGTCCCCACGCCGCAGAGGCCGGTACTCCGGCTGTGAGCAGCACCGAGAGCCGCTCGGCAACCGCGGCGATGGTGTCGAGGTCGGCGGCCGCATCGCGGGAGGCGGGTCGAAGCCGGTTCATCATCGAGTCCACACGTGGCAGGCGGCGTCGGATCGCCCCGCCGGTTGCGAGCGTCACAGCGCCTCGATGGCGAGGCGGTCGCCGCGCTGTTCGAATCGGCCGACCCCCGCGAGACGACGCCCGGCGCCCACGCGCTCGAGGTGCAGCACGAGGTCGAACGCACTCACCGTCTGCCGCGTGACGGCGTCGGGTGACAGGCCTGCGGTCGACCCGAGCGCCTCGAGTCGTGCCGGCACATCGGCGAGGGAGTTCGCGTGCAGCGTGCCCGCGCCGCCGTCGTGACCCGTGTTGAGCGCCGCGAGGAGCTCTCGGAGTTCGGGCCCGCGGCATTCGCCGACGACGAGTCGGTCGGGGCGCATGCGCAGCGCCTCGCGCAGGAGGGCGTCGAGGCCGACCCGGCCCGTGCCCTCGAGATTCGCCTGCCTCGCCTCGAGGGTGACGACGTGCGGGTGGGAGATGCGCAACTCGGCGACGTCCTCGATGACCACGATGCGCTCGCGGTGCGGCGCCTCGCCGAGCAGCGCGGCGAGGAGCGTGGTCTTGTCGGTGCCGCCAGCTCCGGTCACGAGGAGGTTCTTGCGCGTGGCGACGGCTTCGCCGAGGAACGCCGCCTGGCCGGGATCCAGCATGCCCGCCCGCGTCATCGCGGCGAGGGAGAACCCGGCCGCGCGCGGCACGCGCACCGACAGGAGCGTGCCGTGCGGAGAGACCGGCGGCAGGACGGCGTGCACGCGGATGCCTCGCCCGAGCCGCACATCGACGGCGGGCGTCGCCTCGTCGATATGACGACCCCCGCGTGCAATCAGCCGCACCGCGAGCGCCCGTACCTCGGCTTCGTCGGCGCTCCACCGGGGTTCGTGCTCGGCACCGCCGCCGCGATCGATCCAGAGGCCCTGCGCGCCATTCACGAACAGGTCGGTGACCGGGCCGGACTCGGCGAACGGTGCGAGCGGACCGAGCACCGAGAGGTCGCTCGCGTCGAAGCTCGCGACACCGCTGACTCCTCGGGCGTCGTCGAGAGCCGCATCTGCCGGCGTCGCCGTCGCGGTCGCCGCCGACACGCCGCCGTCTGCTTCGGGAGCGCGGCCCGCGGACCCGGGTGGCGCGAACGCCATGTCAGTCGCCTCGGCGACGCGCGAGGCACGCCGTTGCCACGACGGAGTCGCGACGAACTGGATACTCATGCGGCGAGCGTAGGCAGCGCAGCGGGTTTCGAGGCATCCGCTCGGCACCACAGACAGAAAGAGCCTCCCCCACACCGTTGTGGAGGAGGACTCGATCGGCACTGACTGAACAGTGCTGTTAACGAAAGGGGGCGGCACCCATTGGGGGGAACAGGTGCCGCCTCGGCAGCGCAGGGATTGGGGGGAATCACGAGCGCTGCAGGCCACGAAACGAGTGTTCGGGCGGTACTCAGCATACGGCTTGCCGAAGGATGCGCAAGTATTTTTTGTCCCCATTTGTGCGGACACTCAGAAATCTCTGCGCAAGTGCACAGTAACGGGTCGGACGGATGCTCGGAAGAGCAGGGGGCGCAGTGTGACCGAGCTGTTACGAGCACGTCGTGAGCGGGCGGTAGGGTGCTGGTGGGGCAGGCGACCCAACCGATGAAAGTGAATCGCGAAGGAGCGACCGGACAACCATGACCGTGCAGATCGATCACGCGCTCGAGGAGATCAGGCGATTCCGCCCGAGCCCCGAGTTCGCCGCCCAAGCCGTCGCCGACGAGTCCCTCGCCGACGCCGCGCGCGCCGACCGCCTCGGATTCTGGGCCGACCAGGCCCGCAATCTCCTCCAGTGGGAGAAGCCCTTCACCCGAACGCTCGACTGGACGAACCCACCGTTCGCCAAGTGGTTCGACGACGGCGAACTGAACGTCGCCGTCAACTGCCTCGACCGCCACGTCGCGGCGGGCCTCGGCGATCGTGTGGCCATCCACTTCGAGGGAGAGCCGGGCGACAGTCGGGACATCACCTATGCCGAACTCACCGCCGAGGTGAAGCGGGCAGCCAACGTGCTGACCGATCTCGGCGTCGGCGAGGGCGACCGGGTCGCCATCTACCTCCCGATGATCCCCGAGGCGATCGTCTCGATGCTCGCGGTGGCCCGCATCGGCGCCGTTCACTCGGTCGTCTTCGGCGGGTTCAGCGCCGACAGCCTCGCGTCACGCATCGACGACGCCGAGGCATCCCTCGTCATCACCGCCGACGGCGGGTATCGCAAGGGGCGGGTCTTCCCGCTGAAGCCCACTGTCGACGAGGCCATCGCGAAGACCGGCGGCAGCATCGAGAACGTCCTCGTCGTTCGCCGCGGCGAGAACGAGGTCGACTGGACCGAAGGTCGCGACCACTGGTGGCACGAGACCGTCGGCGAGGCCTCTGCGGAGCACGAGGCGAAGGCGTTCGGCGCGGAGCATCCGCTGTTCATCCTCTACACGAGCGGCACCACCGGCAAGCCGAAGGGCATCCTGCACACGAGCGGCGGGTACCTCACGCAGACGGCGTTCACGCACAAGAACGTCTTCGACCTGCACCCTGAGAGCGACGTGTACTGGTGCACCGCCGACGTCGGCTGGGTCACCGGGCACTCCTACGTGGTCTACGGCCCGCTCGCGAACGGCGCCACCCAGGTGGTCTACGAGGGCACGCCCGACACGCCGCACCCGGGTCGCTGGTGGGAGATCATCGAGAAGTACAAGGTCTCGATCCTCTACACGGCGCCCACGGCCATCCGCTCGTTCATGAAGCTCGGCCGGAAGATCCCGCAGGAGTTCAACCTGCGCTCGCTGCGGCTGCTCGGCTCGGTCGGCGAACCCATCAACCCCGAGGCATGGATCTGGTACCGCCATGTCATCGGCGGCGGCTCGATCCCCGTGGTCGACACGTGGTGGCAGACCGAGACCGGCGCGATCATGATCTCCGCGCTGCCGGGCATCACCGACCTCAAGCCGGGCAGCGCGCAGGTGCCGATCCCCGGCATCTCGATCGACATCCTCAGCGACGACGGCACGCCGGTCGAAGGCGAGGGCGGCGGGCTGCTCGTGGTCACCGAACCGTGGCCGTCGATGCTCCGCGGCATCTGGGGCGACCCCGAGCGCTTCAAGCAGACCTACTGGGAGAAGTTCGGCACTGAGCCCACGAAGGCGATGTACTTCGCCGGCGACGGCGCACGTCGCGACGAAGACGGAGACATCTGGCTGCTCGGCCGTGTCGACGACGTCATGAACGTCTCAGGGCACCGATTGTCGACCGCAGAGATCGAGTCGTCGCTCGTCGCCCATCCGTGGACCGCCGAAGCCGCGGTGGTCGGCGCCTCCGATGAGACGACCGGGCAGGCCGTCGTGGCATTCGTCATCCTGAAGGCGAGCCAGGCCGAGCTCGTCACCGACCCCGCCGAGGCGAGTGAAGAGCTGCGCCGTCACGTCGCGACCCAGATCGGTGCGATCGCGCGCCCGCGTCAGGTGTTCATCGTCAACGAGCTGCCCAAGACGCGGTCGGGCAAGATCATGCGGCGACTCCTCCGCGACCTCGCAGAGGGGCGCGAGATCGGCGACACCACCACGCTCGCCGACACCTCGATCATGCAGGTCATCAGCGCGCAGGTCAGGTAGAGACCTCGAGCAGAATGGCGGATGCCGCGGCGGGGAGTCCCGGCCGCGGCATCCGCGATTCTCGGTCGTTACGCGAACTCGACGACGAGCTCGAGCTCGACGGGCGAGTCGAGCGGGAGCACCGTGACGCCCACCGCCGAGCGGGCGTGGCGCCCGGCGTCGCCGAAGATCTCGCCGAGCACGTCGGACGCGCCGTTGACGACGCCGGGCTGACCGGTGAATGAGGGGTCGGATGCCACGAAGCCGACGAGCTTCACGATGCGAGTCACCCGGTCGAGCGAGCCCAGCTCGGCACGCACCGCGGCGAGCGCGTTGAGCGCGCAGGTGCGCGCATAGCCCTTGGCGTCGGCGGCGGGCACGAGGCCGTCGCCGTCGCCGACCTTTCCGGTGGCGGGCAGGGCACCGGCCGTGAACGGCAGCTGCCCCGACGTGTAGACGTAGCTGCCGGTGACCACGGCGGGCACGTAGGCGGCGACCGGCGGCGCGACCTCGGGCAACTCGATGCCGAGCTCGGCCAGCCGCGCCTCGAAGCCGGCCATCAGGCCTCGCCCTCGAACTGCTTCGCGGCCTGCGCCGCGGCCGCTGCGCCGGCGGAGGCCGCGGTCGAGGACTCCCCGCCCACCGGGCGCTTCAAGTAGGCGACGAGCCCACCCTCGGGTCCTTGCACGACCTGCACGAGCTCCCAGCCTTCGGAGCCCCAGTTGTTCAGGATCGCCGCGGTGTTGTGGATGAGCAGCGGGGTGGTGATGTACTCCCAGGCAGGCATGGGACTCCTCGTCTCTGGTGCTTCCGGTGGGGCCGGTCGAGAACTGATCGACCGCGCGCCGGTGTGCGGGCACCGCTCGCGGCACCCACCGTCATAGCGGGATTTGTCAGCCTTCTCCGTTAAGCTCCACTATATGTCTGCCCAAAAACGTACGATGAGCGACGTCGGCACCGGAATCCTCGGCTTCGTCGGCTTGAGCGCTCTCGCCGGCGTCCTCGTGACAGCAGCCGTGACGCCCGCCCTCGCCGTCACCGGCATGGCCGCGAACAACGGCATCGCGGTGTTCGAGAACCTTCCCGGGTACCTCGACATCAACGAGTTGTCCGAGAAGACCGACATCTACGCGATCCAGGCCGACGGATCGCCGTACCACCTCGCCTCATTCTTCGACGAGAACCGTGAAGAGGTCGAGTGGGACGCCATCAGCCAGTACGTGAAGGATGCCGCCATCGCCGGTGAGGATCCCCGGTTCTACGAGCACGGCGGCATCGACATCCAGGGCACGGTCCGTGCGGCGCTCAACGAGTACGTGATCGGCGGGGCGACGCAGGGCGGATCCTCGATCACCCAGCAGTACGTGAAGAATGTGCTGATCAACAACGGAGTGCGCGAGGCGAAGACGGAAGAGGAGAAGGACGCGGCCTATGAGGCGGCGACCGAGACCTCGCCCGATCGCAAGCTCAAGGAGATGCGCTACGCGATCGCCCTCGAGAAGAAGTTCTCGAAGGACGAGATCCTCAAGGGGTACCTGAACATCGCCGCGTTCGGCGGACGGGTCTACGGCATCGAATCGGCCGCGCAGTACTACTTCGGCGGCAAGCACGCGGCCGACCTCACCCTGCCCGAGGCGGCCAGCCTCATCGCCATCGTGAACAACCCCGAGAAGTTCCGACTCGACTATCCTGACAGCGAGACCAACGGCGTCAACACGATCGTCGACGGGCAGCCCGTGCCATACGCCGCAAACAAGGAACGGCGCGACTACATCCTCGAGCAGATGCTCAAGGAGAAGAAGATCCCACAGGCGGACTACGACGCCGCCGTCGCCACCCCCGTTGCTCCCGTCATCAAGGAACCGAGCACCGGGTGCGAGACCGCAGGCGGCAGCGGATTCTTCTGCGACTACGTCAAGAACATCGTGCTCAACAGCTACGACGACCCGGCCACCGAAGAGAACGAAGGAGCCCGGCTGCTGCAACAGGGCGGGCTGCAGATCTACACGACGCTCGACCTCGACCTGCAGGCTCAGGCCGAAGCTGCGATGACGGAGAACGTGCCGGCCACTGATCCTCGCTTCGATGTCGGCTCCGTCGCCGTGACGGTGCAGGCCGGCACCGGCCGCGTGCTCGCGATGGCCCAGAACAAGAAGTTCACCGACGACGGAGAGGTTGCCGCCGCGGACCCGAGCTACACCTCGCTCAACCTCAGCACCGATCTCGACTACGGCGGCTCGAGCGGCTTGCAACCGGGCTCGACCTTCAAGGTGTTCACGCTCGCCGAATGGCTCAATGCAGGCCACTCGCTGCGCGAGACGTTCAATGGCGCCCGGCGGGCGTTCACCTCATTCCCCGGTCAGTGCGGGGGTGGCACCTGGACCGGATCGTTCAACCCGCGCAACGACGATGGCCGCATCGCCAACAACGCGGTCGACGCGACCAAGTGGTCGGTGAACTCCTCGTTCATGGCGATGGCCCAACAGCTGCAGCTGTGCAAGATCAAGGAGACCGCTGCTGCTTTCGGCGTACACCGAGCCGATGGCGCCGCGCTCGGCGAGGGCAAGAACGCCGAAGACGAGACCATCCCATTCGGCCCGTCGGCTGTGCTCGGCACCGAAGAGATCGCCCCGGTGACCATGGCGGCCGCGTTCGCGGGCATCGCGAACAACGGCACGACCTGCTCGCCGATCGCCATCGACAAGATCGTCCAGGCCGACGGAACGGAGCTGCCGCCGCCAGCCTCCACGTGCACGCAGTCGGTGAGTCCCGAGGTCGCGCATGCGATGGAGTACGCGATGCAGCAGACCTTCGCGGGCGGCGGCACCGCCACCGCCTCGGATCCCGGCACGGGCATCCCGCACATCGGCAAGACCGGTACGACCGACGACGCGTTCGACACCTGGATGATCGGGTCGAGCACGAAGGTCGCGACGGCCGTCTGGGTCGGCAACATCACCGGCGGCGACAACCGCACCAACCTCCGCGACGTGAGCTTCGATTCCGGTGCGGCCGCCACGGCCCGCCACCGCATCTGGCCGAGGATCATGGAGGTGGCCGACAACAAGTACGGCGGCGATCAATTCACCGAGCCTGATGCGAGCGCCTTCAAGCAGGTCCTCGTCGACGTCCCGCAGGTCACGGGCCTCACCCTTGACGCCGCCAAGCAGGCGCTCGAGGCGGCCGGGTTCGTCTTCGAAGACGGCGGCCCGCAAGACTCGAACCTGCCCGCAGGCACGGTCTCCGCCACCGACCCCTCGGGTCAGGCCGGCCGCGGTTCGACCATTCGGGTGTTCACGAGCAACGGATCGATGACCGGCGTGCCGAACGTCGTCGGCATGACGCAAGACCAGGCTGAGGCAGCCCTGCGCCAGGCCGGGTTCCGCGCAGAACGGCAGACGCAGGACACGCTCGATCCGACGCAGGTCGGCGTCGTGATCGCCCAGAACCCGGCAGGTGGCGGCTTCGCCAAGCCGGGCGACAAGGTGACGATCACGGTCGGCAAGCTCAGCGGCGGCCCCGGCAACGCGCCCGGCGACGACTAGCCGGCGAGCCGCCCACGTGACGAACACGCGCACCTCCCCCGCCGCCGCCATCGCGCTCGCGATCGGCGCGGCGGGGGCGGCTGCGCTCGCGTGGGGCACACTCGTCGAGCGCACTCGGTGGACCCTCAGGCAGGTGGAGGTCCCGGTTCTTCCGCCGGGCGCGACCCCCGTGCGGGTGCTGCACCTCTCCGACCTCCACATGGCACCGTGGCAGCACGACAAGCAGCAGTGGGTGCGGCGGCTCGCCGAGCTCGAACCCGACCTCATCGTCGACACGGGTGACAACCTGGGGCACGAGCGCGGCATCGACGGCGTCCGGCGGGCGTTCGATCCGTTCCGGGGCATCCCCGGCGTCTTCGTCAACGGATCGAACGACTACTTCGGCCCGGTCCTGAAGAACCCGTTCAACTACTTCACCGGCCCCTCTCGCCTCGGTCGTCGCGCCAAGCGGCTCGACATCGACGAGCTGCACTCGTATTTCGACGAGCTCGGCTGGCATGACCTCGACAACACCGCGGCCGCGCTCGACCTGCGCGGCACGCATTTCGAGTTCTTCGGCGTCGACGACCCGCACAACGGGTACGACCGCCTCGACCTCATCACGGCGGCCATCGACGAGCTGCGCGCCGAAGATCCGCTCGGCGACGAGTCCTGGCCAGATGAGGCGTCCGTCGGGGCTCGGCGCCCCACCGTCACCGTCGGCGTCACGCACGCGCCCTACCAACGGGTGCTCAACTCCTTCGTGAACCACGGAGCCCAGCTGGTGCTCGCAGGGCACACACACGGCGGTCAGGTCTGCGTGCCGGGGCTCGGTGCCCTTGTCACCAACTGCGACATCCCGCGCGCGCAGGTGAAGGGCCTGAGCGTCTGGCGGCACGGCCTGCGCTCGGCATTCCTGAACGTGTCGGCTGGACTCGGCACGTCGATCTACGCACCGGTGCGCTTCGCGTGCCCGCCAGAGGCGACGCTGCTCACCCTCGTGCCGACGGAGTAGCGATCGAGCGAGCGGATGCCTCGACCTCCCGCTCGGGCATCCGTGCCGCCGCTTCGCGTGGTCCGCCGAACCCCATTTATCGGCTATCCTTGTGGAGGCCCGTGAGGGCCACCGGGGTGTGGCGCAGCTTGGTAGCGCGCGTCGTTCGGGACGACGAGGTCGCAGGTTCAAATCCTGTCACCCCGACGAGATGAGGCCTCCTTCTTCGGAAGGAGGCCTTCGTCGTTCCCGGTTCAGCTCGGCGAGGCGAGCGCGCGTCGCGAGCTGCGAGCGGCGCTCGCCCGTGCCGCCGCTGCCGCAGTGCCCTTCGCATGGGCGATCGCGTCGGCGGCACGCACGAGCGCGAGGTGTGAGAGCGCCTGCGGGGTGTTGCCCGCGTGCCGGCCGTTCCGCGCGTCGACCTCTTCCGAGAGCAGGCCGAGCTCGGAGCGGAAGCCGAGCAGGCGCTCCATGAGCGTGTCGGCCTCGTCGAGGCGGCCGACGTGGGCGTAGTGCTCGACGAGCCAGAAGGAGCAGGCCAGGAACGCGTTCTCATCACCGGGAACCCCGTCGACGTTGGCCTCGGTGCGGTAGCGGCGCAACAGTCCGTCGCGCAGGAGTGTCCGCTCGATGCGCGCGACGGTGCCGACCATGCGCACGTCATCGTGTGTCAGGTACCCGATCTGCGGCAGCTGCAGCAGTGCCGCGTCGACCTCGCGGCTCCCGCTGAACTGCACGTAGCTGCCGAGCTCGCGGTCGAACCCGGTGGCCTCGATCTCGGCGGCGAGCTGGTCTCGGACGACTCGCCATCGCTCGACCGGCCCGCGCCGGCCATCGAACTCGACGGCGCAGATTCCGCGGTCGAACGCCGCCCAGAGCATCGCACGCGAGTGGGTGAACCGGCGTTCGGCGCCCCGGATCTCCCAGATGCCCGAATCGGGCCGGTCGAGGTTGCGCTCCGCCTCGCTGAGCAGTGCCACCTGCAACGACCAGGAGAGGTCGTCGTCGTCGAGACCCACATGCCGGGCGGCGTCGAGGGCGATCATCACCTCGCCGAACACGTCGGCCTGGTACTGCTCGGACGCCGCGTTGCCGACGCGAACCGGCGTCGCGCCCTCGTACCCGGGCAGCGTCGGCACCTCCCACTCGGGCAGCCGCCGCTCGCCGGCGAGGCCGTACATGGTCTGGAGGTCGCCGGGGTCGCCCGCAATCGCCCGGAGGAGCCATCGTCGCCAGGCTTCGACCTCACGGACGAACCCGTGGTGCATGAGGGCCTCGAGCGTGAGCGCCGCGTCGCGCAGCCACACATAGCGGTAGTCCCAATTGCGGCTTCCCGCGGCCGCCTCGGGCAGGCTCGTCGACGCCGCAGCCACGATGCCGCCGGTGTCGGCGTGCGTGAGCAGGCGCAGCACGAGGAGGGAGCGGAGCACGGCGTCCTCGTGCGCACCGGGCAGCGCGCAGCCACGCGCCCACGCCCGCCACCACGAGGCCGTGCGCTCGATCGCGTCGTCGACGTCGAGCGGTTCCGGCGCCGCCAGGTGCGCCGGGAACCACGAGAGCTGCAGGTCGAGCGTCTGGCCCTCCGAGATCGTCGTCTCGGCCACGTGGCTGTGCCCGTGCGCCGTGAGCGCGGTGCCACGAACCACGAGGGCGTCGGGTCCGGCGACGGCGAGGAGCTCGGGGGCATCCGCCGTGCCGACCTGGCGCATCCAGGGCAGCGAGGCCGCGTAGTCGAAGCGCACGCGCAGCTCGTGGCGCATGGCGACGCGGCCCCGAATACAGCGGATGCGACGGATCACGTCGCTGCGCCCATCGGTGCGGGGCATCAGGTCGGTGACCTCGACCTCACCCTCACCGGTGCTCCAGCGCGTGATGAGGGTGAAGGTGTCTGGCGCGTACCTCCTGGTGGCGCTCGCTTCCTGATCGGTCGGCCGAAGGATCCAATGGCCCTGCTCGGGCGTGCCGAGCATCGCCCCGAAGACCGAGGCGGCGTCGAAGCGCGGAAGGCACAGCCAGTCGATGCTGCCGTCACCGCCGACGAGCGCCGCGGTGCGGCAGTCGCCGATGACGGCATACCCCTCGATCGGAGAGGCCATGCTCAGGGCCGGCCGAGTCCGCGGTAATCCCAGCCGGCCGCCCGCCAGGCCACCGGGTCGAGCACGTTGCGACCGTCGATGATACGGCGCCCGGCGACGAGACGACCCGTGGCATCGGGGTCCAGCGCGCGGTACTCGCGCCACTCGGTGACGAGCACGACGAGGTCGGCGTCGTGCAACGCCTCGCGCGAGGAGGTCGTGTAGTCGAGCTGCGGATGCCTCGCCCGCGCGTTCTCGATGCCCTCGGGGTCGGTCGCGACGACGTCGGCACCGAGGCCCTTCAGCAGCACCGCCACGTCGAGCGCCGGCGAGTCTCGCACGTCGTCGGAATCGGGCTTGAACGTGACGCCCAGTACGGCGATCTTCTTGCGATGCACCGACCCGCCGAGCGCGAGGACGGCGAGGTCGACGACCCGCTGGCGTTGCCTGAGGTTGATGGCGTCGACCTCTTTCAGGAAGGCGAGGGCCTCCCCGCGTCCGAGCTCCTCGGCGCGGGCGGTGAATGCGCGGATGTCCTTCGGCAGGCATCCGCCGCCGAAGCCGACTCCAGCGTTCAGGAAGCGACGGCCGATGCGGGCGTCGTGGCCGAGCGCGTCGGCGAGTGCCGTGACATCCGCGCCGGTCGCATCGGCGATCTCGGACATGGCGTTGATGAAGCTGATCTTGGTAGCGAGGAACGCGTTCGCCGCCACCTTGACGAGCTCGGCGGTGGCGTAGTCGGTGACGATACGCGGCGTGCCCGCCTCGAGCGCGGCGCGGTAGATCTGGTCGAGCACGGATGCGGCGTGGCGATCGCCCTCGGCGACCCCGTAGACCAGGCGGTCGGGTTCGAGGGTGTCCTTCACGGCGAAGCCCTCGCGCAGGAACTCGGGATTCCAGGCGAGACTCGCGTGCGGCGCCTCCTCGGCGAGGCGCCCGGCCAAGCGCGCGGCAGTGCCGACGGGCACGGTGCTCTTTCCGACGACGATGGCGTCCTCGGCGAGGTGCGGGAGCAGTGCGGCGAAGGCGGCATCGACGTACGACACGTCGGCCGCGCTCGAGCCCGCGGTCTGAGGCGTTCCGACCGCGAGGAAGTGCACCTGCGCGTCCGCGGCATCCGCTATATCGGTGCTGAACCGCAGTCGGCCGGTCTCGGTCGCCGATGCGAGGATCTCGGGGAGACCGGGTTCGAAGAACGAGGGCCTGCCTGCGGCAAGGGCTGCGATCTTTCGCTCGTCGACGTCGATGCCGATCACCTCGTGTCCGAGTTCGGCCATGGCCGAGGCATGCACCGCGCCGAGGTAGCCGCAGCCGATGACGGAGATGCGCATCGAGGTCCTTTCGTGGGCGTGGCTCTCATTCTGCCGCACGCCGGTCGGCTCGGCGCGACGTCGGGTTCCTGCTCGGTGCCGCCGTCCTTCGGGCTTCGCTACCCTGAACCGATGGATCCCACCGGCCCCCTTCCGCCCAACGCACGCGATCGCCCGGTCACCCGCACACCGGGCGATGCCAGGTCGGTGCGTCTCGCCCGGTACTTCCTGCCGCCATACCTGCTCGTGGTCGCCCTCATCGTCTTCCTGCCCGCGCCCGAGGCCGGGCAGCTCACCGGCATCGTCGGCTGGGCGGTCGACGTCCTCGCCGCACTCGGTGCGTCACGAGAGCTCAGCGCGATCGCACTCGAGTTCGTCGCGAACATCGCCCTGTTCGTGCCATTCGGCCTGCTGCTCTCGATCGCCGCGCCGAGGCTCACCTGGTGGGGCACCATCGCCCTGGGCTGCCTCACGAGCGTGGGCATCGAACTGATCCAGATCGGTATCCCGTCTCGCTTCCCGACCGTCTCGGACGTCATCGCGAATACGGCCGGCACAGCCGTCGGCGTCGGGCTCAACCTGTTGCGCCGCCGCCCGCGGCGTCTGCCCGGCTCCGACCGCTCGCCCACCTGAGCAGGCGTTCGAGCGGCCCACGGCCCAGGTAGCGGCGCCACAGCCAGGCGAAGACCATGGATCCGAGTACGAGGCCCGCGAGGAGCTCGAACGAGTCGTCGGTCATGACGCCGTTCTCAGCGCGGATCGAAGCGGCGATCACCACGAGGTGCAGTGTGTACACGCTCAACGGCATCGAGCCCATCGCCGTGACCGGGGACAGCAGCGCCGACGCGACACGGCGCACGGGTGGTCGCGCGAACGCCGTCAGGAGCATCATGCCGGCAACGACGAGCACGCCGACCCCGGTGTTGCCGACGGTCTCGAGGGATGCCCGCAGTGGTGCGGCCCACGACGCCTCGGTGGCGACCTCTTCGCCGGGCAGCATCGCCGCGATGGGAAGGAGCATCGCGGCCGCCGTCGTGCCGGCGAGCGCAGCGATGCCCACGACGCGGGGTGAGGTGAGATCGAGCCGGGCCAGCGCCAGTCCGATGAGCATCACGGGGATCCAGATAACGATCGGGTACGCGCCGCTCACGAACCAGTCGACGATGAGCTGCGCCGAGGTCGACTGCAGCTCTTCGACGGCTTCGGTGCGACTCGCGACCTCGGCGAGCGCCGGCGTGACGACGAGCAGGGCGATGCCGACCCCGAGCGCGACACGCGGCGGGATGAAGATGAGCGGCAGCAGCACCAGGAAGGCCACGCCGTAGACGTCGAGGATGATGAACACGAGCGGATGCAGCGTCACCGCGATGAGCAGCCCCAGTGCGATGAGGATGACGGCGCGAATCGCGATCTGGCGCCGCAGCGAGCCGCGCCCCTCGGTGATCGGCATGACGCCTCCCGACATGAACCCGAGGCCGATGCCCGCCGTGAGCGCGAAGAGCAATCGCGGTCGCTCGTCGGCGATGGCGATCACGCTCTCGAGATCGGAGGATGCGACGGCCGGGGCCACGTGGGCGACGAACATGCCGATGAGGGCGAGTCCGCGAGCCGCATCCACACCGTCGACCCGGTCGACGCGGTGCACCCGGACCGCGAGGGAGGCATCCGTCGGTCTCGTCATGACGCCATGCTGTCACGCGACATCGCGCGAGGCATCGGCCGGTTCAATGCCGTCCGTTCAGCACCCCGCCGCTCTCTTCGAGGTAGCACACCCCGCAGAGCGATTCGTAGGTGACCGATTCACCGTCGATGGCGACCTGGTCGCCGTCGAAGACGAATGCGCCGTCGATGAGCCGGGCGTTGAAAATGGCCTTGCGACCGCAGCGGCAGATCGTCTTCAGTTCTTCGAGGCTGTGCGCGATCTCGAGCAGGCGGCGGCTGCCGGGAAAGGCGACCGTCTGGAAATCGGTGCGGATGCCATAGGCGAGCACGGGGACGCCGTCGATCAGGGCGATGCGGAGCAGGTCTTCGACCTGGTCGGCCGAGAGGAACTGCGCCTCGTCGATGAGGAGGCAGCTGACGTCGCGGCCATGGTCCTCGATGATGCGGTTGCGGTGCTCCTGGAAGCGGTCGAGCACGCTCGTCTCGGGCTCGATCGTGAAGTCGACCTCGCGGACCACGCCGAGCCGGGACACGATGTCGCGGTCGCCCTTCGTGTCGATCGCAGGCTTCGCCAGCAGCACCTGGTGCCCGCGTTCCTCGTAGTTGAACGCAGCCTGGAGCAACGCCGTCGACTTGCCGGAGTTCATCGCCCCATAGCGGAAGTACAGCTTCGCCATCTATTCGAGATACCCGTCTTCCGCCGCACGGCGGATCAGTTCGGCCTTGCGGCTCGCCGGCCGCCCTGCCTTCGCGTACTTGTCGCGCACCCGCCGCAAGTAGGTCTTCGCCGTCTCATAGCCGACCTCCATGCGACGGCCGACCTCGGCGGTGCTCAGGCCCTGCGCGTAGTAGCGCAGCGCCCGCTCCTCGGCCCCGCTCAGATGGACCGACGAGGCGTCGTGGTCTGCGGCCGGCGACCCAGCCGACGGAGCCCCATGCGTTCCATATGGCGCGTCGGTGCGAGACGGATGCCTCGGCAGCCGTTCGCCACGCGCCACGCGCCGTGCAGAGTCGACGAGCACGTCGGCGCGGAGCGTCTTCGGGATGAACCCGGAGGCGCCCGCCGCGAGGCAGCGTTCGCGCGACTCGTCGTCGTCGAGCGCGGTGACCACGAGGACCTTCGCGCCGGCGGCCCGGCAGGCGCGGATGCGTGCCTCGATCGAGACGGTGTCTCCGAGCTGCAGGTCCATGAGTACGAGATCGACCGGGAACTCGGGTGCGCGGATGAGGTCCATCCAGGTCGTCACCTTCAGGACGACGTCGAACTCGGGAGCGAGGTCGGCGAACCATCGGGCGAGACTGTCGACGATGAGCCCGTGGTCGTCGAGGATGGCGAGCCGGTACGGCGCGCCCGGATCGGGCCGCTCATTCGATGCCATAGCTCAACTCCACGGTCACATTCTCTCGCGATACCGCTGACTCCGCGGGAAGCGCGACGGCTCGAGCCACAGCGACGAACCGGTCGAGCTCCCGACGCGTCGGTGGCGTGTCCCCCGGATCGGCGACGATGCTGATGCGCCCCCGCCGCGCGTCGGTGGTGATCGTCACCCGAATGCGCACTGAGCGCGACGGCTCACCGAGCCACGAGATCAAGGCGGTCAGCGCGGATCTCTGGTCGCCCGCGAGATCGGCGGCGCCGCCGTTCGTGTCGTCGACGACCACGTCGACACCACGGTTCCGGCGCACGCTCGCGCCCAGGTCGTCGAGCCAGGTCGACTCGATGCCCGCGCGGAGCGCCCGGCGGAGCGCCTCGGCGAGCTCACGTGCCTGATCGGCATCGGCAACGGAGATGCGGTCGGCGGTCATCACGCCGGCGAGGAACGGCAGCACCTCGCGTCCGAGGACGGACACCTGGCTCTGCTGCACCGAACGGGCGATGCCGGCGCGCAGCTCGGCATCTCGCTGCAGGGCCGATCGGTTCGCCTCGCGCTGCCAGGCGAGGGTCTCGGCGACGATCGCGTACGAGTAGCCCGCTGCTGCAGCCGAGAGGGAGACCACCGGGGCCACGCTCACGATGACGAGCACGGCGAGGGGCGCCGGGGTGACGGTGTACGCGGATGCCCCGATCACGAGGATCGAGAGTACGGCCGAGGCGAGCACCCCGGCCAGCAGCAACGAAAGCCACGTGCAGAACGGGGCCACCGAGAGGATCAGCATGCCGATCACGATCGGCCCGAAGTCGTCGTACAGGTAGCGGTTCGCCCCGACCGTCGAGACGTACTCGGCGATCGCCGCGGCGACCGCGAACGTGACGACGAGCCAGAGCCGCTCGGCGGTGAACGGCGCTCGACCCGGCGACGCTGAGATCGCTGCCGCAGCTCCGCCGGCAGCCACCAGCATGACGGCGATCACAGCGGCCACCGGCGAGCTGACCTCCGGCCAGTGCGCCAAGGTGAGGAGCACCGCCGTGCCGAAGGCGAGGAGCGCACCGACGGTCACGATCGGCGCCGCCGTGATGCCGCCGACCGGGTCGGCCTCCTGCTGCGTCAATCGCATGCGGCTGCTCATTCGCCGCCCTCCGGCACGGTGAGCACGACGGTCGTGCCGATGCCCTTCGTTGACCAGAGCCGCACCGTTCCCTGCTCCTGCTCGATGCGCGCACGGATCGAGGTGCGCAGGCCGATGCGATCGGGCGGAACCTCACGCTCGTCGAATCCACTTCCGCTGTCCATCACGGCGACGGTGACCTCGCCGGCGCCGTAGCCGAGGGCGAGCTCCGCCTCGTCGACTCCGGCGTGCCTGGCGACATTGATGAGGCATTGGGCGACGGCGGCATCGAGTGCCGCAGCACGCCGAGCGCCCAAGACGCCCAGTACGGCGGAGTCGCCCGTCACGCGGACCTTCAGCCCGGCGTTGGCGGCGGCCGTGAAGGCATACGTCAGGATGGGCGTCGTGTCGTCGAGGGACGTCGCCTGCGCCTGGCGACGTCGAAGCCACGCGCTCCGCATCGAACCCGTGTCGAGCTTTCTGGAATCGGCCTCCGCGCTGAGGCGCTCGGCAACGTCGGCGCTCGCGGGGCCGACGGCATGGTCGATCGCCCAGTCGCGACCCACGATGAGCCCGAGATCTTGACGGATGCCGACTCGAAGCCGTTCGTCGACCGGCCCTGATCCGGCCGCAGCGATTGCCACGAGGTGGCTGAGGGCCGTGTCGTGCAGCCTCGCCGTTGCGCGCAACTCGTAATCGTGCCGGATCGCGAGCTCCCTGGTCTGCTGGCTCGCCCGGTGCAGGCCGGTCTGCTGCCGCGAGTCCGAGCGCCTGCTCAGGCCATCGAAGGCGCGCACCAGGACGAGAATGCCGAACGCCGTCGCCGCCGCGAGGTTCGGACTCCACACAGCACCGGCGAGCGTGGCGCCGAGGAACGCCGCTGCCTCGCCGAGCCCGTAGCCGAGCGCTCCCCAGGTGATCGCGATCACCGAACCGCTCCCGGCGCCGCCGACGAGGAGCAGCGCGATGCGCGGCAGGGCGAGCAGCGCGTTGTTGGAGGTCTCCAACCGCGACTCGGGCCCCATGATGAGCACGGTGAGGGCGAAGACGATGCCGGTGCCGACCACCAGGTAGACCACGGTGGGGGTGACCGTGGGGAATCGCGCGACAAACCCGAGCAGCACGCCCATCAGCACGACGAGCGCCGAGCCGGTCCATGCGTCGGGATCGCCGCCGAAGACGGCCATGATGACGCCGACGGCCAACAGGACGGCGAGGCAGGCGAACGCTGCGGCATGACCAGCGGTCGCAAGGGCACGGCTCAGCGACTCCCGCGCGAGGTGGCCCGGCAACCCCAGGGTCATCGTGCTCCTCCCGCTCGCGTGTGCTCGGCCGCACGCAACGTTGCGCCGGGCTTCTGCGGATTATCGCAGTTCGCGCGGTCTCAGCGCAGCAGCGCCGCTAGAAGAGTGCGCCCGGGTCGGGCGGTGCTCCGAACAGCTGCGGGAGCTCACCGTCGCGGCGCGCTGGCGTGCCTGCGAGCGCTGCCGATCGGATTCCGCCGGTGACCGGGTCTTCGCGCGCTCGCTCGAGGCCGTGCGCCGCGATGAGCGGCCGGATGCGCTCGGCGAGCCAACGACGATACGCCTTCGGCGCGTAGGCGTTCGTTCCGTAATACATCGAGCGGTACTTGGGAACGAGCTCGGGGTGGGCGTGCTCGAGCCACTGCATGAACCACGGCTTCACTCCCCCGCGCAGGTGCAGGGCCGTGTACAGCACGCTCGTGGCTCCAGCCGCCTTCGCCTGCCGGAGCGCCTCGTCGAGATGCGCTCTCGTATCGGTGAGGTAGGGCAGGATCGGCATCAGGAAGACCGCGCAGTCGAGCCCCGCCTCGCGCACCGCGGTGACCGTCGCGAGTCGCGCCTTCGCGCTGGGGGTGCCCGGTTCGACCGATTGCTGCAGCTCGTGGTCGTAGATCGCGATCGACATGGCGAGGTCGACGTGCACGTGTCGTGACGCCTCGACGATCAGTGGCAGGTCGCGCCGCAACAGGGTGCCCTTGGTGAGGATGCTGAACGGCGTGCCGCTGTCGGCGAGGGCGCCGATGATGCCGGGCATCAGTGAATAGCGCCCCTCTGCTCGCTGATAGGGATCGGTGTTCGTGCCGAGCGCCACAGGATCGCGACGCCACGACGGCTTGGCGAGCTCTTTCTGCAGCACCTCGGCGACGTTGACCTTGACGATGATCTGCCGGTCGAAGTCGTCGCCCGCGTCGAGGTCGAGATAGGTGTGCGTCGGCCGGGCGAAGCAGTACGTGCAGGCATGGGTGCAGCCCCGGTATGGGTTGATGGTCCAGCCGAAGGGCATCATCGACTGGCCTGGCACGCGATTGAGGGCGGACTTCGCGAGGATCTCGTGGAAGGTGACGCCGGCGAACTCGGGCGTCTGCACGGAGCGCACCAGATTGTTCAGCTTCGCGAGACCCGGGAGGGCGTCGTTCTGCTCGACGCCCAGTTCCTGCCCGCTCCACCGCATGCCTCATTCGAACATACATTCGAATGCGGGTCAAGCGGATGCCCCGGCGCGCCGTGCACCGGGGCATCCGCTTACGCAGTTCTCCGGCTCAGTCGCGGAGCGCGGTCGAGCGCTCGCGCGCGGGCCCAGCGAACACCGGCTCGGGCGCGAGCGCGACGCGCCCGGCGTCGAGCTCGAGCCGCTCCCCCGCCCAGCGCCGGCGCAGCCACCGATCGTGGCTCGCGATGACCACCGCACCCGGATAGGTGCCGAGCGCGGCCTCGAGGTCGGTGGCGAGGCCGAGCGAGAGGTGGTTCGTCGGCTCGTCGAGCAGGAACACGTGCGGTGGCCGAGCGATCACGAGGGCGAGCGCGAGTCGCCGCTGCTGTCCGACCGACAGGGCCGCGAGCGGCTTCGACTCATCGCGCGGGGCGACGAGCCCGAGGCTCGCGAGCGGCACCTGCTCGGCCCGCCGCTCCCCGAGTACCCGCTCGTAGAGGCGGCGGGGCGAGGCATCCGGATCGGCGAAGCGCACGTCCTGCTCGAGGAGCTGCACGCGCAGCCCCTTGCGCCGGTGCACGGTGCCGCGATCGACGGGCAGCGTGCCCGCGAGCACGCCGAGGAGCGTCGACTTGCCGGCACCGTTCGCTCCGGTGACGAGCAACCGCGTCAGTGGGGCGACGGCGAACGCGTCGAGGGCGAGCCGTGAGCCCACCGCGACATCCGACAACTGGAGCAGCAGGCCGGACGCCTCCTCGAGCGCCTGCGAACCCGATGGGATGCCGGCGAACTCGAGCGGCGCTGGCGGCCGTCGCACCTGCTCGCGCTCGAGAGTTGCGAGCCGCAGCTCCGCGTTGCGCACCCGCCGCGAGACGGCCTGCTCGACGTTGCCGCGCTTGAAGTGCTTCAGGAACTTGTCGTTGTCGGTCGCCGCTCGTCCGTGCGAGACGTTGCGAGCCGTCTCGGCCGCGCCGACGCGAAGCCGCTTCAACTCCTCCTGCTCGTCGTCGTATTGGCGCTGCCAGCGTTGCCGCTCCTCGGCCTTCACCGTGAGGAACTCCGAGAACGTGCCGCCGAAGACCGTACCGCCCGCGGCGGCGAGCAGCTCGTCCCTTGAAGCGCCTGCGCTCGAACGTGCGTCTGCGCCGCTCAGCGCGAGGGCGCCTGCCCGGCCGGGGTCGAGGTCGAGGAGCGACGTGGCGACTCGATCGAGGAACTCGCGATCGTGGCTCGCGAACACCACCGGACCGCTCCAGGCGCGCAGGCGCGCCTCGAGGAACGCCGCCGCGTCGTCGTCGAGATGGTTCGTGGGCTCGTCGAGGAGCAACGCGTCGGGCGAGCTCAGCAGCAGCGCCGCGAGCGCGAACCTGCTGCGCTGGCCGCCCGAGAGCTCGCCGATGCGCCGGTCGAGACCGAGCCCCGCAACGCCGAGGCCCTCGAGCAGCTCGTCGCGGCGCGACGTGGCCGACCAGATGGCCGCACGCTCCGCGGCGTCGAGCGCCGCCGAATAGCGGGAAGCGGATGCCTCCGCGCCGTCGCCGAGGGCCGAGGCGGCAACGTCGAGCTCGCGTTCGATCGCGCGCACCTCGGCGAGTGCGGCCTCGAGCACTTCGTCGATGCGGTCGTCGGGCTGGAACGGCAGCTCCTGTGCGAGCAGCGCCGTTCGCCGCGGGCGGCTGATGCGCCCGTCGGTCGTGGCATCGTCGGATGCCACGGCGGTCGCGGCATCCGCTGAGCTCGCGGTCGCGGGATCCGCTCGGTCGCTTCCGCCGCCACTCGCGAGCAGGCGCAGCAGGGTGGACTTGCCCGCTCCGTTCTCGCCGATCAGCCCGAGGCGCTGGCCCGGGGCGACGGTGAAGTCGAGGTCGGTGAAGATGCGCCGGTCGGGGTAGGAGACCGAGAGCCCGTCGGCGCGAAGGTAGTGGGATGGAGAGACGCGTACAGCCATGGTGGCCGCCTTTCGCGAATGCCCCGGGTCGCCGGCGAGCGCCGTCGCAGCGACGACGACGAGCGGTGCACCGTGCGGAGCCGGCGCCGCGACAGCGGCAAGACGACGACCCGGGAGCGGAGTGTGGATCCCGCCGGGCATTGCCGTGGATGGGTGCACGCGACCGCTCTCGCGATCAGCACGGTGTGTGATCAGAACCGTGGGTACACCCGGTGTCTACGGCGCCTCAGGCGCGGGACGATGGGGTGTACTCACTTCATAGCGGGAACGACGCTAGCAGAGCTTTCGCGCGAATGGAAGCCGGCGAGGTGTCGGACTCAGGCGGTGAGCTCGAGGACCTTCGCGGTCTCGGCGAGTGCGGCTTCGGCAGCGGCCGGCTCGGCCGACAGTTGTCGACCGTAGCTCGGGATCATCTCGCGGAGCTTCGGCTCCCACGCGGCGATGCGATCGGGGAAGCATCGGGCGAGCACGTCGAGCATGATCGGCGCTGCGGTCGATGCGCCCGGTGACGCACCGAGGAGCCCGGCGATCGTGCCGTCGGCGCCGGTGATGATCTCGGTGCCGAACTGCAGGACACCGCCCTTCTCCGGATCTCTCTTCATGACCTGCACGCGCTGTCCGGCCGTGATGAGCTCCCAGTCGCGGTCTTTCGCGGTGGGCATGAACTCTCGGAGGGCGGCCAGCTTCTTGGCGCGCGAGGCGAGCAATTCCGAGACGAGGTACTTGACGAGGTCGAAGTTCTTGAACGCGACCTGCAGCATCGGGCCGAGGTTGTGCAGGCGCACCGAGAACGGCAGGTCGAACCACGTGCTCGTCTTCAGGAACTTGGGCGTGAACCCGGCGAACGGGCCGAAGAGCAGCGCAGTCTCGCCGTCGACGACGCGGGTGTCGAGGTGCGGCACCGACATCGGGGGCGCACCGACCGCGGCCTTGCCGTAGACCTTGGCCTGGTGCAGGGCGACGAGCTTCGGATTCGTTGTTCGGAAGAACTGGCCGGAGATCGGGAAGCCGCCGAAGCCCTTGATCTCGGGGATGCCGGAGTGCTGGAGCAGGGCGAGGGCACCGCCACCGGCGCCGACGAACACGAACCGGGCGTTCACGGTCTCGGGCATGTTGCCGACGAGATGGCGCACGCGAAGCTTCCAGGTGCCGTCTTTGCGACGCTTCAACCACGTGACCTGGTGGTTCGTGAGCACCGAGGCGCCACGACGCTCGAGGTCGCGGAGGAGATAGGTCGTGAGGGCCCCGAAGTCCACATCGGTGCCTGACGCGACGCGGGTCGCGGCGACCTTCTGCTTCGGGTTGCGCTTCTTCACGAGGAGCGGGGTCCACTCGGCGATGCGATCGAGGTCTTCGGTGTATTCCATGTCGGGGAACAGCGGTTCGTTCCGCAGCGCCTCGACTCGCTTCTTCAGGTAGTCGATGTTCGCCTGGCCCTTGACGAACGTCATGTGCGGCGTCGAGTTGATGAAATTGTGCGGCTCGGGCAGCGCGCCGATCGAGACAAGGTACGCCCAGTACTGCCGGCTCACCTGGAACTGCTCGTTGATGGCGACGGCCTTGGCTGCGCTCACCGTGCCGTCGGGGTTCTCGGGCATGTAGTTGAGCTCGCAGAGCGCCGCGTGACCGGTGCCCGCGTTGTTCCACGCGTTCGACGACTCCTGCGCGACCTCGCCGAGGCGCTCGTAGACGCGGATCGACCAGTCGGGCTGCAGTTGGGAGATCAGGGAGCCGAGCGTGGCGCTCATGATGCCCCCGCCGATCAGCACGACGTCGACGGATTCCTCTGAATTCACGGATTCCAGTCTAGGTGGCGTGGGAAGGTGCCTCTGACCGGGCAGCTTCGTCTCAGCCGGCGGCGCCCGGAAGTTGCGGGAGCCCGCGGTCGTCGAGCGGCCACCCGGGGTTGTGCGCGAGTTCCCAGAGGTTGCCGTCGGGGTCGGCGACGTACCCGCTGTAGCCACCCCACTCGGTCTCGGCCGCGGCCTTGGAGATCGAGCCGCCCGCGAGCACCCAGTCGCCGACTGCGTCGTCGACCTCCTCGCGGGAGGCGAGGTTGATGGCGAGCGCGACGGCGCGGAACGCGGGAGCGTTCGCGTGCATGGTCGGCAACGCGGCATCCTTCGCCAGCTCGGCGGTCTCCCAGAGGGCGAGCACGCCGCCGGGCGTCGCGAAGAACGCGACCTCGCCCGGGACTGAGGACGGCGCCTCGTGCCATCCGAGCTTGCGGTAGAACGCGGTGGCGGTGTCGACGTCGGAGACGCCGAGCGTGACCAGTGAGAATCGCTGCGGGATCGCCATGGAGCGAGCGTACGCCTCCCGTCCGGGCGGCGTCACGCGCTGCGGCGCTGCCGTATGCAAGTGGACAGGAGCCAGTCGACGCGCGCCGCAGCACCCGCCCGCTCAGAGCGCCGCGATGCCGCCGGCGATCAGGCCGATGCCGCCCGTGATGAGCGCGGCGGTGAGAACGGCGACACCCGCCCAGAGCAGCACGATGAGCCGATTCGGCCGCTCGGGATCCCGGCCGATCACGGAGAGGAAGAACCCCGCCGGCATGAGGATGGCGGCGATGGGCACCCCGACTCGGGCGAGCCAGAGCCAGAACCCGTCGAGCGCCGCGTGCGAGATGACCGCGAGGATCGCGATCGAGAGCACGAGCAGCACGGCGGCGTGGGCGTGACCCGCGCGGAAGAAGTTCTGCTGGAGGCGGTTGGCCGGCACCTTGCCACGCACGACGCGGGTGAGGAAGTAGCCCCCGCTCTCGACGGTGACGAGCGCGAGCAGGAGGATGCCGATGAGGATGAGATTCTCGGCGGACGGCATGAGCGATCCTTCCGGGTCATGTGATTGGATAGTAATACTCTCCAATACTAGAGAGTGGAACTATCCAATGCAAGGAGTCGGCATGCGCATGTCCGCCCTCGCCGAGGCGGCGGGTCTCCCGGTCGCGACCGTCAAGTTCTACCTGCGGGAGGGGCTGCTGCATCCCGGGGTGGCCACGTCGGCGACCCAGGCGAACTACGACGACGGTCACCTGCGGCGGCTTCGACTCGTGCGGGCGCTGACCGGCTCCGTCGGCCTCAGCGTGCAGCAGGCTCGCGCGGTGCTCGAGCTCGTCGACGACCCGGGCGATGACCTCTACGCGACGCTCGGCCGTGCCGTCAGCGCCCTCCCGCCCGCAGCGGCGCCGCCCCGCGATGACGCCGACCCCTATCCCCGTGCTCGGGCCGCACTCGACGCCCTCGGCCAGGTCTACGATCCCGACTTCGCCGCCGTCGGCCAACTCGAGGGCGCGCTCGCCGCCGCGGAGGCCGCAGGCATGCCGATCACCCCCGAACGCCTCGCCCACTACGGTCGCGCGCTCACCGAGATCGCCGACTACGACCTCGAACGGATGCCCCAGGAGCCGCACGCCGCGGTCGAGTACACCGTGCTCGGCACGGCGCTCTACGAACCGGTGCTCCTCGCCCTGCGGCGTCTCGCCCACCAGGACGCGGCCGTGCGCCGCCTGCGCGACGGCGACTGAAGCGTCAGGAGGCGAGCAACTCCGCGAGCCGCGGCAGCTGCGCCGGGTCCTCGAGCGCCGAGCCGACCGCGACCACGCGCACGCCCGCCTCGAGGAACGCGCCGGCGTTGTCGGCATCCATGCCGCCGGTCGCGACGAACCGCGCGTCGGGGAAGGGGCCCGACATCGCCCGGAACCAGGCGGTCCCGAGCGCCGACGCGGGGAAGGCCTTCAGCCAGGTGAGCCCGAACCGCATCGCGGCCTGCACCTCGCTCGCCGTCGCGACACCGGGCAGCGGAGGAAGGCCGGCTTCGGCCGAGATGCGCGCGATCTCGGCGTCGAAGCCCGGGCTGACGGTGAAGGTCGCGCCGGCCTCAGCGGCGATCTCGACCTGCCGGGGGGTGACCACCGTGCCGGCGCCGACGCGGCGACCGGCCTCGCGTGCTGCCGACGCGACGACGGTGAGCGCCTCGACGTCGACCGGAGTCTGGATCGGCAGCTCGACGAGGTCGATGCCGAGGCCCCACGCCGACCGGGCGAGGTCGAGGCTGCGTTCCACGCCCATGCCCCGGAAGATCGCCATGATCGGCGGACCGGCGAACAGCTCGTCGAACTCGGTGTTGCCGATGGTCATCGATCGCTCCTCGGGGTGGTGGTGGAGTGGGCACGCGGGAAGTCGGCGGTGTCGCCGAGCACCGTGACGGCACGGGAGTGCCCGGCGGCGACGCGTTCGAGCGGCGACGCGTTCGCGAGCAGGGCGTCGAGGTAGCCTGCGGCGAACGCGTCGCCGGCCCCCACGGGCTCGACGACCTCGACCTCGAACGCGGGCACCTCCGTCACCCCGGCCTCGGAGAACTCGGTGGCGAGCGCCGCGGCGTCCTTCACGACGAGCAGTCGCGGCTGCGGGAGCAGCGCCCGCACGGCGGCGGCGGATTCGGTGCCCCACAGCGCCGCGGCCTCGTCGAGTCCCACGAACACGAGGTCGGCGCGAGCCGCGAGGGAGCGCAGGCGTTCAGGCGCGGCATCCGCTGCCCAGAGTGCCGGGCGATGGTTCACGTCGAAGCTCACGAGCGCGGAGTCCCCGGCTGCGCGCTCGACGACGGCCTCCGCGAGGGCGTCGCAGCTGTCCGACAGGGCGGGCGTGATGCCGCTGAGATGCACGACGCGCGCCGTGCCGATGGGGAGGCCGCCGAGGAACGACGCGTCCATACGCGACGCCGCCGACCCGGAGCGGTAGTAGCGCACGCCGTTGCCGGGGTCCTTGAAGTAGACGCCGGTCGGGGCATCCGCCCGGGTGCCGACCCAGCGGGTGTCGACGCCGCGTTCGCCGAGTTGCCGCACGAGACGGCGGCCGAGCGCGTCGTCACCGACGACTCCGGCCCAGGCGGCGGGCCGGCCGAGTGCCGCGAGGTGCGAGGCGACATTCGCCTCAGCGCCGCCCGGATCGAGATGGAACCCGGTGGCGAGTTCGAGCGGCTCGGCGAGCGCGGGCGCCACGAGCACCATGGTCTCGCCGATGGCGACGACATCGGGAAGCGGGGGGGCCGGCACGGGCTCTATGCTGTCGTGTGTGCAGCTGCGGTGCAAGCGCGTTGCAGCAGCTGCAACATCAGGAGGAGAGCGGATGTCCCGAGCGCACGTGGCCGACCCGATCGCCGGCCTCGCCGACGAGCGCCTCGCGCCGAGCGACAAAGGACTCCCCAGCCGCGCGGCGGGCCTCACCGTCGCCGAGTTCCTCGACACCCGCCCGCGCCTCGGCGAGTTCTGGACCCCGGTCCTCGTCCTCGACGCGTCGGCGATGCACGCGAACGCCGAGGTGATCCAGGGCTTCGCGACGCAGCACGGCCTCGAGCTGATGCCGCACGGCAAGACCACGATGGCCCCCGAGCTGTGGCGACTGCAGCTCGACACGGGCGCCACCGGCATCACGCTCGCGACGCCGGGCCAAGTGCGCACCGCCCGGGCGTTCGGCATCACGTCGATCATGCTCGCGAACACGCTCGTGGCACCGGCTGGACTGCACTTCATCGCCGACGAGCTCGCCGATGCGGGCTTCGCGTTCTCGTGCTGGGCCGATTCGGAGGCGACCGTCGATGCCATGGAGCGCGGGCTCGCCGGGTTCTCGCTCGCGCGCCCGATCGACGTGCTCGTCGACCTCGGGGCCGCCGGAGGCCGCACCGGCGCCCGCGGGGTCGACACGGCCCTCGCGGTGGCACGACGCATCGCCGCCTCGCCCGTGCTGCGCCTCGCGGGCGTCGCCGGCTACGAGGGCAGCCTCGGCCACGACCGCTCCCCCGCCGCACTCGACGTGGTACGGGGCTACCTCACGGAGCTCGTCGAACTCGCCGCCGCCGTGCGCCCGCTCATCGACGGCGCCCCCGTCGTGAGCGCGGGCGGCAGCGCCTACCTCGATGTCGTGGCCGAGGTGTTCGCTTCCGCGACCGCGACCTCAGACGATCGCGACGCAGCGGGCGACGACGGGAACGCGACCCGCTGGATCCTCCGCTCCGGGGCGTCCCTCCTCCACGACCACGGCTTCTACCGCGGCATCTCGCCGCTCGATGCGGCCACCGGCGTCGAGCGTCCGCTGCGTCCCGCGATGCGAGGCTATGCGCGCGTCGCCTCGCATCCCGAGCCCGGCCTCGCCCTCCTCGACGGCGGCAAGCGCGACTTCCCGTTCGACGAGGGGCTGCCCGTTCCGCTCACCGTCGCCCCCGAGCTCGGCACGGCGGGGCGACCGCTCGTCGGGGCATCCGTCACCGCACTCAACGACCAGCACGCCTACCTGCGATCGGATGCCGCGCTGCCGGTGGCCGTCGGCGACGTCGTGTCGCTCGGCCTCTCGCATCCGTGCACCGCGTTCGACAAGTGGCGCTTCATCCCCGTGGTCGAGCACGCCGGCTCCGACCTCGTCGTCGGCCTCGTGCGCACGTTCTTCTAGGAGCGACGGTGGCCCACCTCATCACGAACGTGCTCGTCGCCGACGGCGACGGTTCGCCGCCCGATGCCGTCGACGTGCGCATCGAGGGCGACACGATCGCCGAGATCCGGCCGGCGACCGGTGGCGCCGACCGCCCTCGCGAGCCCGGCGACACCGTGCTCGACGGCCGCGGCCGCCTGCTGATGCCGGGATTCGTCGACGCGCACGCGCACGCCGACGGGCGGCTCTTCGACCCCGACGTGCAACTGGCCCTGCTGCGGCAGGGCGTGACGACCGTGATCGGCGGTCAGGACGGCGTCTCGTACGCGCCCGGCGACGGCGGTTACGCGAGCGAGTACTTCGCCGCGATCAACGGGCCGCACCCGTCGTACCGTGGCGGCGGCATCGGCGCGCTGCTGGCCGGCTACGACGGCGTGACCCCGGTGAACGCGTCCATGCTGGTGCCCGCAGGCACGGTGCGCCGGCTCGTGTGCGGGCGGTCGACGGATGCCGCGTCCGCGGCCGAACTCGAGCGCATGACGGCACTCGTGGCCGACGGGCTCGATGATGGCGCCCTCGGCCTCTCGACGGGCCTCGACTACGTGCCCGGCGCCTTCGCCACGACCGCGGAACTCGCGGCCATCGCCGCTCCGGTCGCCGGGGTCGGCGGCGTCTACGTCTCCCACATGCGGGGCGGCTACGAGGCGAACTCGGCCGCCGGCATCGCCGAGATCGCGGCGATCGCCCGGCACGCGGGCGTGCGAGTGCACGTGTCGCACTTCCACGCGGAACCCTCGATCGTGCATGCGCTGCTCGGCGAGCTGGTCGCGGCGGGGGTCGATGCGAGCTTCGACGCGTATCCGTACACCCGGGGCTGCTCGATCCTCGCGATGCCCATCCTCCCGGCCGAGCTCACCGTGCGCCCGCTCCACGAGGTGCTCGCCGTGCTCGCCGACCCCGACCAGCGCGAGCGGCTCCGCACCGAGTGGTTCCCCGCGATCGCACGGTACGCGAGCCTCGGACCGGAGTGGCCGTCGATGATCACGCTGGCGCACGTGGCCGCGCCCGACTACGCGTGGGCGCACGGGATGACGATCGCCGCGGCATCCGATCGGGCCGGCACCGACGCCGCGCGATTCACCCTCGACCTGCTCCTGGCCTCGCGGCTCGAGGTCAACGTCGTGATGGCGGTGCCGCACGAGCGCGGCGACGCGGAGCTCGCGTCGATCCTCACCCACCCCGCCGCGATCGGCGGCTCCGACGGCATCTTCGTCGGCGCCCATCCGCACCCGCGGGCGCGCGGCACCTTCGCGCGCTACCTCCGATCGCTCGTCGTCGACCGGGCCGCGCTGAGCTGGGCGGATGCCGCGGCGCTCGTCTCCACGCGTGCCGCCGACCGCTTCGGACTCGGCCGGCGCGGGCGCGTGCACACAGGGTGGATCGCCGATCTCGCGCTCGTCGACCCCGGCTCCGTGCGGGATACGGCGACCTACGAGCATCCGCTCGCCCTCGCCGAGGGCATCGACGACGTGTTCGTCGCGGGCGTGCCCGTGTTGGCGGCCGGCGCCCTCACCGGCGCGACGCCGGGACGGGGCATCCGCCGCACCGACCGCACCACCGAGGGGGCCTGACATGTCGCAGAGCGTGAAGCGAGCCGCCCGCATCATCGACGCGATCGCCGCCGACCCCCGAACCGTCGCCGAGCTCGCCGAGACCTTCGGGCTGCACCGTTCGACCATGTTCCGCGAACTGCAGGCGCTCGAGGAGGTGGGCTGGGTGCGCCGGCGCGGCTCCGGCCGCTACACCCTGGGCAGCCGGCTCGCCGCGCTCTCGAAGGAGGCGCTCGACTCGCTCGACCTGCGCGAAGCCGGCGCCGAGCATGTGCGGCGCCTGCAGCGGCGCACCGGCAACACCGTGCACCTCGCCGCCCTCATGGACCGCTCGATCGTCTACGTCGACAAGGCCGAAGACGAATCGGGCGTGCGCATGTACTCGCGCATCGGCCGGGCGGTGATCCCCTACTGCTCGGGGGTCGGCAAGGCGATCCTCGCCGGGCTCGGCCCCGCCGCCCGTGACGCCGTGCTCGCGGGCGTCACGTGGGAGCGCTACACCGACCACACCATCACCAGCCGCGAGCGCCTCGACCACGAGCTCGCGCTCACCGCCTCACGCGGCTACGCCACCGACGACCGCGAGTTCGAGCCGTTCGTCAACTGCGTCGCGGTGCCGATCCGCACGCCCATGGGCACCGTCGGCGCGATCTCGGTCACGGCGATCCGCATGGTCGCCGACCTCGACCGACTCAAAGCGCACCTGCCCGCCCTGCGGGAGGCGGCAGATGCCATCGCCCGCGAGATCAGCTGAGCGGATGCCCCGGCGCCCGCGGCCGCGGCATCCGTCGCCCCACCCACACCACAACAGGAGGAACCATGTCCAAGACCGCCGTCACCCTCTCGAACGCGCCGAAGCCGGCCGGGCCGTACAGCCACGGCGTCGTTGCGAACGGATTCCTGTACACCGCGGGGTTCGGCCCGCAGGATCCGGCGACGGGGCTCGTCGTCGAGGGCGGTGCGGCCGAGCAGACCCGCCAGGTGCTGCGCAACGTCGGCGCCGTGCTCGCCGAGTACGGGCTCACCTTCGACGACGTGGTGAAGGTCACCGCACACCTCGAGGATCTTGCCGACTTCGCCGAGTACAACGTGGCCTACGCGGAGTTCTTCACCGAGCCGTACCCCGTGCGGACGACGGTCGGCTCGCGCCTCGCCGACATCCTCGTCGAGATCGACGTGGTCGCGGCGATCCCGCAGGACTGAGCTCAGGCGATGCCGCCGCCGTCGACGACGAGGGCGGAGCCCGTGACGTAGCTCGACTCGTCGCTCGCGAGCCACACGACGGCCGCGGCGATCTCGCGCGGCTCGCCCATGCGCTGCAACGGCCGGTCGGCGGCCTCGGCGAGGAACGCGTCGGCGTCCTGCGAGAGCTGGCGCGCCTCGTCACGGAGCATGCCGGTGTTCACGTCGCCCGGGTTCACCGAGTTCACCCGGATGCCCTGCCGGCCGTGGTCGATCGCGAGCGCCCGCGTCATGTTCACGACGGCGCCCTTCGACGCGCAGTAGGAGATCGCACGGCCGCCGCCCTTCAGGCCCCAGCCCGAGCCGGTGTTCACGATCGAACCGCCACCGGCTGCCGCCATGATCGGCACGACGTGCTTGCACATGAGGAAGATCGAGCGCACGTTCACGCCGAACACCCGGTCCCACTCCTCGACGGTCGTCTCGACCGCGGTCGTGCGCCGGATGATGCCCGCGTTGTTGAAGACGACGCTCACGCCGCCGAACTCGGCGACGGTCGCGCCGACGACTCGTTCGATGTCGACCTCGCTCGAGACATCCGCCGCGATGGCGATCGCGATGCCGCCCGCCTCGCGGATCTCGGCGGCGACCGCCTCGGCAGCCTCGGCGTTCAGGTCGACGACCGCGACGGCCGCGCCCTCGGCTGCGAGGGCGAGCGAGGTGGCCCGGCCGATGCCGCCGGCGCCGCCCGTGACGATTGCCTGCTTGTTCTCAAGGCGCATGGCCTTCTCCTTCGTGTTCCGGTGCGTTGACAGGGTAGATGCTGGTGGTCGAGGGTCCGGTGATCACGCGGATGAATCCGGCGAGGCCGGCGTCGACCCGGGGGTCCCCGGTGTCGACGAGCAGGGGTCGCCCGCCGAGGTCGATGAGCTTCTGCTCGGGAGCGACGACGAGCAGTGGGTCGTCGCCGAGCGCGCGAAGCACCCGCGCCGACAGCTGCTGGTTGCCGCGGCCGAGGAGGAAGCCCTGGCCGCCGATGACGGTCACGACGGCTCGGGCGGGGCCGCGGGCGATCTCTGACAACAGCTCCGCCTCGGAGGCACCGGCGATCACGCGGCGCCCGTCGAGTACGACGTCGACGCCGAGCGGCGTCTTCGGCACGCCGAGCCGGCGAGCGAGCTCGGTCATCGTGCCGCCCGGGCCGAGCAGGTAGCGGACTCCGGGCCGAATGGCGGATGCCGCGCCCCGCGCGGCTGCACGAACCGCGGCGTGCTCGTCGGCGGGCGTCGCCGCCTTGCGCGCCTGAGTACGGCCCGGCCGGAACGGCACGGCGAGCGTACCGAAGAGGCGCGGTTCGACCCGCGCGTGCCGCAGCGCCTCCTCGTCGACGTCGAGCACCTCTTGCTCGTGCACGGGGAGACCGCCTTCGGCGAGCCACGCCGCGGCGACTCCGCCGGCCGCGCGAGGGCTCACCGCGAAGACCGGCGAGTACATCTTCACGCCGGCGGGGATTCCGAGCGCGGCGGCATCGGAGCCGAGCCCCGCCGCGACGTCCCGTGCCGTGCCGTCGCCGCCGACGAAGAGCACGAGCGACGCGCCGGCGTCGGCGAGCGCGCGGGCCGCGTCGGTGGTGTCGGCGGCATCCGTCGGCTCGCCCGGCTGCGCGACGACGACGGGTTCGAGACCGGCCGCGCGCGCGACATCCGCTCCCATTGCGCCCGCCACCGTCAGCACGCGGGTGCCGGGATGCGCCGAGGCGACCACCCCGAGGGCGATGAGTGCCCGCTCAGCCGCTCGTGACGCCGCGCCGCGTGCGCCCGCACGCGCCTGCACCGCGGCCCCGTCGCTGCCGGCGAGGCCCGCGGGACCGCCGATCCCGGCGACGGGGTTCACGATGAGTCCGAGCATGCTCAGGCGGCGGCGTCGCCGAAGTACTTCCGCTGGTACGCACGCCACGTGATCGCCCAGCGCTCGGGGTCGTCGAGGTCGTCGTGGTGCGTGTGGTGCACGGTCTGCCGATGCGGCGCCGTGCGAACCGTCTCGGCGTCGTCGCGCGCCTCACGGGCGATCTCGGCGAGCACGGCCGCGTACTCGTCGAGCTCGGCCATCGAGTAGGACTCGGTGGGCTCGAGGGTGAACGGCTGCGGCACGACGTAGGGGTGGTGGCTCGTCCAGTAGTGCATGCCGAAATCGGATGCCCGTATGCCGATCTCCTCAGAGGTGACGCCGGTGTCCTCGAAGAGGTCCTGCCACGAGTAGCGCACCTGCTCGATGCGGCGACGGCCCGTGGCATAGGGAGCCGACGCACCGGGGATCTCCAGCACCTTCTTCATCAGGTAGTTGTTGTTCAGCACGGCGATCTCCGCGACGGCGCGGAGTCCCTCGGCGCCGAGCGCCATCATCCACGAGTAGGCGCGCACGATGTTCGGGATGACCCCGAAGAACGGCGCGACCGCGCCGATCGACTGCTCCCCGGCCTCACGCACTACGAAGCGGTCGCCCTCACGCGCGACCCGCGGGCCGGGCAGGAACGGTGCGAGCGCCGCGCTCACGCCGTTGGCGCCGGCGCCCGGCCCTCCGCAGGCGTGCGGCGTGCCGAAGGTCTTGTGCAGGTTGAAGTGGCACACGTCGAAGCCGGCGTCGCGAGCGCGTGTGATGCCGAGGATGCCGTTGGCGTTCGCCTGGTCGTAGGAGGCGAGCGCACCGACCCCGTGCGCGGCATCCACCCACTCCTTGATGGCGGGGTTGTAGATGCCGGTGTCCTCGGGGTTCGTGACCATGATCGCCGCGGTGCGCGGCGAGAGTGCACGCTTCAGCGCCTCGAGGTCGGGGTAGCCGTCGGCGTCGGGGTAGAGCGTGATGACGTCGTACCCGGCTGCCTTCGCCGCCGCCGCGTTCGAGGGGTGGCTGAAGATCGTCGTGATGACCTCGCGACGCTGCTCACCCTCGCCGTTCGCCTCGTGGAACGCGCGGATCATCGCGATGTTCGACCAGATCGCGGCGGAGCCGCCCTGCGTGTGCAGCGACACCTCGTCCATTCCCGAGATCTCGGCGAGCATGCGCTCGGTCTGCCAGACGATCTCGAGCACGCCCTGCGCGTCGGCCGGGTCCTGCAGCGGGTGCATGGCCGTGAGCCCGGGCGTGCGGATGAGCTGCTCGTTGACCTTCGGCGCGTACTTCATCGTGCAAGTGCCCTGGCCGATGTCGACATTCAGGTCGGCGCCGAGGTTCTCCTGCGAGAGCCGCAGGTAATGCTTCAGCACGCGCATCTGGCCCATCTCGGGCAGGGCGGGCGGCGCCTGCCTGCGGAGGCCGGCCGGCAGCTCGGAGACGACGTCGCCGACGGCGTCACGCACGCCGGGTTCGATGCCGGTGACGAGCACGCCGCGCTCGCCGGGCGTCGAGAGCTCGAAGATGATCGGCTCGTCCCAGCTCGCCTGGTGGAAGCGCCGGAGGGCGGGCTTGGGTGCGACGGGGAGGCTCATGCGCTCTGCTCCTCGAGGATCGGGGCGGACACGGTGGTCGCGCCGGGGTCGGTCGGGTCGGTGTCGGATGCCCCGGCGGCGGCGTTGCCCGTACGTGCCGCGAGGGCTGCGAGCTCGGCGGACAGGCGGTCGATGTCGCGCTGGCTGGTCATCTCCGTGACGCAGACGAGCAGCTGGTGCTGGTCCACCGGGACGCCGGGTTCGATGCCCTCGGCCCGCAGTGCATCGACGACGTCGGCGGCACCGAGCCCTGCACCGGAGAGGTCGATCGTGAACTCGCGGAGGTGCACCGCGCGGTCGCCGAGCGCAACGCCCGGGATCTCGGCGAGCGCCCGCTGGGCGTAGCGCGTGCGGGCGAGCAGCACCTCGCCGAGGTCGCGCATGCCCTGCGGACCCATGAGCGCGAGGTAGACGCCGGCGGCGATGCCCCAAAGGGCGGCGGCCGTGCCGACCCACTCCTTGCCCTCCTCGCGCTGCGCGAAGGAGGTGCGGTCGTAGGCGACGTCGCCGAAGCCGTACTCCCCCGGCACGTCGGTCGTCGCGAGCCCGAAGAGGCGCGAGGGCATCTCCATGATGAAGCGCGGGTCGTCGTGCACGGCGATGAAGCCGCCGTGCGCGCCGCCGAACCACTGGTGCAGTCCGAGCGACTGGATGTCGCCGCAGACGATGTCGGCGCCCTGCTCGGCGGGCGGGGTGAGCACGCCGTAGCCGATGGGGTCGGTGCCGACCACGAGCACGGCGCCGACATCATGGGCGGCGTCCGCGATCTCCTGCAGCCGCGCCTCGAGGGCGCCGGTGCGGCTCGGGGTCTCGACCCACACCGCCGCCACGTCTTCGGCGAGCCGCGAGGCGAGCCCTGTGACATCCGCGACTCCGTCGACGGTGTCGACGAACTCGAGGTCGAGGAGCACGCGCACGAAGTCGCGCACTTTGGAGAGCTTGTCCGGCAGCACGTCGCTCGCGACGAGGACCCGGCGTCGACCCGACATCCGGCCCGCCATGGACAGCGCCGTCGCCGTGGCCTGGAAGCCGTCGTAGGTCGGCACGTTCACGACATCCATGGCGAGGAGCTCCGCCATGAGCGACTGGTACTGGAACAGGGCCTGGAAGCGGCCGTGGTCCTCGTACGGCTCGCCCGCGTACGCGGTCAGGAACTCACTGCGATTGATGACCTCGTCGACGACCGCGGGCACGTAGTGGTGATAGGTGCCGGCACCGAGGAAGCTCAGCCGCTGCCGGGTCGAGACGTTCTTCGCGAGGAGGCCCTCGACGTGGCGCACGAGGTCCTGCTCGGCGGTGAACGGCGTCGGCAGGTCGAGCGGCCGGTCGAGCCGGAGCTCTGCCGGAACGTCGGCGTAGAACTCGTCGACGGATGCCGCGCCCACGGCGGCCAGCATGGCGGCCTTCGACTTGGGGGCGGTGTTCGGGATGTACGGATGGACGAAGGGATCGGTCATTGGTGCCTCAGTCGGTGGTGTCGGACAGGGTGATGGAGGGGGCGGAATCCGCGCGCGGTGCGGCGAGCACGGCGGCGCCGTAGCGCGGGAGCGTCAGCCGACCGGTGACCGTCTCGCCGCCCAGCAGGTCGAGCACGCCGGCGGGCACGTCGACCGTGCGCTCGGTGCGACCGTGGTTCAGCACGAAGGTGTAGTCGGTGGACTCATCGCTGCGGGTCACCACCTCGAGGTCGGTCTCCGGTCGCTCGCGGGCCGGGAGCCCGGCAGCCTCGAGCACGGCACGCATGAGCGCGATGGTGCCGGATGCCTCGAGCACGGCGCTGAGGTACCACGCGGAGCCGGCATCGTGCACGCGGCGAGTGGCGGCGGGGCGGCCCTCGAGCTCGCCGCTCGCGTAGCGGGCGACCACCTCGGTGCCCTCGTGCACCTCGAGCCACTCCGCCCCACACCGGGTTCGCGAACTCGCCGCCGGCGCCGAACTGCACGCGCTCGGCGAGGCCGTCGGGTACAGGCCAGTGCTCGTCGACCTCGACGCCGAGGAGGTCGCGCAGCGGTCCGGGCGCGCCGCCCTCGTGCACCTTCTCGGTGGCGTCGACGACGCCCGAGAACGGCCCGACCACGAGCTGGCCGCCCCGGGCGACGAACGCGGCGAGCGATGCGGCTTGCGTGGCATCCGCGATGTAGAGGTTCGGCACCAGCACGACGTCGTACCCGTCGAACGGGCCGGTCGCGCGAACCGTGTCGACCGGGTGTCCGAGCGCGTGGCAGGCTGCATGCCAGGCGCGCGCCTGCGCCAGCCAGTTCAGCCGTTGCGACGGCAGCGACTCGGCGGCCGACGAGCCCCACCACGAGTCCCAGTCGACGACGAGCGCGACGGATGCCCGCACTCGCGTGCCGCGAACCGGTGCAAGCCGCTGGAGCTCGGCGCCGAGCGCCTTCATCTCCTGAAAGCTGCGGGATGCCTCACCACGGTGCCCGAGCATCGCCGAGTGGAACTTCTCCTGGCCGTACTTGGCTTGACGCCACTGGAAGAACATCGCGCCGTCGGAGCCGTGCGCGATGGCCTGCAGGCTGTCGATGCGCATCCTGCCGGGCGCCTTGGGCACGTTGACGTCACGCCAGCTCACGGCGCTCGCCGCCTGCTCGAGCAGGAGCCACGGCTGCCCGCCCTTCAGCGAGCGCATGAGCCCGTAGTTGAGCGCGGCCGGCACGTGGGCGTTCGGGTCCGCGGGATCGGGATATGCGTCGTCAGTGACGAGGTCTTCGGCGGCTGCAAAGTCCCAGTAGTCGAGGTCGCGCAGGAGGCTCATGAAGTTCGTCGTCACCGCAATGTCGGGGGTCACCGCGCGCAGCACGTCGACCTCGACCCGGAAGAGCTCGAGCAACGCGTCGGAGGAGAAACGCTCGAAGTCGAGGAGGTGCGTCGGGTTGATCGGCCCGGTCGCCGCGCGCGGCGCCTCGATGTGCGCCCACTCGGTGTAGCGCTGGCCCCAGACGTTCACGCCCCAGGCGTCGTTGAGCCCGTCGAGGTCGCCGTAGCGCGCTTCGAGCCAGCGGCGGAAATGAGCGGATGACTCGGGGCACCAGCAGCGCGACACGTGATCGCCGTACTCGTTCGAGACGTGCCACAGCGCGAGCGCGGGGTGCTCTCCGTAGCGCTCGGCCATCGCGCGGGCCATCCGTGCCACGTGTTCGCGCCAGACCGGCGAGCTCGGGCAGTAGGCCTGCCGCGAGCCGAATCCGAGGCGGCGGCCGTGCTCATCGCACGGGAGCATCTCGGGGTGGCTGCGCACGAGCCAGGACGGCGGCGTGGCGGTGGCCGTCGCGAGGTCGATGCGGATGCCGGCATCCCAGAGCACGTCGATCACCCGGTCGAGCCAGCCCCAGTCGTATTCACCGGGTCGGGGCTCGAGCTGCGGCCACGAGAACACCGGCAGGCTCACGAGGTTGACGCCGGCCTCGCGCATGAGTCGCGCGTCGTCGTGCCAGGTCTCCTCCGGCCACTGGTCGGGGTTGTAGTCGCCGCCGTAGGCCAGTGCATCGAGGCGGATGCTCCGGGGTGTGTCGTCGGGCATGCCGTCTCCTCTCCGAGGTCAAAGGTTTACAGGTGGGTGTTGCTCATTGTATTCTGTATACAGCCACCGTAAGCCGGATGCCGCACCCGGTCAAGCCCTAGGCTTGCCGCGACGGCCGCACCCCGAAAGACGAGGACAGATGGCGATCGAACGCAAGAGCCTCCGCTCGCAGGTGCGTGAGGAACTGCTCGCGCGCATGCGTTCCGGTGAGGTGCAGCCCGGCGAGGGCATCAATGAAGTGCAGCTCGCCACCGAGCTCGGCGTCAGCCGGACACCCCTCCGCGAGGCGCTCATCGCGCTCGAGAGCGAGGGGCAGATCGAGAGCGAGAACGGCAAGGGCTTCCGCTTCGTCTCGCTCAGCGCCCAAGAGTTCGAGGACCTCGCCCCGGTCATGGCGGCACTCGAGAGCCTCGCACTCGAGCTCAGCCCGCTCGACGAGTTGCGCGCGATCGGTGCTCGACTCTCCCGCCTCGCCGCGGAGTTCGACCAGGAGGTGGTCGAGCACGCACTCGTGGTCTCGAAAGACGACGAGTGGCACGGCATCATGCTCTCCGCGTGTCCCAACCGGCGTCTGCTCGACGTCATCGCGAGCGTGCGCGGCGCCTTCCACCGCTACGAGTCGCTCCTCGTGCCGAACGACGTCATGGTCGAGCGGGTCGCCGCCGAGCATGCCGAGATCGCCCATCACCTGGCCGACGGCGACGTGTCAGGAGCGGTCGTTGCGCTCAAGGCCAACTGGATGAACGGCATGCGCCGCATCCTCGACAATGCGTCGAGCCCCTACTTCACCGCCTGACGGTCGAGGCAGCCCTTCCGGCATCCGCTCGCTCAACCCTTGACGGCGCCGCCGAGCAGGCCCGACACGAACTGCTTCTGGAAGACCAGGAAGAGGATCATCAGGGGCAGGGTCGCGAGCAGCGAGCCCAGCATGAGGCCCGAGTAGTCGACCCGCGACATGCCGATCATCGTGTTGAGCGCGACCGGCACCGTGTACTTGTCCTCGGTGTTGAGCATGAGCAGCGGCCAGATGAACGCGTTCCACTGGCTGATGAAGGTGTAGATCACGAGCGCCGCGATCTGCGGCCGCGCGACCGGCAGCACGATGCGGTAGAAGATGCGGAACTCGTTCGCCCCGTCGATGCGCGCCGCCTCGATGAGGGTCGGCGGAAAGTCGAGGAAGCCCTGCCGCATGAGGAAGATGCCGAACGCGTTCGCCAGGAACGGCAGGATGACGGCCTGGTAGCTGTCGATCCATCCAGCGCTCGCCATCATCTGGAAGAGCGGCACCAGCAGCACCTGCATCGGGATCATCATCGTCACGAGCACGACGCCGAGCAGGATGCCGCGGCCTCGGAACCGGTACGTCGCGAGCCCGTAGCCGCACATGATGCTGACGATCGACGAGAACACCGTGTAGATGACGGCGATTCCGAGGCTGTTCAGCATCACCTGGCTGAAGTTCACCGACTCCTGCAGGCGCGCGAGGTTCTCCCACAGCTCGCCGCCGGGCAGCACCGGCAGCGGTGTGCCGAACAGGTCGGAGGTCTCGTGGGTCGAGGCGATGACCATCCAGAGGAACGGCAGCACGGCGAGCACGCTCGCGGCCGCGAGCAGGAGGTAGACGGGGGCGTGCAGGATGCCTCGGCGCATCGCCGCCGCAGGAGCGGCGGCCCGGGGCGGGGCGGTCGTGGTGCTCATTGCTTCTCCCTCATGAGCCGGAACTGGACGATCGCGATGATCGCGGTGAGCCCGACGAGCAGCCAGGCGATCGCGGAGGCGTAGCCGAAGTCGAACTGCCGGAACCCGACCTTGTACAGGTAGAGCACCGGGGTGAGCGTCGCGTCGTTCGGCCCTCCCTCGGTGAGGATGTAGTTCTCGTCGAAGAGCTGCAGTGCGCCGATCGTCGAGGTCACGGTCGTGAAGATGAGCACCGGACGCAGCTGCGGGATGACGATCCTCGTGAAGATCTGCCACCTGCCCGCACCGTCGATGCGCGCGGCCTCGTAGAGTTCGGCGGGGATCGACTGCAGCCCGGCGAGGATGATGACCATGTTGTAGCCGGTCCAGCGCCAGGTGATCGCCGCGATGAGCGCGATGCGCGCCCACCACTCGTTGTTCAGCCAGTCGATCGGCCCGGCCCCGAAGACGGCGAGCAGCTGGTTGACCGCGCCGCCGTCGGTCGCGAGCATCACCCGGAACACGACGGCATACGCGACGAGCGTCGTCACCGCCGGAAGGAACGTCAGGAGCCGGAAGCCCGACCGGAGCCGCAACCAGGACTGGTTCAGCAGGTACGCGAGCCCCACCGCGAGCGCGATCATGAGCGGCACCTGGACGACGAGGATGATCCCCGCGTTCAGGAGACTCTTGCCGACCAGCGGATCCCGGAGCAGCCGTGCGTACTGCTCGAGGCCGACCCAGGTCGAGACCCCGCCGGAGGTCGCGAAGAAACTCTGCCAGAGCGACGTGATGAGCGGGTAGGTGAAGAAGATCGCGAGCATCAGTGCGGCGGGCAGCGCGAACCACGCGCCCGGACGCTGGAGCCTGCGCCCCATCGTCCGGGCGCGGCGGGGCGCGACATCCGTCGCCTGACGACCTTGGCCGTGCGGGCGGCGCTGATCGCGCTCGCCGCGCTCGCGGTCGGTCTGCGTCGTGATCGCCACGGCTATTCGGCGATCTCGCGCCCGGTCGCGGTCGCGATCTGCTCCGCGGCATCCTGCAGCGCGGTCGCCGGGTCGGCGCCGTTCAGGACGGCCGCGACGACCGCGTTGGCGACGATGTCACTCGCCTCGGCGTTGTCGGTCGTGAACGTGATCGGCGGGATGTTCGCGGTCTGCTCGGCGAAGAGCTCGTACACCGGCTGCCCGCCGAAGTACTCCTGCGGCTCCCGGAAGTAGTCGCCCTGCAACGCGGGCAGGTACGACGGGAAGAGGCCCTCCTGCTCCATCATCGACGCCTGGCGGTCGGCGTCGGCGAGCACGTAGTCGACGAACGCCGCAGCGAGGTGCGGGTTCTCGGCCTGCGCCGGCACGGCGAGGCCGGAGCCGCCGCTGTTCGAGGTGCGTACGCCGCCCTCCCCGAACGCCGGCAGCTCGGTGACGCCGTACGTGCCGGAGAGCTCGGGTGCATCGCCGAGCAGCGTGCCGATCCACCAGACCGCCTCGGGTGTGACCGCCGAATCGCCGTCCTTCGCCGAGGTGACGCGGCCGTCCCAGCCCTTGACGTTCTTCAGCAGCCCTTTCTCGTTCATGGTCTGCAGCAGGGTGAGCACCTCGACCGCCTCGGGCGAGGTGATCGTGATGTCGCCGTCGTCGTCGAACAGGCCCTGCCCCTGCTGCTGGAGCAGCATCTGGAAGCCCGCACCGGTCGCCACGTCGAGCGAGAGCAGGGTGTGGCCCGTCGCCGCCTTGATGGTCTCGCCTGCGGCGACGAGCTCGTCCCACGTCTCGATGGAGGCGGGGTCGATGCCCGCGTCGGCGAAGTAGTCGCTGCGGTAGAAGAGCCCGACCGTGCCGGAGTCCCACGGCGCGATCTTCAATGCGCCGTCGGAGTCGGACTGCGCGGACCACTTGAACGGGTCGAAGTCGGCCTCGTCGTCGCCGAGCACGGGTGTGAGATCGACGAGCCCCGTCGGGAACTCGTTGATGTAGCCGGGCGCCCGGTCCGTCTCGATCGTCACGACGTCGGGCAGCCCGCTGCCGGCCTGCAGGCCGACCGAGAGCTTGTCGTAGGCGTTGTCGTAGCCGACGTCGACGACCTTCACCGTCGTGTCGGGGTGGTCGGCCTCGAAGTCCGCGGCGAGGCGCTCGAGGGCGGTGGCCGCGACATCCCACGACCACACGGTGATCTCACCCGACACCTTCGCGTCGGGGTCGAGCACGATCGGCGCCGTCGTCGGACCGCCGCCCATGGCGCAGCCGGACAAGAGCGCGGCGACCGCCAGCGTGGCAGCGGGGAGCAGCAGGGTGCGTGGTTTCATGTGACTTCCTTGTCTTTGATCAACGGTGACGTGACTGAATATTGAATACAGCGGATGCTTCCGAGCACCCCTGCTCGCCGGCCGAGTGGGGCGCGTCCGCCGTGTCGAGGCCCGCGGGTGTCGAACCGCTTCGCGCTACTCGACCTGCGGAAGTGTTGCCGGCCCGGAAAGGCCGACCGCGAGGTCGATGAACAGGGCGGCCGACCACCCGAACGCCGTGGTCGCCGTCGGCGCTTTCTCCCCCGTGACCGAGTTGAAGTACTCGTGCGGCCCGCCGCCGTGCATCACGAGCGCGACCGTGCGCTCCGCGAGTTCGCGAGCGGCATCGGGATGCCCCGACGCACGGAGCCCCTCGATGACGAGCACGTTCGTGTTGACCCACACCGGCCCACGCCACATCCGCTCGGGCGAGAAATCGGGGTCGGATGCCGCGACCGTCGGCACAGCCCACGGCGTCGCGAAGCGGCGTTCGTCGGCGAGCGCGGCGAGCAGCCGCTCGCCGATCGGCTCGGGCAGACGTCCTGTGAGCAGCGGCATGAGCCCGACGACGGTGTCGCTGCCGACGCGCTCCCCTGCGGCCTTGGCGTGGAAGAGCCCGCGCTCGTCATCCCAGAGGCCGAGCAGCAGCGCGAGCGTGCGTTCGGCACGAGCGACGTGGGGCGCGGCATCCGCGTCGCGGAATTGCTCGGCGAATCGAGCGAGCTCGAGGTCCTGCCGTACGAGGTAGGCCGCGAGATCCGGCGAGGTCGTCGGCAGTGGGCCGTCGAAGATGGGGCTGTCGTCGAGCCCCGACGAATACGGATGCCCGTACTCCGGCATCCCGTCGCCGTCGAGATCCGAGCCGGCGAACCACCAGTCCTGCGAGCGGCGGATGATCACGAGCTGCGCGCGCGCCCAGGCATCCGCCTCCTCGACCTCGAGCACCTTGGCGAGCGCCCAAGCCGCGAGCGGCGGCTTGGTGAGCGGCACGGGGGCCGCCGGGTCGGCGATCGTCGAACCCGCGCGTCGCAGTCGATCGCGGTCGGCGCGGGGCAGGTCGTCGCTCGTCGCGAGCACACCGTGCTCGTGCACGACGTCGGGCAGCTGCCCGTCGTCACTCGCGAACCGGAACGCGAGCTCGAGCTGCTCGCGCGCGAGCTCGGGGTCGCCGTGGCGCAGTCCGACGGCGATGAAGTACGCGTCCCACTGCCAGAGCCCGACGTAGCCGATCTTCGACGGCACGACCGCACGGGCGCTGCCGAGCGCAGGCAGTTCGACGATGTTCGCGCCGAGCACCCACCAGCAGAGGGCGGTCATCGACTGCAGGTCGTCGCGCACGAGCGGGCAGCGCGAGAACCAATCGAGCCAGATCGCCTCGCTCGCGGCGGCGTTCGCGAGATGGGCGACGGATGCCCCGGCGCTGAGGCTGCGGTCGGCGGCGATGTCGAGACGCACCGCCGGACCGGCCGCATCCAGCGTGCAGCGGGTCGTGGCGCCACCCGGTGTCGTCCATTCGACGGTGAACCGATCCACCGCCTTGCCCGCCGCGATGCCGACGCTCAGCGCGCCCGGCCCGGCGAAGACCAGCGTGGCGAAGCCGCCGCCGAACTCCACCCGCTGCGGCAGCACCCGCGTGATCGGCAGCACCGCGTCGTGCGCATCGCGCACGACGAGCGAGTCGAGCACTCGGCACTCGGCGAGCGACCGCTCGTACTCCGAGGTGTGCACACGGACCCCGTCGCCCTCGCGGAAGACGAGCAGCCGCGAGCGCGGCAGCGTGAACGGCGCGCGCACGAGGTCGAGGTGCTCGCCCGCGAGCGCGGCGAGCGCCGGGGCATCCGTCGCTGTGGCCCTCATCGCCCGCCGAGCCCCGACGCGGCCATGCTGTTGAGAATGCGGCGCTGGCCGATCACGAACGCGATGAGCATCGGAATCGTCGCCAGTGCTGACGCCGCCATCACGAGCCCATAGTTGATCGAGCCGAACTGCCCGCGGAAGCTCGAGAGGAGCAGCGGCACCGTGAACAGGTCGGGCGAGTTCAGCAGCACGAGCGGGAAGAGGAAGCTGTTCCACACATCGAGCGCGACGATGATGCTGAGCGCGCCGAGGCCCGGCTTCAGGTTCGGCAGGATGATGCTCCAGAAGGTGCGCCAGCGACCCGCGCCGTCGACGAGGGCCGCCTCCTCGAGCTCCTTCGGCAGCGAGAGCACGAACTGCCGCATGAGGAACACCGCGAACGGGTTCACGAGCATCGCCGGCACGATGAGCGAGAGGTGGGAGTCGACCCATCCGAACTGGCTCATCAGCAGGTAGAACGGGATCAGCGTGACCTGCTTCGGGATCATCTGCGTCGCGAGGAACACGATGAAGATCACGCGGCTGCCTCGAAAGCGGATGCGCGCGAACGCGTACCCCGCCATCGACGCCGTGAGCAGGGTGCCGACCACGGCGAGTACCGCGATGTAGATGCTGTTGACGTAGGCCTGGCCGAACGGCACCGCATTCCACGCCTCGACGTAGTTGTCGACGGTCCACGGTGCCGGCCAGAAGCTCAGCGGATCCTGCAGCAGCTGCGGGAGCGTCTTGAACGAGGTGATGAGCATCCACGCGAAGGGGAACACCATCGCGACGCCCGCGATGACCAGCGCGAGGTGCAGGGCCGTCGCACCGGCGCGACGCCTGCCGCTCGTGGCGCCTCTGGGCGGGTGCTCGAGGTCGGGCCGGCCGACGAGGGCGGTCTCGATGTCTGCGGCGGTCATGCTGCCTCGTCCTCGTAGTGCACGAACTTCTTCTGTGCGCCGAACTGGATGGCGGTGATCACGAGCGTGAGCAGCAGCAGGATCACGGATGCCGCGCTCGACGGTCCGAACTCGAATCGCCCGAACCCGAGATCGTAGATGTGGTACACGATCGTGCGCGTCGCATTGTCGGGCCCGGCGTCGGCGGTGAGCACGAACACCGTGTCGAAGGTCTGCAACGACGAGATGAACGCCACGATCGACGAGAAGAAGATGATCGGCGAGAGCAGGGGCATCCGGATGCTCCGGAACAACCGCCAGGCGCCGGCGCCGTCGATGCGCGCCGCCTCGATGACCGACGGCGAGATGTTCTGCAAGCCGGCCAGGAAGATGATCACGTTCAGGCCGAGCGACGACCAGATCGAGATGATGCACACCGAGAGCAGTGCGAGTGCGGGATCGCCGAGCCAGTCGGGCGGCGCGATGCCGAACACCTTGGAGATGGTCTCGCTCAGCACCCCGTCGGCGCGCAGCATCTGCTGCCAGATCATCGCGACGGCGACCGTGCTCGTCACGACCGGCGCGAAGAACAGGATCAGGTAGAGGGTGCGTGTCTTCAGCTTCTCGAGCGCCACGGCGACGACCACCGCGAGCCCGAGCCCGATCGGCACCGTGATCAGCGCGATGAGCAGCGTGTTCACGATCGAGCGGAGCAGCAGCTCATCCTGCAGCTGGGCGGTGAAGTTCTCGAGGCCGACCCAGGTGAGCTCGGTCAGGCCGTCCCACGAGGCGAACGCGAGCACGAGGCTCGCGGTGAAGGGCAGCAGCACGAACACGGCCATGCCCAGCACCTGCGGGCCGATGAAGACGTAGCCCCAGCGGCGGTCGCGCCGCCGCCAGGCGGACTCCTTCCGGAGCCCGCCCCGCGCGGATGGTGCGGGTTGCGCAGACGACCGGGCCGAGGCGGCCACGATGTCATCCGTCGCGACGGTCATGGTGCTGCTCACTCGCCCGACTTCTCGGCGACGAGGTCGGCGACCGCGTCGAGCGTGCCCTGCGCGTCGGCCTTGCCCTCGTAGAGCTTCAGGAACAGGTCGCTGACGTCGGTCGAGAGGCCGGGAACGACGGCCTCGGCGGCGTAGTCCTCGAACCCGATGTCACGCATGTCGAGGAAGGTCTGCGCGTGCGCGGGGTAACCGTCTTCGAGCACGACCTCGTCGGCGCCCTTGATCGACGGAACGGCGTTGCCGCCGCCCTGCAGGCGGAAGACCTGCCCCTCCGCCGAGAGGAACTCGGTCCAGAATGTGAAGGCGGCGTCCTCCGCCTTCGTCTTGCCGTTGATCGCGAGGTACGACGTGGCGACGCCGGTGGGGGCGGCCTGCCCGTCGGGAGTCGGCCAGCGCACGATGTCGTAGCTGTCCTGCTCACCCGCGCTCATGACGGTGCCGATCGTGTACCGGCCCTGCGAGAAGAACCCGGCCTTGTGGGTCACGAAGACGCTGTCGGCTCCAGCACCCTCGGGCATCGAGTCGGCCACGACGAACGTGCCGTCCTGGAAGTAGCTTCCGAGCGTTTCGACGGCCTCGACCGTGGTGGAGTCGGTGTTGCCGACGAAGCCCGAGTCGTCGTAGGCAGTCCCGCCCTGCGACGAGATCCAGCTGTAGTGCGTGGCCCAGTAATTCCAGAACATCGAGCCGGTGAGGCCCGCGGCGGCGAGCTTGTCGTTCATCTCGAGGTACTTCGCCGTCGTCCACTCGCCGTTCTCGGCGAGCGTGGCGGGGTCCTCGGTGACGCCGGCCGCCTCGAGTGCCTGCTTGTCGTACCAGAGCACGTCGGGGTTCGAGTCGTTCGGGGCGGCGTAGATCTCGCCGTCGAGCTCGGCGGCGCCGAAGAGGCCCGGGAAGAAGTCGTCGGGCTTGGTCTCGCTCGCGTCGGACTCCATGAGCTCGGTCAACGGCTTGAGCACCTTCGCGTCGACGAACTGCCCGATCTTGTCGTCGCCGATGTAGAACACGTCGGGTGCGGTGTTGCTCGTCAGCTGGGCGAGGAGCTTCGAGTGGTAGTCGGAGTAGCTGGCCACCGGCTGCAGCTCGACCTTGATGTCGGGGTGGCGCTCCATGAACTCGGCGTTGAACTCCTCGAAGCGGGTGAGCTCCTCGGGAGTTCCCCACGTCGACCAGACCACGGTACTGGCATCGGATGCACCTCCACCGCCGCTGCACGCTGCCAGGCCGATTGCTACGGCGCCGGCGGCACCGATCGCCAGAAGGCGCCTCATCTTCGAGTTCGCGCGGGGCATTCCGCCACCTCTTTCATCATTGCAGGGGCCGGCCCGGGAGCGGGCTCGGGAACTTGCGTCGCTCGGTATTCTGTATACAAAACTCAGAAGAGTCAAGATCGAAGCGGACATTCCGGTTCGCTCGCGCGTTGGAGAGCGCGAGGAGGCAGCGATGCGACGCCGGCTCGGTAGCCGGAATCAGAGGCCGAGCTGCTCGAGCTCTGCGTCCATGCGCTCGGCGATCTGCGCGTAGCCCTCGTCGTTCGGGTGGATGACGTCGTCGGCCATCCACTCCGGATGCCCCTCGAGCCACCGCGACGCCCCGTCGATGTAGTCGGCACCCACGCGCTCGGCCGCCGCCTCGACCCATTCGATGATCTGCTCGACCGAGTCGGGGCGGTCGTCCTGGTGCCAGAACGGCTCGACGACGACGACCCGAGCATCGGGCAGCTCCGTGCGGAAGCGCTCGAGGTCCTCCTCGATCGCGGCCTCGATCTCGTCGGCGCGGGACGGCATCGAGAAGTTGTCGTTCAGCCCCATGGTCACGATCACGATGTCGGGTGGCGGTTCGTGGGCGACGATCTGGTCGACGAGATCACCCTCGAGGGCGAGGCCGCGGTTGTTCACGAACCCGAGCCCATCGACGCTGGGATTGAACTCGTACCAGCCTCGCTCGTCGCACACGATCGTCGACCATCGGCGCTCGGGCGCGGTCGCGCCCGTTCCGCGGGTATACGAATCGCCGTAGAAGGCGGCGATCGTCGCGCCGTCGGACGGCGGAACCGGTTCATCCGGGTCGGACGCCGACCACGCGCAGCCGGCAAGCGCAAGGCACGCGAGCACCACCAGCGGCACGGCGGCGCGGGCCGAGCCGAGCGACGGTCGTCGCCACGACCGCGACCGCTGCCCGCTCGTCGCCCGCATCCGCTCAGCGCTCCTGCGGAACCGCGGCGGCTACACCGCCGCCGGCAGCTTCGCGGCGACGAGCTCGGCGATCTGCACCGCGTTCAGCGCTGCACCCTTGCGCAGGTTGTCGTTCGAGATGAAGAGCACGAGGCCCTTGCCCTCGGCGGCGGACTGGTCTTGACGGATGCGCCCGACGTAGCTCGGGTCGTTGCCGGCGGCCTGCAGCGGCGTGGGCACGTCGGAGAGCGCGACGCCCGGGGCATCCGCCAGCAGCTCGGTGGCACGCTCGGGCGTGATCGCATTCGCGAACTCGGCGTGGATGGAGAGCGAGTGACCCGTGAAGACCGGCACGCGCACGCACGTGCCCGCGACGCGGAGGCCCGGGAGCTCGAGGATCTTGCGGCTCTCGTTGCGGAGCTTCTTCTCCTCGTCGGTCTCGTAGTCGCCGTCGTCGACGATGGAGCCGGCGAGCGGGATCACGTCGAACGCGATCGTGCGCGGGAACTTGTCGGCAGCGGGGAAGGCGACGGATGCCCCGTCGTGCACGAGCCCGATGGTGTCTTGCTCGAGTGCCGCGCGGGCCTGCTCGAGCAGCTCTTCGCCGCCCGCGAGCCCGGCGCCCGACACCGCCTGGTACGTCGAGACCATGAGTCGCTCGAGGCCGGCCTCGTCGTGCAGCACCTTCAGCACCGGCATGGCGGCCATGGTCGTGCAGTTCGGGTTGGCGATGATGCCCTTCACGGCCCCGTCGATCGCGTGGGGATTCACCTCGCTGACGACGAGCGGGACCTCGGGGTCCATGCGGAAGCCGCTCGAGTTGTCGATGACGGTGACGCCGGCGGCGGCGAACCGCGGCGCCTGCGCCTTCGAGGTCGTGGCACCCGCGGAGAAGATCGCGATGTCGAGGCCGCTCGGGTCGGCCGTCGACGCGTCTTCGATGACGATCTCTTGGCCCTTCCAGGGCAGCGTCGAGCCCGCCGAGCGGGCCGACGCGAAGTAGCGGATCGAGGCGACCGGGAAGTCGCGTTCCTCGAGCAGGCGCCGCACGACCGCGCCGACCTGGCCGGTGGCGCCGACGACGCCGATGTTCACTCCGTTGGTGTTGCCCACGTGTACCCCTCCATCGTCCGACGGCGAGCCGTCGGAAAGCGTTCTTCCATTGTCCCAGCACTCGCGGTTCGGAGCGGCCGTTCGCGGAATCTTGGCAGGATCACCCCGTGATCGGCACGGATCTCGACGATCGGCGGTGCGACATCCGCCCGGTCAGAGCTCGGTCAGTGCCCGGTCGCGCCGGGTCAGTGCCCGGTCGCGCCGGGTCAGCGCCCGGTGCCGGCGTGCACGATCGCCTCGTCGTCGCCGTCGAGCTCGAACGCCGTGTGCACGGCACGCGCGGCGCCATGCACGCTGTCGGCTCGCGTGACGACCGAGATGCGGATCTCACTCGTCGAGATCATCTCGATGTTGATGCCGGCCTCGTACAGGGCCTCGAAGAGCCTGGCCGACACGCCCGTCGCCGAGCGCATGGCGGCGCCGACGAGCGAGAGCTTGCCGATCTGGTCGTCGTACTGCAGCGACAGGAAGCCGATGGCGTCCTGCGCGCCCGCGAGCGCGGTGAGCGTGCGTTCGCCGTCGGACTTCGGGAGCGTGAACGAGATGTCGGTGCGTCCGGTCGACGCGGCCGACACGTTCTGCACGATCATGTCGACGTTGGCGTTGGCGCCCGCGACGATCTTGAAGATCTTCGCGGCGACGCCGGGCCGGTCGGGAACGCCGACGACCGTGATCTTGGCCTCGGTCAGGTCGACCGCGACACCGGCGATGACGGACTCTTCCACAGTTGCTCCTTCGGGAAGACGCGAGGGGTCGTAGACGATCGTCCCCTCGCTGTTGTTGAACGACGAACGCACGTGCAGGGTCACGCCGTGCCGACGCGCGTATTCGACCGCGCGGATGTGCAGGACCTTGGCTCCGGATGCCGCGAGCTCGAGCATCTCCTCGCTCGTGATCTTGTCGAGCTTGCGTGCTCGGCGCACGACGCGCGGGTCGGATGTGAACACCCCGTCGACGTCGGTGTAGATCTCGCACACGTCGGCCTCGAGGGCCGCGGCGAGCGCGACGGCGGTGGTGTCGCTGCCGCCCCGGCCGAGCGTCGTGATGTCGCGGGTGTCGCGGTTGAAGCCCTGGAACCCGGCGACGATGACGACCGCTCCCTCGTCGAGGGCCTCGCGGAGTCGCACGGGAGTGACGTCGACGATGCGCGCGGCGCCGTGCGTGGCGTCCGTGATCATGCCGGCCTGGCTGCCCGTGAAGGAGCGGGCCTCGTGGCCCATGCTCTTGATCGCCATCGCGAGGAGCGCCATGGAGATGCGCTCGCCGGCCGAGAGCAGCATGTCGAGTTCGCGCGGCGCGGGCATGGGGCTGACCTCGTTGGCGAGGTCGAGGAGCTCGTCGGTCGTGTCGCCCATGGCGGACACCGCGACGACGACGTCGTTGCCCGCCTTGCGGGTCTCGACGATGCGCTTGGCGACCCGCTTGATGCTCTCGGCGTCGGCGACGGATGACCCGCCGAACTTCTGCACGATCAAGCTCACGTGGTCTCCCAGGGGTGGTGTCGCTGGCGGCCGCTCGGGTGGTCGGCGCCGGAGCAACCATCATATGGCGGGGCGCATGCGCGTCCGGCTATGTGACGGCGCGGGTAGAGTGCGGTCATGGTGGGGCCCTCGATGGCTGGTCGACGCCCCCGGCCTCACCGCCGCCGCGATCGGGTCGGTGCTCGCGATCGTGACCGCCATCGCCAGGGCGTGGGTCGTGCTCGTCGAGGTGCTGCGCTGACGGAGGCGCCCCGACTCGGCGCCGTGCTCAGTGCTCTCGCGGCATGTACCACTCGGTGAACGACGTCGCGCGGCCGAATTCGTCGAGTCGGATCACCCAGAGGTTGAGGTAGATCCGCTCGGCGGGATAGTCGGTGCGCCCCTGCACGAGGACGAGCTCGGGCGATTCGTGGATGACCTCCCAGTCGAAGCTCCACGTGCCCGGCTCGTCGTGGTCTTCGAGCCAGCCGGCGACGATGGCGTCGCGCCCGCGACGTGGCTCGGCGTCGGGGCTCGTGAGGTACTCGGCGTCGTCGGTGAAGAGCGCGCCGATCTCGCTGGGATCGTTCGACTCCCACGCGGACACGTAGTCCGCGACCCATTCCGATCCCCGGTTCGCCATGCCTTCCGTTCTAGACCCGGTCGGAGTGAGCGTCAAGGGGCCGGGTCAGGTGACGACGCGCCGGCCCTCGAAGGCACGCCCGAGGGTGACCTCGTCGGCGTACTCGAGGTCGCCGCCCACGGGCAGCCCCGAGGCGAGCCGGGTGACGCGGATCTCGAGAGTCGTGAGGAGCCGGCTGAGGTAGGTGGCGGTCGCCTCGCCCTCGAGGTTCGGGTCGGTCGCGATGATGACCTCGGTGACCGTGGCGTCGGCGAGACGCTGCATCAACTGCCGGATGCGGAGCTCATCGGGCCCGATGCCGTCGATGGGGCTGATGGCGCCGCCGAGCACGTGGTAGAGCCCGCGGAACTCACGCGTGCGCTCGATGGCGACCACGTCTTTCGCCTCTTCGACGACGCAGATGAGTGCAGGGTCTCGCCGCGGGTCGCGGCAGATCGAGCAGGTCGCCTCTTCGGAGACGTTGCCGCAGATCTCGCAGAACCGCACCTTCTCGCGGATCTGCATGAGGATCTCGGCGAGCCGGCTCACGTCGAAGTGCTCGGTCTGCACGATGTGGAATGCGATGCGCTGAGCCGACTTGGGGCCGATGCCGGGGAGCCGGCCGAGCTCGTCGATCAGCTCTTGGACGATGCCTTCGTACACGGGCTACCCACGCTCCCCGAAGCCGGGACGTGCCGGCGCTTCGACCTCTTCGAGGAAGGTCGCGCCGAGCACCTCGCGTACGACGGCCTCGCCGTAGCGCTGAATACCGCCGCCAGCGGCCGATGCATCGGCGCCGCGTGCGCCGCGTGCACTCGAACGCATCGGGCGCACGGGCACGGACGCCTCGACGACGACCTCTGGCTCGGGACCCGGGTCGAACGGCGGCTCGTCGTCTTCGGGCGGCGCCTCGGCGTCGTCTGGCACGGGAACGTCGTCTGCCACGGGGACCGGCGCATCGGCGGGCGCGGGGCCCGGACCGGCCGGGCGCGATCGCGCGGTGACGGACGGTTCGGGTTCGCGCTCCGCGACCGCCGTGGCGGTGCGCGGGGTCGAAACCGCCGCCGCGGCCGAGGTGCCGCTCGACTCGACGTCGGGATCGGTGGGAATCGCCACCGTCGCCCACGAATCGACGGGCTCGGCGGGAGCGGTCGAGGCCGGCGCACGCTTCGCCGTGCGGCCCGAGGATGTCGGCGCCGATGCGGTGGTGGCCGCCGGCCGGCCCGTGGCCGAGGCTGCGGTCGTGGGGGCGCTCGGAAGCGCCGTGGCCGCCGGGGCAGCGTCGCGGGGTGCCTGCGGCACGGCATGCCCGCCGCCCGGCGCGTCGACATCGGGTGCGGCTGGCGCCGGGCCGCCGCCGGAACCCTCGACCCTCGCGATGAACTTCACGCGAACGCCGAGCACCTCGATGATGGCGCCGCGCAGGAGCTCACTCACGCTCTGGCCGGGTGCACCGCCGCGGAAGCCTGCGACATCGTGCTCGCTCGGGAAGGTGAGCACGAGCACGTCGCCGTCGCGGAACTCGCGCACCTGCGCCGTGAATGCGACCATCCAGGCACTGCGCTTCGTCCGTTGCAGCGATGCGAGCACCTCGGGCCACGCGTCGCGCACCTGCTGGAGCGTGACCGGCCCCACCGGCTGCACCGGAGCGGATGCCGCGGGCGGCGCGACCGGCGCGACGGATTCGGGAGCGGCACCCGACGCGCCCGCGGTGCGCGCGGGAGTGGGTCCGGGAGCAGGCGCAGACTCTGTTGTCGGCGCATCGACCCCGCCCTCGGACGCGCCCGCCGCTGCCCCCGCCGGACCGGCCCCGGCGACCGCCGAGTTCGATCGCGGCGACGTCGACGCCGCTGCGGTTCGTGCCGCGGGCTGCTGCTTCACGGCGGGACGCTCGGGCGACGCCGCGACCGCGGCATCGGTCGAGGCATCGCTCACGCCGACGCGGCGCTCGAGCCGTTCGACACGGGCGAGGGCCCCGCGCTCGGTGTCGTCGGATGACGGCACGAGCACGCGAGCGAGCATGAGCTCGAGGTGCAATCGCGGCGACGTGGCGCCGGTCATCTCGGTGAGCGTCTGGTTCACGAGGTCGGCAACGCGCGACAGTTCGGCCTGACCGAATGCGGCCGCCTGCGCGGCCATGCGGGTGAGCTCGTCTTCGGGCACGCCCCGCAGCACGGCCGCCGCCGTGGTGGGCGAGGATGCGGCGACGACGATGAGGTCGCGGAGGCGCTCGAGCAGGTCTTCGACGAATCGCCGAGGGTCCTGCCCGGTCTGCACCACGCGGTCGGCCGCGGCGAACGCGCCGGCGGCGTCTCTCGCGCCGATCGCGTCGACGACCTCGTCGAGCAGTGCCCCGTGCGTGTAGCCGAGCAGCGCGACGGCGCGCTCGTAGTCGATGGTGGGCCCTTCGGAGCCGGCGATGAGCTGGTCGAGCAGCGAGAGGGTGTCACGGGGCGACCCGCCGCCGGCGCGCACGACGAGCGGCAGCACGCCCGGTGCGACCTCGACACCCTCTTCGGTGCAGAGCTGCTGCACGTATTCGAGCATCGGCGCGGGCGGAACGAGCCGGAAGGGATAGTGGTGCGTGCGCGAGCGAATCGTGCCGAGCACCTTGTCGGGCTCAGTCGTGGCGAAGATGAACTTGATGTGCTCGGGCGGCTCTTCGACGAGCTTCAGCAGCGCGTTGAAGCCCTGCGGCGTCACCATGTGCGCCTCGTCGAGGATGAATATCTTGTAGCGGTCGCGAGCCGGCGCGAACACCGCGCGCTCGCGGAGGTCGCGCGCGTCGTCGACGCCGTTGTGCGAGGCCGCGTCGATCTCGACGACGTCGAGCGAGCCGCCGCCGCCCCGGGAGAGCTCGATGCAGCTCGGGCACACGCCGCACGGGACATCCGTTGGGCCCTCTGCGCAATTGAGACAGCGCGCGAGGATGCGCGCCGACGTCGTCTTGCCGCAGCCGCGAGGGCCGCTGAAGAGGTACGCGTGATTGACGCGATCGGTGCGGAGCGCCGTCATGAGCGGCTCCGTCACCTGGGACTGGCCGATCATCTCGGCGAACGTCTCGGGCCGGTAGCGGCGATAGAGGGCGGTGACCACGCCTCAATCGTAGTTGCCGCGTCTGACACCGCGGCCGGATGTCCCGGGCGTACGATGCGGGGACCGGAAGGGGACGTGATGACCGTGACGATGACGCCCGCGCAGCTCGAGCGATTCCAGGCGAAGCTCCTCAGGGAGCGCGCCGACGCCGAGGAGCGATTCGCCGAATTCGCCGACGCGATGAGCGAGGTGCGGGCCGCCAGATCGGATGCCTCCGCCGACGACGAGCACGATCCCGAGGGCCCGACGATGACCCAGGAATGGTCGCAGCGCACCGCCGTGCTCGCCGACGCTCGAGCCGAGCTCGCCGAGGTCGACCGTGCGCTCGCACGCATCGCCGACGGCAGCTACGGCGTCTGTGCGAACTGCGGCAAGCGCATCGCGGTGGCGCGGCTCGACGCGCGACCGACCGCCGAACTCTGCATCGACTGCGCGCGACTGCAACGCTGACACGCAGCGACAGGGTGCCCGGGGGCGACCGCCGCCCGGACTCCCTGTTGTGCATGCAGTGCGACGCCGTGCGATGAGCAGCGCGAGCACTCCGAGCAGCAGGACGCCGCCCGCGATACCCGCCGCGCCGTCGAGGTCGACACCCGTCGATGCGATCGTCCCCGCCCCAGCAGCGCCCGGAGCGAGGGAGGTGAAGGCATCGGGCAGGGTGGCGTCGCCGCACACCTCACTTCCGATGGCCGTCACGTCGACCACAATGCCTCACGCGGTGAACTCGCGCGCTCCAGCCGGCAGATGACGATGCTGACAGCGCCATCCGCGTTCAACGTAGGTGCTCGCATCGGGGTACACGAACGATTTGCAGGAATGCCCCCTGAACGGGTGTCGGCCGACGCCCATCGCGGTCCTCGTGAAGGGCACACGACGCACATTTCCCCAGTTCGGCGCGGATTTCGAGCGCAGGGGCGCCCCCTCGACCCGCGACGGTGGAAAGCGCCTATGCTCGGGCTCATCGCGATGGGGGCATGGCGATGGATTCCACAATCGGGGGACAACATGGAAACGCCAATCGACCACGCGACGACAGCGGAGCGGACAGGCGGCGGCGACCGCCGTCGCAGGACGATGGCGATCATCGCCGGTGGGCTCGTGCTCGGCGTCGGAGCCGCCATCACGCTCGCAGCATGGAACGACTCCGAGTTCGCCACCGGCACCTTCGGATCCGGCCAGTTCGGCATCGAGGGCAGTCTCGACGGCTCGACGTTCTCGAGCAGTCCGGAGTCGCCGGGCAAGACGCTCGTGTTCGAAGTCGACGCCGACGCGCTTGCGCCGGGTGACACCGTGTACGCGCCGTTCGCCGTGCAACTGGAGGCCGGGTCGACGAACGCCGCCGACGTCACGATCGAGGCGTTGAGTGCTGCAGCGATCGCGGCCGACCTCACCTACACGCTCATCGAGCCGACGGCATTCGGCTGCGACGAGACGACGACGGGTGCGGCACTCGTGACGGATGCCGCGACGACCGCGAGCGGGCCGACGGCCGTGTTCGACCTCGCCGCCGTCACGACTCCGCTGTACCTCTGCTTCGCTGTGACCGCAGGGGTGGGGCTCGATCCGAGCCAGACCGGCGCCGTCACGTGGGAGTTCGCCGCAACGTCGACCGCAACGTTGCCGTAGGCACCCCGTGGCACGGCATCGCGGCTCCTTCGTTCGGGCAGCACTGCCTGGACGCTGGCGCGCCGTGCTCGCCGGCGGTCTCGTGCTGGGCGTCGGTGCGACCGCCACCCTCGCGGCCTGGAACGATGCGGAGAACGCCACCGGCATGTTCGGGTCGAGCGTCTTCGACACCGTTTCGAAGAACTCGACCGATGCGACATTCGCCAGCCATGACCAGACGCCGGCTACGCTGACATTCGCGGCGACCGGCATGTCTCCGGGCGCGCTGTTCACCGCTGGACTCGACGTGCGCACCACAGGACCGGCTGACCCGCCGGCCCTCGCGAGCACGGTGGGCGGCACCTCGGTGCTGACCTCGGCCGTCCCGGCCGGCGACAGCCAGTTGACCGGGCAGCTCGAGTACCGCGTCGCGGTGACCGCCACGACGACCACGTGCGCCGCCGCCACGTACGCCGGGGCCTACGTCGCGGTGACGACGGTGCCTGTCGGCGTGCAGGGTGCACTCTCGGCGAACGCGGCGAACACGGTGCGGTTCTGCTTCCAGATCCGGCTGAAGACGGATGCCCCGAATACGACGCAAGGCCGCACCGGCACCGTCACCTGGGCGTTCACGTCCGCGTCGGCGTCGTAGGGGCTCCGGTGAGGAGGCGGCGCAGCGCGGCATCCGTCGTCGGCGATGTGCTCATGACGATCGCCGCCGCGGGCGGCGCCGTCTGCATCGCGCTCGTCGTGGCGGCCGTCGCGTTCGACGTGTCGATCATGCTGTTCAAGACCGGGTCGATGTCTCCCGCGATTCCCGCGGGGGCGGCCGCCCTCGTGCGCGAGGTGCCGGCGGCATCGGTGGACATCGGCGACGTCGTCACCGTCGATCGACCCGGCAAGCTGCCGGTGACGCACCGGGTCGTCGCGATCTCGGGCCCGGGAGCAGAGCGGGAGCTGACCCTTCGCGGCGATGCGAACCCGGTCGACGATCCGATGCCCTACCGCGTCACCACGGTGCGCGTCGTGCTGTTCGCCATACCGGGCATCGCCACGACGATCGCGGCGCTCGGCCAACCGCTCGTGCTCGGCGGGCTCACGCTCGGCGCGACCACGCTCGTCGTCTGGGCGTTCTGGCCGCGGACACCGCGAGGTGGATGCGGCCGGCATCGCGAGTCGCCTGCCCCGCCGCACACCGGTGCCGCGCGAGCGACCTCGGCGGCCCACTCAGCCCTGTCCATCGCCGCGGTCGCCGCGATCGCCGTGATCCCCCTCTCGGGGCCGGTCGATCGGGCGGCGGCCGCGAGCACGGAGGCCGTCGTGCAGGGCGAGGTGATCCGGCTCACGTCGATCGGCGATGCGGCGGAGATGGCGACGCTCGGAGCCGGCGAGAGCGCGGTGTGGATCGTCGGCGTCGAGGCGGAAGCGCCGTCGCCCGGTACCGTGCGAATCTCGCTCACCGCAGCAGGCTCGGCGAATCCGGTGCTGGAGGTGACTGTCACGGCATGCGACCATCGCACCGCCGACGGCCGCTGCGACGGCGAGTCGGTACTGGTGCCGACGACCGGACTCGGCGAGCGCGACACATTCGACCTCGGAACCATGGCCGACACCGAGGAGCGCTGGCTTCGCGTGGAGACCCGCATGAGCGATGCGGGCTCGGAGCTCCCGGTCCTCAGCGAGTTCACCGTGTCGGCCGAGGGATTCGGCGAGTCCGTGGGCACCGACGGAAGTGGTGCCATCGCCGCGAGCGGCGTCGATGTCGCGCCACTCCTGGCGATCGCGGCCGCAGCCGTCATCGGCGGTGCTGTGGTCTCGCTCACCACCGCTGCCCGCAGGCGGAGGACGCCATGATGAGTCGGATGACCCGGGCCGCCGCGCTGCTCGCGGGGTGCGCGCTCATGGTCGCAGTCGGCTCGGTCGGCAGCGCGGGTTCAGCGGCACAGACCGAAGCGGCATGGTTTGCCGGCGAGTCGGCGACGGGCTCGTTCACCGCCCTGGCGGTCGGGACCCCGACCATCGTCAGCTGCACGGCAGGGGGCAACGTCGTCACGCCGACGCTGTCGCTCCGCTGGTCGTTCCCCGTCGGGAGCGGCTATACCGTGCCGACGAATCTCAACCTGTACTACTCGAACAACGGCGCTATCCCCAACTTGCTCCCGATCACCACGGGAGCGACGACGGCGGGGCCCGATGCCGGCGGCGTCTACACGACGACCTACAACATCGGCCTGCTCGGCGGCATCCTCAGCACGCAAGCGGCGATCGCAGTGGAGTCGAAGGTCGGCAACTGGACGTCGCCACGGGTCGCCAGACTCGCGACGTGGCCGTTGACAATCGGCGCTGCGACCTGCGTCCCGGCTTGATCGACGATCGTTCGCCGCGCTCAGTCGCGGCGGCGATACGAGTTGATCATGGGGCAGTCGAACGGGTCGCGCGCGGCGAGTCCGACGCGGTTGAGGTAGGCGATCACGATCGTGTACGACTCGATGAGGCCCGTCTCGGTGTAGCGCACGTCGTTCGCCCGACAGTGCTCGCGCACGATCTGTTGCGCTCGTGCCAACGCGGGTCGCGCCATGCTCGGGAAGAGGTGGTGCTCCACCTGGTAGTTGAGTCCGCCCATGAACGAGTCGATGAACCATCCGCCGCGGATGTTGCGACTCGTCAGCACCTGGCGTTCGAGGAAGTCGACGCGGGTGCCTCGTGGGATGAGCGGCATGCCCTTGTGGTTCGGCGCGAACGATGCACCCATGTAGACGCCGAAGACGCCGAGCTGCACCAGCAGGAAGGCGGCCGCCAGGAGCGGCGGGAACGCCCAGAAGATGAGGGCGACGACCACGATGAGTCGCACCGCGATGAGCGCGATCTCGAGTCGGCGGCGCTTGACCGGTGCCTTCCCGAACACGTGGCGGATGCCGTGCACGTGCAGGTTGATGCCCTCGAGCAGCAGCAGCGGAAAGAAGAGATACCCCTGCTTGCGCGTGATGACCCGAACGAGCCCGCGGCTCTGCGCGGCATCCTCTTCGAGGAAGGAGATCGTGTCCTTCACGATGTCGGGATCACGGCCGATCACGTTGGGGTTGCCGTGATGGCGGGTGTGCTTGTTCATCCACCAGCTGTAGCTGATGCCGACGACGAGGTTGGCGAGGAACAGGCCGGCCCAGTCGTTCGCGGGCCCCGAGAGGAACACCTGCCGGTGCGAGGCTTCATGTGCCATGAACGCGAACTGGGTGAAGACCACGCCGAGCGCTCCGGCGATGACGAGCTGCCACCACGAGTCGCCGATGGCGAAGGATGCGGCGACGGCCGCCCCGCCCACGATCGCCCAGAAGATCGCCTTGCGCACGTAGAAGCCCACGAATCGGTCGAGCAGCCCCTCGGCCTTGATCTGGCGAGAGAGCTGCGCGAAACCGCTCTGCGCCGGATCGACCTCGTCACGCCGTCGGCCCGCCGTGCGGATGACTGGCGACATGGTGCCCTCGGCACCGTCGGGGCGTTCTACGACCAGCAGGCTCACGTGCACTCATCTCCTCGGCCGAGTGCACGAATGAGATTCCAGACGAACGCTTCGGGTGCGTGTGCTTCACGGCCGGGGATCGACCGTCGTCCGAGCGTACGAGGCCACCGCTGTGAATCACATCACACGGTCGAGCCATCTTGACCCCGTACCCCGGTAGGGGTGCGCGCTGCGGACAGTCCCGAGAAGGCGCGGATGTAGAGCGGGCTCGACCCCAGCAGAAGGTAGAGCACCGCACACGCGGCGAGGGTCGGAACGAGACCGAGCTGCTCCACCGCGAGGCCGCCCGCGAAGGCGCCGATGGGCATGGATGCCACGACCCCGGCGGTCGTCGCCCCGAACACGCGCGCTCGCATGCCGTCGGGCACGAGGCCGTACATCGCCGTCGACATCATGGGGTTGAGCGCACCGGCTGCGAGTCCGGCGGCCGCGAGGATCGGCAGGAGCACGTGAATCGGTGCCCCGAGGGCCATCGCGAGGTACGGCGGCGCACCGGCGAGCACGAAGCAGCTCGCGAACATCAGCCGCCCCGAGTACCGATGACCGAACGCCCCGAAGAGCGCCGAGCCGCTGAGGGCGCCGGCGGCGAAGCATCCGACCATGAACCCGAGCATCGCAGGGTCGCCGAGCACGTCGGTCGCGTAGACGGGCTTCAGCACGGTCATGCCCGCCGCGTCGATCGCGTTCGTGAGCGTGACGAGGAGCACGATGGCGCGGAGCAGCGGCGAGCGGGCGATGAACCGGATGCCCGCGACGAAACCGCCCCCCGAGTGCTCGCTCGCATCGGCATCGGATGCCTCGGCGTGACGCGGCACGAAGAGCCCCACGAGTGCGGCCGACAGCGCGAACCCGGTCGCATCGACCACGAGCGCGGGCATCGGACCGGCGAGCGCGACGAGCGTCCCCGCGATGCCCGCACCGACCAGCGTCGCCGTGCGCTGCACGGTGGACTGCACGCCCGCGGCACGGGCGAGCGGCATGCGGGCGAGCACGGCGAGGTCGGGCATCAGCACGGTCTTCGCGGTGTCGCCGGGTGCGTCGAGCAGCCCGCCGAGGAAGACGAGGGCGAGGAGCACGCCGAAGTGGAGCCCCACCGTCGCCGCGAGCACCGGGATGGCGAGCACCGTGAGACCGCTCGCGAGGTCGGCGACCACCGACGAGACGCGGTAGCCGAACCGGTCGACGAGCACCCCGCCGAGCGCGCCGCCGATGATGAGCGGCACCGTCGCGAAGACGCCGGCGACGCCCGCCGCGAGCGGGGATCCGGTCTCGGTGAGAGCGATGATCGGGATCGCGATCATGGCGATCGCGTTGCCCGAGAGCGAGAACAGCTGCGCGGCGAACAGGGCGAAGATGGGCAGGCGCCGGCGCGGGGCATCCGTCGCCGCAGGCCCCCTGGCCGTGGTCGTCGTGGCCTCGCTCACGGCTCGCTCCGGGGGAAGACGTGGGTGATCCAGCGCACCGGGCGGGTGCCCGGCCTCGGGGTGCGGCCGTAGCCCCACCACTTCTCGCGGAGCGCCTCGAGCTCGGCGCCGAGCTCGCGGAACTCGTCGAGCGTGAGGTGGGCGCCTCCGTCGCTCGAGTCGGATGCCGCGACCCACTCGGGTTCGAGGGCGAGCTCGGCGTCGAGTGACCGGAGGAGCTCGCGGTGATAGGAGTCGAGCACCGCCCTGCGCATCGCCTCGTCGGCCTCACGCCGCTCGGGGTCGTCGAGGAACTCGGCCGACTGCGAGGTGGTCATCTCGTGCGCCGCCTTCCACCACCGCTCGCGGCCGTCGCGTTCCAGCTCGGGTGCCGGGATCACGAACCCGTACTTGGCAAGGGTCGCGAGGTGATAGCTCACCGAGCCGGATGCCACGCCGGTCGCCTCGGCGAGCCGGCCCACCGATTGCGGCCCCTCGACGCGGAGGAGGCCGAGCATGCGCAGGCGCAGCGGGTGCGCCAAGGCGCGCATGGGGCCCGCGTCATGCAGGTCGATGGAATTCGTCGGGTCAGCCATGCCCTCAGGATAATTCCGCAAGATCCGTTGCACAAGTGTTCTTGCACAATGCTTCTTGTAAATCTGTGGGGGTCAGGCCTCGACGGTTGCGAGGGTCTGGCGGGCGATCTCGAGCTCCTCATCGGTGGGCACGACGAGCACCGCCGTGCGCGAGGCATCAGTCGAGATCCGGCGAGCGCCGCCGCGCCGCTCGCGATTGCGCGCATCGTCGATCTCGACGCCGAACCCTTCGAGGCCCTCGAGCGCGGCCTCGCGCACACTCGCCGAGTTCTCTCCCACACCCGCCGTGAACACGATCGCGTCGACGCGGCCGAGCTGTGCCGCGTAGGCGCCCACATACGAGCGGATGCGATGCGCGTACACCTCGAACGCGAGCGCGGCCGCCTCGTCGCCCGCTTCACGCGCCGACTCCAGATCGCGCATGTCGGCGTGTCCGCTCAAGCCGAGGATGCCGCTGCGGGAGTTCAGCAGCCGGTCGATGCCGTCGACGTCGAGCCCCGCCCGCCGCTGGAGGTGCACCAGCACGGCGGGATCGAGGTCGCCCGAGCGAGTGCCCATGACGAGCCCCTCGAGCGGCGTCATGCCCATGCTCGTCTCGACCGAGCGCCCGCCGTCGACCGCGCACGCCGACGCCCCGTTGCCCAGGTGCAGCACGATCATGCGCAGCTCCTCCACCGGCTCGTCGAGGAACTCGGCAGCCGCCCGGGAGACGTACCGGTGCGAGGTGCCATGGAATCCGTAGCGCCGAACCCGATGACGTTCGGCGACCTCACGGTCGATCGCGTAGGTGTAGGCGGCGGGCGGCATCGTCTGGTGGAACGCCGTGTCGAACACCGCCACGTGCGGCACCTCGGGAAAGGCTCGCTGGGCGGCGACGATGCCCGCGAGGTTGGCCGGGTTGTGCAGCGGCGCGAGCACCGCGAGCTCGTCGATGTTGATCTTCACGAGCTCGGTGATCACCGTGGGCTCGACGAACCGCGCACCGCCCTGCACCACGCGATGGCCCACGGCGACGGGCGCGTGCTCGGCGAGCGACGGGCCGTGCTGCTCGAATGCCTCGAGCATCATCGCGAATGCCGCGTCATGATCGGCCACCGGCGCGTCGACGGTGAATGGGGCGCCATCCGGATGCGCCGTGGTCGTGTGGACCGCGCGGGCGTCGTCGTGCCCGATGCGCTCGATGAGCCCGCTCGCGAGTCGGCGATCGTCACCGCCGTCGAGGTCGATGAGCTGGTACTTCAGCGACGAGGAACCCGAGTTGACGACGAGGACGGTGCTCACGAGGCATCCGCCGCCTGGATCGCCGTGATGGCCACGGTGTTGACGATGTCCTGCACGAGGGCGCCGCGCGAGAGGTCGTTGATGGGCTTCTTCAGCCCCTGCAGCACCGGGCCGATCGCGACGGCGCCCGATGAGCGCTGCACCGCCTTGTAGGTGTTGTTGCCGGTGTTCAGGTCGGGGAAGATGAACACCGTCGCACGACCGGCGACATCGGAATCGGGCAGTTTCGTGCGCGCGACCGCCGCATCGGCGGCGGCGTCGTACTGGATCGGGCCCTCGACGGCGAGCTGCGGGGCGCGCTCGCGCACGAGCGCGGTCGCCCGGCGCACCTTGTCGACGTCGGCGCCCGAACCCGACTCCCCCGTCGAGTACGACAGCATCGCGATACGCGGCTCGATGCCGAACTGCTTCGCCGTCGCGGCCGACGAGATCGCGATGTCGGCGAGCTGCTCGGAGGTGGGGTCGGGCACGATCGCGCAGTCGCCGTAGACGAGCACCCGGTCGGCGAGCGCCATCAGGAACACGCTCGAGACGACCTCGACGCCCGGCTTCGTCTTGATGATCTCGAACGACGGACGGATCGTGTGCGCCGTGGTGTGCGCCGCCCCCGACACCATGCCGTCGGCGAGGCCGAGCTCGACCATCATGGTGCCGAAGTACGAGACGTCCTGCACCGTCTCGCGGGCCTGCTCGAGCGTGACGCCCTTGTGGGCGCGGCGGCGCTGGTACTCGTCGGCGAACCGGTAGACGAGCACGTGGTCGTGGTTCGAGAGCACCGTCGCGCGCGAGATGTCGAGCCCGAGCCCGATGGCGCGGGCGCGGATCTCGATCTCTTCACCCAGGATCGTGAGCTCGGCGACATCCCGCGCGAGCAGCGTCGCGGCGGCCCGCAGGATGCGGTCGTCGTAGCCCTCGGGCAGCACAATGTGCTTGCGCTCGTGCCGGGCGCGTTCGAGCAGGCCGTACTCGAACATGAGCGGCGTGACGACCTCGGGGCGGGCGATCTCGAGGCGGTCGAGCAGGGCCGGTCCGTCGACGTGCTGCTCGAAGAGCGACAGGGCGGTGTCGCGCTTGCGCTGCGACTCGGCGGCGAGGCGGCCCCGCGAGTGCGTGATCGAGAGGGCGGTGTCGTAGCTGCCGAGCTCGGTGCGGATGATCGGCAGGCCCGCCTTGAGCCCGTCGATGAGCCGCTCGACCTGTTCGGACAACGGGAAGCCGCCGTTCAGCACGATGCCCGAGATCGACGGGAACGTCGCGGATGCGTGCGCGGTCAGCACGCCGAGCAGCACCTCGCTGCGATCGCCCGGCACCACCACGACCGAGCCCTCGATGAGCCGGGTCAGCACGTTCTCCATCGACATCGCGGCGATCACTACGCCGAGCGCCTCGCGATTCAGCAGGTCGGGATCGCCGGCGTAGAGCTCGCCGTCGACGGCCTGCATGATCGTGCGCATCGAGGGCGCGACGAGGAACGGGTCTTCGGGAATGGCCCAGACGGCGACGGATGCCTCGGCGAGCGTCGCGGTGCCCGCGGCGGCGCCCTGCCAACGGCCGACGACCCGCACGGTCTTGATGATCTCGTCGAGCCGATCGGGGTCGGCGCGGTTCACGACGATGCCGAGCAGCGACGCGTGCTCGCGCTCGAGCTCCTCGACGGCGAGCTCGGTGAGCTGCGCGAGCTCGTCGGGTGTGCGCGCGTCGGAGTACCCGAGCCGCTCGGAGCGCCCGCGCCCCTGGCCCTGCCCGACCCGGCCGCCGACGACGAGCAGCACGGGTGCGCCGAGGTTTGCCGCGATTCGTGCGTTGTACGCGAGCTCGGTCGGGCTGCCGACATCGGTGAAGTCGGAGCCGAGGATGACGACGGCGTCGCACCGGTCTTCGACCGCCTTGAACCGGCGCACGATCGTGGCGAGCGCGCCGTCGGGGTCGGAGTGCACGTCGTCGTAGCCGACGCCGATGGCGTCCTCGTATTCGAGCGGCGCAACGGCCTCGTGTGCGAGCAGGAGCTCGAGCACGTAGTCGCGTTCGGCCGTCGAACGGGCGATCGGGCGGAACACCCCCACTCGCGTCGCGCGTCTCGACAGTGTGTCGAGCGTGCCGAGCGCCACGGTGGACTTGCCGGTGTTGCCCTCGGCGGAGCAGATGTAGATGCGGTGCGCCACGCGTCCAGCCTATTGGGCGGGCGTCTGGGCAGCCGAAGATCCCGGCATCCCCGCGCCGAGGCATCCACTCGCCGGAGTCGGCCCACGGTCAGTGGCTCCGCCCGGCTCGGGTAGACTGTCTCCGGCTCCTCACGTGGCGCCATCCAGGCCAACTCCCCCAGGGCGGAAACGCAGCAAGGGTAACCGGGCTCTGGCGGGTGCGTGAGGAGTCCCCGTGGAGGATTCGCCTAGTGGCCTATGGCGCACGCTTGGAAAGCGTGTTGGGTGCAAGCCCTCGGGGGTTCGAATCCCCCATCCTCCGCCACCACGACAGGCCCTGCCGAGTTCGCTCGACAGGGCCTGTTGCGTACCGGAAGCACCGCATCATGGTGCGGATTTCGCCGCCACGGATGCCCTGCGGCATCCGTGTCCTCATTAATGCCGAATAGCATGCCGCAGCACCCTCCCGGATGATGTGAGAGATGTCAGCCGCACGAGTCGAAGCGAGGAGTGGGGACGCAGGGGACTTCTCCGACAGCGCGGCGGCAGCACGGGACGACGGCCTCAGGGTGCACACCCTGAGGCCGCGCCGCAGCCTCGGGTGGAGCATCGGACTCCCCGTCGCGGCGCTCGCGCTGCCGCTGCTCGGCGCGGAGCTCTGGGTGCTCGGCACTCGCGACGCCGCGACGATCGTCGTGTGGACCGCAGCCGTCACCGCCGTGCTCACGCTCGCCGCGTGGGTCGCGTATCGGCGTACGCACGTGACGATCAGCCGGTACGGCATCGTCGAACGCGGGTTCTTCGGCCGCCGCGGCACCATTGCGACCCGCGATGTGGCGGGCGTGCTGCGCATCCAGCTCTACCGCTCGAACAGCCTCGAGACGTCGCACGAACTGTTCGTCGTCGATCGCGCGGGCCGCGGAGCCATTCGCATGCGGGGCCGGTTCTGGGAAACGGGCACCATGGATCTGGTGGCCCGCCTCCTCGAAGTCGAGGAGACGGTGCGCACCGAGCCGGTCACGCTCGCTGAGCTTCGTGCGAGCGATCCGAAGCTCCTCTACTGGTTCGAGCGGCGCTCGCTTCTGCGGCGCTGAGGGCGGGTCACTCCCCCGCCGTGGCCGCGTCGGCGGTGTCGATGGTGTCGTTGGTCTCGATGCCGAGCAGCGGTTCCTGTGGCCGGCTCGACGGCAGCTCGTGGAACCCCAGCCGGTCGTAGAACGCGCGCGCGCCGGTGTTGGCGGCGTCCATGCCGAGGTGCACGGCCGGCACGCCGCGCTCGGCGAGTGCCGCGCGGAGCGTGTCGATGAGCCGGCGGCCGAATCCCTGTCCCTGCAGTTCGGGCAGCAGGTCGATGTGGAGGTGAGCGGGGTACTCGTCGAGCTCGGCGATGCGCATGCGCTCGGGGTTCGTTCCGGCTTCGATGAGCTGGACCTCAGTGAAGCCGGGATCGTGCCCGGTCGCGGCTCCGGGTGACGGATGCCTCGCGGCGAAGCCCGGCGCCCATTTCTGCTTCCACCACTCGATGAACGCCGCCGTGTCGGCGACGCCGATGACGTAGCCGAGGACGCGCCGGCCGTCGCTCACGACGAACGCGAGGTCGGGCGCGTAGTCGACGTACGGCAGCGCGAAGACCTCGGGCATCAGCGTGTCGTCGGAGTACACGCCGGTCGCATCGCCGCCGCCTGCCGCCGTGCGGAGGCACACGAGTGCGACGCCATCGCGGTCGGCAGCCTCGTAGGGGCGAATCACGTACGTCGGGTCATCCACTCGCTTCGATGCCTGCATGGCCGTCACCGGCGCTTCGCCATGCCGAAGATGCCCGTGATGACCTGCTTCAACACCGTCTGCGTGGTGCGGGAGCCGAGCACCTCCTCGAGGGCGGTCTTCTCGGGCGACTTCGACCGGCTCCGCGAGCCGCTCGAAGTCTGCTTCATGAGGCGGTCGTACTCCGCCTGCGCCTTCTTGTCGGCCTTCGCGGCATCCGCCTGGATCTTCGCCTGCATCTTCTCGTACTCGGCATCGGCCCTCGCCCTGGCCTCGGCGGCCGTTTCGGCGTCGACCTTCGCCGCCGCCTCGGCGAGCTTCTTCGTGAGGATCTCGTGCGCCGACTCGCGGTCGATGCCGGTGCCGTACTTCGGAAGCAGCGGTGAGGCCGCGATCGTCGCATCGATCGAGGCATCCGGTGACGGCGACATCGAGGCCTGCGGCGCCCGAAGGCGGGTCCAGGCGACGGGGCTCGGGGCGCCCTTCTCGTTCATGACGGTCACGATCGCCTCGCCGGTTCCGAGGTTCGTGAGCACCTCCTCGAGGTCGTAGCCCGACTTGGGGTACGTCGAGACGGTGGCCCGCAACGCCTTCGCGTCGTCGGGCGTGAACGCGCGCAACTGGTGCTGCACGCGTGAGCCGAGTTGCGCAAGCACATCGGCCGGCACGTCCTTCGGCGTCTGCGTGACGAAGAACACGCCGACGCCCTTCGAGCGGATGAGCCGGACGGTCTGCGTGATCTGGGCGAGGAAGTCCTTCGACGCGTCCTTGAAGAGCAGGTGCGCCTCGTCGAAGAAGAACACGAGCTTCGGCTTGTCGAGATCGCCGACCTCGGGCAGGTCGGTGAAGAGGTCGGCGAGCAACCACATCAGAAAGGTCGAGTAGAGGGCCGGCTTGTCGGCGACCCCCGGCACTTCGAGCAGGCTGATGATGCCGCGGCCGTCGGATGCCACGCGCAGGAACTCCGCGGTGTCGATCTCGGGTTCGCCGAAGAAGACGTCGGCGCCCTGGTCGGCGAACGTGATGAGCTCGCGGAGGATGACGCCCACGGTCGCCTTCGAGAGACCACCGAGTCCCTCGAGTTCGGCTTTGCCCTCGTCGCTCACGAGGTAAGCGAGCACCGCGCGCAGGTCGTCGAGGTCGAGCAGCGCGAGGCCGTTGTTGTTGGCGTAGTGGAAGACGAGGCCGAGGCTCGACTCCTGCGTGTCGTTGAGCCCGAGCACCTTCGAGAGCAGCAGTGGCCCGAAGCCGGCGATCGTCGCGCGGATCGGCACGCCCTTGCCCACGCCGCCGAGCGAGAAGTACTCGGTCGGGAAGGTCTCGGGCGTCCACTGCTGGCCGATGCCCGCCGTGCGCTTCAGGAGCCTCTCGTTGCCCTCGCCGGGCGTCGCGACGCCCGAGAGGTCGCCCTTGATGTCGGCCGCGAACACCGCCACGCCCGCGCTCGACAGCTGCTCGGCGAGCACTTGCAGCGTGCGCGTCTTGCCCGTGCCCGTCGCACCGGCGACGAGCCCGTGCCGGTTCGTCATCGCGATCGGGATGCGTACGGGCACGTCGGGCCGGGCGTCGCCGTTGACCAGCGCGCCCATCTCGAGGGCGGCGCGCTCGAAGGCGTACCCGGCGCGGATGGCGTCGAGGTGCTCGGCGTCGAGCGGGCCCGAGGTGGTTGCGGCCGGCGTCGTCGCCGGCTCGGCGGCCACGGGTGCCTCGGCGGGAGCGGCGGCGGGCTCCGCGGTCGCCGTTGCTGCGGCATCCGCCTGCTCTTGCGCGTCGAGTGCCGCCTGCGCGAGTGCCGCGGCCTCTTCGGCCTTCTTGATCGCCTCTTGCGCCTGCACCTGCAGCGCCTCGGCTGCCTCGGCCGCGGCTGCGGCGGCCTCTTGAGCTTGCTTCACCGCGTCATCCGACATGAGCCGATCCTAGCGACGCGCTCGCGCCTCGCTCGCGTGTCAGCCGAGCTTGACCGTCGGGCGGAACTTCGGGGGCTTGGCGGGCACACCGAGCCGCCTCAACCGCACGGCCGAATTCAGGTAGAAGTAGGCGAAAGCGGCATATTCCAGTCCGCTGGTGACATAGATCGCGATCGTCTCGCTCGTCGACGTCTGCGGGAGCGGCTCATACACGCCGACGGCACTGAGGATGAATGCCACGACCGATCCCGTCGCGAGCACGACGAAGAGGATGCCGAGGCGGCGGCTCAGCGTCGGCCGTGCCGTCATGCGCCACCATGGTCGCGGCGGCTCGATCGCCTCCCCACGGCCGCGGAAGACCCGCGCGCCGACCAACAGCGCCGCGACGTCGAACACGCCCGTCGTGAGCCACACGAGCGTCTCGGCCGATCCCAAAGCACGGAGGAGGGCCGCGAGCGAGAAGATGGCGGCGTAGACGCCGACGACGTAGGCGAGCTTCAGTTCCCACCGGATGATGCGGATGTCACGAATGCGTCGCATCCTCACATCCTCTCGCTCGGTCTACGGTGGCCATCACGCTACCGTGCTGAGCGACCGGACGACGACCGCTCGCGCGCCACAAGCTCTCCCGTTTCGCGGTGGGCCGTCCTAGGGTGGAGGGCGTGAGCCCCAAGACGGACAAGGCCACCATGCTGGAGATCGATGGCCGTGAGGTGCGCGTCAGCAATCCCGGCAAGGTCGTCTTCCCCGAGCCCGGCCTGACCAAGCTCGACCTCGTGAACTACTACCTCGCGGTCGCCGACGGCGCCCTCCGCGGAGCTGCCGGTCGGCCCATGGTGCTGAAGCGGTTCGTGAAGGGCATCGATGAGGAGGCGTTCTTCCAGAAGCGCGCGCCTGAGAAGCGGCCCGAGTGGATCGACACGGCGACCCTGCACTATGCGTCGGGCAACTCGGCTGAAGAGGTCGTGGTGCGGGATGCCGCGGCGCTCGCGTGGGTCGTCAACCTGGGCTGCCTCGACCTCAACCCGCACCCGGTGCGGGCCGAAGACCTCGATCACCCCGACGAGCTCAGGGTCGACCTCGACCCGATGCCCGGGGTCGACTGGTCGCAGATCGTCGACGTCGCCATGGTCGCGCGCGAGGTGCTCGCCGACCACGGCCTCGTCGGCTGGCCGAAGACGTCGGGCTCGCGCGGCATGCACATCTACGCGCGCATCGAGCCGCGGTGGGATTACCGCGAAGTACGGCTCGCCGCCGAGACGCTCGCCCGCGAGGTCGAGCGCCGCGCTCCGGGCCTGGCGAGCGCGAAGTGGTGGAAGGAGGAGCGCGGCGAGAGCGTCTTCGTCGACTTCAACCAGAACGCGAAGGACCGCACCGTGGCCTCCGCCTACTCGGTGCGTCCGCTTCCCGACGCGCGCGTCTCGACCCCGCTCGACTGGGAGGAGGTGCGCGACAGCCGGCCCGAGCTGTTCACCGTGTCGACCGTGCTCCGGCGCTTCGCCGAACGCGGCGACGCCGCCGCGGGCATCGACGATGCGGCGGGCGGGCTCGACGCGCTGCTCCGGCTCGCCGAGGAGTTGGGGCCGGCCGAGAAGCCCCCGAAATCATCCGATGGCAGCGGGCGCCGGCAGTCGACGATGCCGCTCATCGAGATCGCGCGCACGAAGACGAAGCCCGAGTCGCTCGAGGCACTCGAGCGCTGGAAGGCGAAGCACCCCGACGTCGCGGCGCTCCTCGAGCCCGCCGACGTGCTCGTCGACGGCATGCGCGGCTCGAGCTCGCTCTGGTACCGCATCCGGGTGAACCTGCAGCACGTGCCCGAGGCCCAGCGTCCCGAGCAGGGGGCGCTCGAGGCCGACTACGACCCCTGGGCCGGACGCGAGTGGAACACGTGACCGAGCTCGTCGCGGCATCCGTCGCCGAGTGGCTCGACCGCTGGCACCTCAGCATCGACGGCGCCGTCTTCGAGACCGCGACGTCGACGCTCGCGCCCGCGCACACGGCCACCGGGCACGCCGTGATGCTGAAGGTCTCGCATCACGACGAGGAGCGGCGCGGGTCGGCGCTGCTCGCCGCGTGGTCGGGGCGCGGCGCGGCGCGGGTGCTCGAACACGACGGCGACGCCGTGCTGATGGAGCGGGCGACCGGTCCGCGGTCGCTCGTGCACCTGTCGATGTCGGGGTCGGATGCCGCGGCCACGCGCGTGCTCTGCGCGACCGCCGCGGTGCTGCACGAGGCATCCGGAGCAGTGCTCGGCTCGGCCCAGCCGCCGGAGCTCGTGCCGTTGCGGATGTGGTTCCGCCAGCTCTTCGCGCACGCCGACGAGCTCACGCCGCTGCACCGGCGAGGCGCTGAATTCGCGGACGCCCTGCTCGACGCCGAGCGCGAGGTCGTGGCGCTCCACGGCGACCTGCACCACGGCAACGTACTCGACTTCGGCGAGCGCGACCGCGGGTGGCTCGCGATCGACCCCAAGGGACTGCTCGGCGAGCGCGCGTTCGACTACTGCAACCTGCTCTGCAATCCCTCGCCGGCGTTTGCACGTGAGCCGGGCCGCATCGAGGCGCGGGTCGCGATGGTGACGGATGCCGCGGGCCTCGAGCCCGTGCGCTTCGCCCGGTGGCTCGTGGCGTGGTGCGCCCTCTCGTCGACGTGGCACGCGCTCGACGGCGATGCGGCGGCCGCAGCATCCGTCGCCGGCATCGGCGAGCGAGCGCTCACGCTCGCACTCGCCTGACCGGGGCCGGCGCCGAGAGTGCGCTCCTGGTCGGAATCACGTCATGATGCCGGAGCATCGTCTCTCGCGGCGACTCGGACCGTCGCCGCAATCGCGCCCGTGCACGGCGCAGTCGGCGCGCGCCGCGCCCGGCACCGTAGCGTGCGATCGCGGCGTCGATCTCGGTCTCGGGTCGCGAGCGGCGCGGGGAGGCCCAGCAGTCGATCGCCGGCGACGATGAGATCGCGTTCATCGAGTCCGCCCGCGAGCTGGCACCACGCATCTGCCGGAGCGACGACGCGAAGACCGAATCGACGGCGAAGCGCCGGCTCGGCGGTGAGCCGATGGCCGACGACGCCTGCGGCCCGCGATGGATGATCGCCATTCCAGACGACGGCATGCAGTCGCGGATCCGATTGCAGGCGCCACGGCAATGGGAGACCCCAGAGCTCGGCCGCAGTCGCGTGGCTGAATGCCTCGTGCCGACGCATCCTGAGCGCGTAGGCGCGGCACAACGCGACACGCGAACCGATCATCGACTGCGGCATCCGGATGCCGCGGAACGGCGTTGCCAGGTCGAGAGCGCGCATTCGCCCCGCTGTGACGCCAGCCTCGCCGGCCGACCTGGTCGTGAACGGCGTGCGATCGAGCGGCGAGGGCAGCGGTACTGGACGGCGCATCCCAACACTCTGGCGTCGTGGCCAGCCTCGGATTCCCGCACCCGCTCTCCTGTGGAGGCGTGATGCGGTTCTCCACAGGAGAGCGGGCCTCCGCCGCCCCTCGAGAGCGCGCAGTCGGATCGGGCGTGAGCGTGAGCGTGGGCGCGTCAGCGCGTGAGCACCGCGGGCGCCGCGGTCGCCCAGGCGCGCACGAGGTCGTCGCGCACGGTCACGCCGGTGCCCGGGGCATCCGGAACCCGAAGCTGCCCGCGGTGCTCGCCGGAGCCGAGCTCGAACGGCTCGGTGAGGTCCTCGGCGAAGTAGCGCGACGACGCCGAGGTGTCGCCGGGCAGCAGGAAGCCGGGCAGCGCCGCGAGTGCCACGTTCGCCGCGCGTCCGACGCCCGTCTCGAGCATGCCGCCGCACCACACCGGCACGTCGAGTGCGCGGCAAGCATCGTGCACCCGCAGCGCCTCGAGGTAGCCGCCCATGCGTCCGGGCTTGATGTTCACGATCGAGGTCGCACCGCGGTCGATCGCGTCGACCGCAGTCGTGACGTCGAGGATCGACTCGTCGAGGCACACCGGCGTCTCGCACGCCTCGGCGAGGCGCACGTGCGTGGCGAGGTCCTCCTCGGCGAAGGGTTGTTCGATGAGCAGCAGCTCGAAGGCGTCGAGGCTCGCGAGCAGCGGGATGTCGTCGGCCGTGTACGCGGTGTTCGCGTCGACCTGGAGCATCGCGTCGCGCCCGAGCATCTCGCGCACGGCGCCGACGGGAATGAGGTCCCAGCCGGGCTTGATCTTGAGCTTGATGCGGCGGTAGCCCTGCTCGACGTAGCCCGACACCTCGTCGAGCAGCTCGTCGACGGTCGGCGCGATGCCGACCGAGACGCCGCAGTCGACCCACTCCCGCACCGCGCCGAACGCCTCGCCCATCGAGCGGCCCTGCGCCCGCAGCTCGGCGTCGAGCACGGCCGCCTCGAGCGCGGCCTTGGCCATGCGATGGCCGGCGACGAACGCGAGCGTCGACGCGACGGATGCCGCGAGCGGCACGCTCGCGATCGAAGCGGCCGCACCGCCTGCCGCGGCGGCAGCGCGCCGATCGGCGCCGGCGGCGTGCTGCTCCCGATCGTCGACCCAGACGCCCGCCGAGCGAGACGGGTCGTCGATGAGCACGCCGGTCATATGCCCGTGTTCTTCGAACGCCGCGGTGTGGCGCCGCAGGAGCGCCGGCCCCAGGTAGCGCTCGATCACGGATGCCGCGCCAGCGACGTATTCGCCCGAGTAGAACGGGTCGCGCCCCGCGACGCACTCGCCCCACCCCTCGCCCGCATCGGTCACGACGCGCACGAGGAGTACCTCGCGCACGGTCTCGCGGCCGAACGAGGTCTCGAATGGGCGCACGAGCGGTACCTCGACCCGGTGCAGCTCGATGCGTTCGATGCCGGTGGTGCTGCGTGCCGTGTCGATCATCAGGCCTCCCGGTCGGGGTCGTCGCGGGTGAAGACGTAGTCGCCGTTCGCGTCGAGGTCGGCGCGCAGCCCGCCGGCGCCGAGCACCGCGAACGCTGCGCGAGACTCGTCGCGCAGCCGCGCTGCCGCGGCGGGATCCGCGGCACGGAGCGCCTCGAAGTCCGCGGCGAGCGCGAGTCCGCCCTCGGCGTGCCACTCGGGCACCGGCCCACGCCCGAGCGCCCTCGCGGTGCGCCGGCCGTCGAGTCGCCACCGCACCTCGAAGCGGTCGCTGCGGTCGGTGCCGGTGATCGCGTCGTCGAGCTGCCCGTAGAAGTCTGGCAGGAATCGCGTGACCTCGGCTCCGAGCCGCACGAGGTTCAGGTGCGCGTTGCGACGGATGAGCGGGTCGTACGTCCACCGCATCTCGGTGACGCCGTGGGCGAGGCACACCGCCCGCTGCCGGAGCTTCAGCGCGACGCCGATGCCGCGCCCGCGCGCCGCGGGGTCGACGGCGTTCATGTGCGAGTGCACGTGCAGTCCGCCCGTCCAGCCGAGGAAGCCGAGCGTGGCGCCGATGGGCGCTGCCGCGGCATCCGCCCGCTCGTCGTCGGCCGCAGACGCGGGCACCGCGACGAGCACGGTGTTGCCCGCGTGGTGGAGGGCCTGGATCGTCGCGAGGTCGGCGCCGCGTCCGCCGCCCCAGGTCGACTCGAAGCGGGCGAGCACGCCGCCGAGCTCGGCGCGCCGGGCCGGGCGGGTTCGCACGCCGGAGCGCGTGTCGGCGGCATCCGCTGCCGCCTCGGCCGCTGCGATCAGCGCCGCGGCCACCTCACCCGTGCGAACGGTCACGCCAGCCGATCCTCCATGCCCCAGGCCTGGCCGTAGCCGCCGTCGGCTTCGGGGCGGGCCATGAGCTCGAGAAAGGGCGCCGCGTCGAACGCCTCGGGCCCGAGCACTCCGCGGCCCGACCACGCGCCGGTCGCGAGCAGCTCGAGCGCGATCACCGGGTTCAGCGCGGTCTGCCACACGACGCACTGCGCCTCGTACTCGGCCATCGTCCACTCGTTGTCGGACACGTGGTACAGGTACACCTCGCGCGGTTCGCCGTCGGTGCCGGTGCCCGTGACCCACAGGCCGGCGCAGGTCTTGCCGGTCATGCGCGGGCCGATCGACGCCGGGTCGGGCAACGCCGATGCCACGACGTCACGCGGCGCGACGTGCACCGGGCCGTCGGCGCTCCGCACGCGCACCGGCGTCGTGGAGTCGAGGCCGAGCAGGTGCAGCACCCGCAGCACGTTGATGAACTCCTCGCCGAGGCCGTACTTGAAGGTGACGCGCTTCGCGTCGACCCACCGCGGCATGAGGAGCACCTCCTCGTGCTCGACGTTCACGCACTCGACCGGGCCGATGCCGTCGGGGAAGACGAACACCTCGGGCTGGGAGAACGGCGGCGTCGTGTACCAGCCGGCCGCCTGCTCCCAGATCACGGGCGGGTTCAGGCATTCCTCGATCGTGGTCCAGATCGAGAACGAGGGCGCGAAGATCTCGTTCCCGGCCTCATCGGTGACGACGAGGTTCGCGCCGTCGCGCACCCCGAGCTCGTCGATGTCGCTGAACAGGTGATCGGCGGCGTACCGCGCGAACACGTCGCTGAGGCCCGGTTCGACGCCCATGCCCACGAGGGCGAGGCGGCCCGCCGCATCCCAGTCGCCGGACTGGGCGAATTGGTCGTCGCCGAGCTTCACGCCCGTCTGTGCGTACGGGTCGGACGGATGCGGCTCCGAGAGGCTCATCGCCATGTCGAGGTAGTCGGCGCCGGCCGCCAGGGCGCCCGCGAAGATCGACGGCACGAACTTCGGCTCGACGGCGTTCATGACGTGCGTCGCACGGAGGTCGCGGGCGACGGATGCCACGACGTCGGGATCGCTCGCATCGATCTGCGTCGTGGCGAACCGGGCGGCCACCGCCTCGCCGTGCTTCGCGCGGATCCACTCCACGGTGCGCTCGGCCCGAGATTCGTCGTAGTCGCCGACGACGAGGAGTTCGAAGAAGTCGCGACGGGCCGCGATCTTGGCAATGGCATCTCCGACGCCACCGGCGCCGACGAGGAGGATCCGCATCCCCCGACGCTATCGCGGCCGGCAGGGCGGCGCATCGTCGCGGTGCCATTCACGCGAGAGTGCGCTTGTGGTCGGAATATCGCACCCATTCCGACCACGAGCGCACCTTCGATGAGCGTGGCGCCGCGCGAAGAGGCGTCGGATGCCGCGAGGCGGCGTCAGGCGCCGAAGAGCACGCGCTCCGTGAAGGCGTTGCGGAAGCGGCCCTTCGGGTCGTAGCCGGCGGCGAGCGCCGTGAAGGCGTCGAAGCGGGGATAGCGAGGGGCGAGCGCCGCGGCATCCGCTACGAAGAGCTTGCCCCAGTGCGGCCGGGCCTCGAGGCGGGCGAGGGCCGCCTCGAGTCGCGGCAGCAGCGCGAGCACCTCGGCCTGCTTCGGTCGCCACGTGAAGTGCAGGGCGACGACGTCGCGCTCGAATGCGGAGCTCAGCCACAGCGAGTCGGCGGCGACCGTGCGCACCTCGCTCACGAACAGCAGCGGCGCGACCTCGGCCGCGAGGCCGCGCACCGCCTCGATCGCGGCGACCGCGTTCGCGCGGGGAACGAGGTATTCGGATTGCAGCTCTTCGCCGTTCGACGGCGTGAAGCCCATCTTGAAGTGCGGCAGCCGTTCGAGCCACGGACCTGCGACGCCGCCCTGCTCGGTGCAGTGCTCGGCGGAGACATCGGGAAGCGGATGGCGCGGGCCCGATGCCGGGCGGGCGCCGGCGACGTCGGCGGGCGCCGCTGCGTCGCGATCGGGCCGCCGCTTGAGCCAGAGCTGGTCGACGACGTCGACGTCGCGCCAGGTCGTGAAGAGGCTCACGGAGTACCCGAGCCCGAGCACCATGTCGAGGTCGGCGAGCACCGCGTCGAGGGCGAGGCGTTCGTAGACGGTCTGCTCGACGTCGAAGCTCGGTTCGAGGTCGAGCGTCACGCGCGTGACGACGCCGAACGCGCCGAGCCCCACGACGACCGCGTCGAAGTCGGCATCGCCGCGGCTGAGCGTCACGAGCTCGCCCGACGCCGTCACCAGCTCGATCGAGGCGACGGATGCCGCGAGCGAGCCGTTGCGGACCCCCGATCCGTGCGTGCCCGTGCTGACGGCGCCCGCCACCGAGATGTGCGGCAGCGACGCGAGGTTGCCCACCGCCCAGCCCTCGCGTTGGAGCTGCACTGCGACGTCGCCATAGCGGAGCCCGCCGCTCACGCGCACGAGGCGCCGTTCGGCGTCGAGCTCGATCTCGGCGGGCAGCGCCGCGGTGGAGACGAGCAGTCCCTCGGTGTCGGCGATGCCGTTGAACGAGTGGCGGGTTCCGAGGGGGCGCACGCGTTCGCCGGTGCGCTCGGCGTCGGCGAGCACGAGTCGCAACTCGGCGAGGCTGCGCGGGGCGACGACTCCGCGCGCGCCGTAGCTGAGGTTGCCGGCCCAGTTGACGCCGCTCGAATCGATGGACAGTGGGGCAATCGTCATGCGCTCAAGCCTCTCACCGCGCGCACCCGCCGGCGCCCATGTTCGTCGCTCGACGCACGCCGGCGCCCGCGGTCGCCGCCGCCGCGGCATCCGCTCAGCAGAAGCCGGCGATGCCCTCCCAGGCGGCCGCCGGGCTCTCGGCGCCCTCGCGCGTGACCGTCGCCTCGATGAGTCCGTAGGGCCGGTCGGCCGCGAAGAAGACCTCATTCGGGTTGTCGAGCCCGAACGGGGCGAGGTCGACGACGAAGTGGTGCTTGTTCGGCATCGAGAAGCGGATCTCCGCGATCTCGGGATGCACCTCGAGCACGCGCCGGCCCATGTCGAACAGGGTGGCCTGCAGCGCCGCCGAGTACCGCGCGGCGAACGCCTCGAGCAGGAGCGCGCGCACGCTCGCGTACACCGCGTCGTAGTCGACGTCGGCCGCGCCGGCATGGGCGCCGTCGTAGCGCCACCGTGCCGCGACATCCGTTGCCAGCACCCGGTCGGCGGTCTCGGGCAGCGTCGTGTAGCGGTCCTTCGGATAGCCCTCGAATCCCGACTGCGTGGTCTTCAGCACCGTGAGCTCCTTGAGGCCGGCGATCACGTGGCGCTCGGCGCCGTCGGCGACGACCACCGCGGTGCGCACCTCCTGCCCGCCGCGCACGAACGCGTGATCGTGCTCGGCGCCGTCGACGACGATGCGCTGCCAGGCGAACGACTCCGCCTCCCAGCGGCCCCCGGTCACCCAGTCGAACGAGCTCGTGAAGTGCTCGGCGAGCCGGAGGAGGAACGCCTCGGGCGAGCCGACGCCGTCGCGCGCGAACGCGAAGATCGTGTTCTTCTGCGTGTCGGTCGGCACCACGTGGGAGTTGTCGCCGGCGAGGTGCGCCGCCGCGAAATCGCCTCGCAACTGCGAGGTGACGTTGAGGTCCTCGATCTCGTGGCGGTCGGTGTCGCGGGTGACCTTGACGACCCGCACCTCGGCCTTGCCGTACTGGTTCGTCCCGAGGACGATGGCGGGCTCGACCATGGCTCAGCTCCCTCGATAGGTGGAATAGGCGAACGGGCTCAGGAGCAGCGGCACATGCACGTGACGTCCGTCGTCGGTGACGATGAAGGTGATCACGGCCTCGGGGTAGAACGTCTCGGCGCGTTGCGCCCGGAAGTACGCGCCCGTATCGAAGCGGATGCGGTACTCCCCCGCCGGCAGGTCGTCGCCGCCGAGTCGCATGATGCGGCCGTCGGCGTCGGTGACGCCCTCGGCCAGCACTCGCCATTCGGTGCCGTCACCACCCTCGCGGCCGGAGAGCTGCACCGGCACGCCCTCGGCTGGATGGCCGGTGGCGGCATCGAGCACGTGCGTGGTGATCCTGGAGCTGTTCATGCGGCGAGCATTCCCTTCAGGCGGAGGACGGCGATCTCGCGGAGCTGCTCCGCGACGACCTGTTGTTCCTCGGCCGGCGTGTTGCCGAGCCGGGTGGTGAGCGCGTCGAGGATGTCCGCTGCCGACCGCCCCGCCGCCCGGATGAGGAAGACCCGCCCGAACCGCTGCTCGTAGGCGTGGTTGCCGTCGGCGAGCGCGACGGCGGTCGCGGCATCACGTGGGTCGACCCCGGCCTGCTCGGCCCGCGACATCGTGGCCTCGGCGTGCTCGCCGCCGGCGCGTTCGCCGATGCGCGGGTGGCGCGCGAGCGCCGCCTCGATCTCGTCGGCCGTGAAGGGCGCGGCGGCCGCCTCCGCTCGCGCCACGACGTCGTCGACCGAGTCGTAGGGGCGCCCGTCGGCGAGTTCCTCGCACCAGCGCGTGATGTCGAGGCAGGGGCGCAGCGACGCGATCGCCGCCTCGCGTCCCGCCTCGTTGAACTCGTCAAGCCTCATCGCTTCGTCCATCCTCCGATTGTGCCCGGAGCAGCAGCCGCCCGCGCGGGCGCGAACGATCGGTCGCGACGCCGGCGAGGTGGGCGCCGCGCACGACGCCGGTGAGTTCGCGACCGTCGTACGGCGTGACCGGATGCCGGTGCTCGAGCGCCGCGGCATCCACCGTGAACGTCGCCTCGGGGGCGAAGACCGCGAAGTCGGCCGCCATGCCCTCGGCGATGCGGCCCTTGGTCGTGAGCCCGACGCGGCGGGCGGGGGCATCCGACATCCACTCGACCACCCGTTCGAGCCGGATGCCGCGGCGACGCGCCTCGGTCCACACGAGTGGCAGCCCGAGCTGCAGCGACGCGATGCCGCCCCACGCCTCGGCGAAGTCGCCGTCGCCGGCGAACTTCAGGGCGGCCGGCGCCGGTGAGTGGTCGGACACCACGAAGTCGATGATGCCCGCCTCGAGCCCCTGCCAGAGCGCGTCGCGGTTGCCGGGCTCGCGGATCGGCGGGCAGCACTTGAACTCGGTGGCGCCCGTGGCCACGTCGTCGGCGGTGAGCACGAGGTAGTGCGGGCAGGTCTCGACGGTGACCCGCACCCCGTGCTGCTTCGCGGTCGCGATGCGATCGAGCGCGTCGGCCGAGCTCAGGTGCAGGATGTGCGCCCGCGCACCGGTGCGCTGCGCCCGCTCGATCACGGCAGAGACGGCGGCGCCCTCGGCCTCGCGCGGGCGGGATGCGAGGAAGTCGGCGTACTCGCGGCTGTGCGGATGCGGCGCCGCGTCGATGAGCGCGGCGTCCTCGGCGTGCACGATGAGCAGCGAGTCGCCGGCGCCCGCGAGCACCGACATCGCGGCCTCGAGCTCGTCGGCGGTGACCGCCGGGAACTCGTCGACGCCCGAGTGCACGAGGAAGCACTTGAACCCGAACACGCCCGCGGCGACGAGCGGTTCGAGGTCGGCTTCGTTCCCCGGCACGACCCCGCCCCAGAAACCGACGTCGACGAAGACCCGGCCGGCTGCCGCCGCTCGCTTGACCTCGAGCGCCGCGACCGAGGTCGTCGGCGGGATGCTGTTGAGCGGCATGTCGACGATCGTCGTGACCCCGCCCGCGGCGGCGGCCCGCGTCGCCGACGCGAAGCCCTCCCACTCGGTGCGACCCGGTTCGTTCACGTGCACGTGCGTGTCGACGAGGCCGGGGATCAGCACCTCGTCGGGCGCGAGCTCGAGGGTGCGAGCGGTACCGGCCGCGGCACCGCCGGCGAGGCCCGCACCGAGCGGGGCGACCGCCCCGATGACGCCGTCGCGCACGCCGATCTCGGCGGGCGTGAACTCGCCGTCGACGAGCACCCGCTCGCCGCGCACCACGAGGTCGAACGACCCGGATGCCGCCGAGCCGGCGCCCGCTCGAGGCATCCGCTCGCTCATCGGCTCATCCCCAGCGACTCGCCGTGCGCCCGGCGGCAGGCCCCGTGAGCCGCACCTGCCGGTTCACGTCCTTGTAGAGCAGGTAGCGGAACGGCCCGGGCCCGCCCGCGTAGCAGGCCTGCGGGCAGAACGCGCGCAGCCACATGAAGTCGCCCGCCTCGACCTCGACCCAGTCGCCATTCAGCCGGTAGACCCCCTTGCCCTCGAGCACGAACAGGCCGTGCTCCATGACGTGCGTCTCGGCGAACGGAATAACCCCGCCCGGCTGGAACGTCACGATGTTCACGTGCATGTCGTGCGCGAGGTCGTCGGGATCGACGAATCGCGTGGTCGCCCAGGCGCCGTTCGTGTCGGGCATCTCCTGCGGCGCGACCTCCGCGTCGCTCGTGACGAACGACGTCGCCTCGTAGCCCTCGAGCGGCTCGTACGCCTTGCGGATCCACTGGAAGCTCGTGAACTCCGAGCCCTCGTTCGCGATCGCCCAGCTCGCGCCCGCCGCGAGGTAGGCGTAGCCGCCCGCGCCGAGCACGTGCTGGTCGCCCTCGAGCTCGAGCGTGAGCTCGCCGGCCGTCACGAACACGACGCCCTCGACGCCCTCTTCACGCTCAGGCCAGTCGGCGCCGCCGCCCGGGCCGATCTCGACGATGAGCTGCGAGAAGGTGGTGGCGAAGCCTGCGATCGGCCGTGCGAGGACCCACGCGCGGGTGTTCGTGAAGCCCGGCAGCTTGCTCGTGACGATGTCGCGCAGCACGCCCTTCGGGATCACCGTGTACGCCTCGGTCACGATCGCCCGGTCGGTGAGCAGCTCGGTCTGCGCGGGCAGGCCGCCCTGCGGGGTGAAGTAGCTCATGGCGCCTCCTGGCGGTGTTTCGGGTGGGCGAGCGCGGCGAGCTCGGGCTCGTCGATGCCGGTGTCGGCGGTGACCTCGGCGGCCTCGATGGCGCCGCACTGCACGCCCCGCAGCACGAATGCGGCGAGCGCACGCACCGTGGCGGGCTCGTCGAGCACCGTACCCGCGGCGCGCTCGGCGGCGTCGTCACGCCAGGTGCGAAGGCGAGCGGATGCCGCGCCGTACCCCTCGCGGTAGAACGCGTAGGTCGCGATGAACCGGGTCGGCAGCTGATGCGGGTGCAGGTCCCAGCCCTGGAAGAAGCCGCGCTCGAGCGACCGCCGCACGAGGCGCGCGTGCAACCGCCACGCCTCCTCGGTGCGATCGCCGACCGGCAGGATGTTCGTCGACCCGTCGGAGAGGCGGATGCCGGTGCCCGCGACCGCGAGCTGCATGATGCCCTTCGCGAGATCGGCGGCCGGATGCTCCATCGACTGGTAGCCCGCGGCGATCTGCAGCGACGCGCTGTAGTCGTAGGTGCCGTAGTGCAGGCCGCTGATGCGCCCTGGCGCCGCGAGCGGGAGCCGGGCGACCGGAGACCGGCCGTCGGCGCCGAGCACGAGCTGCGGCGTCTCGACCTGCACCTCGAACCGGAGGCGCCCGTCGGGCAGGCCGAGCATTCGCTCGAGGGCGGCCATGATCTCGCCCATCGCCTCGACCTGCTCCACCGTCGACACCTTCGGCAGGGTGAGCGCGAGGCCGTCGGGCAGGCCGCCATGGGCGACGAGAGCGGTCACGAAGAGGTCGAGCGTGCGGATGCCCCGTGCCCGCGTCGCGGCCTCGAACGACTTGAAGCGGATGCCGATGAACGGCGGGGCGAACTGTGCGCCCTCCGCAGCGGCGACGCGCTTGGCCGCGCGGACCGCTTCGGCGTCTTCGATGTCATCGCCGCGGTCGCCGTAGCCGTCCTCGAAGTCGATGCGCAGGTCTTCGATCGGTTCCCGCTCGAGCTTCTCGCGCACGAGCGGTGCGATTGCGGCGGCGAGCTCGGGGTCGACGCCGACCGAGACCGCGACGGCTTCGACGCCCCCGGCGGCGTCGACCGCGGCGAGCGCGGCCCGCCCCCACACGGTCGGTAGCTCGGGCACGTACCGGTCGGCGGGCACGTACACGGTGTGCACGGGCTGGCGCGAGCCGTCATCGCCCGGGTACGCGCTCGCGAGCAACGCGTCGGTCGCGGCGAGGCGGCCTTCGACCGAGGCGAGCACGGCGGCGTGCAGGGCGGTGCGCATGCTCAGTCCAGCACCTCGTATGCGGGAAGCGTGAGGAAGTCCACGTAGTCGTCGGAGAGGCAGATGTCGGCGATGAGTCGGGCGGCCGGCTCGGAGTACGCCGCGAACCGGTCGGGCGGCACGTCTTCGCGCAGGCGCTCGACCTCCTCGTCGAGCACCCGGCGCACGAGCTCGGGGGTCATCGCCTCGTCGGTGTCGGCGAGCATCACCCCGGTGTGCAGCTGCTGCCACACCTGCGAACGCGAGATCTCGGCGGTCGCGGCATCCTCCATGAGGTTGTGGAGCGCCACCGCGCCGTTGCCCGACAGCCACACCGCCGTGTAGGCCACCGCGACCGAGAGGTTGGTGCGCAAGCCCGCCTCGGTCACCTCGCCGCCGGCGGAGGCGACGTCGAGCAGTTCGGCGGCGGTGACCTCGACCTCTGGGCGCTGGCGCTGGAGCTGGTTGGGCCGGTCGCCGAGCACGGCGTCGAACACCTCGCGGCACACCGGCACGAGGTCGGGGTGCGCGACCCACGAGCCGTCGAAGCCGTCGTTCGCCTCGCGGGTCTTGTCGGCGCGCACCTTCTCGAATGCCGCCGACGTGACCTCGGGGTCGTTGCGGTTCGGCACGAACGCGGCCATGCCGCCCATCGCGAAGGCGCCGCGACGGTGGCAGGTCTTCACGAGCAGTTCGGTGTAGGCGCGCATGAACGGCGCGGTCATCGACACCGCGGCGCGGTCGGGCAGCACGTAGGCGGGTCCGGCGTCGCGGAAGACCTTGATGAGGCTGAACAGGTAGTCCCAGCGCCCGGCGTTCAGTCCGGAGGCGTGCTCGCGCAGCTCGTAGAGGATCTCATGCATCTCGAAGGCGGCCGGGATCGTCTCGATGAGCACGGTCGCGCGCACGCTGCCCCGCGGGATTCCGAGGTGCTCCTGGGCGAACAGGAACACGTCGTTCCACAGCCGCGCCTCGAGGTGGCTCTCGAGCTTCGGCAGGTAGTAGTACGGCCCGTCGCCGTTGTCGATGAGCGGCTTCGCGGTGTGGAAGAAGTGCAACCCGAAGTCGACGAGCGCACCCGAGGCCCGCTCGCCGTCGATGAGCACGTGCTTTTCGCTGAGGTGCCAGCCGCGTGGCCGGGTCACGACCGTGGGGCGACGGATGTCGCCGCGAAGCGCGTACGCCTTGCCCTCGGGCGAGGTGAACGCGAGCGTGCCGCGCGCCGCGTCGCGCAGGTTCAGCACGCTCGTGACGACGTTGTGCCACGTCGGACTCGAGGCGTCTTCGAGGTCGGCGAGCCACACGCGTGCGCCGGAGTTCAGGGCGTTGATCGCCATCTTCGCGGGCGCGGCCGGGCCGGTGATCTCGACCCGACGGTCGGTCAGGGCTTCAGGGGCGGATGCCACTCGCCACTCGCCCTCGCGGACCTCACGGGTCTCGGGCAGGAAGTCGAGCGGCTCGCCCTCGGCGATGCGGTCACGGCGCTCCCCGCGTTCAGCCAGGAGCTCGCGTCGGCGCGGCTCGAAGCGTCGATGCAGCTGCTCGACGAACGCGAGCGCGTCGGGGGTGAGAATCTCGTCGCCGCCCGCGACGTCGGTGGCGCTGCTGATCTCGATGGTCATGCGGCTGCCCGTCCCTTCGTTGGGAGTTGGTCTTCGCCTGCTGCTCATCTTCGCGCAGATGCGTTCGCGGCGTAACCGGAATGTCGGGAACGTCGCGGCGTAGACTCCCCAGACGAGGAGTTCGACCATGGATCACATCGCGGTGACGGTCAACGGGCAGCGCCGCCCGTTGCAGGATGTCGCTGCTCACACGACGGCGCTCGACTGGCTGCGCGAGCGCGGGCTCACCGGCAGCAAGGAAGGCTGCGCCGAGGGTGAGTGCGGCGCGTGCGCGATGCTCGTCGCGACATCCGATGATGCCGGCGGCACGGTCTGGACGGCCGTCAACGCCTGCCTCGTTCCCGTCGCCGCGCTCGACGGGCAGGAGGTCGTGACCGCCGAGGGACTGGGCTCGCCCGACGCCCTGCACCCCGTGCAGGAGCGTCTCGCCGAGGCCGGCGGCTCGCAGTGCGGCTACTGCACCCCCGGCTTCGCGTGCAGCATGGCGGCCGAGTTCTACCGGCCGGGCCGTGCTGCCCGGAACGGCGCCGAGTCAGGCGAGTCAGGCGACTCGGGTGAGTCGGGTGAGTCGGTGGGTCCGAACGGCTTCCACCTGCACGCGCTGAGCGGCAACCTCTGCCGGTGCACGGGCTACCGGCCGATCCGGGATGCCGCGTACGCCCTCGGCGACCCCGAACCCGGCGATCCGCTCGCCGAGCGGCGCCACCGCCCGGCACCCGAACCGCGTGCGACGCGATTCGAGGGCGGCGGCGAGCGGTTCCTGCGCCCCGCTTCCCTCGACGAGGCACTCGACGTGCTGCGCGACGAGCCCGATGCCGCGGTCATCGCCGGCTGCACCGACTGGGGCGTCGAGGTGAACCTCCGCGGCCGGCGCGCGCCGCTCACCATGGCGATCGAGCACCTGCACGAGCTCCGCACGGTCACGTTCGGCGACGCCGCGGTCGAGATCGGCGCGGCGCTGTCGCTCTCCGAGATCGAGCGGCACCTCGACGGGCGGGTGCCACTGCTCGCCGAACTCTTCCCGCAGTTCGCCTCCCCGCTCATCCGCAACCGCGCGACCATCGGCGGCAATCTCGGCACCGCCTCGCCCATCGGCGACACGGCCCCTGCCCTGCTCGCGCTCGAAGCCCGGGTCGTGCTCGTGAGTGCCGGCGGCGACCGCGAGGTCGACCTCGCCGACTTCTTCACCGGCTACCGCCAGACGCTGTGCCGGCCCGACGAGCTGATCCGCGCCGTGCGCATCCCGTTGCCGCTCGCGCAGCTCGCCGCCTTCCACAAGATCGCGAAGCGCCGCTTCGACGACATCTCGAGCGTCGCCGTGGGCTTCGCCCTCGACCTCGACGACGGCGTCGTGGCATCCGCACGCATCGGGCTCGGCGGAGTCGCCGCCACCCCCTTGCGAGCCCGGGCGACCGAGGCGCTGCTCGCCGGGCGCCCGTGGAACCTCGAGACCGTCCGCGACGCTGCATCCGTGCTCGCCTCAGAGGGCACGCCGATGTCCGACCACCGTGCGAGCGCCGAGTACCGCTCGGTGATGCTCGGCAGCGCGTTGCTGAAGTTGTTCCGCGCCAGCGCAGCTGCCACTGCCGAGGAGGTGCCGGCATGAGCGAGCTCGCCGCCCGCCCGGCGTACCCCGTCGTCGGCACGCCGGTGCCGCACGAGAGTGCGCCCCTCCACGTGACCGGCAACGCCGTCTACACCGACGACCTCGCGGCGCGCGGCAACGACGTGCTCACCGCCTGGCCCGTGCAGTCGGAGCACGCGCACGCGATGGTGAGTCTCGATGTCGATGAGGCACTCGCCGTTCCCGGCGTCGTGCGCGTGCTCACCGCCGCCGACGTGCCCGGTCACAACGATGCCGGCGTGAAAGACGACGAGCCGCTCTTCCCGAGCGAGGCGATGTTCCACGGGCACGCGCTCGCGTGGGTGCTCGCCGGGACGGCCGAGGCCGCGCGGCTCGGAGCCGCTGCCGTGCGCGTGGCGTACGAGCCGCTGTCCTCGATCATCACGGTGCCCGAGGCGATCGAGGCGGGGTCGTTCCAGGGCATCCCGCGCATCGTCCGCCGCGGCGACCCCGAGGCCGTGCTCGCCACCGCGCCGCACGTGTTCGAGGGTGTCGCCGAGATCGGCGGCCAGGAGCACTTCTACCTCGAGACGCACGCGTCACTCGCACATGTCGACTCCGAGGGCCAGGTGTTCGTCGAGTGCAGCACGCAGCACCCCTCCGAGACGCAGGCGATCGTCGCGCATGTGCTCGGCGTGCCCAGCAATCGGGTGACGGTGCAGTGCCTCCGCATGGGCGGCGGCTTCGGCGGCAAGGAGATGCAGCCGCACGGCTTCGCGGCCATCGCCGCGCTCGGTGCCGTGCTGACCGGACGGACCGTGCGCCTGCGCCTGAACCGCACGCAAGATCTCACGATGACCGGCAAGCGGCATCCGTTCCACATCGTCTGGAAGGCGGGCTTCGACGACGACGGACGCATCCTCGCCCTCGCGACGACCCTGACCTCCGACGGCGGCTGGAGCCTCGACCTGTCCGAACCTGTGATGGGCCGGGCGCTCTGCCACGTCGACAACGCGTACTGGATCCCGAACTTCGTGGCACAGGGCCGCATCGCGAAGACGAACAAGACCTCGCAGACCGCGTTCCGCGGCTTCGGCGGCCCGCAGGGCATGTTCGTGATCGAGAACCTCCTCGGCCTGGTCGCGCCGAAGCTCGGTCTCGACGCCGCGACGCTCCGGCAGCGCAACCTCTACGCGCCCGGCCAGACCACGCCCTATGGCCAGCCGGTGCGCCACGCCGAGCGGCTGCACGACATCTGGAACCAGGTGCACGACCAGAGCGACTTCGACGAGCGGCGCGCGGCGATCGCCGCGTTCAACGCCGAGCACCCCGACACGAAGCGGGCCCTCGCCATCACGCCCGTGAAGTTCGGCATCTCCTTCACGCTCACCGCGTACAACCAGGCCGGCGCGCTCGTGCACGTCTACAAAGACGGCTCGGTGCTCATCAACCACGGCGGCACCGAGATGGGCCAGGGCCTGCACACGAAGATGCTGCAGGTCGCCGCCACCGCGCTCGGCGTCGAGGTCGACTCGATACGCCTCGCGCCGACCCGCACCGACAAGGTGCCGAACACCTCGGCGACGGCCGCCTCGTCGAGCGCCGACCTCAACGGCGGCGCGGTGAAGGATGCCTGCGAGCAGATCCGCGATCGCATGGCCACGGTGGCCGGGCGCCTGCTCGGCATCGACGAGCGCGACGTGCGATTCAGCCGCGGCCGGGTCTCGGGGCTCGGGGCATCCGGACCCGCTCTCGACTTCGCCGTCGTCGCGGAAGCCGCCTACGACCAGCGCGTGCAGCTCTGGGCGGCGGGCTTCTACCGAACCGAGGGGCTGCACTGGGACACCGAGGCGATGCAGGGCACGCCGTTCAAGTACTTCTCGTACGGAGCGGCGGCCACCGAGGTCGAGATCGACGGCTACACCGGTGCGACGCGCACGCTGCGCGTCGACATCGTGCACGACGTCGGCGACACGCTCTCGCCGCTCATCGACCTCGGCCAGATCGAGGGCGGCTTTGTGCAGGGGGCCGGATGGCTCACGCTCGAAGAGCTGCGGTGGGATGCCACCGACGGCCCGGGCCGAGGTCGCCTGCTCACGCAATCGGCGAGCACCTACAAGCTCCCGAGCTTCTCGGAGATGCCCGAGGTGTTCAACGTGAGCCTCTTCGAACGCGCCACCGAAGACGGCGTCGTCTACGGGTCGAAGGCCGTGGGCGAGCCGCCGCTGATGCTCGCGTTCAGCGTGCGGGAGGCGATCCGCGAGGCCGTCGCAGCGTTCGGGCCGGCCGGCCACAGCGTCGACCTCGCGTCACCGGCCACTCCCGAAGCGGTGTTCTGGGCGATCGAGACGGCGCGCCGAGCCGGCGAGGCCGGCCGCGGCGACGGCCACGGCCACGAGTCGACTCGCGACCGCGTCGGACTCCCCGGGACGATCGACACCGAGCACCGGCTCGTGCCGTTCGACCGCTGATCGGCAGACAACCATGGACTGGCTCGAAGCCGTGCAGCAGCTACGTGCGGCACGCGCACCGTCGGTCATCGTGACCCTGGCGATGGTGCGCGGCCATGCTCCGCGCAACGGCGGCGCCAAGATGGTCGTGTCGGCCGACGGCCTCTTCGGCACGGTCGGGGGCGGCAACCTCGAGGCCACCGCGATCGACCGGGCGCGCGAACTGCTCGCGAGCGGCTCCGCCGAGCCGCAACTGCTCACCCTGACGTTGAGCGACAAGGCCACGACCGAGTACGGCGTGCAATGCTGCGGAGGAGAGGTCACGATGCTGCTCGAACCCGTGCGGGTGATTCCAACGGTCGCCGTCTTCGGCATCGGCCACGTCGGACTCGAGCTCGTGCGCATCCTCGCACGGCACGAGATCGACCTGCACCTCATCGACTCCCGGGCCGAGATGCTCGCGACCGAGCGCGTCGGCGGCGCGGTGGCGGACGCCGTCGCCACGATCAGCGTCCACCACCTGCCCGTGCCCGAGGCCGGTCTCGCGCTGCTGCCGCCCGGCGCGCATGTGCTCGTGATGACCCACGATCACGTCGAAGACCTCGCGATCTGCGAGATGGCCCTGCGCACCGAGGGACTCGCGTCGATCGGGCTCATCGGCTCGAAGTCGAAGTGGTCGCGTTTCCGCACGCAACTGCTCGACGCCGGCCACGACGAGGCGTCGCTCGCCCGCATCAGCACCCCCATCGGCATCGCGGGCATCGCCTCGAAGGATCCGGCCGCGATCGCCGTGAGCGTCGCCGCGCGAACCTTGCAGCTCATCGAGCAGGCGGCGATCGCGTCCCGCTGACTCGGCCGCCCGCGAGCCGCGCTTGGTGCGGATCCGCATGTGCGGAACTAAGCTCCCTCTTATGACGCAGTATCGGATCAGTGAGGGCGCTGCGCTCGTCGGGGTGAGCGACGACACCGTTCGCCGCTGGATCCGCGACGGGCTCCTCGGTGTCGAGCACGACGACGCAGGCCGCCAGGTCGTGCGGGGCGATGAGCTCGCGGCCCGCGCCGTGGCGATCGCCGCCACGGTCGACGACCGCAGCCCCGTGCGCCGCAGCGCCCGCAACCGTTTCGTGGGGCTCGTCACGAGCGTCGAGATCGACGGGCTCATGGCGCAGGTCGAACTGCAGTGCGGTCCGCATCGCGTGGTGTCACTGATGTCCGCCGAGGCGGCTCGCGAGCTGCGGCTCGAGGCCGGCAGTCGCGGCGTCGCCATCGTGAAGGCGACGATGGTGATCGTCGAGACCGATGAGGGTTCGCGGGCGTGACGGCGCGGGGTCGGGGCATCCGATTCGGCATGCTCGCGTCCGCGGCGGCCGCGGCTTTCGCAGCGCTCGCCGGATGCTCCGCCGAGTCTGAGGCTGCGAGCGACGAGCTCCGGATCTTCGCCGCGGCTTCCCTGCAAGGCGCCTTCGACGAGCTGGCGACCCGATTCGAGGGCCTCCACCCCGACGTCGACATCGCACCGATCAGCTACGACGGCTCCTCCACGCTCGCGGCCCAGCTGCTCGCCGGCGCGCCGGCCGACGTCTTCGCGTCGGCCGATGAGCCGAGCATGGCGCGCGTCGCCGACGACGGCCTCGTCGAGGGTGAACCCGAGGCGTTCGCGACCAACGTCATGACGATCGCGGTGGGGCCGGGCAACCCGCTCGGCATCGAAGGGCCGGCCGACCTCGCCGGCCCTGCCGCACCCGCCGTCGTGCTCTGCGCACCCGAAGTGCCGTGCGGTGCCGCCGCCCACTCGCTGCTCGAGCGCGCCGGGGTCGCGGTCACGCCCGCGAGCGAGGAGCAGAACGTCACCGCAGTGCTCACGAAGGTGCGCACGGGCGAGGCGGATGCCGGCCTCGTCTACGTCACCGACGTCGAGGCTGCCGAAGGCGAGGTCGATGCCGTCGAGATCGAGGGCGCGGATGCCGTCACGAACGTGTACCCGATCGCCGCGCTCACCGGCGCCCGCGACCCCGCTGCCGCACGCGCGTTCGTCGAGTTCGTGCGCTCCCCCGCGGGCGCCGAAGTGCTCGACGCGTTCGGGTTCGGGAGGCCGTGACCATGGTCTCCGCCGCCACGCAACCGGTTCGAGGCCGTTCGGGCGACCGGCCGCCGATCCGCTTCCCCCGCTGGCTCGCGATCCCGGCGGGCCTCGGCATCGCGGTGCTGCTGCTGCCGCTCGTCGCGCTCCTCGTGCGCCTCGACTGGGCAGACGTGCCCGCCGCGGTCACCTCCCCCGCCGCACTGCAGGCGCTCACGCTCTCACTCCTCACCGCGACGATCGCGACGACGTGCTGCATCGTGCTCGGCGTGCCGCTCGCGCTGCTCATCGCCCGCAGCTCGCGCCCGATCGCGGCGGCGCTCCGCACGCTCGCGACGCTCCCGCTCGTGCTGCCGCCGCTCGTGGGCGGCATCGCGCTGCTCGCGCTGCTCGGCCGCAACGGCCTCTTCGGTGAGGCATTCGCGGTCGCGGGCATCCGGGTGCCGTTCACGACGGCGGCCGTGGTGATCGCGCAGACCTTCGTCGCGCTGCCGTTCCTCGTGATCTCGGTCGAAGGAGCGCTTCGCAGTGTCGGCACCCGCTTCGAAGCGGTCGCCGCAGGGCTCGGCGCGGGGCGCTTCACCGTCTTCCGCCGCGTCACCCTCCCGCTCGTGGGCCCGGGCCTGCTGGCCGGCACGGTGCTGTGCTTCGCACGCGCGCTCGGCGAGTTCGGCGCCACGGCGCTGTTCGCGGGCAACGCCCCCGGCACCACTCGCACGATGCCGCTGGCGATCTACACCGCGTTCAACGGAGCGGGTGTCAGCGAAGACACGGCGATCGCCCTCTCGCTCATGCTCATCGCGGTTGCGATCGCCGTGCTGCTCGCGATGCGCAGCTGGCGCGAGGATGCGCCGCGATGACCGGGTCCGGGGCGTCAACCGGCGCCGGGGCATCCGCTGGTCTCGAGGCGGCGTTCACTGCGACCGTGGGGAGCTTCACCGTCGAGGCGGAGCTCGCCGTCGCGCCTGGCGAGATCGTCGCGGTGCTCGGACCGAACGGCGCCGGAAAGTCGACCCTGCTCGCCGCGATCGCGGGGCACCTCGCCCCGCCCACCGGCTTCGTGCGGGTCGGTGGGCGCGACCTCGCCCGTCGCCGGTCCGACGGCTCACTGTGGGAGGTGCCGCTCGAGCGACGCCGTGTGGGTCTGCTCGGCCAGCAGCCGCTGCTCTTCCCGCATCTCAGCGCGCTCGAGAACGTCGCGTTCGGTCCACGCGCGCAAGGCGGTCACGCCGCAGCATCGCGTCGCACGGCTCTGCGCCGGCTCGAGGAGGTCGGACTCGCCGACCTCGCCGAGCGCCGGCCCGCCGAGCTCTCGGGCGGCCAGCAGCAGCGCGTCGCGATCGCCCGCGCCCTCGCCGCTCGCCCCGAACTGCTGCTGCTCGACGAACCGTTCGCGTCGCTCGACGTGCAGACCGCGAGCGACATGCGGCGACTCATCGCGACGCTCCCCGGCGACGAGCGCATCCCGACGCTGCTCGTGACGCATGACCCGCTCGACGCGATCGTGCTCGCGCGCCGGGCGGCGATCCTCCACGACGGCCGGATCGTGCAGCAGGGTGCGACCGCCGAGGTGCTCGGGCATCCGGCGACGCCGTTCGTCGCCGCACTCGCCGGGGTGAACCTCGCCGCGGGCGTCGGCAGCGGCGACGACGGGGTCGCGATCACGGCCGCAACAGGCGACTCCGTCCTCGTGCTCCGCGGCGTCGGCGAGCGACTCGTCGCCGGGCGCGCGGCGACCGCGGTGTTCAGCCCCGCCTCGGTGCACGTGCGGCCGGCCGCCGAGGGCGCGGCCGCGGCATCCGCTGAGCCCTCGGTCAATCGCTGGATCGGCACGGTCGCGCTCCTCCGGCCCGCGCCCGGCGGCGTGCGCATCATGACCGCCGAGCACCCCGACCTCGCCGTCGACGTGCCGTCGGCCGCCGCGGTCTCGCTCGACCTCGCCCCGGGCGCCCGGCTCGCCTTCACCATTACGGCGACGGATGTCTCGGTGCGGGTCATCGCCTGAACCGGTGTTACCTTAGACGCCACGAACAGGGGGTCGCCCATGTCGAAGGCGGATATTCCGCTCACGGCGCCCCGCTCACCGGCGGGGGCCACGACCTCGCGCGCGCAGCGCCTGCCGTCGACCGGCCTCGTCACCGATCAGCTCGACCGGCCGATGCGCGACCTGCGCATCTCGGTCACCGATCGCTGCAACTTCCGCTGCGTGTACTGCATGCCGAAGACCGTGTTCGGGCGCGACTACGCCTTCCTCGACCGTGAAGAGCTCCTGAGCTTCGACGAGATCACCCGCATCGCGCGGGTCGCAGCGGCGCACGGCGTCGAGAAGCTCCGGCTCACAGGTGGTGAACCGCTGCTGCGTCGCGGCATCGAAGAGCTCGTCGAACGGCTCGCCGCGCTGCGCACGCCCGACGGCCGGCCGCTCGAGATCGCGCTGACCACGAACGGCGCCGCGCTCGGCGTCAAGGCTGCGGCCCTGAAAGCTGCGGGACTCACCCGGGTGACCGTGTCGCTCGACTCGCTCGACGACACCGTGTTCCAGGCGATGAACGACGTGCGCTTCCCGGTGGCCAAGGTGCTCCACGGCCTGCAGGTCGCTCATGAGGCGGGCCTCGGTCCGATCAAGCTGAACATGGTCGTCAAGCGCGGCGTCAACGACCACGAGGTGCTCCCCATGGCGAGGCACTTCAAGGACACTCCGTTCACCCTGCGCTTCATCGAGTACATGGACGTCGGCACCTCCAACGGGTGGGACCTCGCCGAGGTGGTGCCCTCCGCCGAGATCGTCGGCCGCATCGACGCCGAGCTGCCGCTCGAGCCGCTCGGCGCATCCGCCCCCGGCGAGACGGCGACCCGCTGGCGCTACCGCGACGGCGGCGGCGAGATCGGCGTCATCTCGAGCGTGTCGCAGGCGTTCTGCGGCACCTGCAACCGGGCACGCATCTCGACCGAGGGCAAGCTCTTCACCTGCCTGTTCGCCTCCGAGGGCCACGACCTCCGCGCGCTCCTGCGCGGCGGCATCGATGACGCAGGGCTCGCCGCGGCGATGGGCTCGATCTGGGGTGCCCGCGACGATCGCTACTCCGAGGTGCGGGCGACGCTCACGCCCGAGCTGCGGGCGGCGCGGCCCAAGGTCGAGATGTCGTACATCGGCGGCTGACTCGCCCGCTTCTCAGGGCGGGCCTCAGAGCCCGACCCACTCCGAGACGCCGTCGCTGAAGTGCTGCCGTTTCCAGATCGGCACCTCCTGCTTGATGAGCTCGACGAGGCGTTCGCAGGCATCGAAGGCCTCGGCCCGGTGGGCAGCGGATGCCGCGGCGAACAGCGCGACGTCGCCGATCCGCAGTTCGCCGACCCGGTGCGCGGCCGCCACGGCGAGCCCGGTCTCGTCGGCGATGCGGCGCACGCACTCGGCGAGGAATCGCTCGGCCTCGGGATGCCCCTTGTAGTCGAGCGCCCGCACCTCGCGGCCGCCGTCGTGGTCGCGCACGACCCCGCAGAACGTCACGACGGCACCGCTCGAGGCGCCCTCGACCGCGGCGCGCACGGCGGCCTCGTCGATCGGGCCGGTGGAGATGACGGCCAGCGGTTGGGTCATGCGTGCGGCGTCCTTCGCGTGCGGGTGATCGGGTGGGTGCCGTGCGCTCAGCGGCGCACGAGGTCGGCGGCGACCGCGGCGAACTCCTCGATGCCGCCCGCCAGGTACACGACGTCGGAGTGGCCGCGCTCGAGCAGCAATCGGGCTGCTCGCCGGGAGCGCAGATCACGCTCGCAATACACGACGATCGGCGCGTCGCCCAGCTCGGGCCCACCGCCGGCCGTGACTTCTCCGAGGGGGAAGAGCTCGCTGCCCCGGATGCTCCGGAGCTCCGCCTCCCGGGGTTCGCGCACGTCGACGAGCCGCAACGGCTCGCCGCTGCGGATGCGCCGTAGCAGCTCGGCGGAGGACACGCGAACGGGGGCGGATGCCGCGAGCGCCGCGTCGCCCACCGTGCCGGCCTCGCCGGGGGCCTCGAGCCCGCAGAACCCTTCGTAGTCGATGAGGGTCGTGATCTCAGGGGCATCCGCGATCGCCTCGTACGCGATCTCGCGTGAGCGACCCGAGAGGGCGTCGATCGTGACGACCCGCCCCAGCAGCAGCTCGCCGACGCCCGTGACGAGCTTCACGACCTCGGTCGCCATGAGCGAGCCGATCGTCGCGCACACGCTCGGCAGCACGCCGCCGAGTTCGCACGAGAGCACCTCGTCGGGCGCCGGCGGCACCGGGAAGAGGTCGCGGTACGTCGGGCCATGCTCGTGCCAGGAGAGCCCGGCCTGCCCGTGGAAGCGAAGGATCGCGCCCCAGACGAGCGGGACGCCCGCGAGCACCGCCGCGTCGTTCGTGAGGTAGCGCGTGGGGAAGTTGTCGCTGCCGTCGACGAGGACGTCGTAGCCCGCGAGGATGCCCCCGATGTTCGCGGCGGTGAGCCGAACCGGGTGACGCACCACACGGCAATCGGGATCGATCGCCGTGACGGTCTCGGCGAGCGAGTCGACCTTCAGCCGTCCGAGGTCGCCCACGCCGTGACTCACCTGGCGGTGCAGGTTCGACAGCTCGACGGTGTCGTCGTCGACGATGCCGATCGTGCCGACGCCCGCGCCCGCGAGGTACGGCACGAGCGCACTGCCGAGCCCGCCCGCGCCCACCACCAGCACCCGCGCCGCCGCGAGTCGACGCTGTGCGAGCTCACCGAAGCCGGGCAGCATCAGCTGCCGGCTGAAGCGCGCGATGCGCTCGGGGGCGAGCGGGGCGCCGGGCTCGACGAGCGGTGCCGGCCCGGTGCCGGTCGCGCCAACGGTCGACGGCGAATGCATGGGGCAATTGTACGCAGCGGTGAGCTCGGGCCCTCGCGCTCGGCGGAGTCGACCGAGGCTCCCGCCGCCTGTCCCGATTCCCGTCGGTTTGCGGTCGAAGCAGGCGCGTAATGACCTGTTGCCGCGCAACGACCGCCCTTCGAGCCGCCGTATCGCGTCCGATCGTGGTCACACGGGGATCATCGGGTGGTCGCCGCAGCTGAGCGAGCAGCGCGGGTCTCACAGGCTGCGGGCTGCGGGCACGAGATAATGAAGCATGTCCTCCTCTGTCGAACGCCGTTCCAATCCGGCTGCCTGGGCCGCGTTCTGGTTCGCGCTGGCCGGCCTCGTGCTCATGCCCATCCCGCTGTTCATCGGGCTGATCCTCGGCGGCGGCCTCTCGATCATCGCCGCAATCCTCGCCGTGATCGCCCTCTTCAAGGGGCTCGCGCGCAGCGGCACAGGCATCGCGCCCGTCGTGTTCGCCGCGATCTTCATCGCGCTCACGTGGGGCGGCATCTCGGTCGGCGGCGGCACCGTCTGGTAGGTAGGTCGACCCGTGGTTTCCTGCTCATCAAACCCGCCGGCGCATCCGCCGGCGCGGAGGGCGATCAGGAAGGATCGGTGTCAGTCGTCTCGCCGAGCAACCGGCTTCGGAGCCGGCACGTGGTCGACTAACATTCGGGGATGACGAACCCGGCCCCGATCGACGACGTCCCGATCGGCGGTGAGGTCATTCGCCTCGGGCAGTTTCTGAAGTTCGCTGGGCTCCTCGACTCCGGTGGAAGCGTGAAAGAGGCCATCATCGACGGCCATGTGGCCGTGAACGGCGAGGTTGATCGCCGACGCGGACGGCAGCTGCAGGTGGGCGACATCGTCAGCTTCGATGGACGCAGGGTCCGCGTCAGCGAGTGAGGGTCACCGAGGCGGTCGGAGCTGGTGAGTACGAATCGCAGAAGCGGTGGTCAGCGGTCGGGGATCCGCTCCAGCTCAGCGCGTGTTTCCGAGTGCGCGAGTTCTGCGGTGAGTTCTTGCGGAGGTAGCCGCGTCATTCGCGCGGAGACGGTTCCTCGTCTCTCACGGGGCAAGGGAAGGTGATGCATCGGCTGCCGCTTCACGCGGCTTCGGCAGGGCGGACCTGCCGGTGGGTCGAAATTCTCTGGTTGCGACACGGTCGCCGCCGGAGAGCTTCGCGTCGTACATCGCGTGATCGGCTGCTCGGATGAGCTGGTCGATGATGACGGGGCTTTCGGGGTATTCGACCGTGACGACCCCGATGCTCGCAGTGATCGAGAGCTCGGCGAGCCCGTCGTAAGGTTCGGCCACGGATGCGCGGATGCGCTCGGCGAGGCTCTCGGCGTCGATCGGATGGTCGACCGCTGCCACGATGACGAACTCGTCGCCGCCGAAGCGCCCGAGGATGTCGCGCTCGCGAATCACCCCGCGCAACCTGGTGCCCACCTCCCTCAGCAGGTCATCGCCGGCCGGATGTCCGAGCAGGTCATTCACCGCCTTGAAACCGTCGAGATCGGCGAAGATGACCGCGACCACCGGGAAGTCCGACAGCAGCGCCTGCGTGGCGTCCTCCTCGAACAGTCGCCGGCGAGGCAGGCCGGTGACTTCGTCGTGCATCGCGGCTCGCCGCAGTGATTCCTCGAGGCGCACTCGAGCGATCGCCTGGGCGGCTTGGTTCGAGAGGGCCTCGGCCAGTGGCACCGCTTCTTCGTCGAACTCCCGTGGGTGGTCGAAATAGCAGACCATCGATCCGAGCGATTCGCCCTTCGATCGAATCGGCGAAGCGATCGCAGCCTCGATGCCTGAAGCGCGATAGGCGGTACTCATTCCAGCTCCCGGGGCATGACGGTCAGCATCGTCGGGAGATCGCACGACGAGCACCTGACCGCGTGCCAGTGTGAATGCGCCGGCAGGCGCGAACCCTGCCGGCCAGTGCGGCGCCAGCGGGTTCACGCCGGCGACCTGCACGACCCCGTCCGGCTCCCGGAGATGCACGCTGACGGCCGTCGCGGCGAACGCGCGCTCGGCGACATCGACGAGCAGTTCCGCGGCCTCGGTCTCTGTTCGAACCGCGCCGAACCCCACAGCGGCGTTCAGCAGGATCTGCAGCCGTCGACGTGCGCGTTCGGTCTTGGCTTCGGCGCCATGGAAGCCGAGCGCGAAGGCGGTCCTCTCCGAGACGTCGTACACCGCGATCTGCATGCCGTTGTCGGCCCTAATGCCATCGATGGCGCCGACGACGACCGGTCGGACGATGCCCGATGTGCCGTGCAGGGTGGCGTCGGTCGGACGGAGTCCGTCAGCACGAGCGAGCGGCATGCGCAGGGTGAGGAAGGTCTCGAGCGGGCGCCCGATGAGCTCGACGGATTCGCTTCCCGTCCATTCGAGGATCGCCGTGTTGACATTCACGATCACGCCGGCGCGATCGACGTTGATCAGCCCGCACGCGGGGAGCAATGGAAGCGTGCGACGGCCGTCTCCCGGCGCCGTGGTTGGATGCATGATCGAATGATCCCCGCGCCATGCGCCGCCTGTCAACACAGCGGGACGGCCCGCGCGTCGAGTCCTCCGCGAACGCAACGCGAGTGCGAGGTGGAATTCACAGCCCGCGTCGGCCACCGCTGAACCCCGGGTGACGCGTGCGATGAGGGATCCTTACGCGGGACGGAAAGTGAACATGAAGACAAGCGGCCAGATGTAGAGCAGCGCGCCAACGATGAGTGTGCAAACGCCGGACCAGAACACCCAGCGTGCCGGCCTCAGAGGTACCGCCTCGACGTGGTTCGAGAGCGCCCAGCCGGCGGCGGTGGCGGACACCCCCAGAATCAGAATCGTGAGAGCGCAGCCGGCACGAGAATGTGATTCATTCCGTCATCCTGTCGCGATTGACTTCGCGTGGGTGAGTTGCGGTCAAGACGTTATCGAAGCGGTAGGGGCGCCCGCCCAGCTAGGCCGTCCGCTTTGGGATCCATTTCGGACGCTCGCATAGTGGTGAGGCGAAGGAAGAAGCCATCACGGAGTTGTTTCATCTAGGTCTTCGTCGTCACGTGCCGTTGGCAAAGGTGAGGCCATCGCGACGATGAATGCCGACGCGAACACGCCAACGATGATGAAGAGCGCGAGCCGCTCGCCGAGAATCGTCGCGGCGGTGCCGCCTGCCAGCGCACCGATGGCGGCCAGCGTGCGGTTCGCGGATCGCATCGTGGCATTCGTCCGACCCATCAGAGCGTCGGGTGTCACAGCCTGGCGAAGGCTCATCTCATTCGCGTTCTCCAGCCCACCTGCGAAACCGTGGAGCGCGATTGCAGAGAACACGAGAGCAACGGCAACGGCATCCACCTGTGGTGCGCTCTCGGCGGGGGCGAATGCGACCATGATCCAAGCGACGGGATAGATGGCCCGTCCAGCGGTGATCGTCGCCCCCGAACCAAAGCGTGCGCCCATACGTGGGGCGACAGTTGCACCGATCAGCGTCGCGACGCCTCCCACCGCGAACAACAGTCCGTAAACGAACGGCGCGAAACTCAGAGTGCGCAGTGCGAAGACCGCCAGCACCGTGAGCGCAGCGGCATTCGCGAGAAACCACACATGAGTGGACAAGGCGAGCGGCCCCAGAACGCGATGGCGATACGTCCATCGCAGTCCTTCGGCCACCTCGCGTCGAATCGAACGCTGCACCGTCTTCCGCTGCGCGGGCTCCTGGACGCGCATTCCAGCAATCAGCGCAGCATCGACGACGTACGTGACAGCATCCACGGCGATGGCGAGTGGCGCGCCGATCAAACCGACCAACAGGCCGCCGAGCGCCGGACCGGCAGTCTGCGCGCTCGCCTCCGCCTGATCGAGTCGTGCGTTCGCGGCGCGCAACGCACGCCGCTCAACGATCTGCGGCAGGAGCGACTGCGTCGCGGCGAATCCGAATACCGAGAAAGCACCAAACAGGAGGAGCAATACCACGAGCACCCAAAGGTGCAGAATCCCAGCGGCCCAGAGCACCGGTACAAGCGCGAGGCTTATCGCCCGCCCAAGGCTGGCCCATACGAGCACGCGCTGGCGCCGCCAGCGGTCTACATACACGCCGGCAAGAAGCCCGAGCACGGCATAGGGGAGGAACTGCGCCGCGTTGACCATTCCGACCTCGAACGCATCCGCCCCGAGGACATCGATGACGAGTACGGGCAGCGCCACAGCTGTCAACGCCGTGCCGAACGCACCTATCGCGACCGCCGAGAAATATCGGGTGAACGTGGGCTCGCCGAACATGCCCTTACCCGTACTACCCGTCACCAAGCAATACTCCCTCACCTCAGAGAGCAGACCATTTCGGCTCCGCGCCCGGATATATGAGGACGCGACGACCATCCTCGCATCCACTCGAGGCCGTTACGTGATTGGCGGGAGTGGCAAGCCGTCCCTCGGCGAGACGCGCCGAGGTCCGGCAAGCGGATCCGCTTGCCGGACGTCCGCTGCGGAACGACGTCCGGACACGCGAACCCGGTCTCGGGAACCCCGGTCTCGGGAACCGCCACCGTGCAGTTCGACCCCGGTCCTGTCCCGAAATCGGTCGTTTGGAAGCGTGGTGTGCAGCGTCGGGAACCGCGTCGGCTCTGTCGAGGGCCGTCGGTGACTGGTCGACGGAGGTAGCGGCTCGGGCTCACAGGGCTAGGGGCGGATGAGTACCTTGAGCGCTTCGCGAGAGTCCATGAGGCGGTATGCCTCAGCGATCTCGGCGAGCGGGAGTTCGCGATCGAACACCTTGCCGGGGGCGATGACACCGTCGAGCACCTGTGGCAATGCGGCCTCGAGGTAGGCGCGGATGGTGGCTGGTCCGCCGGTGAGGGTGGCGTTCTTGCCGAATAGCGATGCGAATCCGACCGGGGCGTCCTGGTACTGCGGAACGCCGACGCGGGAGATGACGCCGCCGGGGCGGACGATGCCGTACGCCTGCTCGTAGGCGAGCATGTGGCCGACCGCTTCGAGTACCACGTGCACGCCTTCACCACCGGTGATCTCGAGGACTTTGTCGATGCCCTCCTCGCCGCGCTCGGTGATGATGTGGGTGGCGCCGAACTCGCGACCGAGATCGGTGCGGGCCTCGTGGCGACCCATGAGGATGATCGTTTCAGCGCCGAGCTGCTTGGACGCGAGGACGGCCGACAGCCCGACCGCGCCATCGCCGATCACGGCGACGGTCTTACCCGCCTCGACCCGACCCTGATGCGCAGCGTGGTGGCCCGTGAGGTAGACGTCGGAGAGCGTCAGCAGCGAGGGCATCAGTGCTTCGTCGGTGCCCTCGGGGATGACGACAGCGGTGCCGTCCGCCTGGGGTACGAGCAGCTTCTCGGCCTGCGTGGCTGAGGGTGCCCCGTCGAAGAACCCGCCGTGGACGCAGGATGTCGTGATCCCGTCGCGGCAGAAGGTGCACGTGTTGTCAGACCAGGCGAACGGGACGATGACCGTGTCGCCGACCGAGAGGCGTGCGACGTCCGAGCCGACCTGCTCGACGACGCCGATGGCCTCGTGGCCCATGCGGCGCCCCTCGGGAGTCGCCTGGAGGTCATGATACGGATGGAGGTCCGAGCCGCACACGCACGCGTACGTCACGCGGATGATGGCGTCGGTGGGCTCCTTCAGAACAGGGTCGGGTACTTCCTCGACGCGGACATCGCCGGCGTCGTACATCAGAGTTGCTCGCATGAGCCTTTCCTCTCTCGTGCTTGTACCTCTTGGCGTTCGGGTCTGACCTCAGCGGGATCCGTACTCGGTGTCGGTGACGTGGGCGCCCCACTGCGCGCTGTCCTCGCTCTCGGGCGTTTCCCAGAGCGCGAGATGCGTCATGAAACTGTCGGGGGCGGCGCCATGCCAGTGCTCTTCGCCAGGAGGGGTGTACACGGTCTGGCCGGCATGGACCTCGATGACCTCTTCACCTCTCGCTTGCACGAGCGCGGTGCCCTCCATGATGCGGAGGGTCTGCCCGAGCGGGTGCGAGTGCCAGGCGGTGCGGGCGCCTGGGGCGAAGCGGACGAGGCCAGCGCTCAGTCGTTGGCCGGCGTCTTGCGGGGCGATGACCTGGTCGAGCCAGACGTCGCCGGTGAACCACTCTGGCGGGTTCTTGACTGTCGGTGTCCGGGCGAGGATGCGCATGAGTGACCTTCTTTCGTGTCATTGGGTGGTGATGGTGACGGTGAACGGGCCTGACAGCGCCTTGATCGCCGCGACGTCATCGAAGGTGCCGAGACGAGCAATGCCGTTCCAGTAGCCGACGTCGCCGTAGTAGAGGACCAGGTTCCCGCCGGGAGCCCAGAGTCCGATGTCGCCGATCTCGGGGTCAGCGCCCGTGGGCATGCCGTCCATTGACGGAGGTGAGGCGAGCGTGGCGATCTTCTCCACCGAGTTGAAGTCGTCGAACGTCAGCGTCAGCGGCAACTGCTGCGCGAGAGCGTTGGCTGCCGGGTTGTCGTGCAACGTCGCCGTGATGACCTGGTCGTCGATGGTCAGAGTGATGGGGGTGCCGTTCGAGTCGGGCATTGAGTCTCCGGTCGCGGAGGGGGTCGGTTCGGGGACTGGGCTGGTCGATCCGGGCGCCGGCACGAGCGTGGGACCGGCAGGCGCGGTGCTCTCGCTTACCGCACAGCCGGTGAGGGCGAGCACGGCAGCAAGCATCGTCGCGGGGAGGTGACGTCGGATCAGCACCTGCTCAGTCAAGCCGCGGCACGCGCGCTGTGGGAGTCCCTGGCGGAGGGTGTACCGGCAGTGCATCCCTCGCCCGGGTGCACAGTTCTACTGTGGGTTGCATGGACAACCGAGCCGAGGTGCGCGAATTCCTCATGTCGCGTCGCGCGCGGATCTCGCCCGCCGACGTCGGGCTCCCCGCCGGCACGAATCGGCGCGTCGTGGGCCTCCGCCGCGCAGAGGTCGCGATGCTGGCCGACGTCAGCGTCGAGTACTACGCGAAACTCGAACGCGGCGACATCGCAGGCGCATCAGCCGGTGTGCTCGAATCGCTCTCGCAGGCACTGCGTCTGGATGAGACCGAGCGGATGCATCTCCACGACCTTGCACGCGCCGCAGACGGAGTCCCCGTATCCGGCCGCGCTCGTCGCCGCGCGACAGCTCAACAACCCGCACGCCCCGGACTGCAGAGAACGCTCGACGCGATCACCGGCGGGCCCGCCTTCGTCCGCGACCGACACCAGAACCTGCTCGCCACGAACAGGGTCGGGGCGGCGTTCTATTCGCCCGTCATCGGCACCAGCGGTCGCGTGCCAAACCTGGCGCGGTTCCAATTCCTCGATCCCGCGTCCCGCGACTTCTATCCCGACTGGGACCTCTTCGCCCAGATGTGTGTGGGCATCATGCGCGTGGAAGCAGGCCGCAACCCCCACGACCGGGCGCTACAAGACCTCGTCGGAGAGCTCACAACCAGGAGCGACACGTTCGCCAGGCTGTGGTCAGCACACGACGTCCGGACGCACGGCACCGGTACGAAGCGCTTCCACCACCCCGTCGTCGGCGACATCACCCTGCACTACGAGGAACTCGCCCTCACATCCGAGGACGGACTCAGCCTCCTCGTCTACACAGCCGAGCCCGGATCGCCATCCGCCGAACGTCTCCAGCTCCTCGCCAATTGGACCAGCGACGCGACGGCGCCCGCAGCGCCGCCCAAATGATCCGGCGCGGCGAATACGCGCCGGCTCCACCATCCACAGCACTGAAGGGGGGCGAGCATGACGCTCACAGAGCTACTTGCCGCGCTCGATGCGGGTGAGACCATCGTCGGCGGCTCACCTGCACATGCCGTCATGCTCGAGACGAGCCAGGAGGCGCTACGCGTCACCGGTGAGCTCAACTCCGGCTATCACGAACCAGCGCGCATCCGAGAACTCCTCGCGCGGCTGACAGGCGCGCCCATCGATGACTCGGTGACGCTCTTCCCGCCGTTCACGTCCGACTTCGGCAGGAACATCTCCCTCGGTAAGCGCGTCTTCATCAATTCCGGCTGCCGCTTCCAGGACCAAGGCGGCATCACAATCGGCGACGACTGCCTCATCGGTCACAACGCCGTGATCGCCACCCTGGAACACGACATCGCACCGACCCGCCGTGGCGACCTCATGCCATCGCCGGTCGTCATCGGCCGCAATGTCTGGCTCGGGGCCAACGTCACCGTTCTCCCCGGGGTCACAATTGGCGACGACGCCGTTGTAGGCGCCGGATCCGTCGTCACCAAGGATGTCCCAGCCCGCACTATCGTGATCGGGTCCCCCGCGCGCGTCGTGCGCTCCATCGGCGAATAGCTCCGCTCAGCTCACTGATCAGGCAGGCCTCGGGAGCTGTGCCGCGGCTACCCGAAACCATCGACTCCCGCGCTCCACGATACGAGCGGGCCCACGTGTTAGCGGGATCGTTGAGCGCCGGACGGATGAAGAAGCTCGCCGCTGCGCGCCCTTACCTCCCCGACTCAACTTCCGCGCAGCGATTGCGCGGTAAAGGGATCCGCTGCGGACGTCCGCTTGCGGACCGGTCATCGGCTCGAGCACCGGCCACCGACGCACGACGGCGTTAAAGTAGGTGCGATCGGGGCGCCGATGAGAAATGGCGCCGGCAATCGTCTGCGTACGGTCCGGTGAACGCGGGGCGTGCATCAAGGGAGAGCAAAGAGATGAGACCACTTCGATACTCGATCAACGTCACGCTCGACGGCTGCTGCCATCACGAGGCAGGGCTCCCCCCAGACGAGGAGTCGATGCGCTACTGGACCGCTGAGATGGAGCGAGCCGATGCCCTGCTATTCGGCCGGGTGACCTACGAGATGATGGAGTCGGCGTGGCGGAAGCCGCCCACGGGCACGTGGCCTGACTGGATGGATGAGTGGCAGATCCCGTTCGCCGAGACCATCGACCGGGCGAAGAAGCACGTCGTGTCGAGCACGCTGGGCGGGGTCGATTGGAATGCCGAGCTGGTGCGAGGCGACTTGGGGCAATCGGTTCAGCGGCTCAAGCAGGAGCCAGGCGAGGGCCTGTGGGTGGGTGGCGTGACGCTCCCCCTGGCGTTGGCAGACCTGGGACTGATCGACGAGTACGAGTTCCTTGTGCAGCCGGTGCTTGCCGGACACGGGCCGACGTTGCTCGCCGGTCTGCGCGAGCGCATCGAGCTCGAGCTCGTGGATCGCCATGAGTTCCGGTCGGGGGCGGTCGCCCTGCGATACCGGCCCACGCGAGTTGCGGCTTGACGTGATTTGTCCTGGCACGTTGGCCGCAGCGACGTCAAGCAGTGGCGAGGCCCCAGCGTCGACACGACCGACGATTCGCCTGAGGTCTGGGGCTCAGAAGACGGGCTGGCCGCCGGTGACACCCACGACGGTGCCGGTGACGTAGCTGGCCTCGGCCGGGGAGGCGAGGAAGACGTAGGCGCCGGCGAGCTCGGCGGGCTGACCGATCCGGCCCAGCGGCGTGTCCTTCCCCATGCTCGCGACCGCCTCCGGCTCCTTGGTGGCCGGCTGGAGCGGGGTCCAGATCGGGCCTGGAGCCACGGCGTTGACGCGGATGCCCTCGGGACCCAGCTCCTGTGCAAGGTTGGCAGCGACGTTGTTGAGCGCGGCCTTTGTCGCGGCGTAGTCGATCATCGAGACGGATGGTTCGTAGGCCTGCACCGAGCTGGTGATGATGATGGAGTCCCCACGCCCCAGATACTCGAGTGCGGCCTGACTGACCCAAAGGGTCGCGTACAGGTTCGTGCGCACCACTCGGTCGAGTTGCTCGGCGGTGAGGCCCTTGAGGCCCTTCTCGCCTCGCGCCCAGTGGTAGCCCGCGTTGTTGACCACGATGTTGAGCCCGCCCAGTTGTGTGGCAGCGCGGGCCACGACATCGCGGCAGGTCTGTTCGTCCCGCAGGTCCCCTTCGACCAGGACGGCTGTGCGACCTGCCTTTTCGATCCACGTCGCGACCTCGCGGGCGTCCTCCTCCTCGTCCGCCAGGTAGTTGATCGCGACATCGGCGCCCTCCCGGGCGAACGCGATCGCGACGGCCCGGCCGATCCCCGAGTCGCCCCCGGTGATCAGTGACTTGAGGCCCTCGAGTCGACCGCGCCCCACCCATGAGGACTCCCCGTGATCGGGCACCGGGTGCATCTTCGACGTCAGGCCGGGGGGCGTCTGCTGCTGCTCGGGCATCCCGCCCTCATCGTCGGTCATCGACCGCGCGTGCTGTGCGATGGGCGCTTCGGGCATCGTGAGCTCCTTCGATCAGTGTGTTCGGCGGCTTACGCACGTCGAGCGTAGGAGAACGGGCCCTCCCTGTCTGGCCCAAGACTCGGACGACCTCAGCGAGTAGACTTCGGTGCTCGCATGCCGATCCGCCCGATGGGCGACCGGGGCGTGAGGAGTCGCTCCTGTTCCCGCCTGAGGACCGGCACCGGGAGCGATGGCCTGAGCGCATGACCGGATTGCGAAGCGGATGCCTGCGGGCTTGGCACACGACACCCCGGCGTCGGGCGGGGACGGCGATAGCTCAGCTGGTAGCGCTCATACTCACCGTCATCGTCGGGATGAACTCGCTCTCGTGAACGAGCACGCCCTCGGCGACGAGCTTCAGCATGGAACGCCTTCCCCTTGGTGGTCGTTCGATCTTGCGGACGCCGCAGGTCGTCAGTCGGGATGCCGGCTGTGGTCTTCGACGTCGGGTTTCGCCCGCAAGACGTCGGCGATCTCTTCCTCCGGGCGCGGCGGGACCGTCTGGTCGGCCTCGAGCTCTGGGATGGTCGGCTCATCCGGACCGGGAACGTGCTCCGGCGAGGAGCTCTCATTCTGCGCAGACACGGCGCCTCCTTCGGTGGGGCAACATTCCGGCGGATGCCGATTCAGTTGATGATCTCGCCTCGCTCGTCGGCGCGGAGCGCGGCGAGCCGTTCCCTCCACGCCTCGAGGGCCTCGGGAGTCTGTCTCGTCCAATCGGTGATCTCGCCGACGATTCGGAGCGGGGCACTGCTGCGGTAGGAGCGGGTGGGGTTGCCGGGGAACTTCTTGTCGGTCACGTTCGGGTCGTCCTCGAACGGACCGGTCGGCTCAACGAGGTACACCCGCGGAGCACCGTCACCGGTCGCGAGTTCCGCGGCGAGTCCGGCACCGTCGCGAAGAGCGGTGAAGTAGATGTGGTTCATCACGACTTCTGGACGATAATTCGAGCGGAAGCCCGCCGTCAGGAGATCGCCGCTCCGCAGATCGGCTTTCGTGCCGTGAAAGAACGGCCCCTCGTCCAGTGCTTGGCCCACGGCGACAGCCTAGGCGGATTTGTTCGCACGCACAGCGGGCGCCGGACCGGATCTGCGAGCTGTGTTCTGCCGCGGGGTAGCATCGACGCATGACGCTCGTGACCGTGCGGTACTTCGCGGCTGCCGCCGAGGCCGCGGGCCGCGAGGAGGAGCGCCTCGAGTTCGGCGACGACGCCACGCTCGGCGCACTCCGCGAGGAACTCGTCACCCGCTATGGCGCGCCCATGGAGCGAGTGCTGCGGTCCGGCTCGTTCCTGGTGGACGGCGCCGTTCGGCGCGACCAAGCCCACCAGCTCGCCGCGAGCGTCGACATCCTGCCGCCGTTCGCCGGCGGCTGACGTCGAAGGAGGGGCATGCGCACGTTCGCCGAGCACCAGCACGCGGTCCGCGAGCTGCTGCAACCCGTGAAGGCCGCCTTGGCCGAGCCCGCGGGATTCGAGGTGCTGCCCATACTGCCCGTACTCGAGGCCGACTCACCGCTCGGCCGCGTGCTCGCGGTCGACGTGCACTCCCCCGGCGACCTGCCCGCCTTCGCCAACTCGCAGATGGACGGCTACGCCGTGCGATCGGCCGAGCTCGCCGGCGCCCGCCCCGGCGCGGCGATCACCCTGCCCGTGGTCACGACGACCGCGGCCGGCGACCCCGTGCGCCGCCACGCCCCGGGCACCGCGTCCCCGGTCATGACGGGCGCCGCGATTCCAGAGGGCGCCGACGCGGTCGTGCCGATCGAGCAGGCCGATCCGCCGCGGTTCCTCGGACTCGACGGCGGCGAGCGTGAGGCGCCGGCCGGGGCATCCGTCACCTTCGACCACCCCGTCGAACTCGGCGCATTCGTGCGGGAGGTCGGCTCCGACGTTGCTCGCGACGCCGTGCTCCTGCCCGCCGGAACCCGGCTCGGGCCGCCGCAACTCGGCACGCTGGCGGCTGCCGGCGTCGTCGCCGTCACGGTGCGGCGGCGCGTCTCCGTGCTGCTCATCTCGACCGGGCATGAGCTGCGTCCGCCGGGCACGCCGCTCGCACCGGGCCAGATCCACGACTCGAACACCGCCATGCTCGGCGCGGCCCTTCGCGAGTGCGGCGCGGTCGTGCACGAATCGCTCGCCCCCGACGAGGCCGACGCGGTGCTGACGGCCCTCGAGGCATCCGCCCCCCGTGTCGATCTCGTCGTGACGACCGGCGGGGTCAGCGCCGGCGCCTTCGAGGTCGTGCGCGAAACCCTCGCGCCGCTCGGCGTCGAGTTCGTGAAGGTCGCGCTCCAGCCCGGCGGCCCGCAGGGTCTCGGACTCGCGTCGCTCCGAGCCGGCGCCGTGCCCGTCGTGTCGTTCCCGGGGAACCCCGTGAGCGCGCTCGTCTCGTTCGAACTGTTCCTGCGGCCGGTGCTGCGGGCCTTCGCGGGACTCACGCCCGATCGCGCACGCGCGACCCTGCGGCTCGCGCACGACGTGACCTCGCCGATGGGCCGCCACCAGGTGCGTCGCGGTGTCATCGACGGCAACGGCGACGTCGAGGTCGGTGCGCCGAGCTCGCACCTGCTGCACGCCTACGCCAACGCCACCGTGCTCGTGCACCTGCCTGTGGGAGTCGACGCCCTGCCGGCCGGCTCCCACGTCGATGTCTGGAGGATCGATGACTGAACCCCGCCTCACCCACCTGCGCGACGACGGCTCCGCGCACATGGTCGACGTGACCGACAAGGCCGTGACCCGCCGCACCGCGAGCGCACAGGCCGTGCTCGTCACGAGCGAAGAGGTCGTCGCCGCGATCGCCGATGGCTCGCTCCCGAAGGGCGAGGCGATCGGCACCGCGCGCCTCGCCGGCATCATGGCGGCCAAGCAGACCTCGACGCTCATCCCGCTCTGCCACCCGCTGCCGCTCACGAAGCTCGACGTCGACATCACTCCGCAGGGCGATCGCGTGCTCGTCGTCGCGACCGCCACGACGAAGGGCGTCACGGGTGTCGAGATGGAGGCGCTCACCGCCGCGAGCGTCGCCGCGCTCACGCTCTACGACATGATCAAGGCCGTCGACAACCGCGCAGTGATCACCGACATCATGGTGCTCGCCAAGGCGGGCGGCAAGAGCGGCGACTGGTCGCGCGGATGACCCGGCGCACCGCCGTCGTCATCGTCGCGTCGACCCGCGCAGCGGCGGGTACCGCCGTCGATCGCACCGGACCCGTGATCGCCGCGTGGCTCGCCGAACACGGCTTCGACGTCACCGGCCCGCTGGTCGTGCGCGATGGCGCCGATGTCGCCGCGAGCCTTCGGCGTGCGCTGGGTGACCACCCCTCGCTCATCCTGACGACGGGCGGCACCGGACTCTCACCGAGCGATGCGACCCCTGAGGCGACCCGCGAACTCCTCGACCGCGAGGTGCCCGGGTTCATGGAGGAGCTGCGACGGCGTGGTCTGGCCTCGACGCCCAACGCGCTCCTGACCCGCGGATACGCGGGGGTCGCGGGCACGACGTTCATCGTGAACCTGCCGGGTTCCCCCGGCGGCGTGCGCGACGGGCTCGGCGTGCTCGGCGGCGTAGTCGACCACGTGCTCGACCAGCTGGCCGGGGGCGACCACCCGTCATCCGTGCCCTGAGGCATCCCTTCTCTAGAGCGCTCCGACCTCGGCGGCGGTCAGCACACGTGGCCAGAGGCGGACCTGTCCGACGGCCGCCTTCAGCAAGCTCCCGCCGTTCTGGTCCCGGCCGACGCGCAACGGCAGGTTGATGCACGTGTTGGTGAGCGCCGGCCGTTGCCCGCTCCAGGTCGAGACTCCGTTCTGATACACGGTCAGCAGGCCCGCCGTGTCGAGGGTGACGACCAGGTCGACGAACACACCGGTCGGCACCTGGGCGCCGCCGGTCACGGTCTGGGTGCCGCTCGCGATGAACCGGACGTGGTTGTCAGGGGTCAGGTCGATGAGGACGCCGGTCGCTCCGGACCCGACCGGGATGTAGTCGACGAGCCGTCGGTAGCTTCCTGAGGAGTCGACGCGAACGTGCGCTGAAGCAGTGAGCGCCGTCAGGTTGCTGCCCAAGTTCACCTTCGACACCGACTCGATCGATTGGCTGCCGGTCAGCACGAGCGCGGGCCCGTCTGCGTCGGACGTGTAGGTGGGCGTGCCCAGCACGGTGCCCGGCCGGTAGTAGCCGGATGCGTCGGGCACGCTGGTCCCGCTTTGCGGGCGCCAGTCCACCAGCGGGTCGGGCCCGATGGTGGGCCGGCACTGCTCCGTCGAAGGTGTCGCGGCGTTGGATGTGATCTCCGCGCCGGACAGGGCGCGACCCCAGACCCGCACCCGGCCGACCGCACCCGCCAGGCTGCTGCCACCGTTCTGGTCGGCACCGATCCGCAGCGGCAGGCTGGCACAGCCCCCGAACGGCTGTGCTGCGATCGACCCGGTCCAGCTGACCACGCCATTCTGGTACACGGTCAGAGCGCCAGCGGCATCCAGCGTGACGGCCAAGTCGACCATCGCGCCGGTGGGCACGACTGCGCCGGTGATGACGGAGACCCCCGCCCCGATGAATCGGACGTGATTGTCGGGGCTCAGGTCGATGAGGAAGCCGGTCGATCCGTTCCCGCCGACGTTCTGGTAGTCGACCAGGCGTCGATAGCCGCCGGCTGTGTCGGTACGGACCTGGGCCTGCACGGTCAACGCGGTCAGTGGGCCGAAATTGACCTTCGTGCCCGACGTGAGGTAGCGGCCCCCGTTGAGCACGAGCGCTGGGCCGCCGATGCCCTGTGTATAGGTGGCGTTGCCGTGCAGGTGGGCATCCCGCCGACTGCCAGAGGTGTCGATGACCTGCGACTGCGTCCCGGTCGCCGGGTTCCAGTCCACCAACGTGGTGTCACCGACCACGGCCGCGCAGGCCTCTGCACCGAAGGTGACCTGGGAACGGGCATCGGCCGCGATCTCCAGCGACGTGAGCGCCCGGTCGTGGATGCGGGTGCGTCCCATCTTCCCGGTCAGCCGGGATCCACCGTCCTGGTCGGCGCCGAACCGCAGCTCCAGCCCCGAGCCCGCCCCGATCGGCGCAGGAGCGCCCTGTTCGCTCCACGCCACGGCACCGTTGAGATACACGCGCAGCAGCCCCGAGGCATCCAGCGTCACAGCCAGGTGCACGAACTGGCCGGTGGGGAGCGTGACCGGGGTCTGGACGACCCGGCCGCCGCCGGCGAAGCGAACCTGGTTGCTCGGGTTCACGTCGACCATGAACCCGGTCGACCCGTTGTTCCCAACGGATTGATAGTCGATCAACCGCCGTTGGCTTCCCGTCGAGTCGATGCGCACCTGGGTCTCGGCGGTGAACGACGTCATCGCACCCAGGGCCGGAGCGGGCGCTGAGACATAGCGGGTGCCATCCAGTACCAACGCCGGGCCCGTGGGGCCACCGAAGTAAGATGCCGAACCGCCCTGAACCGCCCCGTCGACGTGACGACCGGAGGCATCGAGCACAGTGCTGCCCGAGCTCGGAATCCAGTCCACCAGCCCGCCTGCGGGAACGCCTGCACCCGGGTCCAGGCCGATGGTGCGGGATCCCAGGTGCTTGGCTGTCAAGGCACGTGCGCCGTCGACCTGCGCGAACGTGAACCCCGAGAGCGGATCCGCGGTGCGTTCCACGACCACGCTGCCGCCCTCAGTCAGCGGGATCGTCATCGTCGTCGCAGTCGTCGGCGCCACGACCTGCGTGCCCGTCGATCCGTCGATCACCCGGATCTCCTGACCTGCCCACGGGTTCCGCACGGTGATCGTGTCGTCCTTGGCCGCCTCGATGCCGACCACCGTCGGCACTCCACCGCGGACCTGGACACTCACCCGGTGACCACCCTGGATCTGCAACGCACCGTCGACATCCCAACCCGCGGGCCATGCTGCCGGAGCCCTGACGAGGCCGTCGTAGGACTGCACCAACGCTTCCTGCACGCCGCTGGCGACGACCCACTGCCACTCGCTGTAGAACGCTGAGGCCGCACTTCCCGCATAGTCGGCGAACCCGTTCGGAAAGACCTGGAACTTCTTGGTGCCATCGACGAGCAGCGTCTTGACCTGATCCGACAATCCGACCCGCGCAGCCTGCGTCGAGGCCATGTCCCAGTCATAGGACTGCCCGTAGATGCGGTTGGTGAACGTGTCTCGAGCGAGCGTGGTGTCGGCTCCCCCGGTGTCGCCGTACAACCCCCACGGCCAGACCGGCTCGACGTCGGGGTTCTCCTTGTTCTGCGACCCGCCGTCGGTGTCCGACCATGCGAGAACGGTCTTGCTGTTGCGGATGACCGTGCGGAACGGCGGGATCTGCGGGATCGCCGCGGCGATCTCGTCGGCAAAGTCGTCCTCCCCGCGTTGGGCCGCCAGTTCCTCGACCAGCGGGAACAGCACCCTCATCGCCGCGAGGTCCGTCGTCGGATCGGTGACGTCCCACTGGTTCTCCCGGGCGTTGGCGTGTTCGATGTGCCGGAAGCCGTCGACAGCGACCGGCGCACGCCACAGGTAGAACCGCACCACTTCTGCCAGGAAGGGATAGCTCTCGTCGAGGAACGCCTCGTCGTCGGTGTAGAGGTACTGCAACCACATGTTGTACGCGGCCTCGGGCCCGGTGGACAGGATGCGAGTGACGTACCCGAAGCCCGCGCTGCTGTCGCACTGGCGCTGCGTGGCGGAATAGTCGCCGGTGCCGTTGAAACGCATCACCTCAGGGACGCAGATGCCCGAGCTTCCCGGCATCTTCTCTGCGGTGAGCGTCTGCCGTGTCTCGAAGTTGTCGTGGTACAGGTTGAAATACGGCTCGTTGAAGTCCGCCATGTTCGCGGCGAAGTTCGCCGACGTCTGCATTCGCATGTTGAAGTGCCAGTACGACGCCGCATCCCACAGACTGGCGTCCTGGAACGCGGAAAGCAGGTTGGCGATACCGCCGTGGGTCGCCGGCAGCGTCGAGCGCGAGGTGGCGGCCGTCGTGTACATGCCGAGCGCACGCTGGTTCTCGATGTACTCGCCTGACCCGTCAGTCGAGGTGATCTTCATCGGGGACACCCCGCCCCAGAAGGCGTGCCACCACGCCAGGTGCGCAGCAGCGAACGATCCGCCATCACCGTCGGCGGCGCCCGTCAACGCCGCTGCGGCAGCCGCATCCACCGCGCCGCCCGTGTAGTTCGGCGAGCCCACCACCACCCGGAAACTGCCGTCGGTTCGCGGCTTGAACTTCACCTGCACCGTCAAGGAGTCGACCATCGAAGCCACGACATCCCGGCCCGCCGCGGTGACCGCGGCCAGCGTGCCGAATGTCTGGCCCGAACCCGTATCTGCGAAGGTCTCACCAAGGGCGGCGATCGCCCCCGACGCAGTGCGCACCGGGGTTCGACCCGACCACAGCTTCACGCTCACGGTCTGCTCGACCTCGGGATCGGCACCCGTCACCTCGACCACGAACTGGTCGCCATCGGCCTTGACGTACGTGACGGCCGACATCCCGCCGCCGGACTGCACATACTGGCCGTCGTAGAGCCCGAGGCGGCCCGAATAGTTGCCGGCGCCGGTCATCGCCGCCAGACCCGGGATCACGACATGCCCGGGAGACTTCAGCTTCGGGAATGAGTTCGATCGGTTCAACTGGGCGGTGAATCCGTTCGCCGCCCAGACGGCCGCGCCGAGACTCCCGTTGCCCAATGGGAGCGCCTGCGAGTTCGTCACCGGCGGCTGCCCGAGCACGATGTCCGATCGAGACATCAGGTTCGCGGTGTTGACGTGGAATGACCCGTCTTGCCACGCCGTCGACCCGCCCACCGCCGCAGCAGGACTTGCCGGCCCTGCGACGACCACGGCAGGACCCACGATCAGCGCCGCCACCAACGCGACCGCACTCGAAACCGCTCCACGCAACCGCCTGCTACCAGCACTCATCACGAGATCTCCCAAACACCGTTGTTTGCGACGGATGCGCGTCATCGATCGAATCGATCGACGACGAACCCCGGACGAGCGTCGTTCACGCCTCCTGGCGCATGCCCAGGACCCGAGAAGCGGTTCGCTATCGCTAATCGATTACGCTAGAACCATTTCCTATAGGCGTCAAGAGACGAGCTCGGCTGCAGTACCGCATGGGCACCTGCCCGCGCTACCAATGCGCGACCGGCCAGCCCTCGGCATCCCACTCCAGCTCGACGAGCGCGAGCTGGAACGATCCGTTCAGGCGCCGGTCGTAGTAATGCAGTGCGAGCGTGTCGCCCTGCACCGACTGGCCACCCGGCCCGATGCGATCGCCCTCGACGAGCGGCACGCCGTCGCGGTCCAGGTAGGGCCCGTCGACCGCCTCCGAGCGGCCGACGGCGATGTTGTACGTGCTGTCGAGCCCCTGACAGCAGGCGTCACGTGAGACGAACAGGAAGTAGTCGCCGTCGCGCGCCACGATGTACGGCGCCTCGACCGCGTTCGGCGGGGACTGCCGGTCGGCGAGGTGCCGCGGCTCCGAGGCATCCGCTCGTCCCCCGCCCGGCCACTCGAGCGGGACCATGCGGATGCCGCTCCAGAACGACCCGAACGACATCCACGGGTCGCCCGCCTCGTCGACGACGATGCCGGCGTCGATGGCGTTGAAGTCGTCGGCCTTCGTGGAGGCGAGCACCTGGCCGGCATCCACCCACTCGTAGTCGGGCGAATCGGGATCGAGCGTCTCGTTCGTCGCGAGCGCGATCACCGACGCGTTCGAGCCGAAGGTCGACGCCGAGTAGTACAGGTACCAGGTGCCGTCGTGCTCGATGAGCTCGGGCGCCCAGAGGTTCGAGACCCCCGGGACCGCCTCGTCGAGCCAGTCGGGCTTCTCCTCCCACACCTCGCCGCGGTACCGCCAGTGGCGGCCGTCGTCGGAGCTGCGGATCTGGATGTTGCCGTCGGCGATCGTCGCGTTGCCGGTCGAGTACACGTAGCTCGTGCCGTCCTCGACGGCGAGTGCGGGGTCGTGGGTCATGAGGTCGCCCGTGAGCTCGCGCGCGCGGCTGCCGCCCGCACAGCCGGCGAGGGCGATGACCGCCATCGCCGACAGCACGAGCGCCGCGAGGCGACGTGCCGAGCCGAGACGCGCCGAGCCGACGAACACGGGGCGCGCCGCCATGGACGTGCGGCGCGCCCCGTGGATCATGCGCCGAGCGAGACGGCGGTCCACGACACGGGCGGCAGCTCGATCGTGAGCGTGCCCACCGCGAGCGAGGCGGAGTGGTTCACCTGCATCCCGACGCGCTCGGGGTCGGCGAGCGTGTTCTTCGCGTACACGTCGTCGTCGGCGAGCGTGTCGGCGCTGCGCACCTGCACGGCGCCGAGCCCCGAGACGTCGATCGTCACCGTGATCGGCTCCGTGCGGTTGCGGTTCACGAGGAAGACCGCGGCCTCGCCCGTCTCGGCGTCGTGCGTGGCGACGGCGTCGACCTGCGGCACGACGCCGTAGGCCTCGGTCTCGTAGGTGGGCGATTCGAGCTTGAGCTCGAGGGCGCTGCCCTTGGCGAGCCGCGAGGTGAGCGCGAACGGGAAGAACGTGGTCTGCCGCCACGCCGGGCCGCCGGGCTCGGTCATGATCGGCGCGATGACGTTGACGAGCTGGGCGAGCGACGCGCTCGTGACCCGGTCGGCGTGCTTGAGAAGCGAGATCATCAGGCTGCCGAACACGACTGCATCGGCGACCGAGTACACGTCTTCGAGCAGTCGCGGCGCGACCGGCCAGTTGTCGATGCCCTCGATCTTGTCGACGCCGTGGTAGCGGTCGATGTACCAGACGTTCCACTCGTCGAACGAGATGTCGATGGTCTTCTCGCTGCCGACGACCGCCCTGACGTGATCGGCGGTCGCCACGACGGTCTCGATGAAGCGGTCCATGTCGACGGCCGAGGCGAGGAACGAGTCGAGGTCGCCGTTCTTCTCCTCGTAGTACGCGTGGCACGAGATGTAGTCGACGTCGTCGTAGGTGTGCGTGAGCACGACCCGCTCCCACTCGCCGAACGTCGGCATGTGCGCACTCGACGAGCCGCACGCGACGAGCTGGATCGACGGGTCGAGCTGCCGCATCGCCTTCGCGGTCTGCGAGGCGATCTTGCCGTAGTCGTCGGCGGAGCGGTGGCCGAGCTGCCACGGGCCGTCCATCTCGTTGCCGAGACACCACATCTTCACGCCGAAGGCGTCGGTCCTGCCGTTGTCGATGCGTCGCTGCGACAGCGACGTGCCGCCGGCGATGTTCGTGTACTCGAGCAGGTCGAGCGCCTCGAGGGTGCCGCGCGTGCCGAGGTTCACCGCGAGCATCAGCTCGCTGCCGACCTTCTCGAGCCACGACGAGAACTCGTGCAGCCCGATCTCGTTCGTCTCGGTCGAGTGCCAGGCGAGGTCGAGCCGGCGCGGCCGCTCCTCGCGGGGGCCGACCGAGTCCTCCCAACGGAAGCCCGAGACGAAGTTGCCGCCCGGGTAGCGGATGGTCGAGACGCCGAGCTCCTTCACGAGCTCGATGACGTCCCGGCGGAAGCCCTCCTCATCGGCGGTCGCGTGCCCCGGCTCGTAGATGCCGTCGTAGACGTGGCGACCGAGGTGCTCGACGAAGCCGCCGAACACGCGGCGGTCGATCGCGCCGACCGTGAAGTGAGGGTCGATGGTGAGGTGTGCGGACGTCATACGTTTCTTTCTGTGTGTGGTGCGGAGCGCCGGCCGAGGCGGCCGAAGTCGAGGTCTGAGGACAGCGGATGCCGCGGCATCCGCTCACTCACTTGATGCTGCCGAGCGAGAGCCCGCCCTGCCAGTACCGCTGCAGGAACAGGAACGACAGGATGAGCGGCAGCACCGAGATGAACGAGCCCGAGGTGATCAGGTTCCAGACCTGCTCGCCCCCGGCGCCGGCGTTCGAGAGCGCCGTCCAGCGGTTCAGGCCCACCGTCACCGGCAGGAGCATCTCGTCGTTCAGCACCGCGAGCGGAAGGAAGAAGTTGTTCCACGTGCCCACGACCGAGAGCAGCAGCACCGTCACGATCGCGGGACGCAGCAGCGGCAGCGCGACCGTGAAGAACGTGCGGATCTCGCCGGCGCCGTCGATGCGGGATGCCTCGAGGATCTCGTCGGGCACGGCGTCCTGCGCATAGACGCGCATGAGGTACACGCCGAACGGGCTGAGCAGCGACGGCAGGATCACCGCCCACGGCGTGTTGATGATGCCGTACTGGCTGAGCAGCATGAACGTCGGGATCACGAGCGCCGTGAGCGGCACCATCACCGAGCCCAGGATGACCGTGAACACCGCACTGCGGCCGCGGAAGCTGTACTTGGCGAAGCCGTAGCCCGCGAGCACCGCGAGCACCGTCGCCCCGATGCCGCCCGCGAAGGCGTAGAGGAACGAGTTGCCGAGCCAGCGCCAGTAGATGCCGCCCTGGTGGGTGAACAGGCCCATCACGTTCTCGAAGAACGCGAAGTTCCCGTCGAACCAGAAGGCGGGGCTCGAGAACAGCCCGGCCGTGTTCTTCGTGGCGGCCACGAACAGCCACCAGATGGGGATCACGAAGTAGATCGCGAGGATCACGAGGAAGACGTGGGAGCCGATTCGGCGGCCGCCGGAGCGCCGCCCGCCACGCGGCCCACGTTCGACGTGCGACGGGAGGCCAGTCGAGGTGGTCAGCGGCTCGGCGAGGTCGACGTCGCGCTGGGAGAAGATCGTCATCACTTCAGTCCGCTCTGCTTGCGCGTGAGGAAGAGGAACACGTAGGAGCCTGCGAACACCAGCACGCCGAGCGAGAAGGCGATCGCCGAGGCGTAGTTGAACTGGCTGTACGAGAAAGCGAGGGAGAACGCGTACATGTTCGGCGTGTACGCGGCGTCGATCGCGCCCTGTGCGATGTTGCGGAGCACGACCGGTTCGGTGAAGAACTGCAGCGTGCCGATGAGGGCGAAGGTGATCACCATGACCATCGACGACGAGATCATCGGCACCTTGATGCGCGTCGCCGTCTGCCAGCCGTTCGCGCCGTCGATGCGAGCCGCCTCGTAGATGGAGGGGTCGATCGAGCGGAGCGCCGCGTAGATCACGACCATGTAGTAGCCCGCCCACTGCCACGTGACGATGTTCACGAGACTGCCGAACACGGTGTCGGAGGCGAGGAAGTCGGGCGTCGGCAGCCCGACGAGGCCGAAGATGCTCGCGCTCGGGCCGAAGCGGGGGCTGTAGAGGAAGCTCCACATGAGCGCCCCGATCACGACCGGAATGGCGTACGGCGCGAAGATCAGGAGCCGCGAGAGCTTGGAGACCCACGTCGCGAGCGAATCGAGCACGAGGGCGGCCGCGAGCGCCACGAGCAGCTGGGCGGGGATCATGACCGCCGCGAACGCGAGCACCCGCAGGAGGCCCTCCATGAACAGCGGGTCGCTGAAGGCCTTCGCATAGTTCGCGAAGCCCGTGAAGTCGGTGCCCGTCGCGAGCGTCGAGGTGAACAGGCTCATGCCGAACGCATAGCAGAGCGGGAAGATCAGGAAGAGTGCGAACACGACGAGGAAGGGCACGACGAAGAACCAGCCCCACCGCTGGCGTCGTCGCACCAGCGTCGAGCCGCCGGATCGGCGCGTCGGCCGAGCCGCGGCCGGCGCCGGCGGTGCCGCGGTGGTGAGCTGGGTGGTCATCTGGTCGCTCTCTTCGTCGAGGTCGTCGAGGTCGTCTGTCGTGGTGGTGTGTCCGTGAGCGGATGCCCCGAGCCGCAGTCGCGGGCTCGGGGCATCCGCTCGCTCTCGCCTAGTTCAGCGTGAAGCCCTGCTCGGTCGCGTACTGCTCGAGCGACGCCTGGAGGTCGTCGAGCGCGGCCGCCGAGTCCTTCTCACCCTCGACCATCGCGAAGAGCTCTTCGGTCAGCTGGTCGTAGGCGTAGTTCTGGAAGGGGCTGAACGTGAATCCGGTGTAGCCGGCCGCTGCCGGGAGGAACACGTCCTTGTTGATCTGCTGACCGCCGAAGAACGGGTACTCGAGGTCGCGGAAGTAGTCGGACTCGAGGACCGGCTTCCACAGCGGGAACAGCGCGGCCTCCTCGATGCCGATCTTCCACGCCTCCTCGGTGCCGAACACCTCCTTCGCGACGATGGCCGCCGCCTCGGGGTCCTTCGCCTGACTCGTCACCGCGAAGGTCGAGCCGCCCCAGTTGATCTGCACGGGGTTGGCGGGATCCCACTGCGGGACCGGTGCGGCCTTCCAGACGGCGTCGGCGTCGGCGTCGGAGAGGCCGCCGAGGTAGCCGGGCCCCCATGCCGCCGCGATGTAGACGGCGTAGCTGCCGTCGACGAGCTTCGTGTTGTAGTCGGCAGTGAACGCGTCATCGGTGGCGACGAGGCCCTGGTCGACGAGGCCCTGCCAGTAGGCGAGCACGTCCTTCGAGCCCTGGTCGTTGACCTCGATGCCGATCTCGGTCGGCTTCGCGTTGTCGTACTCGAAGGGCACGGAGCCCGCTTGGGCGAACAGCGCCTGGTTGTAGGCGCGGCCGTTCGTCGGGAAGTCGGCGAGCACTCCGGGCGCACCGGCGTCCTTCAGCGCCTGGGCGGCGGCGGCGAACTCATCCCACGTGGTCGGCACGGGGATGCCGTACTCGTCGAGGATGTCCTGGCGGTAGAGCATGCCCATCGGGCCGCCGTCGACCGGGATCGCGTAGACGGCGTCGCCGCTCGAGACATCCTTCCAAGCGCCTTCGGTGTAGTCGGCCGCGACGTCGCCCGCGCCGTACTCGGAGAGGTCGACGAGCGCATCGCGGATCGAGAAGCTCGAGAGCACCTCGGCCTCGAGCATGATCACGTCGGGGGCTCCAGAGCCCGCCTCGATCGCGGTCGAGAACTTCGTGTACTCGTCGTTGCCCTGGCCGGCATTCGTCCAGCAGATCTGCACGTCGTCGTGGGACTCGTTGAAGAGGTCGACGACGGCCTCGAACGACGGGTACCAGGCCCAGACGCTGACCTGGGTGGCCTCGGGATTCACGATCTCGTTGGTGCAGGATGCTTCGGGCTCGCCGCCCGAGCATCCGGTGAGGGCTGCGGCCGCTACGGCGGCGATGCCGGTCGCGGCAAGGAGCTTCGACTTCATTTGCTGTGCTTCCTCTCGCGGTGCTGGGGACACCGTTGTCTCTGGCGAAGGGTGCTCGTCATCGCCGCGCACAGTGGCTCCGCGTCGAGTTCCGAGTTGTTCTCCAACGTTGTAAAGTAAACGTTGTAGAGGCATTGTGCACAACCGTGTGCCGCATTGTCAAGCGCACCAGGACAGGTGCCGCGGAGTCGCCGTGGCACGCGGGTTGCAACGTTGTAGGGTTACGGCAGCGAGGAGGAGCCATGGCGGTCACACTGCACGATGTCGCGCGGGTCGCCGGCGTCTCGATCAAGACGGTCTCGAACGTCATCAACGACTATCCGCACATCAGGCCTGCCACGAAGTCGCGCGTCGAAGACGCGATCGCCGAGCTCGGCTACCAGCCCAACCTCACGGCGCGCAGCCTCCGCTCGGGTCGCACGGGCGCCATCGCGCTGGCCGTGCCCGACCTCAGCCTCCCGTACTTCGCCGAGCTCGCCGGCGCCGTCATCGCCGCGGCCGAGGCGGCCGGCATCGTCGTGCTCGTCGAGCAGACCGGCGGCGATCCCCGCCGAGAGCTCGAACTGCTGCGCAGCCCCCGCCTCACCATGACCGACGGGCTCATCTTCAGCCCCCTCGGAATCGAGCAGTCGGATGCCGCAGCGCTCCGCGTGTCATATCCGCTCGTGCTCCTCGGCGAGCGGGTCTTCGACCCCGGGCACGACCACGTGAGCATGCACAACGTGGAGGCCGCCCGCGCGGCGACCGAGTTCCTGATCGCCTCGGGCCGGCGCCGCATCGCCGTCGTCGGCGCCCACGAGGGCGAGATCATCGGCTCGGCAGGGTTCCGCCTGCAGGGCTACCGCGAAGCGCTCGACGCGGCGGGGCTCGACTACGATCCCACCATCATCGGGTACACGGCGCCCTGGCACCGGTCGGGCGGCGCGCAGGCGATGCGAGACATCCTCGAGGGCGGATCGCCGTTCGACGCGGTGTTCGGCCTGAACGACACCCTCGCGCTCGGCGCCATGCGAGTGCTCCAGGAGACGGGCATCCGCGTGCCGAGCGACGTGTCGGTCATCGGCTTCGACGATCTCGACGAGGCCGAGTACTCGATCCCATCGCTCACCACCGTCGACCCCGGGCGCCGCTGGATCGCCGACACGGCCGTCGCCACCCTCCTCCGCCGCATCAACGCCGACGACCCCGACGCGCTGCCGGCCCCGTCGCTGCTCCTCGCCGAGTACCGCATCGCCGTGCGCGAGTCGGCGCCCGCGCGCCTCTGAGTGGCTGGCCGCTCCCGAGACGCCGTACGCGGCATCCGTCGCCGACGCCGTCCCGCGTCGAGCCTCGTCGAGAGTGCGCCTGGTGTCGGAATGAGGACCTGATTCCGACACGAGGCGCACTCTCGTGGCATCCGTCACCCACGCCGCCCGACCCACGTGGCACCCCGCCACTTCGCCATCTGGTGGGCCCCGCTCGCGCGCCGGCGCGCGACACGCGCCGCCGGACGTCGAGTGGTCGCAACTTGTCGGCATGAGCGCCGGATTCCGGCCAGTTGCGACCCACTCGGCGCGTGCGCACGGCGTGGTGGAGCGAGGTGGCGAGCGGGGCGACCGGGGGCAGCCCAGGGCGGCGAGCTCAGGTGTCGGCCGCAGGCGGCGCAGACTCGCTGGTTGCGACCGCAGGCGGCGGCGGCTCGGACGACGAGGCGAGGCGCCGCCGCTCGCCCCACGCCAGGCGCTCGCGCTCGAGCGGATAGGCGAACGCCGCCCAGAGCAGCAGCGCGACGGCCGCGCCGACGAGCGCGCCGCCGATGGTGTCGGTCACCCAGTGGGCACCGAGGTACGTGCGACTGAGCGCCATGAGCACGGTGTACGCCGCGCCGAGCACCCACACCCACACGCGGGGCGCGATCACGCCGACGACGACCGCGATGGTCGCCGCATTCGCCACATGCCCCGACGGGAATGAGCCGGTGTCGGTGGCCACGATGATGTACTCCGGACGCGCGCGGCCGAACAGCTCCTTCAGCAGCTGCACGACGCCGGCGCTCGCCGCCGAGGCCGTGACGAAGTACAGCGCCGCCCAAGGTCTCTTCACCAGCACCAGCAGCAGTGCGGCGCCGATCGGCACGATGAACACGCCGATGACTCCGCCGCCGAGCGCGTTCATGCCGTAGGCGAGCCAGTCGCCCACCGGCCCCCGGATCTCGACGATGTCTTCAGCCCACTCCTCGTCGAGCTCGAACGGCAGCCCGCCTTCGCGTGCGGCGATCACGATGCCGAGGAGCAGGGCGATGAACAGGGCGCCGATGCCGGCGAAGAGGGGCGCACGGCGACCGACGATCTTCGCCTCGGCGTCGCGTCTCGCTGGGGTGGTCATCACTTCACGCTAGCGCCGGCCGCCCGCATACCGTGTCATCCGCTGGGCTGAGTCGACGGATGCCGCGGCGTCCGACACCCCGCTCAGTCGCTGAGCGGGGGCACCGTCTTCGGCCGCACGAGTCCCCAGAGCGCCGCCACCGCGACGGTCGCGGCGAGCAGCATGACGAAGGCCATGGGCACGGCGCTGCCGACGCCCATGAGGCCGATGAGCGGGGAGATCAGTCCGGCGAGCCCGAAGTTCAGCGCGCCGAGGAGCGAGGCGGCGGTGCCGGCCTCGGCACCGTGGTGGGCGAGCGCGAGCACCTGCACGGCCGGGAACGAGAAGCCGCACGCGAGGATGTAGATCCAGAGCGGGATCGCCGTGCCCCAGAATCCGGCACCCGAGGTGTCGAGCACCATGATGGCCACCGCCATCGCGAGGTGCACGATCGTGGTCACCGCGAGGATCCACTGCGGCGCGACGCGCCCGCGCATGAGCCGCGAGCTCGTCTGCACGCCGATGATGATGCCGACCGAGTTCACCGCGAAGAGCAGGCCGTACTGCTGCGCCGTGAAGGCGTACAGCTCCTGGAACAGGAACGATGACGTCGACAGGTAGCCGAACAACCCGGTGAACGTCATGCCGCCGATGACCGCCGCACCGAGGTACACGCGGTCGCGGAAGAGGGCCGCGTAGCGTGCGCGCAGCGTCGAGTGGCCCGCCACGTGCCGCCGGGACTCGGGGAGCGTCTCGACGATCAGCAGGCCGACCGACGCGACCACGACGACGCCATAGCCGGCGAGCACCCAGAAGACGCCGCGCCAGTCCATGAACTGCAGCAGCTGCGAGCCGATGACGGGCGCGAGCACCGGGGCGAGTCCGTTGACGAGGGCGAGTCGCGAGAGCATGCGCACGAGCGGCTTGCCGCCGAACAGGTCGCGCACCATGGCCATGGCCACGACGCCGCCGGCCGCTGCGCCGAAGCCCTGGAGCAGGCGGAAGGCCGAGAGCCAGGCGATGTCGGGTGCGAGGGCCGCGCCGACGGATGCCGCGATGTGCAGCAGCGTCGCGAGGATCAGCGGCAGTCGACGGCCGACCTTGTCGCTCCACGGGCCGACGATGAGCTGGCCGAACCCGAAGCCGACCATCGTGCCGGTCAGGGTCAGCTGCACCGCAGCCGCCGAGACACCGAGCTCGTCTTGCAGCACGGGGAACGCGGGCAGGTAGAGGTCGACCGTGAACGGCCCGAGTGCGGTGAGCGCCCCCAGCACGAGCACGTAGACGAGTCGCTGGCGACGGCTGAGCAGGTCGCCGGGGTGCGCCGGACGGTTGTAGTCGTCGGGCCGGATGATGGGGATGGAGGCGGTTGAGGACATGCGGGTTCCCGGGGCGTGCTCGGAGATGGCGGCGCACGCCCTCGGACGCCGGGATAAAAGGAGGACGGCGCCCACGTGGGGCGCCGTTGGAGATTCGCTGGCCGTGCCTGGCCTCGAATCGATTCGACTCGGTCGAGTCTAGCGTGCCACCGGGTGCAGCGCGACCCCCAGGGAAGCGGATTCCCACCGATTTCACAACGCAGGGTCACACCGAGCGAGCGAGCTCCGCGCCGGCCTGCTCGAGCCAGTGCACGGTGTCGGCCATCGCCGCCGCCGCGCCGCCCGCGAGCAACGACAGCGAGGCGGATGCCGCGAACCCGGCCATCGCCGGATCGGCCTCGATCGCCCCAGCCGCCAGCGCCACCGGCACGCCGAGCTGCCGCGCGAGCGCCACGACCTCGGCAGGGGCCTTGCCCGCCGCGGTCTGCCCGTCGAACCGGCCCTCGCCGGTGATCACGAACGCGGCGCCCGCGAGCGAGCCGGACAGGCCGATCGCCTCGGCGACCACGCCCGCCCCGCCGCCCATCTGCGCTCCCCAGGCGAGCAGTCCGAAGCCGGTTCCGCCGGCCGCCCCCGAACCGGGCGCCTGCGGGTCGGCCGGGAGGAGCCGTGCGAGCCGTGTCAGATTCGACTCGAGCACGTCGACCGCCGCGGCATCCGCACCCTTCTGCGGGCCGAACACCGCCGCGGCGCCGCGGGCACCGAGCAGCGGGTTGTCGACGTCGCCCAGGATGACCGCGCCACGCGGCGGCAACGAGCGGAGGCCCGACAGGTCGACGCGGGCGAGCGTGCCGAGCCCGCGGTTGCCGAGCCGGATCGGACGGCCCGAGGCATCGAGGAACCGCGCACCGAGCACGGCGAGCGCGCCGACCCCCCCATCGGTGGACGCACTGCCGCCGAGCGCGAGCAGCAACCGGTCGACACCGTGGTCGAGCGCCGCGGCGATCGCCTCGCCGAACCCGGCCGTGTGCGCGTCGAGCGCTGCGAGCGGATCGAGGAGCGTGATGCCCGAGGTCGCCGCGAGCTCGACGACGCCGGAGCCGTCGGGAAGCAGCAGCCAGTGGGTGCCGACCGGCTCGGAGACCGGGCCGCGCACCGTCACCGGCATGTGCCGCGCCTCGGGCACCGCCGCGGCGAACGCGTCGATGGTGCCCTCGCCGCCGTCGGCCATGGGACGCAGCACCACGTCGTCGCCCGGGCGCACAGCGTGCCAGCCGCGGGAGAGGGCGGCCGCGGCATCCGCGGCGCTCGCCGTGCCCTTGAACGAGTCGGGCGCGATGACGATGCGGCTCACGCGTCGCCCGCGGTCGCGGCCGGCACCCGTGAGAGCCAGTCGAGTGCGCGCGCGAGGAGCTCGCGGTGACCGGCCGACTCGTACGAGCGCGTATCGTGGCCGAGCGCGTCGTAGACGAGCCGCGAACGGCCGAACTCCCGGGCCCACACGAGCGGATGGCGGACCCCGCCCTCGGTGTGCTCGGCGATTGGCTCGACGACGTCGAGGAGCCGGAGGCCCGTGTAGCGCTCGTCGAACACGGTGAAGTCGTCGAGGCCCTCGACGATCGCGTGGTTGCCCACGACGTGGACGTGCGCCTCGCCGATGGGCGGATGCCACGAGACGTCACGCAGCCACCGCCCGCCGAGCGCCCGTCCGAACGTCGTGTGGTCGCGCAGGCTCGAAGCCGCCGCGTGCACGGCGAGGATGCCGATGCCGCGATCGATCGCCGCGTCGAGCGCCGCGTCGCCCGCGGCGATGACGGATGCCTCGGGCGGGACCGGTCGGTCGCCGTCGGCGCCCGCGCCGGCGTTCGCGTTCGGTCCCAAGGGGTCGCCCGCGTTCACGACGATGAGCCGCGCCGCGTCGTCGAGCGAAGCGAGTGCGGCATCGGGGTCGTCGGCGATGCGCACGGTGAAGCCGGCGTCGCGCACGAGGTCGGCGAGCGCCTCGCTCGTGTCGGCGAACGGATGCCACGGGTCGGCGTACCGGCCCGTTCCGCTCAGGATGATCGCGTCGTGCATCAGCGGCCTCCTCATGTCTTCTGCATCGTATCCCCGGCCCAGCTCAGCCCTCGAGGATCATCGCCCAGTCGAACGGGCCGAGTGTGACACCGTCGACGCGTTCGCCGGTCACGGCATCGACGCCCGAGATCGGGATCGTGAGCGCGGGCGCACCGGCGCCGTGGTGCACGAGGGTCACGAGCGCGCCGCGGCGCGCCGCCTCGACGTGGGCCGGGAGGCCGGCGACGACGGGCTCGACGCCCGCGTCGGCGAGCACGCGGTCGACCACGGCGAGCGTGCCGGCCTCGTCGGGCACGGTGGCGAGGTAGCGGGCGACGCCGCGGCCGGCGCGGCGTGCGGTGAGGGCCGGATGCCCCGTGCGACGGCCGCTCGTGAACGACGCCTCGACCGTGGCATCCGTCACCGCCACCGCGATCTCCTCGGCGAGCAGCGTGCCCATCGACTCCGCGAGCGCATCGCCCGCGAAGCGGGCCTCCCGCTCCCCCGGGCCGGTCGCGCCGGGTGCGACGAGCGCGCCGAAGTCGTCGAGTCGGATGCCGCAGAGCTCGCCGAGCTGTGTGAGGAATCCGCCGTCGCGGAACCGGTCGTACTCGTCGACGACGTCGGTGAAGGGACCCGCGAGGAGGTGCCCGCCGCCCTCGACGAAGGTGGTGAGGGCCGCGGCCCCCTCGTCACGGAGGAGGTAGAGCAGCGGCGCCACGGCGAGCGCGTACCGGCCGTCGACCTGCTCGGGCGCGACGAGGTCGACCTGCACGTGCCGGCGGTGCAGCGCCCGGTACCAGCCCTGCACGACCGCGAGGTAGTCGAGCCCGTTCATCGGGTGGTCGCTCGACTCGACGGCCCACCAGTTCTCCCAGTCGAAGACGAGCGCGACCTTCGCGTCGCGGGCGCCGGCAGGCAGCTCCGGCAAGGTGGCGAGCTGCTCGCCGAGCGCGGTGACCTCGCGCCAGGTACGGGTGTCGGTGCCGGCGTGCGGCAGCATCGCCGAGTGGAACTTCTCGGCGCCCGCCCGCGACTGCCGCCACTGGAAGAACAGGATGCCGTCGGCGCCGCGCCCGATCGCCTGCGCGCTGAGCGCCGCCATCTGCCCGGGCGCCTTGGGCGCGTTCGTCGGGCGCCAGTTGAGGGCGTTCGTCGCCTGCTCCATGAGGACCCACGGCACCTCGGGCTTCAGCGAGCGCGCGAGGTCTCGCTGGAACGCCGCCGCGCGGAACGACTCGGGGTCGTTCGGGTCGGGATAGGCGTCGTCGCTGATCAGGTCGAGGTGCTCGGCCCACTGGGCGTAGTTCGCGGGCTTGAATGCGCCCATGAAGTTCGTCGTGATCGGCTGCGTCGCCCCGGCGGCGCGGATGATGTCGCGCTCCATGAGATAGCACTCGAGCAGCATGTCGCTCGTGAACCGGCGGTAGTCGAGCAGCTGCCCGGGATTGTGGCTGTACGGCGCCTTCCGCGGCGGGAACACCTCGTCGAAGCCGCCGTAGCGCTGCGACCAGAAGTTCGTGCCCCACGCCTCGTTGAGCGCGTCGACCGTGGTGTAGCGCCGCTCGAGCCAGGTGCGGAACGCGTCGCGCGCGGCATCCGAGAAGTCCATGTTCAGGTGGCAGCCGTACTCGTTGTTCACATGCCACATGACGACGGCCGGATGCCCCGCGTACCGTTCGGCGATCGCCGTCACGAGCTCGGCGGCGAGCCTCCGGTAGACCGGCGACGAGGGCGCGAACTGCTGGCGGCTGCCCGGCCAGTACGTGGCGCCGTTCTCATCTTGCGGGAGGAGCTCGGGGTAGGCGGCGCTCGCCCACGGCGGCGGCGACGCCGTTGCGGTGGCGAGGTCGACGGCGATGCCGCCCTCGTGCAGCAGGTCGATGACCCGGTCGAGCCAGGCGAAGTCGAACTCGCCCTCGCGCGGCTGGATGCGCGACCACGAGAAGATCCCGAGGCTCACCATCGTGACGCCGGCCTCACGCATGCGCGCGACGTCGTCGGGCCAGAGCTCTTCAGGCCATTGCTCTGGGTTGTAGTCGGCGCCGTAGTGCACGGGTGTGTCCTCCATCGTCGCAGGGCGGGAAGCGGGTGCGGAAGCGAGTGCCGGGAAAGCGTATTCCGGCATGACTCCCAGCCTATCGTGCACCGACGGGTTTCCGCCGTCGTCCCGCGATCGACTGCCACTTCGCTCGCGACGCCCGCACGCGCAAGTAGCGTCAGCCTGTGAGCACCACGCAACGCACGAACACCGTCACCCCGCTCGTCTACGTCGCCATCGGCGTGACGATCCTCGCCTGGGCGAGCGCGTTCATCGTCGTCCGAGGGACCGCACCCCACTTCAACGCCGGGGCCCTCGCGCTCGGACGGCTCGTCGTCGGCGCGATCCTGCTCGCCCCGCTGCTGCTGCGGCACGCGTGGGTCGCTCCGACCCGTCGCGAGTGGCTCCTGCTGCTCGGGTTCGGCGGCCTGTGGTTCGGCGGCTACAGCATCGCGCTCAACATCGCCGAGCAGTCTCTCGACGCAGGCACCACCGCGATGATCGTCAACATCGGCCCCATCCTGATCACGCTCGGCGCGGGGATCCTCCTCCGCGAGGGCCTGCCCAAATGGGTCGTGATCGGCACCCTCGTCGCGTTCCTCGGCGTCGTGCTCATCGGCGTCGGCACCGGCGGCTCGGTGCTCGGCGCTGGAATCGGCGTGCTGTGGGCGCTGCTCGCCGCACTCACCTATGCCGCCGGCGTGCTGTTCCAGAAGCCCGTGCTCGCGAGATTGCCCAACGCCCAGGTGGTCTGGCTCGGTTGCGTCATCGGGATGCTCGTCTGCACGCCGTTCGCCGGCGAGCTCATCACCGACCTGCAGTCGGCACCGGTCGAAGGAATCGTGGGCATGATCTGGCTCGGCGCGATTCCCACCGCGCTCGGCTACACGACGTGGTCGTACGCACTGGCACGGATGCCCGCCGGGCAGCTCGGCGTCTCGACCTATATCGTGCCGCCCGTGACGATCGTGCTCTCCCTCATCCTGTTCGGCGAGGTGCCGGCCCTGCTCGCGATCGTCGGCGGGGTGATCGCCCTCGTGGGGGTCGCCCTCTCGCGGCGCCGCACGCCCCAGCCCGAGCTCGCGAACGTCAGCCCGGAGCCGTCCCCCGAGCCGGTGGGCCGTTCGCGCGACTGACCCAGCGGTCCAGTTCACGGCGCACAGCAGCTCGTCGCGTGCTCTCGTCGGCGCCGGTCGAGGGGGCGCGCACGGGAGGGTCGATTCGGCCGCCGTCAAGCCCCTGCGACCCGGGCGGCCTGCTCGGTACCGTGACGGGAGACGTGAGGGGTCATCATGCGACTGCGCATTCTCGCCGGGGCCGTCGCCGCCGCCGCGACGCTCGTGCTGACCTCCTGCGCTGCGGGCTATGACGAGACCACGAAGGACGGCCTGCGGCAGCAGGTGGTCGCCGTCGCACAGGCCAGTGCAGCCGGAGACTGGACCGGCGCGCTCAGCAGCCTCGATGCGATGGCGGAACGACTCTCCGACGCCCGGGCGGCGGGTGAGGTCAGTGAAGAGCGGTTCGACTCCATCCTTCTGGCGATGGAGCTGGTCCGCCAGGACATCGACACGGCGATCGCCGCCGCCGCCGATGCGGCCGAGCGGCAGCGACTGATGGACGAGCAGGCCCGTCTCCAGGAGCAGATCACCCGGCTGGAGGGCCAGCAGAACCAGCCGAACGAGCAGCCGGGTGAGAAGAAGGAAGGCGACAAGGGCGGCGAAGGCGACAACGGCGAGGACGGCAAGGGCGAGGAACGCAAGGGCGCCGACGAGGGCAAGGGCGCCGAGCAGGGCAAGGGCAAGTGAGCGGGTGACTCGGTCCGTCAGGCCGGAAGGGTCACCAGCACGACCTCGTCGCCGTCGACAGGCCGCACCGCGGCGTCCGCGGAATCCGTGACGACCACGAGGCGATCGGCCGTGCGCCATGCGCGCCACCACGAGGCATCCGTCACCTCGATCTCGCCGGGCGCGAGCATGCGCCGATCGACCGTGAGCGGCTTCACACGCGACATCCACGGTGCGACGCCCTCGAGCGTTCGACGTTGCACCGCCGGGATCTCCCCCGCCGCGGTCGGTCCGACATTGAGCAGCAACCGGCCCCCGCGCGAGACCACGTCGGCGTAGAGGCGTGCGAGCTCGCGCGGCGAGAGCGTGAGCGACTCGTCTTCGACCCGGTTGTAGCCGAACGAGAAGCCGAGGCCGCGGCAGTGCTCCCAGCCGACGGATGCCTCGTGCGCGGTGTCGTGGTCGTACTCGCTCGTGCGGTAGTCCCACACGTCGGCGCCCCACCGGTCGTTCACGATGCCGCCGGGCACGACCTCGCGGTAGTGCGCCAGCAGCGACTCGAGCGAGTGCGACCCCGGCTGCTTGCCGGCATCGGGCCAATCGATGTCGTTCCAGATGAGGTCGGGACGGAAACGGTCGATGAGGTCGACGACGTGGGCGTGCGCGTAGGCGTTGTAGGCGGCATCCGTCGGCCGGAGACTCGTGACCTCGTCACTCGAGCGATGCGGCGGGAAGTCGGTGAACGCCCAGTCGAGCCCGCCCGAGTAGTACACGCCGAACCGGAGGCCCTCGGCGCGCACGGCGTCGGCGAGCGGCGAGATCAGGTCGCGCCGGGGTCCGCGTGCGACCGTCGTGAGGTCGCCCGAACCGGGCGCGTCCCACAAGGCGACGCCGTCGTGGTGCTTGGTCGTCGGTACGACGTAATCGGCGCCGACGTCCCGGAACAGGCGCGCCCACTCGACCGGGTCGTACGCCTCGGCGTGCCAGTCGTCGAGGAAGTCGGCGTACGGCGCGCCGCCGAACTCGCGCGCGTGGTGCTCCGCTGCCGGCGAGCCCTCGATGCGGATGGTGTTCGCGTACCACTCCGCATAGGCGTTGTGCGCGAACCACTCATCGTCGGGCACCGCGCCGAGCGCGCCCGTCGGCTCCGCCCAGGCGGGCACAGAGTACGGCCCCCAGTGCACGAAGATGCCGAGGCTCGCGTCGCCCGCCCAGTGCGGGAGCGAGCGGCCGCCTGCGCTCATTGCGCGGCCCCGTGCGCGCGCCGCGGGCGCTCGGGAACCGCGACGATCGCGAGGGCGACGCATCCGAGTGCCGGGATCAGCAGCGGGAAGAGCTGCCACGTGACGATGCCGGCGAACGCCGCCGTCGCGAGGAGGTACGCGGCTCCCGCGGGGTCGGCGCGCAGCGCTCCCGGCACGGCACGAACTGCGCCGAGCCAGCCGGACTCCGGCGACCAGTGGCCGGCGGCGCTAAAGAGCACGAGCACGAGGGCCGCGAGGCCGAGCCAGCCGACGAGGCCGACGAGCGGGCCGCCGGGCAGCACGCCCGTCGAGGCGAGGTCGATGTCGAGCAGCAGCACCGCGGTGACGACGAGGGATGCCACGCCGATGCCGATGCCGCCGAGCAGCGCCGCACGCACGTCGCGCCAGAACCGCTCGAGGCCGGAGTGCTCGGCGCGGAGGAAGCGGCGCAGGTGTCGCACTCCCGCGGCGAGCGCGGCGGGAAGCGTCACGACGGGCAGCGAGACGAGCCCCACGAGGATGCCGACGAGGAGGACCTCGCCGAGCAGCCCGAAGGCGCTCTTCGCCCCGGGGAACCGGGCGGTGGGCGCGGCGTCGCTCGTCGGCCCGCTTCCGGAGAGGGCGGCACGGCGGGCGGCACGATCGGTCGCTCGGGACATCCGGAACCTAGCCCTTCAAGCCCTGCGTCGCGACGCCGGCGACGAGGAAGCGCTGGAAGACGATGAAGAAGATGAGGATCGGCAGCAGTGCGAGGAAGGACACCGCGACGGTCGCCCCGTAGTCGGAGGTGCTCGTCGCGTCGTTGTAGAGGCGCAACGCGATCGGCAGCGGGTACTTCTCCGGACTGTTCACGTAGAGGAGTGGACCGAGGAAGTCGTTCCAGGTCCAGATGAACGTGAAGATCGCGCTCGTGATCAGCGCCGGCTTGATGAGCGGCAGGATGATCGAGAAGAAGATGCGGAGATGCCCGGCGCCGTCGATGCGGGCCGCTTCGTCCATGTCGCGGGGGATGTTGCGGATGAACTGGACGATCAGGAACACGAAGAACGCCTCGGTGGCGAGGAACTTCGGGAGGATCAGCGGCACGTACGTGTCGACCAGCTCGAGCTTATTGAAGATAATGTACTGCGGGATCATGATCACGTGGAACGGCAGCAGCAGCGTGCCGATCATCGCCGCGAACAGCAGCCCCACACCGCGGAACTTGATGCGGGCGAACGCGTAGGCGGCGAGCGCCGACGAGAACAGCGTGCCGATCACCGCCATGATCGCGATGAAGAACGAGTTGGCGAAGAACTGCCAGAGCGGGGTGCCGCCGATGCCCTCGATGACCTTGAAGTAGTTGTCGACCGTCGGGCTCTCGGGGATCAGGCCGGGGTTCGAGCCGAATTCGCTCGAGGGCTTGAACGAGGCGAACACGAGCCAGACCAACGGGTACAGCACGATCGCCGTCATGGCGAGGAGCACCACGAACCAGATGAGCGTGTTGACGGTCTTGCGCTTCACGCGGCGGCGCGGCTGAATCTGCGAGTCGGGTTCGAGGGCGTTCTCGACGACCTCGACGCGGGGGGCTTCGAAGGTGGTCATCGGTTCTCTCCCGCGTAGTGCACCCAGGACTTCTGGGTCTTGAACAGAATGAAGGCGATGATCGCGACCGCGATGACGAGCACCCAGGCCATCGCCGAGGCGTAGCCCATCTGCAGGTCTGCGAAGCCGCGCTTGTAGAGGTAGAGGGTGTAGAAGTTCGTCATGCCCGCGGGCCCGCCCGAGCCGTTGGAGATGATGTACGCCGAGGTGAACACCTGGAAGGCGTTGATCATCTCGAGCAGGAGGTTGAAGAAGATCACGCTCGAGAGCATCGGGATCGTGACGCTCCGGAACTTGCGCACCGGACCGGCGCCATCGACCTCTGCGGCCTCGTAGAGCTCCTGCGGGATCTGTTTGAGGCCGGCGAGGAAGATGACCATCGGGGCGCCGAACTGCCACACGGCGAGCAGGATCATCATGGGGATGACGAGGTCCACGTTGCCGACCCAGCCGCCGAGGTTGATGCCGAACAAGCTGAGCGAGTTGTCGACGGGACCGCCGGTGGAGAACATGGCGCGCCACACGATCGCGACCGACACCGATGCACCGATCAGCGAGGGGGCATAGAAGGAGGACCGGAAGAATCCCGAGCCGACGTCGCGGTAGTTCAGCAGCATCGCGATCGCCAGCGCGGCAGCGAGCTTGATCGGCGTGCCGACCAGCACGTAGACGAGGGTGATCTGCACCGACTGGATGTAGTTCGGGTCGTCGGTGAACATGCGCACGAAGTTGTCGAACCCGACCCACTCGGGCTCGGTGAACAGGTTGTACTTGGTGAACGCGAGGTACAGCGAGTAGATCATCGGCCCGAGGGTGAGACCGGCGAAGCCGATCAGCCAGGGGATGAGGAACCCATATCCGGCCGCCGTCTCGCGACGTGCCGCCGCCCGGCGGCCGGCGCTCGACGGCAGCTTGCGGCTCTCGTCGCGTCGCGACTGCCGCATCGCCTGGCGAACGCTTCTCGACCCGGCCTCTGCCGTGACGATCGATTCGGTTTCCGTGCTCACGTGGTACTCCGGTTCTTGCGAGAAACAGTACTCCGGGCCCGGCGGGGTGGTGCCCACCGGGCCCGGGGTTGACCGCTCAGGGCATTACTGGTTGAGGACGACGTCCATCTCGGAGAAGAACTGGTCCACAGCCTGGTCGACGGTCAGGGTGCCGTAGCCGAGCTCCTGGCCGAGCTGGCGGAACTTCTCCTCCAGCGTGCCGTAGCCGACGATCGGCACGGGCGGCGCGTCGCCGAGGCGGTCGGCGATGGACTCCTCGTAGTCGCGGATCTGCTGGCCCAGCGGGTCGAGCTCTGCGCCCTCGAGCATCGTCTCCGAAGCCGGCAGGCCGCGGTTGGTGCCGAAGATGGCGCCGGCCTCAGGCGAGTTCACGAGGAAGTTGACGAGCGTCGCCGCCGCCTCGGGGTGCTCGGTGGTCGAGGCGATCGAGTGCAGCATCGACGGCTTCAGGTACAGGTCCTTCGCGCCCTCCTCGGTGACGGGCGGAGCGACGAGGCCGAGTTCGGTGTATCCCTCGCCCAGGTTGCCGAGGTAGCCGGCGCCGAAGTTGTCCCAGGTCAGCTCGCTGGCCGTGAGCGCTGCGTCGAAACCGGAGAGCGGGTAGATCTCCTCGAGTCGCTGCTGCGGGATGACGGCGTCGCGAAGTTCGTCGCCCTGCTCCCAGAACGCGGCGAGGTCCTCTTCGGTGAAGTTCGGCTCGCCGTCCTCGGTGAAGAGGTCCTCACCGGCGGCGCGCTGCTGGATCTCGAAGTTCTGGATGCGACCCGTGTAGTCGGTGCCGCCCCAGATCGCGCCGGCGCCGGCATCCGTCGCCTGCTGCATCCACTCTGAGTAGTCCTCCCAGCTGCCGCCCTCGAACTCCTCGACACCGAGCTGCTCGAGCAGCACGGGGTTCGAGAACAGGCCCCAGGCGTTGGTGGAGGTCGGGATGCCGGTGGTCTCACCCTCGACGACGCCGATCTGGAGGATGTTCTCGCTGAGCGGCTCGGTGTCGATGATGTTGCCGAGGTACGGCTCGAGGTCGAGCAGGAGGCCGTTCTCCGAGTACTGACGGAGGTACGAGTAGTCGAACTGCATGACGTCGGGCAGGCCGCCGCCGGCGGCCTCGGTCTGGCGCTTCTCCCAGAACTCGGGGAAGCCGAGGAACGAGGAGTTCACCGTGATGTTCGGGTACTCCTCGTTGAACGCGGCGATGGCCTCCTCGTAGAGGGCGGCGCGGACGTCGTTGCCCCAGAAGGCGAGGTTGAGCGTGACCTCCTCGTCGGGATCGTAGGTCGCGGCGGGCTCTTCGCCGCCGCCGCCCGCGCACCCCGTGAGCACGAGTGCCGCGCTCGCGCTGAGCGCAGCTGCGGCCACCGCGATGCGGCGATTGCGAATGTTGAACATCGTTGTCCTCCCGGAAACGTCTCTGTCTGCCTGGTGCATTTCACGCCGTGTGGGAAAGCGCTTCCCCAAATGTAGCTCAGGCGATGCCACCGGTCAACCTGACGAGGAAAATCGTTTCAATTCGTTATCTGCCGCCTCGGTGCTGCCTCGTTCCGATGAGCGAATCGCCGATCGGAAGGCATTTCCACCAGCACGTCGTCACGGTCGCAGATGAGCATTCCGCCCTCGACGACGAGCGGAGCGGCGAACACCGCGCTCCTCCGGGCATCGGGATCGTCACTCGAGCCCAGCTCGGACCCGTCCCAGTGCGGATGCGTGAAGTAGTACACCCTCGCCCTCGAGCCCGTCACGACGACGTCGCCGTGGCGCCCGAACGTCGCATCGCCCCGCCGCCGGCCCGGCTCGCCGAGGATCACCTCATCGGGCCCGCCCTGCCGCGTCCACGTCACGGCGTCGGCGGAGCGGTACACACCCATGCCCCGCCATTCGTCGACGAGCATCCACCACCAGCCGCCGAGCGGGAAGACGTTCGGGCCCTCGTGCGGACGCCCACCGATCACGCGGCCCTCGACGTGCCACGACTCGAGGTCGTCGCTCGCCGCCGCCCACGTGGTCGAGTCATCCGCCTCGTCCTTGTACCAGAGGCGCCACAGACCATCGGGGCAGCGCGCGACGCACGCGTCGATCACGCGGTCGGAGCTCAGCGGGATCTCGCCGACGAGTCGCCAGTGCTCGAGGTCGTCGCTCGCGTACTCGGCGATGCGGCGCGGATGCCCCTCCCAGCGATCGGGCACGCCGTCGATCACCGTGAGGTACATGCGGTACCGGGTGCCGTCGTCGATGACCTCAGGTGCCCAGTGGGTCTCGGGTCCCGCACCCCGCTCGAGCCCCGTGGCGGTTCCGGCGTAGCGCCACGCGAGACCGTCGTGCGACCGTGCCACGCCGATGCGGGAGCCGTGCACCCACGCGACGCCGGGCTCGTCGACGGAGGCGCGGCGCTGCGTGTAGAACATCCACCACTCCCCCGTGTCGCGCCGGCGGATGACGGTCGGATCCGTCGCCCCGTCGTGCACCGGGTCGTGGAAGAGGGCGTCGTCAGGCACGGCGCAGGTCGACCACGGGGCTTTCGAGACTGCGGCGTCGGTCGGCATCGGCGCGGAGCGTCTCGGGGGTGACGAGCGCGCCGCTCGCCGCGGAGGAGTAGATGGCGGTGACGATCTCGAACGAGCGCGACGCATCCGACGCCGTCGACGGCAGCGGCTCACCCGACTGGAGCGCCGCGTAGATGTCGCGCACGAGCGGGTCGTGTCCGCTCGCCTCCTCGACCTCGGGGAGCGCCCAGGCAGCGGCGGTCTCGGCATCGACGTCCGGCGCGGGCGTGATGCGCCAATGCTCGTGCGCGTGCCCGTAGAGGTGGTCGACGGTGACGGTCGCGAGTTCGGTGTCGATGCGGATCGAGCTCGTCTCGCGCGGCGAGAGCGCGCTCGTGATGACGGATGCCACGGCGCCGCCCTCGAAGGCGATGACCGCGGTCGAGACGTCCTCCGTCTCCGTCTCGCGCCCGAGGCGCCAGAGCTGGCCCTGCACGCTCGCCCAGTCGCCGAGGAGCCAGGCGAGCAGGTCGATCTGGTGGATGCCGTGGCCGAGCGTCGGCCCGCCGCCCTCGGTCGCCCATTTGCCGCGCCACGGCACTGCGAAGTAGGCGGGGTCGCGGTACCACAGGGTCTGGCAGGTCGCGACGAGCGGCCTCCCGAGCGCACCCGAGTCGAGGAGGCCGCGCACGTGCGCGGCGGCGGTGCCGGTTCGCTGCTGGAACACCACGGCGAGCCGGCGATCGTTGCGACGCGCGGCATCCGTCATCGCGTCGAGCTCGTCGAGCGACAGCGCGGCGGGCTTCTCGCAGACCACGTGGAGTCCCGCGTCGAGTGCGGCGATCGCCTGCTCGGCGTGCACGCCGGGCGGGGTGCAGATGTGCAGCACGTCGACGCCGCCGCTCGCGAGCAGCTCGTCGAGCGAGCCGAAGACCGCGGCGTCGTCGACACCCCATCGCTCGCCGAATGCGCGTGCATGTGCGACGTCGCGGTCGGCGACGGCGACGAGCTCCGCGTCGGGGGCGGCGGCGAGCGCGACGGCGTGTGCGTTCGCGATCGCGCCGGTGCCGAGGATCGCCGCTCGGAGCGGGGCGGACTCAGGCATCGGTCTCCTTGTGGGTCGAGGTCGCGGCGGGGGCAGGCAGCATGCGGATGAGTGCGACGGATGCCGCAGCCGCGAGCCGCGCGGCACGGTCGGGGTCGCTCGCGCCGTCGGCGACGACCACCCCGTAGCGCAGCACGAGCGTGCCGCCGGGCTCGACCGTGTGCTCCTCGCTGAAGAACGGTGCGGGGCAGAGGCACGCGAACTCCTCGCTGCGGGCGAACCACTGCGGCGGGTGCTGCACGTTGCCGGGGTCGTCGATCATGATGACGGTGGATGCACCGCCCGAGCCGTCGTGCCGGCCCGAGAATCCCATCCACGGCGCACGCGTGCCGCGGAGCTCGTCACCGCCGGCGACGCCCGGCGCGAGCACGGTGCCGCCGGTGAACGAGCGGGGCCCGCGCCAGAACAGCCCACCGTAGCCGGCGTTCTCGCGACCGCGGGTGGTCGGCGAGCCGAGCGGGATCGGGCGATCGGTGATGTTGCGCATTCGGGTCTGGAAGCCGAGGAGCCAGGCATCGGATGCCGCGCCCGGCGTCTCGGCGTCGAGGATCGTGGCGCCGAGCGTGCGGTGCTCCTCGAAGACCGTCTCTCCTGCCTCGGTCACCCAGTCGAGGGTCTCCACGAGGCGGTCGGGTGCAGCGACGTCGAGGTCGAGGTCGGGGTCGGGGTCGGCCGAGGCATCCGCCGGCTCGTCGAACGACCGGTGCTGCTGGGTGCCGTTGTTCGCCAGTTGCACGTACCCCTGGCCGGACACGAACGTGGGGCCGCCCCAGAAGTTCTCGTCGCCGACGACGGGCAGCGACCACGCGATGCCCTTGTGCCACACGTGGTCGTGCGGCCGGAAGAGGCTGACGACCTCGCCGCCGAGCGTGCGGATCGGGCTGAAGTACGGACGGGGCGACTCGAGCTGCACGTCGGTGGGGAGGTGCACGTACTCGGCGAGCATCGACCCGTTCGCGGCGAACCGCACGCGGTCGACCAGTTCGTCGATGCGGATCTGCTCCATCATCACTCCTCGGGATCGTGGTCGGGCGCGGCCTCCGCCGCAGCAGCAGGTGGGAAAGCGCTATCCCGATGTTACACGGTCGAACTCGAGCGGGCGGTCGAGGCCGCCCACTCGCGTCGTCGGCCAACGCGGATCGAGCGTGAGGACCTCGAGGCCCGAGCGTCGCACGAGCACGGTGTCCTCGACCTTCGCCTTCGGCGCAGTGGGATTCCATGCGAACGCCTGGTCGGCCTGCACCAGGTCGGTGACGGCGGCCGTGCCACGCGGGTCGCGCCCCGCGTATCCGGCGGCGCCGCCCTGATGGTGCCGGCGCCACTCGTCACGATCGAAGCCGTGCGCCGCGTATGCCGCGATGCCGCGTTCGAACGCCTCCCCGAGCGTGTCGCCGATTCGCGTCGCGTCGAGGAAGGCCGCCTCGACCTCGAGGATGCGCCGCGCGGCGGGGGCATCATGCGCTCCGCCCCAGCTCACCCAGCGTGTCGCGTTCGCGATGAGTCCGTGGCGGCGCCCGCACACCACGAGCATCGCGCGCTCGCCGAGGGTCGAGGCGGTGGGCAGCGGATGCCGGTATGCGAGCCTCGAGGCTCCGGCGACGAGCGTCACGAGCGGGTCGATGCCACGGGCCACGAGGTCGGCGGCGAGCCGAGCGGCCACGTCGCGTTCGGAGTCCGACGGGTCGGCGGCGGTCGCGGCATCCGTCAACGCCTCGGCGACCTCGCGGCAGAGCGTGCGATAGCGCGCGAGCTCGGCGGGCAGCAGGCTCGCGCGTGCCGCCCGGAGTCCGGCCGCGACCTCGGCCTCCTCGATCACGGCCCGCCCGGTCGGCACCAGCACGTCGTGCCAGGGCACCCGGGTCACGGCGAGATCGCCGATCGACCCGAGCTCTTCGTCGAGCAGGCGATCGGCCTCGTTGTCGAAGACCCGCAGCTCATCGCCGGCCGGCGACACCACGACGGCCGCCACCGGATCGCCGGCGAGCGAGACGTGTGTGCGGGCACCGTCGAGGTACCACGCGACCGCCGTGTGCGAGCGGAGCACGATGGCGTCGGCGCCGTGACGCCCGAGCAACTCGAGCACCCGGTCGCGCTTCCGAGCTCGATCGCGTGGCGACGGGGTGGCCGCATGCGCAGTCGGAGCAGCCACGATCGCAGCGTCGCCCACGGCACTCACGCCGGTCACGCTGCGACCGGCCCGGTGCTGTCTCGGATCTCGAGGCGCGGCCGGTACAGCACGGAGTGCTCGATCGGGCCTCCGGCGATCAGCGTGCGGAGTCGCGCCCACGCCTGCGCGCCGATCTCGCCCCGCGGCACCGACATGCTCGTCAGCCGTGGCGTCGAGAAGCGGGCCATCGGCACGTCGTCGAAGCCCGCCACCGAGAGGTCGCGGGGCACGCTGACGCCGAGCTCGGTGAGCCTCGTCATCAGGCCGAGGGCGACGAGGTCGTTGAACGCGATCACCGCGGTCACGCCCGCCGCCCGGGCATTCGTGACGGCCTCGGCGACCATGTAGCCGTCGTCGAGACGCGATCCGCCGGCGATCACGTCGATGCGCACCGACGGATCAGCCGCGGACGCCTCCTCGACGCCCCGGAGCCGCTCGGCGTTCGAGGCGCTCGCGGCCGGGCCGCTCACGTAGGCGATGCGCTCGTGCCCGAGCCCCCGGAGATGGTCGACGAGATCGCGGATCCCCCGGGCGTAGTCGACGCCGACGATCGGCACCTCGGCTCCCGGCAACGGGCGGTTGACCACGACGACCGGTGCGACGCGGGCCACGAGCCGTCGCAGTCGCTCCTCCGGCATGCGCGGCGCGCAGAGCACGAGCGCGTCGCAACGGTGGCGTGCCTCGATGGCCGTGGCCTCCTCGTCGTCGACCACCTCGGCGGTGTCGGCCACGAGCACGCGGTAGTGATCGGATGCCGCGGCCAGGCTGAGTCCCTTGAGGATGCCCTGGAACAGCGGGTTCTCGAGGTCGGGCACGACCATCGCGATCGTGTCGTTGCGCCCGTGCACGAGGCTCCGCGCCGCGACGCTCGGCGTGTAGCCGAGCACGTCGATCGCGTCCTGCACCGCCCGGACGATCGCAGGATCGACCGATTGCTTGCGGTTCAGGACCCGCGAGACCGAGGCCTGCGAGACGCCCGCGCGCGCCGCGACGTCCGCGATGGTGATCGCCCGCGTCCGCTCTCCCACGCCGCCTCCAGTGCCTCGTCGAGGTCTCCCGCGCCGCGCGGGAAATCGGTTCCCCAGTGTACCCGTCGAGTTGCCGCGGGCCCCGGTCCTCGCCTAGGCTTTCCGTGGGAAAGCGGTTTCTCACCTTGCGGCAAGGAGCATACGTGCGCGTCATCGTCACCGGTTCGTCGGGCCGGCTCGGCCGGAGCGTCTGCGCGGGGCTCGCGGCATCCGGCCACTCGGTCGTGGGCGTCGACCGTGCCGCCGCAGGCCTCGACGGCGTGGAGGAACGCACCCTCGACCTGCTCGACGCCGGGGCGACCGAGCGGCTCCTCGACGACGTGCGTGCCGACGCGCTCGTGCACCTCGCCGGCATCGCCGTGCCGTTCAGCGCCCCCGAGCGGGAGATCCTCCTGACCAACACGACGCTCGCCCACACCGTCTTCGCAGCGGCGGCACGCGCCGGCGTGAGCCGAGTGCTCGCCGCGAGCAGCCCCACGGTCATCGGCTACGGCACCCCCCGCTGGCAAGCAGCCTCGGTACCGATCGACGAAGCGCACCCCGTCGCGCCATCCAACGCGTACGCGCTCTCGAAGGTCGTGATCGAGGAGTCGGTGCGGATGTTCTCGCGAACGACGCCCGGGGCCTACGGCTTCTTCCGCCCCTGTTACGTCATCTCCCCCGAGGAATGGGCGGGTGCGCCCACCCAGCAGGGACACACCGTCGCCGAGCGACTGGCCGATCCCGCGCTCGCCGCCGTCAGCCTCTTCAACTACCTCGACGCGCGCGACGCGGCCGCGTTCGTCGACGCGTGGCTGGCGGCCGCAATCTCCGCCGTCGACGGCGAGGGATTCTTCGTCGGAGCGGCCGACGCACTCGCGACGAGGCCGGTTGCGGAGCTTTGGCGAGAGTTCGCGCCGGCGCTCGGCGACGCGGGCGACGCACTCACCGGCTCGCGGCCGGTCTTCGCGATCGACAAGGCTGCCGAGCGCCTCGGCTGGCGACCCGAACGCAGTTGGCGAAGCGAGCTCCACGCGGCATCCGCCGCATCCGGACCCCGCCGTGAATCGAGGGCATCATGACCAGGCCCGCTCCCGTCTTCGACGGGGTGCTCTTCTTCCCCGTCACGCCGTTCGCCGCCGACGGGGCCGTCGATCTCACGCTGCTCGCCGAGCACGTCGAGAGCCGGCTCCCCTTCGGCCCCGGCGGGGTCTTCCCCGCGTGCGGCACCGGTGAGTTCCACGCGCTCTCCGAACGCGAGGTCGTCGACGTCGTACGCACCACCGTCGACGTCGTCGCGGGCCGCGTCCCCGTCATCGCGGGCGCCGGCGGCCCGCTCGGCCACGCGGTCGAGCTCGCTCGCGGCGCGGAAGCTGCAGGCGCCGACGGGTTGCTCCTGCTGCCCCCCTACCTCGTGTCGGGCACCACCGACGGGCTCGTCGCGTGGGTCGAGGCCGTCGCCGCCGCGACCGACGTGCCGGTCATCGTCTACCACCGCGGCACCGCCCGGTACACGGCTGACGCCATCGCACGCCTCGCCGCGAACCCCCGCGTCATCGGCTTCAAGGACGGCACGGGAGACATCGGGCTCGCCCAGGAGATCGTGCTCGCCGCCGGGGCGACCGGACGCGAGCTCCAGTTCTTCAACGGCCTGCTCACCGCCGAGCTCAGCCAGGGCGCCTACCGCGGCATCGGCATCCCGCTCTACTCCTCCGCCGCGTTCGCGATGCTCCCCGAGCTCGCCGCGCTGCACTATCGCGCCTATACCGACGGCGACGAGCCAACGCGCATGACGCTCCTGCGCGAGTTCTACACCCCGCTCGTGCGGCTGCGTGACGAGACCCCCGGGTTCGGCGTTTCTCTGATCAAGGCGGGCCTGCGCCTCCGCGGCCTGCCGGTCGGGTCGGTGCGTCCCCCGCTCGTCGACCCGACGGCCGCGCAGGAGGCCCGCCTCGCGACGATCCTCGACGACGGGCTCGCGCTCGCGGCGCGACTCGAGGCGGCGGGCGCGGTGCGGTGACCACGACGATCCGGCGCATCTCGACGCGCGGCATCCGCGTGCCCCTCCATCGCGCCTGGGGGCCCGACGTCCGCGACCTCTCGCTCGTCGAGGTCGTCGTCGAAGACAGCGCGGGCGACCGCGGCCACGGGTTCTCGTGGACGCCCTCGATCGGCGCAGCCGCCGTCCAGGCGCACCTCGACCACGACGTGACCGCGTTCGCGATCGGCCGCGACGCCGACGCCGAGTCGCTCTGGACGCCGCTCTGGACGCACCTGCACGAGGGCGGCGGCGGCGGCATCACGACGATCTCGATGGCGGGACTCGACCTCGCCCTCTGGGATCTCGCCGCGCGCCGCGCCGGCGCGGGCATCACCGACCACCTCGGCCGCCGCCATGAGACGGCCGAGGTCTACGGCAGCGGCGTGAACCTGCACTACCCGCTGCCCGAGCTCGTCGCCCAAGCCGAACGCTGGGTCGCCTCCGGATTCGACGCGGTGAAGGTCAAGGTCGGGAGCCCCGATGTGGCCGACGACATCGAGCGCCTCGCCGCGGTACGCGAGGTCATCGGTCCCGATCGCCGCCTCATGATCGACGCGAACCAGCGTTGGAGCCTCGAGCAGGCCGAGCGTGCGATCGATGCGCTGGCCCGCTTCGACCTCACCTGGATCGAGGAGCCGCTCCGCGCCGACGACCTCGCCGCGCACATCGCGCTCCGCGAGCGCATCGAGGTGCCGATCGCGCTCGGCGAGAACCTGCACACCCGCTACCGCTTCGCCGAGTTCATGGATGCCGGCGTCGTCGACGTCGTACAACCGAACATCGTGCGCGTCGGCGGCATCACGCCGTTCCTCGCCATCGCCGCCGCCGCCGCCGAGCGCGGCATCGAGCTCGCACCGCACCTGCTCCTCGAGCTCTCGGCGCAGCTCGCCCTCGTGCTGCCCGGCGACCACCTCGTCGAGGCGGTGGAGGATGCCGCGTTCGACGAGCTCGGGGCACTCGCCGCGCCCTCCCCTGTCGCGGTCGACGGCAATACCGTGCGCACGACAGGGCAGACTGGACTCGGCATTCGCTTCATCGACGACCGAGCGCATGCCGCGGCATCCGTTCATCCCACGGAGGAATCATGACGACCACCGAAGCCGCAACCGGCACCGCCGCCCACGCCTCGCTCGACGAGGTGGCGGATGCCGCCCGCGGCGCCTTCGCCGTCACCATCGCGTCGACCGCCGCCGAGCGTGCGGCCTGGCTCACCGCGGTCGCCGACGCCCTCGACGCCGGAGGCCCCGAGCTCATCGCGATCGCCGACGAGGAGTCGCACCTCGGCACGCCGCGCCTGACCGGCGAGCTCGCGCGCACCACCTCGCAGCTGCGCCTGTTCGCCGAGGCGGTCGTCGAGGGCTCCTACCTCGAGGCGACCGTCGATCACCCGAACGCCGACACGATCCCGCCGCGCCCCGACCTCCGGCGCATGCTCCGCCCGCTCGGCCCGGTCGCGGTGTTCAGTGCCTCGAACTTCCCGTTCGCCTTCTCGGTCGCGGGCGGCGACACCGCGTCGGCCCTCGCAGCCGGATGCCCCGTGATCGTGAAGGGGCACTCCGCGCACCCGCGGCTCTCGCGTCGCACGGCCGAGGTCGTCGGCCGCGCACTCGCCACGGCCGGCGCACCCGACGGCGTGTTCGCGCTCGTCGAGGGGCGCGAGACGGGTGTCGCGCTCGTGCAGCACCCGGCGATCCGGGCCGTGGGATTCACCGGTTCGCTGCACGGGGGCCGCGCCCTCTTCGACCTGGCGTCGGGCCGGCCCGATCCGATCCCCTTCTACGGCGAGCTCAGCGCCGTGAACCCCGTGCTGATCACGGCGGCCGCGCTCGACGCCCGCGCCGACGAGCTCGCGGCCGGCCTCGCGGCATCCTTCACCCTCGGCGTCGGGCAATTCTGCACGAACCCCGGCGTGGTCTTCGTCCCCGCGGCGGCGGGCTTCGCCGAGCGGGTCGGCGCGGCCGTCGGGGCGACCCGGCCGGTTCCGATGCTGACCGACGGCATCGCCGCGGCATTCGCCGACGGGGTGGGCGGCCTCGTCGCCCATGACGGCATCACGGTCGTCGCGGGCGACGCCGTCCAGCAGCCGGGCACCGGCTCGGCCGTCGTGCTCGCCACGACGACCGACACGGTGCTCGCCGACCCGGCGGCGCTGCTCACCGAATGCTTCGGCCCGTCGACGCTCGTCGTCGATTACGACGACCTCGACGACGCCCTCGACGCGATTCGGGCCATCGGCGGCAGCCTCACGGCCACGGTGCACGCCGAGCCCGGAGAGGAAATCGGCGGCATCGTCGACGTGCTGGCCGAGATCGCCGGACGCGTGCTCTTCGCCGGCTGGCCCACGGGTGTCGCGGTGAGCTGGGCGCAGCAGCATGGCGGACCGTGGCCGTCGACGACCTCGATCCACACCTCGGTGGGCGTGACCGCGTTGCGCCGCTTCCTGCGCCCGGTCGCGTATCAGGATGCGCCCGAGTCGGCGCTCCCCGCCGAGCTCCGCGAAGCCAACCCCCTCGGCATCCCCCGCCGTGTCGATGGGGTGCTCACGCTCCCGGGTTCGCCGGTCGGCTGAGTGGGCGTCAGCGCATACCTGGCTGCCGCCACGCCGCCCCGCCTGGCGGTGGGCGGCATCACGGTGGCGATCCCCGTGCTCGCCGTCGAACAACTCGGCGATGTCGCGCTCGGCGGGCTGCTCGCGGCCGCGGCGCTCGGTCCGAGCATCCTCGCCGCGCCGATCGTGGGCGCCGTGCTCGACCGCACGCACCGGCCCGGCGTGCTCATGGCCGGTGCCGGGCTGGTGACGGCCGCGGCGTTCACCGTCGCCGCCTTCCTCGGCGACCTTCCCGTGTGGTCGGTCGCCGTCGCGCTCGTCATCGCCGGCACGGCGATCCCGTTCCTGATGGGCGGGCTCTCGAGCTTCGTCACCGAGGTCATCCCCGACGAACGACGGGCGTACGCGATCGACGCGCTCGCCTACAACCTCGGCGCGGTCGCCGGTCCGGCCGCGGTCGCCGCGGCGACCGCACTCGGCTCAGCCCGTGCGGCGACCCTGCTGATGGCCGGGAGCGCGCTACTCGGGGCGATCGCGACGATCCCGTTGCGGCTGCGACCGCTCCCGGGCGAGCCGCACGGGTCGATGCTCGCGACGATCGCGGCGGGCTTCCGCCACATCGCGACGCACCGGCCGCTCGCCGTCGTCACCACCAGCGGCACCGTCAGCCAGTTCGGCTCCGGCGGCCTCGCGATCGCCGCCGTCGCCCTCGCGGTCGCGCGCACCGGCGATGCGGCGCAGGGTGCGATCATCGTCACGGCCTTCGCGCTGGGCGGCTTGCTCGGCGCGCTGTGGAACTCGGCGAGTCCGCCGCGCTTCAGGCCCGAGGTCACCATGGGCGTCGGATTCGCCGCGACCGGCGTGTTCACGGTGCTCGCGGCGCTCGATGTCGGCACGACGTGGACGATCGCCGCGATCGGCGTGTCGGGCCTGTTCACCGCGGCCAGTTCGGCCGCCATGCTGCTCATCCGCAAGCAGCAGAGCCCGCCGACGCTGCGCTCGCAGGTGTTCACGGTCGGCGCCGGGCTCCGCGCGGCTGCGGCCGCCGCCGGTGCGGCGGTCGCGGGCATCGCCGCCGGGCTCGGCGCGGAGGTGCTCATCGTCGCGATCGGGCTCATCTGGATCGCCTCGGGCGCGATGCTCGTCGCGTACCCCCGATCGGCCGAGCCCATCGATCGCTGAACCGCCGCGCCGACGTCGGGCTGGAGGCATCGTGCGTATTGAAACTGCTGCTCGCCCGCGAAATCAACCCCCTGACGAATCCGGTGAGCGACGCACATCATGGCGAATGGAGTCGCACCACTCCCCGACCCGCTGAAGGGAACACAGATGTCCAACACAGCCAACCCAGTCGCCAGATACGCCGAAACGGCCGTGCAGAAGGCCGCCCTGGTCGTCGGCATCGTCTTCCTGGTCGTCGGCATCGCGGGGTTCATCCCGGGCCTGACCACGAACTTCGAGACGATGGAGTTCGCGGGCCACGACTCCGGGGCCATGCTGCTCGGGATCTTCCAGGTGTCGGTGCTCCACAACATCGTGCACCTGCTCTTCGGCGTCGCCGGAGTCGTCGTGGCGAGGAGCTTTGCCGGGGCGCGCAACTACCTCATCTGGGGCGGTGTCGTCTACGCGGTGCTGCTCGTCTACGGGGTGTTCCTGAGCGGTGACCACCCGGCGAACTTCGTGCCGTTGAACTCGGCCGACAACTGGCTGCACGCGTTGCTCGCCATCGGCATGATCGCCCTCGGCCTGCTCCTCGGCCGGCGCGACGTCCGAACCACGACGGGGACCGCCCGGGCGTAGCGCCCGAGGGGTCCCGGGTCTGCGCGGGGCGGCACGCTGCACCGTCCCCGCGCAGATCCGACGCCGCCGCGCGGCATCCGTCAGATGCCCAGCTCGAGCTCCGAGATCAGCACGGGGGCGCCGCTCGCAAGCGACAGGTTGCCCGCGATGCCGACCGACACGGCTTTCACGCCGTCGACGTATCCGGCGACGCGGTCGAGCGGCTCGTCGACGGCGACGCGGTGGAACAGGTGGTCGAGCAGGTATGCGTCGCCGCCGCCGTGGCTGCCGATGCCGGCCGGGATGGGCACGACCTGGGCACCCTCCCAGTGGCGCTGCAGCACGAGCCGTTCGGAGTCGGGGCGCACCTCGTCGACCGCCGAATGGTCGGGGTGCATGCTCGGGTCGACGACCACGCGGCCGTCGTCGCCGATGAGCACGGCACCGCGCTCCACCACCTCGAGCTCGGCGCGGCCCTCGGTGCCGTTGACGGTGACGCGGTAACCCTCCCAGGGTGCGTGCGCGTTGAGCGAGTAGCTCATGGTCGCGCCGGTGTCGTAGTCGACGAGGGCGGCCAGGTTGTCCTCGATCGTGATGTCGGCGTCGAAGACGTCGCGATCGCGCAGGTACCCGTCGTGCTCCTCGTTGTCGAGGTAGAGCTCCTTCATGCGCGGGTCGGCGGCGAGGTCGAGCGCGAACGGGTCGCCCGTGACGCCGGTGCCGCGCGAGGGCCGCTTGCCGAGTCCGCGGGCGGCGGCGTTGTCCGCGCCGTAGAACCGCAGGCCGCCGCTCGCGAACACCCGCGTGGGCGTGGCCTGGATCCACCAGTTCACGAGGTCGAAGTGGTGCGACGCCTTGTGGATGAAGAGCCCGCCCGACTTCGCCTTCTGGCGGTGCCAGCGGCGGAAGTAGTCGGCGCCGTGCACGGTGTCGAGCGCCCACTCGAAGTGCACGCTCGTGACCCGCCCGATGCCGCCCCCGGCGATGACCTTGCGAAGCGTGGAGTTGCGCGGGCTGTAGCGGTAGTTGAACGTCGTGATGACCTCGCGCCCGGTCTCGGCGATCGCCTCCCCGATGCGGCGCACGCTCTCGGCGTCGATCGTGAGCGGCTTCTCGACGACGACGTCGGCACCGGCGCGCAACGACCGCACGACGAAGTCGGCGTGCGTGAAGTCGGGCGTGGTCACGATCACGCGGTCGAGGCGTTCGTCGCGGATCATGCGCTCGAGGTCTTCGGGGGCGTAGCGAACGGGCGACGGATGCCCCGCCGCGACGACCTCGCGCTCGTACACGTCGAGGCGCCCGGGGTTCACGTCGCTCCACGCGACGAGCCGGGCGACGTCGGCGTGGTCGCCGATGAGCGCCTGCACGTACATGCCGGCGCGGCTGCCCGTGCCGATGAGTCCGTACCGTTCCTGCTGCGCCATCGCGTGCTCCACTCGGGTCGAGGTTATGAGAAAGCGCTTCCCGTGGGACATCCGCGACGCCGTCGTCCTACTTGCGCTCAGGCGGGAAAGCGCTATCTCAGTGTTGTCTCAGTTCTATCATCCGCACCGCCCGGCGGCCAAACCTCCCGGGCTGCCATGGGGTCGGCGCGGTAGAGTCGAGGCGCCCATGAGGAGCGGCGAACGCAGGAGGACGCATGACCGACGACGGCATCGCAACGAGCCGCAACACGCCGGCGACCCTGCACGACGTCGCCCGCGAGGCCGGCGTCTCGCTCGCCACCGCGTCGCGCTCGCTCAACGGCAGCACGCGCAAGGTGAACGAGGAGTACCGCAAGCGCGTGCTCGAAGCCGCGCGGCGCCTCGACTACTCCCCCAATCTCTCCGCCCAGGCCGTGGCTCGCGGCACGACCACGACGGTGGCACTGCTCGTGGCCGACATCGCCGACCCCTACTTCTCCTCGATCGCCGCGGGCGTGGTCGCCGAGGCCGACCGCGAGCGACTCATCGTCACCATGGCCGCGACCGAGCGCGACCCCGAGCGCGAGCTCGAGCTTGTGCGCACCCTCCGCGGCCAGCGGCCACGCGTCATGATCCTCGCCGGATCACGTCCGATGAGCGACCCGACCGGCGGCGCACTCGGCGAAGAGCTCGAGGCATATGAACGGTCTGGCGGCCGAGTGGTGCTCATCAGCCGCAACGAGTTCGACTTCCGCACCGTCATCGTCGAGAACAGCGCGGGCGCCGAGTCGCTCGCACGAGAGCTCGTCGGCATCGGCTACCGCCGTTTCGCCGTGATCACCGGCGGCGAGGGCCTGCGCACCGCTGCAGACCGCGTCGCCGGGTTCCGCGCCGGTCTCGCCGCGACGGGCGGCACCCTCGACGACGACGACATCATCCGCGCGGCCTTCACGCGCGACGGCGGCTACGACGGCATGCGCGAGCTGATCGAACGCGGGCTCGGCGAGGTCGAGCTCGTGTTCGCCGCCAACGACGTCATGGCGGTCGGCGCGCTCTCCGCGATCCGCGACGCGGGCCTCGAGCCCGGAACGGATGTCGCGGTCGCCGGGTTCGACGACATCCCGACCGTGCGCGACGTCACGCCCGCGCTTACGACGGTTCGCGTTCCGCTCGAGGAGATCGGATGCCGCGCACTTCGCCTCGCCCTCGGCGATGAAGAGGCCGCGAACGAGGGCGCGGTGCGCACCGAGGTCGTGCTCCGGCCGAGCACTCCCCCACGCAGCTGACGCGGCGCCAGCTCGGATGCGGCCGGCCCGGCCGGGTGTGTGCCTATGCCCCGCTCGCCGGCGGGTCGAAGAGCAGCAGCTCGGGCAGGGAGGTCGCGAAGTAGTCGGGCAGTCCCGATGTCGACTCGCCCGCGGCAGGAGCAGCGTCGCGTGGAGCGCGAGCAGCTGCCCGGGCGGCCTGTGCCTCGTCACGTCGGCCGAGTCGTTCGAGCGCCTCTGCCCGCACCTCCTCGATCTCATCGGTCGGCGCGAGCGGGTGACGGCCCTCACCGAGATTCCGCGGCACCTCGAGCGCGTTGTCGGCGAAGTCGAGCGCGGCGGTCGGATCGGCTGGCAGTGCGGCGCGAGCGAGTGAGAGGTTCGCGCGCACCCACGCGGCGAGCGAGCGACCCTCGCCGCCCTCCCATGGCGCGAGGCGCCGGCTCTGCAGCACGGCTCTCGCTTCGCCGGCTCGGCCGGCAGCGGTGAGCAGGTCGCACCACTCGATCGTGAGGTCGTCGCGGGCGAGCACCGCACCGGGATGCTCGGCGAGGCGTGAGAGCCGTGCCCCCACGCCGGCCCCCGTGCGCGCGAGCAGCTGGTCGGACTCGTACCAGAGGCGGGCGTCGTCGGGCGCCAGCGCGAGCGCACGTGCGAAGAGCTCGAAGGCGGCGTCCCCGTCACCGGTCGCGTTGAACGTCGCGATCGCGGCGTTGCGCAGCGTCACCGCATCGTCGAGGCCACCGTCGACGGTGGCGCGCCAGTGCGCGAGCGCCTCGGCTTCGCGGCCGCGGTCGTAGAGCAGCATTCCGAGGAGGGCGTGCGCGCGCAGGTCGGCGGGGTCGGCTGCAAGTGCCGCCTCGAGCGCATCGTGATCGTCGAGGCCGCTCGGGAAGCAGCGATCGGGTGTGGCCTCCGCCGCGGCCCGACGTGCACTGCGCGCGTCGGCGGCGAACCCCATCTCGTCGAGCACGACGGCGAGGTGGTAGAGGGCGATCGGCCGAACCGCTCCGGTCGCGGCCCGCTCGAGCAGGCCGGCAGCTGCTGCCCGCTCGCCCATCGCGGCGAGCTCGAGCGCGACGTCGACGAGCGTTCGGGCATCCCGGCCCGGCTTCCGGCCGTCGAGGGTTCGGGCGAGCTGGTCGAGCGGATCCTCGGCGAGCGCCTGCTGCAGCAGTTGCTCCGCCTCGTCGGGCCGGCCGAGCCGGCGGAGCAGCACGATCTCGAGCGCGCGGGAGCGGGTGTCGTCGACGTCGAGGCGGCGGGCGTCCCGAGCCCGTTCGAGGGCCTCGTCGTCGCGGCCGGCCGCGGCGTCGAGCTGCGCGAGCTCCACGAGGGCCGCGTGGGCCCACTTGCGATCCCAGGCTGCTTTGGCGAAGGCGTCGTAGGCGGCCGCCGAGTCGCCCATGCGTCGGAGGATCAGCCCGAGCAGGTACGACGCCTCGCCGTCGGCGGGATTCGTGTTGCGCCGGGTGAGCCGCTCGAATCCGGTGCGCACGCACGCGAGCGCGGCGTCGTACGCCCCGCTCCGGTAGTGATGATCGGCGAGCGCGAGGTTGCAGCGCACATCCCCCGCATCGCGAGCGAGCGCCTCGTGCCAGTAGGGCAGCGGCGATCGGGTCGGATGCCGGTACTGCGCGAGGTGCACACCGGTGAGGTAGAGCTCGTCGGCGCTGTCGATGTCGGCGGGTCGGGGCGGCTCGGTCGCCACCCAGGGCTCGGCGGTTGCGGCATCCGCCGGTCTCGGCCGCCACCGGATGACCGGTGCGCCGCCGCACCGCACCTCGAGCTCGACCGCGTGGGCGGGGAGGTCTTGGGTCGCCGCGGTGGCGACGTGCGGTTCGCCGGGAGCCAGGTCGCCCGCCCATCGGTGCAGCACTCGGCCGTCGGCGGCCGATCGCAGCTCGACGGTCGCCCCGCGCAGCTCGGCCGCCACGGCCACGCCGATCGACGCCGTGCCGCCCGAGACGTCGAGGTGCACGGCGCAGTCGCGGTTCGCCTGGTGGACCACCCCGATGCGCTGGATGGGGAACCACTGCTGTGTGAACCGCTTCGTCTCCCCGGGCATGAGCCACGAGAAGTCGGGCTGGTTGTCGGTGTAGACGCCCGCCATGAGCTCGATGTACGGCCCGTCGCCGTCGGTGAGCAGGTCGTCCCACGCATGCCCGAACGCCGCGTCACCCCAGGTCCACTGCTTCTTGCCCGGGGCGATCCGCCGGTCTGCCACGTGCACGAACCCCGCTTCGGCGGCGTGGTCGTAGCCGCCGAAGAAGTCGTCTTGGGTGTCGACGATCATGTACGACGTCGGCACCGGGATGTTGCGGTACCTGTCGATGCGCCGCTCGGCCTCGGGCCGGGCTGCGTAGTCGACGCCGTAGTACGAACGGTCGGCCGCGGGGAACGCGGTGATGGCTCGCCGGGCATGATCGGCGACGAAGCGCACGTCGGTCGGGAAGAACGACTGGTAGTCGTCGTGCACCCGCGCGGCCACGTTGGCCCACCAGAGGAAGGTCTGCGTCTCGCTCGTGCGATTGTGCAGTCGCACGACGAGCTCGATCGTCGCGCGATCGGGATGCAGTCGCACGCCGTGCATCCCCTTCATGCGCGTGAACGGATCGTGGTCGGAGCACCACACGGTGACGGACCCGTCGGCGTGCTCCTCGATCTCGACGTCGACCGGCATGAACGTCGCGGGCCGGTGATGCTGCGGCCAGTTGAACTCGACGCCGCCCGAGACCCACGGCCCTGCGAGCCCGACGAGCGCCGGCTTGATCACGTTGTTGCGGTAGAAGAAGTCGTACCCGGCGGTCTTGTCGAACCCGACGTGGATGCGTCCGCCGAGCTCGGGCAGCACCATCAGGCGGAGCCACCGGTTCTCGAGGTGCACGGCCTGCCACTCCCGTTCGACGGGTTCCGTCGAGATGCGGTCGGTGAACGGGATCGGGTAGACGCGGCCGCTCGAGCCCTGGTAGACCCGCCGCGACAGGAACATCGGGTAGCGGTCGGCCGGCGCCGGCTCATAGGTGCGAATCGTCACCGGCTGCTGCCAGGCGACCGCACCATCGCCGTCGAGGCGGGCCTGCAGCTCTGCGGGCGCACCGGGGAGGTCGAGGGTTGCTTCGTGTACGTCCATTTGCTCCGATTCAACCCGGTGAGCGGATGCTCCGGAATGATCGAACCCGGAGCCGGGATGGACGATCCGACGATGCTGGGCACGCACGCGTGACACACTTGACCCGTGCCCATCGAAGCGGGATTCCGCAAGCAGCGACTCGCGGTCATTCCGCGGCCCGTCGTCACGGAGGCACTGGTGCGCCCGATCACCCGTCGGTTGGTCGTGACTGACGCCGGCTACTACCCGAACGCGGCCGATCATCTGATGCAGCGACCCGAGGGTGCTGCGGAGACGATCCTCATCATCTGCGTCGCCGGAACCGGCTGGGCCGCCATCGGCGACACCCGGCATCGCATCGGATCGAACACGGCACTCGTCATCCCGAACGGCACACCGCATGCGTACGGGGCATCCGCCGACTCGCCATGGACGATCTGCTGGTGCCATCTGCGCGGAAGCGACCTGCCCGAGCTCGTGGCCGAGATGTCGGTGACCCCGGCGCGGCCGATCGTGCCGATCCGCCACATCGACCGCTCGGCGGCCCTGCTCGACGAGATCGTCTCATCGCTCGAGCGGAGCCACTCCGCGGCCGACCTCGTCGGCGCGGCCGGCACGGCATGGAAGCTCCTCACCCAGCTCGTCGTCGACCGGGCGCTGCCGGCACCGGGCGACCCGGTGGAGCGCGCGATGCAGTATCTCTCCGAGCGATTCGACGGAGACATCCGCGTCTCGGAGCTCGCCGCACTCGTCGGAGTGTCGTCCTCGCACCTCAGTGCGAGATTCCGCAAGGCCACCGGCGGCGGCGTCCTCGCCTTCCAGACCTCATTGCGGATGGCCCGCGCTCGCCACCTGCTCGACACGACCACCGCTCCCGTGGGCGAGATCGCCCGCGACGTCGGGTATCACGACCAGTTCTACTTCTCCCGGCACTTCCGCAGACTGCACGACGCCAGCCCGAGCGAGTATCGCGCTCGGTCGAAGGGCTAGCGTCGCGCAGGCGGTCGGTGCATCAGCTCACGAGATCGACTGATGCCGCGCCGGCAGGGCGCGCAGCGTGAGCTGCAGGGTGAGCCGGATCCGGCTCCGCGGAGGAAGGTCGACCGTGAGCCGGTTGTCGCCGACGACGACGCGCGAGGTCGTTGTGCGCACCGCCGCGGCGGCGAACTCGATCAGCCCGCCGGGGTAGTCGCTGCCGTCGACGATCTCGACCTCGGCCTCGTCGATCCGGTGCTCGCCGAAGGCCCCGGCCTGCACGATCACCTGCGCAGGCTGTCGGCCGCCCAGGTTGACGAGCTCGAGGCTGACACGATCGGCCGTCACCTCATCGACCAGAGCCGCGATGTCCTTCGGAAGGCCAGGGCGTCTTCTCAGCCCGTCGAAGTAGCGCACGCGCGCACCCTGCAGGCCCCCGTTGTAGAGCACCTGTGGTGCGCCGGTCGTCAACTGCGTCAGCACCTCGGTGACCACGGGCTGCACCTGCTGCCAGAAGTGGATGTGATCGTTCTTCGGGTCGTGCGTGACCGTGTCCATGAGCGCGAGCCTGCGGTTGGCCTGGCCGATGGCCATCGTCAGCGCCAGCTCGGGGTAGTCGGGATTCACCCCCCACAAGTAGGAGAGCCACGGCAACTCGTGGCCGGCTTCCTCCTTGTCGCGGAACTCGGTGATCTCGCTGCGCGATCCGGGGTTGCCGGCGATGACGGTCTTCAGCCGGTCCTGGTCGTCGGCAGACATGGTGGACCACCACAACCACGTCGGGAGGGCCATCATCATCGGCCCGTAGTCGAACCAGCCGTTCTCGCCGTACCGGTACGGAACGAGCGTGCCGGGCTTCTCGGCGGCGCCGGTCAGCTTGATCGAGCGGGCGCCCATGCGTGACATCCACGAACCGCGCAGGCTCCACGGCGTCGAAGTGGGGTCTTCTTCCACCGCTTCGTTCATGACGGCGTCGAGTTGGTCGCGAGCCAAGTCGAGGTGGCGCGAATCACCGGTGATCAGGTAGGCGTTCAAGCCGGCGACGAGGGTGCCCATGCCGACGCTGGCAAGGCCGTGCGGCCACGTCCACCCGTAGTGCCCGCCGTACCAGCGTCCGTCGTGCAGGCCTCCGACGACGCCGTCGGGCGCGACGTTGTCGGGAACGATGCCGCCGTTCGCGTGGGCCCGGTCGGCCCAGCCCTGTAAGTAGTGCTGCACCCATTCGGCGTACTTCGGTTCGCCGTCGTAGAGCCACGCGTTCGTCACGAGCGAGGTGGACGCCAGGTTCATCGGGACGTCGCCGAGGCCCATGCGGCTCTGCATCGCGGACCCCATGGCCTGGGCGTTGCCATCATCGGCGAGATCGTCCCACTCTGCGATGCCGGGGAGATGATGCAGAGGACGACCGTACTGTTGCATGTTCGTGAACCGGGTCGAGTAGTTCGCCCATTCCTCGCCGACGCCCGGCCGCAGTCCACGCGAGCCGTTGTGGGGAGCCCCGATGGTGTTGAGCTCGGGGTCGTAGTTCGGGCCGCCGGGCAGGTACAGGTCTGCGAACCTCTTCGCCCGGGCGCGGAACTCCTCGTCCTCGGGATCGGCCGCGCAGATGCCGTAGAAGAACAGGTTCGACTCGCCCTGGTGGAACCAGTCGTATCCGACCTCGTACTCGTCGGCGACCATCCCCATCTCGGTGAGCTGAGTCGTGACCCCGCGCCAGTGATGCTTGACCGCGTCGAGCAAGTCGTCGGCGCCCCCGAGCAGGTACAGCGCCGGCCAGTTGAAGAAGGCCTCGTAGAAATCGTCGGCGCCGTCGCGGCTGTTGATGGCCTGGTCGAAGATGAGCTGCCCGTCGGGTTCGCAATAGAGCTCGGAGAAGGCGCGCCAGCCGTCGTCGAGCAGGTCGAAGAGCCGCCGCTGCAGCACCGCCCAGTTGGGTGGCGTGTGCAGCGGAACGGTCGCGCGAACGACCGTACTCCGGTTGATGTCGTCCGCTGGCTGATTCACAAGTGCTCCCTCGCCTCTCGGCAGCTCGATCGATTCGAATCCCCCGCGACCAGACGGATGCCCCACTCCGCCGACCACCGCTCGCCCGGCTCGAGCCACGTCAGGCCGAACCCGCTCCGCAGAGCATTCGGCGGCGCCGTCATCGGCTCGATCGCGACCGCGACCTCGCCCGCACCCAGTCCGGGCAGGGCATCGGTGATGTACAGCTGCGCGTAGCCGAACTCGGGATCGGCCCAGAGCTCGACCTCCGCACCGCCTCGTTCGCGGAGCCCATGGCGCAACAGCCCGTCGGAGACGTCGAGCGCCGCGAGGCATCCGTGCCGCATCACGTCATCGAGCGGCGTCCAGTCGCGGAGGTCGGATCCGGCCGCGACCGAGCTGATGCCCCGTGGGATGTGTCGTTCGTCGAGATCGAGAACGGCACCCGCGCGGACGCGGATCTCGAGATCGCGGCTCTTCGTGTCTCCGATGCCGAGGTAGGGGTGGGCGCCGACTGCGATCGGCGCAGCCCGGTCGCCGAGGTTGGTGATCTCATGTCGCACTCGCACGCCGTCGGGCACGGCATGGTACTCGACCGCGGTCGCCAGGCGGAACGGATACCCGGCCCGTCCCTCGACCGGCGCCTCGAGACGCAGCGCGTCGGCGTCGGCCCACGCGACGGCGTATCGCGTCTGGGAGAGGAGTCCGTGGTTGGCGTTGCCGAATTCGGGTTCGTTGCACTCCAGCTGCTGGAGGCGGCCGTCCAGCTCCCACAGTCCGCCGTCGACCCGGTTCGGCCATGGAACCAGGACCACGCCGGCGCTCAGCGGCGGCGACGGCTCGACACCCCCGTGCACGAGCACGATCCCGGCGACCTCGAGGCCGCGAAGTCCCGCCGCGTACTCGGAGACCGTCGCCCGTGCGGTTCCGGTACGGAGCTCGTGCAATGCCCCCATCGGGCACCTCCTCGCGTGCGATCGCTCCGACGCTAAGGGGAGTCCGCGACCGGGCCCATGTCCGTTTCGCGCATCGGCATGCACGATCCCGCCACGAAGTTGCGGCGGACCTGGCACGTACGTAGAGTATCGACAATCGATTACCGATTACTCATGATCAAGGAGGATTGTGAACATGTTCCGAACCCGCAGCAGGCTCGTCCCCGTGGCCGCCGCCCTTGCGTTCGCCTCGCTGGGGCTGACCTCGTGCAGTGGCACTCCTGAAAACACCTCCGCAGAGCCTACAGAGCTCCGAATGCTCGTCAACGTCACCCCCGTGCTGACGCTCGAGTTCTGGGATGCACTCGTGGCCCCCTGGGAAGAGGCGAACCCGAACGTCGACGTCGTCATCGAGGCACCGGCGACCAACGTGGGCGAGACGCTCCAGCAGCAGCTCGCAGCCGGCACCGAGCCCGACATCGTCGACGGCGCCCCCATCGCAATGGCCGAGGTCCTGGCCGAGCTGCCCGATGAGGACTGGGTCAACGACACCCCCCTCGTCGAAGAGAACGCCGTCGACGGCGTGAAGAAGATCGTCGGCACGGGCCTGCAGATGCAGAGCCTGGTCTTCTACAACAAGGACGCATTCGAAGCCGCCGGCATCGATGAGGCGCCCACGAGCGTCGAGGAGTTCACCGAAGCGCTGACCGCGCTGAAGGGCGCCGGCTACGTGCCGCTGAGCACCGCGGGCGAGTGGGTCACGGGCAGCCAGTTCCTGGGCCTCGCCGGCCCGACGGTCATGCGCGACGAGCCCGATTGGATCGCCGACCGCAACGCCGGTGAGGTCTCCTTCGCTGAGAGCAATTACCACGACTACCTCCAGGTCTACGCCGACTGGGTGGCCCAGGGCCTCGTTCCGGCCGATGCGAACGCCCTCACCTACGACGACGCCACCGCGGCGTTCACGTCTGGCAAGGCGGCCACCTACACCATGGGCAGCTGGATCGTCCCGACGATCGACGAGGCCGCGACGGACTTCGAGGTCGGCGTGTTCCGCGCACCGACGTTCGATGGCAAGCCCGGCCCGCTGACGGGCAACCCGGCCGTCACCTACGGGGTGCTCGACACCTCCGACAAGAAGGACCTCGCGTTCGATATCGTGGAGTACCTGACGAGCGACGAGACCGCCGTCACCACGGCGCTGTCCGTCGAGGGCAACTACCGCGAGGGCTACCCCTACGAGGCGTCCGATCTCACCAACGCCATCTTCGCCCTGGCCGACGACAGCACCGGCTTCATCACTCCCGGTGCCGGGCTCGGTTCCAACATCGCGCCGCTGGGCTACGGCGACCAGGTGAAGGTCGTCGTGCAGGGCCTCTACGTCGGTGACTCGGTCGAGGGCGGCATCACGCTGCTCGACGACTGGTGGACTGCGAATGCTCAATAAGATCACCACCCCCTCGGGTCCTGCAGTCCTCCGGGCTGCAGGACCCGAAAGGGCGGAGCGCACGGCTCCTCGTGCGATCTCCCGCCGCCGCCGCGCCTTCCTCGACAGCACCGGCCAGGTCGCCTTCGTCGCCCCGGCCTTCATCATGGTCACCCTGTTCGTGCTGATCCCGATCGGCATCGCGTTCTACCTCAGCCTCACCAACTGGAACGGGTTCTCCCCGAACCCGGGCTTCGTGGGCACTGCGAACTACGAACGCATCCTCGAAGACGACGCGGCCCTTCGCGCCGGCACCTTCACGGCCATCCTGGCGATCTGCGGAACGCTCGGGTGCAACGTCGCCGGACTCGGCTTCGCCCTTCTCCTCACGCGATCGACCCGCTTCAACTCGTTCATGCGTGCCCTCCTCTTCTACCCGTACGTCATCGGCGCACTCATGATCGGATTCATCTGGTCGGCGATCCTCGGTGCCAACGGCGTCATCAACTCGGCGCTCGAGTCTGCCGGGCTCGACAAGATCCCGTTCCTCTCCGACCCGACGCTCTCCGCGCTCAGCGTCATCGCCGTCACCATCTGGGCCGCGTTCGGAGTGAACCTGGTGCTCTACCTGGCGGGGCTCCAGACCATCGACGAGAGCATGCTGGAGGCGGCCAAGATCGACGGGGCGAGCACGTCCCAGATCTTCTGGCAGGTGAAGCTGCCGTTGCTCGCCCCGGTCGTCACCGTCAACATCGTGCTCTCGGCCGTCGCCCTCCTGAAGACCTACGACCTCGTGCTCTCGCTCACCTCGGGTGGGCCCGCCGGTCGCACCGAGACGGTGGCCTATCAGATCCTCGCGGTTTCGTTCTCGAACGGGTCGCTCGGCTACGGCGCAGCGCAGTCAGTCGTCCTCATGGTCGTCGTCGTGGCGGTCACCGTCGCCATCACCAGCTTCCGCAATCGAGCCGAGAGGAACGTCGCAGCATGACCTCCGCACGCGTCGAACGGCGCAGCATGATCCCGTCACGCACCCTCAGGCTCACGTTCATCGTCCTGGCGGGCCTGTTCATGGCGGTCCCGATCTACCTGCTCGTCGTGAATGCGTTCAAGCCGCAGGCCGAGATCATCAGTACCCCGTTCGGCTTCGATCTGGCGACCCTCTCGTTCGACTACATGGCACGCGCGCTCACCTCGACGCGCTTCAACGTGGTTGCCGCCTACGGCGTCACCATCGCCCTCGTCATCGGGGTCAACATCATCTCCCTGATCGTGTCGGTGCCGGCGGCCTACGTGATCGCCCGCAGCCTGAAGCGTCGCTACCGAGTGCTCATGCTCGTCCTCCTGGCCGGGCTCTTCATTCCCGGTCAGGCCCTCATCATTCCCGGCATCTACGTGCTGAAGTCGCTCGGCCTGATGGGCACCATCCAAGGATTCCTCCTCTTCGAGACGACGCTCACCATCCCGGTCTCGATCTTCCTGTACGTCGGATACATCCAGACCATCCCCCGCGAGCTCGACGAAGCGGCGAAGATCGACGGCGCGGGGCAGCTGCGAACCCTCCTCAAGGTGATCGTGCCGCTCATGAAGCCGGCGATCGCGACGGCGATCGTGCTGCACTCGATCGGCGTCTGGTCGGACTTCGTCCACCCGCAGATGATCCTGGGGCCCGCCTCGGGCATCTACACCGTGACCACCGGCGTGTATGCGGCCATCGGTCAATACACGAGCGATTACACGCTGGTGTATCCGAACCTGTTGCTCGCCGTGGCGCCGATCCTGGTCTTCTTCATCTTCATGCAGCGCAGGATCGTCGGCGGCCTCACCTCCGGCGCGCTGAAGGGCTGAGCCATGAGCCACTCATCCGACCACCTCGAGATCACGGCGACGGTGCCGCTGATCCAGCCTCCGACCTGGGCCGTTCTCCAGCGACACCTCATCGACGTGCTGCGAGACGCCTGGCAGGAGTTCGTCGACACGTGCTGCGAGCCCGACGGGAGCCTCCGATACGTGGGGGCCCAGCAGGACCGCGACGGGGTCGACGACTTCTACGAGGCGTTCTTCAACTGGCCGATCCTGTACCTGATCGCGGGCGACGAGGAGCTGCTCGCCCAGGTGAAGCAGAGCTGGGAGGGCGTCACCCGCCAGCTCACCGACAGCGGGTACCTCGTCGACGACTTCGAGCGCGGGTACGACTGGTTCCACCAGGGCGAGTCGCTCATCCTCTTCTACGCGCTCTGCGCGGCGGATCCGGCTGATGAGGCCTTCCGCGAGCGCGCCCTTCGGTTCGCGGAGCTCTACCTCCCGGGTTCTCCCGCCGGCAACTACGATGCGGCCCGCCGCATGATCGTCGCACCCCACAACGGCGCCGGCGGACCGAGGTGGGGGCTGGGCACGGCGTGGGAGTCGTATACGACCCCCGCGGTCGACAACATGCGCCGCTGGGGGCTCCCGCTCGACGACCTCGAGGGCATCGAGAGCTGGGACGACCTGGCCGACCCCGGCAATGGCCGACGCATGGGCGAGGCGATGCAGCAACGGCTCGGCCGCGGCGACGTCACCGCGAACCTGTCGTCCACGTCGCTCGTGGCGAACGCCTGGCTGTACTCGCACGATCCCCGCCTCGCGGACTGGATCCACGAGTACGTCACGGCGTGGTCGCAGCGGGCTGCCGCCAACGGCGGCATCGTCCCCGACAGTGTCGGGCCTTCGGGCGAGGTCGGCGAGCTGCACGGCGGCCGCTGGTTCGGCGGCCACTACGGCTGGACCTGGCCGCACGGCTTCCACTCGGTCGAGCCGCCCGCACTCATCGCGGGCATCAACGACAAGCTCGTGAACGGTGCCGATGAGGGACTCGGCATGGCCCGCGACACGCTCGCCGCCGTGCTCGCCGAGGCGAGGGTCTCCGAGCTGCCGGCCGACGACGTCGGCCGCGCCCCGGAGTGGCGACAGCTGCTCGGCGCCGACCACGGCAAGCACTACCAGCTCATCCCCCACCGCTACGGACGCGACGGCTGGTTCGAGTGGCTGCCGCTCAGCCCCGCCATCCCGACCTGGCTCTGGTGGACGAGCGGTGAGCAGCGCGATCTCGACACCGTCGAGCAGCTCCGCGACGAGGCCGGCTACCCGTGGGCGCCGATGCGCCAGTTCCGCGACAAGGAGGAGGCCGGGCATGAGCCCGAGTGGTTCTCCTGGCTCCGGGGCGCCTACCCCGACTACCCCGAGGAGTCGCTCCGTGTCGCGCTCGGCCAGGTGGCCCATCGGCTCGCGCTCCTGCGCAAGGAGGGCGGCCTTCAGGAGAACGACCTGCACTGGTGGCAGCGGGTGAATCCCGTGGTCACCGAGGTGCTCTCCCAGCAGGTGCACGGCGCGCCGGCCGCGCTCTACAACGGCGGCCTCCCGCTCGCGCGCATCCGGTACTGGGATGCCGAGACCGAGGCACCGGGCCTGCCGCGCGACATCTCGGCACTCGTGCGCTCGATCTCCGAAGACGCCGTGAGCGTGACCCTCGTGAACATCGGCGCCCGCGCCGACCGCTCGCTCCTCCTGCAGGCTGGCATGTACGGCGAGGACCTCATCGAGTCGGTCACCTACGACCGGCGCGACCTCGAGTGGCCCGGCCCGACGCGCACATACAGCCCGCTGGCCGACATTCCCACCGTGCTCACCGACGAAGATGCCGGCAGCAACCGGGTCCGCGTCATCCTGCCCGCGCTCTCCACCATCGACCTCACCCTGCGCATCCAGCGCCGGGCCCTGCTTCCGCAACACCAGACGTACAGCACCGAACCCCGTTGGAGGTCCTCATGAATCCCGTCGATCCCGTCCAGGACACTGTCGTCTGGCCGCTCCCCGTTCGCGGGCCGAAGTTCGAGCGGCCGAGCGTCGACCTCGTCGACCGGCTCCGCCCGCTCAGCGCGGCGACCGCGTCGGCGAAGCTGCACGGGCTGGGCATCCGCCGAACCTGGATCGACGGGCCGGTGCCGCTCGAGCCCGGCCAGCGGGTGGCCGGCCCCGCCCTGACGCTCCAGTTCATGCCGCAGCGCGAAGACGTGGCAAGCGGTCTCTCGCAGGAGTACGTCGAGCGCAGCACCGCGCTCTGGGCCGCGCTCGAGTCGGTGCAGCCGGGCGACATCCTCGTGATCCAGGCCTACGGCGATGCGTACAGCGGATGCCTCGGCGACATGCTCGTGCGTTACTTCAAGCGCAAGGGCGGCGCGGGCATCGTGGTCGACGGCCGTATCCGCGATGCCCGCCGTGTGCGCGAGCTGGGCGTGCCGATCTGGTGCACGGGCACCACGCCCAACTACGCGTCGCAGGCGGGACTCTTCCCGTGGGGCTACGACGTCCCCGTCGCGGTCGGCGGTTCGCTCTGCCTGCCCGGCGACCTCATCGTCGCCGACGACGACGGTGCCGTCGTCGTACCGGTCCGGAAGGCCGACGAGCTCATTCGCACCGCCCGCGCCCACGAGGAGTGGGAGGCATTCAGCCGCATGCGCCTCGATGAGGGTGCACGACTCAGCGACTACTACCCCCTCAGCGAGAACAGTCGCGAGGAGTACGAGGCGTGGTCCCGGGCCAAGTTGGCCGCCGTCGGGGGCGAGCGCTAGGTGAACGATCGCCGGAGCGTCGCGCTCGATCGCGTCGTGGACGGACACGTCCATGTGTGGCATCCGCTGGATGAGGGCGGCGAGTGGCTCGAGCGGGCAGTGCCGTCGCTGCAGCGGGAGCACACCATCGAGGAGTTCCGGCGGGCCGCTTCGGCGGTCACCGTGGAGTCCGTCGTGCTGGTCGAGGCGGCCGCATCACTCACGACCACGGCGAAGCTGCTCGGCATCGCGCACGAGGTCGCACCCTTCGCCGTCGTCGTGGGCTGGCTCGACGCGGCGTCGGCAACCGTCGACGACGATGTCGCAGCGCTCCGCATGCTCGACGGCGGCGACCACCTCGCGGGCGTGCGCTATTCCCCACCCGGCGCGGCGCGGGCGGGGTGGCTCGAGAGCGATGCCCTGTCCCGGTCGCTCGAGGTCTTCGGGCGAGCCCGGCTCTCGTTCGATCTCCTGCTCACGAGCGCCGACCTGGATGCCGCAGCCCGGCTCTGCCGGAGGCATCCGTCGGTCTCGTTCGTGGTCGACCATCTCGGCGGGCTGCCCGACGAGTCGGAAGGCGGCGTGCAGGCGTGGCGCAACGGCATCGCCGCGATCGCTGCGTGCGAGAACGCCGTCGTGAAGCTCTCCGGACGGATCCTGCGGGAGACCCGGCCCGACGCGGCAGCGCTCGTGGCGCACGCGATCGACGTGTTCGGCCCCCACCGGATGCTCTTCGGCTCCGACTGGCCCATCTCGAGCACGACCGACGACTACGCCGCGCGCGTCGGCCGCGCGATCGAACTCGCGGGGCCGCTCAGCGACGCCGAGCTCGATGCGGTGTTCGCCGGCACGGCCGCGCGCGCATACCGGGCCCCATCGGTTGCCGCAGCGCCCGCCGGGAGCACCGCATGATCGCCGCGTCTCGGGGCATCGGTCGCCCCGGCGGCGGTGGACGCCCCGACATCGCGCTCGGCTGCGCCCAGCTGGGTGACCTGTACCGCGCCCTCGCCGACGACGAGGCGACGGCCATCGTGGACGCCGCCTGGGATGTCGGCATCCGTCATTTCGACACCGCGCCGCACTACGGCGCAGGCCTCTCGGAGTGGCGAGTCGGACGCGCCCTCCGCGGTCGCGACCGCGACGACTACACGATCAGCACGAAGGTCGGACGACGCCTCGAGTCGCCGACGGGCGGCAGCACCGCTGAGCGTCCCCACCCCGACACGCAGCGCGTCATCGACTATACGGCTGACGGCATCCGGCGCACGCTCGACGACAGTCGGGCGCGCCTCGGCACCGACCGCATCGACATCGTCTTCGTGCACGACCCGCAGCTCGACCCCGAGGCCGCGCTGACCACGGGCTTCGCTGCCCTGCAGGCGATGAAGGATGAGGGCGCGATCACCAGCATCGGCGTGGGCACTTCACACGTCGACCTGCTCCTGCGGTTCGTACGGGAGACGCAGATCGACACCGTCCTCCTTTCCGGGCGGATGACCCTCCTGAACCAGGAGGCGGCGGCCGAGCTGCTCCCCGAGTGCGCGGCGCGGGGCATCCGGGTGCTGAACGCCGCCGTATTCAACAGCGGCATCCTCGCCACCGACACGGTTCCCGTCGACGCGAAGTACGACTACCGGCCGGCCCCTGCCGAGCTGCTCGAGCGCGCCAGGCGCATCGGCGACGTGTGCGCCGACCACGGAGTGCGCCTGCCGTCGGCGGCCCTGCGGTACTCCCTCGCCGCCGAGGCCGTGGCCGCGGTCATCGTCGGCGCCGATACCCCCGAGCAGATCGTCGAGACTGTTCGGCTGCTCGACGAGCACGTTCCGCCGGCCCTGTGGGACGACCTCGATCGCCGCTCTCTCGTCCCCTCACCGAACCGTTCCGTCCACTCCGGAGGTATCTCATGAATGGCGCGCCCGCCCCGTCCGAAACGTTCCAATCGACTATCGTTAGCCCGGTGAGAATCCCCGATCCCACGCCCGCGTACGCTCGACTCGGCGAGGGCGAACTGCTCTCAGACAAGGCCTACCGGCTGATTCGTGCCGCCATCGTCGATGGAAGCCAGCCTCCGGGCTCGCGGCTCGTCGAGTCCGACATCGCCCGGCGCATGGGCGTGAGCCAGGCTCCCATCCGCGAGGCGGTGAAGCGCCTCGCGCTCGAGGGCCTCGTCACGTCGTTCCCGCGGCGCGGCAGCTACGTGACCGAGATCATGAAGGGCGAGGCGGCGACCGCCCGGGAGATCCGGGCGTCGGTGGAGCGCGCGGCCGCCCAATTCATCGCCGACAGCAGCCCCACCGAACGCCAGTTGCCCGAACTCCGCGAGATCGTCGCACAGATGCAGGAGTTCGCCGAGGTCGAAGACATCGGCCGACTCCGCGGCGCCGACCTCGCGTTCCACCGCACGCTGACCGAGCGCAGCGGCAGCGCCGTGCTCACCCGCGTGTGGAGCGTCCTCGAGCCGATCATCGTGAGCCAGCGGGTCATCGGCGACCCGGGCTTCCACGGCGGATGGATGGCCGTCGTGAAGGACCATGGCAAGCTCGTCGAACTGCTCGAGCACGGCGACCCCGAAGAGGCGGTCACGGCGGTCTATGAGCACGCGATGGGTCGTCGCGACCTCGCCGGACCGCCGACCGCCGACGAGTCGAGCAAGGCCGGCGAGTCGAGCGAGGCCGGCGAATGAGGTTCGACGGCGTCCTGTTCTTCCCCGTCACCCCGTTCGCCGCGAACGGCGAGGTCGACCTCGACGTGCTCGCCGATCACGTCGAGACCCGGCTCGCGCACCGGCCGGGCGGCGTCTTCCCCGCGTGCGGCACCGGCGAGTTCAACGCGCTGAGCGCGTCCGAGGTCGCCCGCGTGGTGTCGAAGACCGTCTCGGTCGTCGACTCACGCGTGCCGGTCGTCGCCGGCACCGGCGGGCAGTTCGCCCACGCCGTCGAGTGCGCCCGCTCCGCAGCCGACGCCGGCGCCGACGCGCTGCTGGTGCTGCCCCCGTACCTGATCGCCGGTCCCGCCGAGGGCACCGCAGACTACATCGAAGCGGTGGCCGCGGCCTCTCCCCTGCCGGTGATCGTCTACCACCGCGGCACTGCGGGGTACACCGCCGAGTCGATGGTGCGGCTCGCGCAGAACCCCAAGGTCGTCGGATTCAAAGACGGCGTCGGCGACGTCGCGCTCGTTCAAGACATCGTGAGCGCCGTCGGTGCCTCAGGCCGTGACGACCTCCAGTTCTTCAATGGCCTCCTCACCGCCGAACTCTCACAGGGGGCCTACCGCGGCGTGGGCGTGCCGCTGTACTCGTCGGCTGTGTTCGCGATGGCGCCCGAGATCGCGGTCGCCTACTATCGGGCCATCGAAGACGGCGATGACGACACCAGACAGCGACTGCTCACGGGGTTCTACTTCCCGCTGGCCAGGCTCCGCGACCAGACGGCCGGCTTCGGCGTGTCGCTCGTCAAGGCCGGACTGCGCCTGTCGGGTGTGGCTGTCGGCTCGGTTCGTCCCCCGCTCGTCGACCCGTCGCCCGCGCAGCTGACCGAGCTCGCGCGGCTCCTCGACCTCGGCCGGCAGCTCGCCGCCGAAGCCGTCGGCACACGAGCGGCCTGACGCGTCCCTCCACACGAAGGCGGCCCGACACGGAGGTGTCGGGCCGCCTTCGTCAGGTGCAGCGCATCGCCGGTCAGGCGCGCAGAGCCCACTCGACCCGGCCCGCGGCCGTGCGGGACTGCTCGGCCCGGCCGTCGGCGACCCATTCCTCGAGGTGCCCGATGAGCATCGCGGCGAGGCCGAAGTCTCCGAGCGGCACCGGCCACGGGCCGAGCTTCGACTGCATCGTGCGCACGAGTTCGAGCGTCGAGGCGCAGATGGCGGTTGCGAGCGCATCACGGAGCGCCGCCTCGACGACCTCCGAGTACTCAATCGAGCTGCGGAGGAATCGCCGGGCCTCGTCGCGCCCCATCGCCGGGAAGTGCGCCGCGAGCAGCCATTCGGGCTCGAGCCCGGCGAGCCTCGCGCAGGTCGCGCGGTAGTCCGACGGGTACCGGTAGTTCGGTGGCATGACGAGCCGGTTCTCGAGGTCGAAGACCGAATCGCCGAGCACCGCGTCGCCGACGAGCAGGGTGCGGGTCGTGACATCCCAGACCGCCAGGTGGCCGCGCGAGTGACCGGGCACGTGCAGCACCTCGACGATCCGGCCGCCGAGGTCGATGCGTTCGCCCCCCGACAGGGCGGCGTCCATGGGCACGGGACGGGCGCGGCTGCGCTGGAGATCGTGGAACTCCTCGTCCCAGCCGACCCCGTGGTCGGCGGCGAACTCCTGGTACCGCCGTGCCAGCGCAACCTCGGTGTCCTCCACGAGCGCCTGCTCGTCGCGGTGACTCGCGAACATCGCCATGGGCGCGAGTTCGCGCACGTCGCCCGCTCCGCCCCAGTGATCGATGTCGCAATGGGAGAACACCACGTGGCTGAGGTCGTCGAGCGACCGTCCGACGTGTGCCAGCGCGGACGCGAGCACGTCGGGCATCTGCCCGGCGATGCCCGCGTCGAACAGCAGCACGGAGTCGACCCCGACGACGAGGTGCACGCTGTTGCGCCGCACGCCGAGGGGCACCTCGATGCGGTGCACCCCCGGAGCGATCTCGGTGATCACGGCGTCATCACCAATGCGGCACGGCGGGCTTCACGAAGGTCGGATCCTTCACCTGCATGGCCGCGACGTCATCGCGATCGCGCACGTCGCTGCGCTTCCACCGCTCGTGGAGGCGGGCGAGTTCGGCGCGGTCGAGCTCGACGCCGAGGCCCGGGGCATCCGACACCTCGATCGCCCCATCGACGATGCGGTGCGGGCGCGTGATCACGTCTTCGGTCTGCCACGGGCGGTGCGTGTCGCACGCGTGGAAGTCGCCCTCGGCACAGGCCGCGGCCTGCACCATCGCGGCCAGGCTGATGCCCAGGTGGCTGTTCGAGTGCATCGACAACGACCGGCCGAACGTGTTGCACACCGCCGCGAGCTGCTGCGTGGCACGCAGGCCGCCCCAGTAATGGTGGTCGGTGAGCAGCACCTGGATCGAATCGAGTGCGACGGCCTCGGGGAACTCGCCGAAGTCGGTGACGCACATGTTGGTGGCGAGCGGCATGCCGGTCGCCGCATGCACCTCCGCCATCTCGGCACGGCCGAGGCAGGGGTCCTCGAGGTACTCGATCATGCCCTCGAGCTCGCGGGCGACGCGGATGCTCGTCTCCACCGACCACGCGCCGTTCGGGTCGAAGCGCAACGGCAGCTCGGGGAACGCCTCGTGGAGGGCCGTGACGGCCGCGATCTCCTCGTCGGGCGGGAAGACGCCGCCCTTCAGCTTCAGCGACCGGAACCCGTGCAGCTCGATCATCCGCGCCGCCTGCGCGACGATCCCCTCCGGGTCGAGGGCGGCACCCCACTCGTCGACCGGTGCGTCGGGTTGGGGGTGGGCGTCCCAGCGGTAGAACAGGTACGCGGCGAAGTCGATGCGGTCGCGCACCTTGCCGCCGAGCAGGGCGTGCACGGGCACGCCGAGCAGGTGGCCGCTCGCGTCGAGGAATGCCACCTCGAACGCGGAGACCACGGTGGAGTGCAGCTTCAGCATGCTGTTGTCACCGAAGATGTTGTGTCCGGGCGCATTCTCGACGAGCTTGGCGGGCACGGTATCGGGCCGGAGAACCTCGGCCGCGAGCGCCCAGAGGTCGTTCGGAGTGAGCACCGAGCGCCCGGGCAGGTGCGTTGCGAACTGCTCGATGACGGCGAGCACGGCGGAGTCGCCGTAGGTCTCTCCGAGCCCGGTCGTGCCGTCGACGGTGACGACCTCGATGATCGAACGCGGCGTGTACGGCTGGTGCACCCCTTGCATGTTGAGCAGGGGTCCGTCCTCGATGAGGATCGGCGTCACGCTAACCGATTCGATGATGGAGCGGCGCTCGGCAGGGGTCATCACAGTTCCTCGGGGGTCGGGTCGAGTCGGCCGTCGACGCGGCGCGGCACGCCCGTCGGGTTGTCGTCGCGCAGTTCGGCGGGCAGCAACAGGTCGGGGGCGTTCTGGAACGCCACCGGCCGGAGGAAGCGGAGAATGGCGGATGCCCCGACCGAGGTCGAACCGGCCGCCGTGGTCGCCGGGTACGGGCCGCCGTGCTGCATCGCCCACGTGACTGACACGCCGGTCGGGAACTGGTTCCACAGCACGCGCCCGCAGCGCTCGGCGAGCGCGCGGTAGGCGTGGGCGGCGACGGATGCCCCGTGCTCCTCCTCGCTGCCACCGTGCACGGTGCCGGTGAGCGAGCCCGGCACGAGCCGCACGACCTCGTCGAGCTCCGCCGTGGTGGTGTAGCGGACGAGCAGCGTCGACGGGCCGAAGCACTCCTCGAAGGCGAGCGCGTCGGCACCGGCGGCGATGACGTCGCGGGCCTCCATCGAGACGAGCACGACGCCGGCCGCGAGCGCGCCGGGCTCGTCGCCGTGGAGCAGCGTGGTCGCGTGCGGCGAGGCGGTGAGCGTGGCGATCGACGCCGACCATCCGTCGCGGACTCGCGAGTTCAGCATGGGCGCGGGCTCGACCTGGGACGCCGCTTCGCGGACCGACTCGGCGAGCGCATCCCCGGCCGCTCCGGCAGGAACCAGCACCAGTCCGGGCTTGGTGCAGAACTGGCCGGCGCCGAGGGTGAACGAGGCGGCGAGGCCCGCGGCGATCTCCGCCGAGCGCTCGGCGAGTGCGGCATCCGTCACGACCAGTGCATTGATGCTGCCGAGCTCGCCGTAGAACGGGATGGGAACGGGCCGTGCCGCCGCGAGGTCGAAGAGGGCGCGGCCGCCTGCGGTCGAGCCGGTGAAGGCGCCGGCCGCGACGAGCGGGTGGGTGATGAGGTCGACCCCGGCCCGCGTGCCGAACACGACCGTGACGACGTCATCAGGGAATCCGGCCTCGGCGGCGCCCGCGCGGAGTGCGCGGGCCGTGAGCATCGAGGTGAGCGGATGCCCCGAATGCGCCTTCACCACGACCGCATTGCCTGCGGCGATCGCGCTCGCGGTGTCGCCCCCGGCCACGCTGAAGGCGAGCGGGAAGTTGCTCGCGCTGAACACCGCCACGGGCCCGATCGGCACGAGCATGCGACGCAGGTCGGGGCGAGGCGCGGGTGAGGCATCCGGATCTGCGTGGTCGATCGTCGCCGCGAGGTAGTGCCCGTCTTCGACGACCTCGGCGAAGTGCCGGAGCTGGAAGCTCGTGCGCGCGAGCTCGCCGGTGAGGCGCGGCACCCCGAGCGCGGTCTCGCGGTCGGCGGCCGCGATGATCTCGGCGCCGCGCGCTTCGAGCGCCGAGGCCAGTGCGCGAAGGAGCCGCGCACGGTCGGCACGTGAGCTCGCGGCGAGCACCCGCGATGCGGCCTCGGCACGGACGACCGCGTCGTCGACGCCGACGATGTCGGTCTGCGGTGCGACGGCTCGGGGCTCGGTCGCACCGCGGGCATCGAGGCTCATGATCATCGTCATCGTCTGGTTCTCCGAGGTCATCCGCGCAACCGGCGCGAGAACGGCCCGATGTTCTCGGGGGTGTACACGGTCACGAACTCGACCTGCGGCGAACGGCCCTGGGTGAGCAGGCCGCCGTCGATGTTGAAGGTCTGGCCGGTCACGTACGAGGCGTCGTCGGATCCGAGGAAGACCACGCCTGCGGCGATCTCGTCGGGCGAGCCTGGGCGGCCCATCGGGATCTGGGATCCCTGATGTGCACGCCGGCCATCGGGCCACACCTCCGCCGGCTCGTTCGAGATCGCGATGTTGCCGGGCCGGATGCCGTTCACCCGGATGCCCCAGGGCGCGAGGTCGACCGCGGTGGCACGCGTGAACGCGTCCATCGCCCCCTTCACGGAGTCGTACGCGATGTGGTTGCGGTGTGCGCGGTCGGAGCCGTTCGAGCTGATGTTCACGACGGCGCCCGGTCGCTCCTCGATGGCCAGGGCGCGGGCGGCGCGCTGCGTGCAGCCGAAGAACATGTCGGTGTTGCGGGTCACGAACTGCGACCAGTCGGCGGGGTCGACGGTCAGGAACGACGCCCAGTTCGTGGCGCCGAGCCGCGCATAGGCGTTGTTCACCAGGAGGTCGACGGTGCCGAGGTGCTCTTCCGTGTCGGCGAACATGCGATCGACGTCGGCGAAGTCGCCCGCGTCACCGGTGAGGGCGATGGCCCGGCCGCCGAGGTCGCTGATCTCGCGCGCGACGCCTTCGGCACCGTCGTGGTCGACATCGGCGACGGCGACCCGCGCGCCCTCGGCGGCGCAGGCGAGGGCGATGGCACGGCCGATGTTGCGGCCGGCCCCCGTGACGAATGCGACCCGATCGTGCAGTCGGCCGTCGCTGTGTGGCATCCGGTGTTCTCCTCGAATGGGCGCCGGCGGGGACACGGCTGGCGTCGATGCCAGCGCCCGGGCGACTGACATCCACCGTACCTGAAATCTAATCGATCATCGATAGTCGGTGGAGAACGCGTTCGAATGCGACGCTCCCGGTTCGAATGAGACCGGATCTTGCGAAACCCCTCCCCTCTGACCTACACTCGGGTAAACGCTTTCCCGCAGCGGTGCGGCGGTCTCCGCCACCCGCTCCCGGCTGAACAGGAACCACCGTGGCAGAGTCGACCATCGGCATCATCATGAACGGCGTCTCCGGACGCATGGGCTACCGGCAGCACCTCGTGCGCTCGATCCTCGCGATCCGCGAGCAGGGCGGTGTCGAGCTCTCCGACGGCACTCGGGTGCAGCTCGAGCCGATCCTCGTCGGGCGCAACGAGGCGAAACTCGCCGAACTCGCCGAGAAGCACGGCCTCGAGCACTACACCACGAACCTCGACGAGGCGCTCGCCGACGACCGCTGGCAGATCTACGCCGACTTCCTCGTCACGAAGGCCCGTGCCAAGGCGATCCGCAAGGCCATCGCGGCAGGCAAGGCGATCTACACCGAGAAGCCCACCGCCGAGAGCTTCGAAGAGGCGCTCGAACTCGCGCGCCTCGCGAAGGAGGCCGGAGTGAAGAACGGCGTCGTGCACGACAAGCTCTACCTCCCGGGCTTCCAGAAGCTCAAGCGCCTCATCGACTCCGGCTTCTTCGGGCGTATCCTCTCGGTGCGCGGCGAGTTCGGCTACTGGGTGTTCGAGGGCGACTGGCAGCCTGCGCAACGGCCGAGCTGGAACTACCGCGCCGAAGACGGCGGCGGCATCATCGTCGACATGTTCCCCCACTGGAACTACGTGCTCGAGAACCTCTTCGGCCGCGTCGAGTCGGTTTACGCAAAGGCCTCGACCCACATCCCGAGCCGGGTCGACGAGCGCGGCGACGAGTACGTCGCCACCGCCGACGACGCCGCCTACGCGATCTTCGAGCTCGAGGGCGGCATCGTCGCGCAGCTCAACTCGAGCTGGACGGTGCGGGTGAACCGCGACGAGCTCGTCGAGTTCCAGGTCGACGGCACGCACGGCTCCGCCGTGGTCGGTCTCTTCGGCTGCAAGATCCAGCCCCGCAACGCCACGCCGAAGCCGGTCTGGAACCCCGACCTCGCCGACAGCCACGACTACGACGCCGACTGGCTCGAGGTGCCGACGAACGACGTCTTCGAGAACGGCTTCAAGACGCAGTGGGAGGAGTTCATCCGGCACGTCGTCGAAGACGCCCCGAACCCCTACGACTTCCTCGCGGGCGCACGCGGCGTCCTCCTCGCCGAGCGGGGTCTCGCCTCGAGTCGCGACGGCCGCCGCATCGAGCTGCCCGAGGTCACGCTCGGGTCGACGGATGCCGCGGCATCCGTCGCCGACGCCGAGGTCGGGGCGTCCGAGCTCACCGGGGCACGCTGACCATGACCACCCTGACCCTCATCGACGCGGACGGCGGCCTCACCGCCGTGCCGCTCGCGGAGGCGCCGGCGCACACGAAGCCGCGGCATCCGCTGACCAGTCGCGTCGCCTATGCGGCAGCGCACGTCGTGCCGAAGCCGTTCGCCGACAACACGCCGGGGGCGCCGGCCGAGATCGACTGGGATGCCACGCTCGCGTTCCGCCACCACGTGTGGTCGTGGGGTCTCGGCGTCGCCGACGCCATGGACACCGCGCAGCGCAACATGGGCCTCGACACCGCCGCCACGCGCGAGCTGATCTCCCGCAGCGCCGCCGAAGCGGCATCCGTGGGCGGCGCGCTCGTGGTCGGCGTCAACACCGATCACATCGCCGACGAGGTCATCTCGCTCGAGCAGGTCATCGACGCCTACAAGGAGCAACTGCACCTCACCGAAGACGCGGGCGCGGGCGTCGTGCTCATGGCGAGCCGCCACCTGGCGCGCGCGGCACGCACCCCCGACGACTACCGCCGCGTCTACCGCGAGGTGCTCGCGGCGGCAGGTCGGCCGGTCGTGCTGCACTGGCTCGGCACCGCCTTCGACCCGAGCCTCGCGGGCTACTTCGGATCGGCCGACACGGATGCCGCAGCGGCGACGCTGCTCCAGATCATCGAGTACAACCGCGACAAGGTCTCGGGCGTGAAGATGAGCCTCCTCGACGCCGGCGCCGAGGTGGCGGTGCGCGAGCAGCTCCCCGAGTCGGCGCGCATGTTCACGGGCGACGACTTCCACTACGTGGGTCTCATCGAAGGCGATGAGCGCGGGCACTCCGATGCGCTCCTCGGCGCCTTCGCGGCGCTCGCCCCGAGCGCCTCCGCGGCCATCCAGGCGCTCGACCGCGGAGACGTCGCGGCGTACCGCGACATCCTCGGCCCGACTGAAGCGCTCTCGCAGCAGGTGTTCGCCGCCCCGACGTACTACTACAAGACCGGAGTCGCGTTCCTCTCGTGGCTCAATGGCCACCAGGCCGCGTTCCAGATGGTCGGCGGCCTGCATGCCGCTCGCAGCCTCCCCCACCTCTCTGAGATCGTGCGCCGCGCGAACGCCTCGGGTGCGCTCGAGCGTCCCGAGCTCGCGGCGGCCCGATGGCATTCGATGCTCGCGGTGAACGGCATCGACTTCGCGACCGCGAAGCCGGTCGAGGAATCGGCTGAGAAGTCGGCTGAGAAGTCGGCTGAGGCCGAGGCGACGGATGCCGCCGAGAGCGTCGGGCTCCTCGCATGAGCGCCCACCCGCGCCTGTCGCTGAACCAGGCGACGATCAAGTACGCCCCGTTCCACGAGGCGTTGCGGCTCACCGTGGCCGGCGGCTACGAGTCGATCGGCCTCTGGCGTGAGCCCGTCGCCGCGGTCGGCCTCGACGAGGCGGCGCGACGACTCGCCGACTCGGGCCTGCGCGTCTCGAGCCTCTGCCGTGGCGGCTTCTTCACGTTGCCCGAGGGCGCCGAGCGCCGTGCCGCGATCGACGAGAACCGCCGGGCGATCGACGAGACCGCCGCCCTCGCCGCGGCCGGGGCGCCGGGTTCGGCGGCGGTGCTCGTGCTCGTCGCCGGCGGCATCCCCGCCGGATCCACCGACCTCGCGGGCGCCCGCGCACGGGTTGCCGACGCCCTCGCCGAGCTCGCGCCCGACGCGGCATCCGCCGGGGTCACCCTCGCGATCGAGCCGCTGCACCCGATGTACGCGTCCGACCGCGCCGTCGTCTCGACGCTGGAGCAGGCGCTCGACCTCGCCGAACCGTTCGACGCGGCCGCGGTCGGCGTCGTCGTCGACACGTTCCACATCTGGTGGGATCCCGAGGCGTTCGCGCAGATCGCCCGCGCCGGGGCATCCGGCCGCATCGCGAGCTACCAGGTGTGCGACTGGGCCACCCCGCTGCCCGCCGACGTGCTGCTCGCCCGGCACTACCCGGGCGACGGCGTCATCGACTTCGCCGCGTTCACCGAGGCCGTCGAAGCGGCCGGATACACGGGCGACATCGAGGTCGAGATCTTCAATCAGGGCATCTGGGATGCCCCGTGGCCCGAGGTCGTCGAGCGCACCGCCGCCTCGTTCGACCGGGTGGTCGCGCCGCACCTTGCGGCATCCGTCACCGCATAGCCCGCGCGAGATGCGCCGGCGCACCGAGAGTGCTCCCGGTGTCGGAATAGCCCGCGCATTCCGACATCGACTGCACTCTCGGCGCCGGGTGTGGACCAGAAGCGCCGCCCCGACCTCACGAGGCCGGGGCGGCGTCCCTCTTTCAGCGGGTGCGTGTCACTCGCCCGGCGCGACCTCCGTCGGCTCGGGCGCGGTCGGCGCGCCGGTGGCCGGCGCGGTCGGTGTCGGCGACGGTGTCGGCGTCGGCGACGGGCTCGGCGTCGGCGACGGGCTCGGCGTCGGCGTCGCGTACGGCGCGAGCTCCGGCGCGAGCCTGCCCTTCTCGCCGCGCTCATCCGTGGTCACGAAGACGCTCGGCAGCGACGGCGTCGCGCCGCCGCCCGTGGAGCGCGCCACGACGAACCAGGCGTACGCGGTGGCGGGCTTGAGCCCGCGCCACTCCACCGAGGCGACACCGCCCGACGCGGCGGTCGTCTCACCGATCACCGCGACCGGGTTGAAGAGCGCGAGCGAGTCCGTGTGGAAGCTCGTCGTGCGCGAGGTGATGTCGACGGGGAGCACCATGTTGTCCGCCTGCGGGTCGTACCGCAGCGCCGGGTCGTACTCGCCCGCCCCGAAGTCGTCGAGGAACGGCGAGTACGTGTCGACGATCATCTCGGCTCGATCCACGTCGAACTGCAGCAGGCGCAGGTAGCTCGCGCCGAACCGCAGCCGGTCGGTCGGCTGGTAGCCGCCGATCTCGGTGAGTCCCAGCTCCTCGGCCGTGACCGTGTAGGCCTGGTAGTCGGCGAGCAGCTCGACGACGCCGTGGCCGACCTGGCCGACCTCGGGCTTGACGTTCGTCCCCACGCCGTGCACGTGACCGGCGAGGATGAGGAACACGTTCGGGTTCGCCTCCACGACCGTCTTGTAGAGCATCGAGCCGTCGGGGGCCGCGAAGCCCGAGTTGCGGCCGTCGCGCTGCGGGCTCGCCGCGAGGTAGTCGTGCGAGAGCAGGATGCCGTTGCGGTCGGCATAGCGCTGGTAGATCGAGTTCGCCCACTCGGCCTCCTCGCGCGTGACCCCGTACGACAGGCCGACCGAGACGAACTCGAGCCCGCCAGCCGAGAACAGCGTGTAGTTGTTCTGGTTGTCGCCCTCGCGCCACGGACCGCCGTATTCGGCGTCGATCCACAGGTCGTCTGCCGCCGCGTAGCGGTCGGGACCGAAGTACTGGTTGTACATCGCCCCCGCACCGTTCTCGCTGCCCGAACGGTTGTCGTGGTTGCCGGCGATGACCTGGTTCGTCACGCCCGCGTCATCCAGCACCTGCTGCTGACGTGACGACACCTCGAACTCGCCGATCACCTGCTGCATCATCGCCTCATCCGCCGGCGTGCGGATGTTGTTCTCGATGATGTCGCCCGTGTGCGCGACGTACTCGATCTTGCGCTCGCCGGCGTTCTCCGCGATCCACCGGGTGGTCTCGCCGTAGGCCCGCTCCCAGATCGCACGCTCCGCCTCGGTCTCCTGCTCGACCGCACCCTCGGAGAGGTATTGCGTGTCGGTGAAGTGCGCGATCGAGAAGTCGTACGACGACGGGTCGGCGAAGCCCTCGACGCCGGCGTCGAGCTCGTCGGCGAAGGGGTCCTCGCCGGTGACCATGACGTGCACCTGCTGCCGGTCGAGGTAGCGCGCGTCGACGATCGCGGTGAGCACGGTGTTGCCGTCGAGTGCGCCTCGCGAGCTCGCGAGCACGTCCCAGGCGGCGGTCTGGAGGTTCCACGCCCGCAGCGAGACGACGCGGGTCGGGTCGATGACGCCCTCCCAGCGCAGGACCGGTTCGGCGACCTGGCCCTTCACCTGCACGTCGAAGCGCTGGTACGCGACCTCACGGCTCGCGGGCGAGTCGAGCGTCACGCCGTCGCCGGGCGCGAGCGCCTTCGTGTCGCCTACCTTCGCCTCACCCGGAACGGTGAGGCTCGTCGGCACCTCGGTCGACGACCCCTGCCAGCCCTGGTTCGGCGTGAGGATCTCGGCCCGCGTGAACGTCGCCGCCACGTCGCCGCCGTCGGGCTCGCCGACGGTCGCCTCGAGCGTGACCGTGCCCGACACGTCGGTGGCACCCGACTCGGGAGCGAGGTCGGCCGGCACGCCGGGGATGCCCGCCGAGGCGAACACGACCTCGCGCGTCGCCTGGTTGCCGAGCGCGTCGGTCGCGGTCACGGCGATGGTGTGGTCGCCGGCGCCGAGCCCCGGTCCGACGAGCGACCCGAGGGTGACGGGCTCCCCGTCGAGCGTGAGCTCGGGAGTGCCCATGAGCCCCGAAGCGTCGTCGAGTTGCACGTCGAGCGCGACCGACGAGTCGATGGTGGCGCCGGCCCCCGGCGTGCTCGCGGAGATCGCGGGCGCCGTGTTGTCGGTCAGCAGCTGCCGGGTCGCGGTCTCGCCGGTGGTGGATGCCGCGGCGAGCACGTGCGCGCCGTCGGCGATGGCCGTCGTGTCGAGCTCGGCGCGCAGGCCTTGGGCGGTGGCGCCCTCGACGACGAAGTGCAGGTCGATCTCGCGGAACGAGTTGATGTTCGAGCCGCACGTGCCGTCGCCCATCGCGTACGTGGACTTGAGTCGCTGGCCGCTCGCCGTGCCCGAGGCGGGCGTGAGCGAGACGTTGGAGATCACGAAGTCGTCGCGGTTGCAGGCGTTCGGCTGCGTTCCGGTGACGACGTCGATGGTGTTCCAGCCGGGAAGCAGCCACTCGTTGGGGATCACGACGTTCGCGCGCTCGCTCACGAAGTCGCCGCCGAGCACGTAACGGACGCCGTTGACGAAGAGCAGGTTCACGAAGGAGGAGTCGATGGAGTTCGAACCGACGTCGAAGCTGAGGGTCGCCTCGCCGGAGCCGAGCGTCGGCAGCACGGCCACGGCGGGCGCGTCGATCGTCCACCGCGTCTCGGCGGTCGGCAGGGCCGTCGTCGACGAGCCGCAGTTGCCGTCACCCATCACGTACGACGGCGCGACGCCGTCGCCGGCCGCCGTGCCCGCGTCGATCGTCAGCGCGAGGTTGGAGATCGTGAAGTCGTCGAGGTTCGCGCCGCACGTCGAGCTGATGTCGCCCGCGACGATCGTGACGACGTTGACGCCCGCCACCAGGTAGCGGTTCGGCACCGGGACATCCACTCGCGTGCTCACGTGGTCGCCGAGGAGGTCGACCTTGTGGCCGTTCACGAGCAGGTGGTTCTGGTAGCGGTGCTCGATCGAGTTGCTGCCGACGTCGAAGCTGAACGTCGAGGAGCCGGTGCCGAGGCTGGCGGCTGCCGGCGGCGCGGCGCCGTCGACGGTGAGCGTGGAGACGCCGCCGTCGGCGCCAGCGGGCTGCGACGCCGAGACGGTGTGGATGCCGCGAACGAGCGTGCCGTCGACGGGTGCGACGAGCGGCGCACCCACGGGCGCGTTGTTGACCGAGACGGCGTGCGAGACGGTGCCGCCGGCGGCGGTCGTCGCGACGATCGAGTGCGGGCCGTTCGCGAGCGTGGTCGTGTCGACCTCCGCCGCGAGGCCCGTGGAGCCCATCGGGTCGCCGAGCACGAAGAACGAGAGCTCCGCGTGCACGATGTCGCCGGCCTGGCTGCCGCAGTCGCCGTCGCCGAAGCTGAAGCTGAAGGGGTTGTCCTCGCCGTCGGCGACCTCGCCGACCAGCTCGAGGCTCACGTCGTTGACCACGAAGTCGTCGTAGTTGACGCCGCACGCGGCGTTCGCAGTGCCCGCGAAGATCTCGACGATGTTCTCACCGGTGACGAGCCAGTCGTTCGGCACCTCGAGGTCGACCCGCTCCGAGACCCACGTACGGTCCTGGTCGATGCGCTGGCCGTTGACGACGATCCAGTTGTGGAACGAGAGCGCGGCGGAGTTGCTGCCGATGTCGAAGCGCAGGTGCGAGACGCCCGGGGTCGTCGACGCGCCGATCGGCTGCCCGTCGATCACGAGGCTCGCAACGGAGTCGCCCGCGGTGGTCGCGTCGGCGGCGACCGTCACGGTTCCCTCGAGCCACGCGCCGTCCTCGGGCGTGAGGGTCGGCGCGCTCGCCTGCGCGGTCGGCGCCGGCTTCGGCTTCGGCATCGGCAGTTGGGCAGCGGATGCCGCGGGCGCGGTCATGCCCGCCACGAGTACTGCTGCGGCGACCACGGCCGTCGCCGCGACGCCTCGTGCTGTCCATCGTGTCGCCCCACCCGAACCGGGGCTTCTCGTGCTCGGCCGCATGTGTGCGGTCCTTCCTCTTCGTCGACGATGAGTGGGCGGTCTCGAGCCGAGGCTCGATGGCACGCCACAGGCTCACAGTGGACGGGCGGGGTGAACGCCGGGCAAGCGCCGGGGGAAGACGCGGCGACGGGCGGTGGTACGCCGCCCGCTCGGAACGGTCGCCGAACCGCAGCGGTACGGGCGCCGTGCTACAGGCTGGCGCTGGCGCGGTGCCGCCGCCGCTCGAGTGCGGTGTAGAACACCACGTACACCACCGCGGAGACGGCGATGCAGGCGGTGAACATCCAGGCCGAGGGGCGCTCCCACTCGAAGTCGCCGAACCGCAGCACGATCGCGAGCACGATGCAGCCGAGGCTCACGAGCTGCGCCTGGAACACCCACCGGAACGCCGACCAGCGCGAGTCCCACAGCATCCAGATGTTCACCATGCCGGGCAAGGTCAGCACGGCGCCGACGATGCGCGCGGTGAGCGGGGTGACGTCCCACGCCCAGGCGCCGATGAGCAATGACGGCACCGCGAAGAGCACCAACCCGGTCACGGATGCCGCGGCGCCGACGAGCGCGAGCACGTACCGCCACGGCGACGGGATGGTCACGTCGCCGCCTTCGGGCGCACCGTCGTCGGCTCGGGTGTTGAACACGACCACGAGAAGCACGAGCACGGGCGTCGTGATGTAGAGCACGACCCACGTGATGAACGAGATGTGGCCGAAATGGAAGCGATCCCAGTGCAGGAACGTCGCCGCCGAAGCGAGGCTCGCGAACATGAGTACGGCGGGGAATCCGTGGCGCACCCGGTGCCAGTGTCGCTGCACGGCGACCTGCGCGAAGAACCAGACGCCACCGGCGTATGCGGAGCCGAGCAGCATCGCCGTGACGGGAGGTGCGATCGTCCACGCGAAGTGCTCCTCGGTGCCACCCGGCAGCACGAGCAGGAGGAACGCCGCCACGACGAGGAACGGGATGATCACATAGGCGACGACCCGCGTGTAGGGCAGCACCCGGTCGTGCGGCTCGAGGTGCTGCCGTGCCGGTGCTGCGGTGTGCGGATCGCGTGCGACGTGGCTCATGGTGCCTCCCTCGGGTCGGGGCAGATGCCTCGGTGCGGGTTCAGGTGACGGATGCCTCGGCACGCACCTCATCGCGCTGCAGTGCGAAGGCGACGGCGTCATCGACGCGCAGCTGCCGCCCGCGAGCGAGGGCCGACTCGAACGCCTCGGCGCCGGGGCCGGCGAGGATGTCGTCGACGAACTGCTCGTGGAATGAGAACGAGGGGGCGTTGTAGAGGCCGGTGCGTTCACGCAGCATGCTCGACGCGCCGAGGAGCGTTCCGGCGCGCGTCACCTCGCCGGCACCGGCCTCGACTGCGGTGAGCCCCTCGAGCCCGTACGCGACGCCCTCGTCGTGGCGCATGCGGGCCGAGAGCGTCAGACTCTGCTCGAAACAGTCGCGGGCGATCGCGAACTCGCCGAGGAGCACCTCGGCCCAGCCACGGTGGTGGAGTGCGATGGCCTCCCCGAGATCATCGCCCTGGCGCTTGGCGACGGCGAGACTCTCGTCGAAGCGCGCGAGCGCCGCCCGCACATCGCGGGTGAGGAGCGCCACCCGGCCGAGGGTCACGAGGGCCATCGCCTCGCCCCACGTGTCGCCGGCGTCGCGGAACAGCGCAAGGCTCGTGTCGAGCGCCTCGTCGGCACGCGGCGTGTCGGGCTGGCGGGCCCCGAGGAGTGCGAGGGCGAGCGAGATCAGCGCGAGCGCCTCCCCGGACCTCTCCCCTTCGCGGCGGAAGAGCTCGGCGCTCTCACCGAGCCCCGGAACGAGCCATTCGTCGGGGTCCTGCCAGAACGCGATAGCTCGGGTGAAGTACATCGCGGTGGCGCGGGTGAGGTCGTCGAGCTCGGCGCCGGAGTCGAGTACCTCCTGCATCCACTCCCGCACCTCTCCCAGGTGCCCGTCGACCCACCAGTACACGTAGAGTGTCCAGGCGAAATGCGCGGCGGTGGCCCACTGCCCCGTGTCGAGCAGGTGTCGCACGGCCGCGCGGAGGTTGTCGCCCTCCTCGGCGAGTCGGCCGATCCACTCGAGTTGGGTCGCGCCCTCGAGCTCGAATTCGACCTGCTCGCCGAGACGAACGAAGTACTGTGCGTGGCGATCGCGGAGCTGGGCGGCATCCGGCTGGTGTTCGAGCTCGTCGAGGGCGTACTGGCGCACCGCCGCGAGCAGGGAGAACACCGCGCGGTCTCCGCGATCCTGCTGGCGCACGAGGCTGCCGTCGACGAGCTCGGAGAGGCTGTCGAGTGTGTTCGCCTCGGGGATGCCGTCGGCGATCCATTCGGCGGCATCGAGGGTGAATCCACCCGCGAAGAGGCCGAGCCGGGCGAGCAGCTGTCGCGCGGGAGCACCGAGGAGCTGGGTGCTCCACTCGATCGTGGAGCGGATCGAGCGCTGCCGCGCGGGCAGGTCGCGGGCGCCGCCGCCCAGCACGAGAAGACGGTGGTCGAGGCGTTCGAGCAACTCGGCCGGAGTCAGCACCCGTGCCCGCGCGGCTGCGAGCTCGAGCGCCAGGGGCACGCCGTCGAGGGCGATGCAGATGCGCTCGACGTCTTCGACGTTCTGATCAGTCAGCTCGAAATCGGGCTTGACGGCCCGCACCCGGTCGACGAAGAGTATGACCGACGAGGTCGACAGGGCGCGCGACACGCTCACGCCGTGATCGGGATCGGGATCGGGCAACGCGAGCGGGCCGAGCTCAACGCCGTGCTCACCGGTCAGGCGGAGCAGGATCCGGCTCGTCGCGAGCACCGTCAGGCCCGGGGCATCGGTCAGCAGCGACCGGATCGCCGGCGCCGCCTCGACCACTTGCTCGACGTTGTCGAGGAGCAAGAGCATCCGCCGGTCGCGAAGGGCCATTCGGAGCTTCTCATCGAGCGTGCCGTCGCCGATGTCGCGGATGCCGAGCGCATCGGCGATGGCGGCCGGCACGCGATCGGGATTCGTGACGGGGGCGAGGTCGACGAAGGCGATGCCACCGGGAAAGCTGTCGCGCACCCGATTGGCGGCGTCGATCGACAGGCGGCTCTTGCCGATGCCGCCGGGGCCGGTGATCGTGACCAGCCGCACAGCGTCGTCGGCGAGCAGGCCGACGACGAGCTCGACCTCGGACTCCCTGCCGATGAGCGCGGTGAGGGCGGCCGGGAGCTCGACCGTGCCGTCGAGCCCGTCGCGTGACGCCACCTCATTTGCGCCACGTGCGAAGCGCTCGGCGAGGAGGGTCGCAAGGTCGGTGCGCACGAGCTCGGCGAGCTGGTCGGCGTCGGTGAAGTAGACGTACGAGATCCCGTCGACCTTGATGCGGGCGAGGAGCTCTTGGAGGCGGGGCTCTCGCTCGACGCCCTCCTTCACGTACACGAGCTTCGGCATCTCGTGCGCCGCGAGCCGGTACTCGTCTTCGAGACCGGACACTTCGTCACCGGGCGCGACCCACCCGTAGCTCGCGGAGTAGAGGCCCACGAAGATGTCACTCTGCTCGAGGTACGCACGGTAGAGGTCCTGCGGTGGGTGCGGCCTCGCGCCGAGCTCGAACATCACCGGAGCGAGGTTCAGTTGCTCGATCGCCGCCCGCACCGCGCGGCGCTCCGGGGCGAGCTCGCGCAGCGTCGAGCTGACGAAGACGCGCAGACGCTGGTCGGGGGTGCGGATCGCCCGATCGAACGGACTCATGTGTGCAGTCTGATCCTCGGGGCATCCGCCTGTAAATACCCACTGCCCGACGGACCACCCGGTGGTGCGCGACCGCGACGCGGAGGTACACTCGCCGCGTGGCGGCCCGGGCCGCCGCCACGCGCCACGCCGAGGGGGCCGAACGCATGGACGTCCGTGAACCGCCGCACCGGCCGCCCGCCATCCTCGTCGTCGCGAGCGACCCGTCGGCCCGTGCCTCGCTCCTCGAACCGCTCCAACGGAGGTATTCCGCCGACTACCGCATCATCGACGTCGAGAACCCCGACCGCGCGGTCGCGGCGGTCGAGGGAGTGCACGCCGAGGGCGGCGACCTCGCCCTCGTGCTCGCCGACGACCCGTCACCGGTCTCCGGGCACGAAAGCGTGTTCGCGGCGGCCCGACGCCGGTTCCCCGACGTGCGGCGGGGACTCGTCATCGAGTGGGGATCATGGGCAGACCGCGCGACGGCCGATGCCGTGCTCGAGCTCATGACGCGCCTGCAGATCGACTACTACGTGGTGCGTCCCGTGCACTCGCCCGACGAGTCGTTCCATCGCGCCGTGACCGACTTCCTCCGCGAGTGGGAGGCCGCCGCCGGCAAGCGGCACCGGGGCTTCACCGTCATCGGCGACGACGCGCAGCCGCGCACGCACCTGCTGCGGAGCATCCTCGCGCGAGGCGGGGTCCCCACCGACCACCTCACGCCCGACGCACCCGACGCCCTCGCGATGCTCGCGGAAGCCGCCGTCGACTATGCGGGCGTCCCACTCGTGCGCACCGCCGACGGCCGGGTGCTCGTCGACCCCGACGACGCCGAGCTCGCACGCGCTCACGGCCTCGAGACGGCCCTGCCGACCGGAATCGTCGACCTCGCGGTCGTCGGCGCGGGCCCGGGCGGCCTCGCCGCTGCGGTGTACGCGGCATCCGAAGGACTCGACACACTCGTGCTCGAGGGCGAGTCGATCGGCGGGCAGGCGGGATCGAGCTCCCTCATCCGCAACTACCTCGGCTTCTCGCGCGGCGTCTCCGGGGCCGAGCTCGCCCAGCGCGCCTACCAGCAGGCCTGGGTATTCGGCGCCCGGTTCGCTCACACTCGTCGCGCCACCGGCATGCGCGTCGTCGACGGCGGCTTCGAGCTCGATGCCGCCCCCGGCGAGATCGTGCGTGCACGCGCGGTGGTGCTCGCGACTGGGGTCAGCTATCGACGAATCTCGGCGCCCGGCCTGCGGCCGTTCGTCGGGGCGTCGGTGTTCTACGGCGCCTCGTCGGTCGAGGCGCGTGCGCAGGCAGGACGTGACGTGCTCGTCATCGGCGGCGGCAACTCCGCGGGGCAGGCGGCGCTCCACCTCGCCCGGTACGCCCGCTCCGTCGCGCTCGTCGTGCGCGGAGAATCGCTCGCCGACAGCATGTCGCGCTACCTCATCGACCAGCTCGAGGCCGCGGGCGTCGGACTGATCACCGGCTCGCGCGTCGTCGATGCGGGCGCGGGCGGTGCCGACCGACTCGATCACGTGGTGCTCGAGCGCACGGGATCGGGCGAGCGCGTCGCCGTGCCGGCCCACGCCGTCTTCATCACCATCGGTGCCCGGCCACACACCGAGTGGCTCCCGCCCGAGGTGCTGCGCGACCGCTGGGGGTCGGTGATCACCGGCGCGGAAGTGCTCGCCGAAGGCGGGCGGCGGGCGTGGCTCGGCAGCGACGACGGCCCGGCGCCGCTCGAGTCCTCGGTGCCGGGCTTCTTCGCCGTCGGGGACGTGCGGCGGGGTTCGGTGAAACGCGTGGCCTCCGCCGTCGGCGAGGGGTCGGTGGTCGTCTCGTCGGTGCACGCGCACCTCGGCGCGCACGCGGGCGGCTGAGGCATCCGCACTGAAAGGGCACGCGTCCCGTGGCATTCGGTCAGGCGGACTGTACCCGGTGCAGCTCGGCGTAGCGCCCGCCGGCGGCCACGAGCTCGGCGTGCGTGCCGACCTCGACGATGCGTCCGCGCTCGAGCACGACGATGCGGTCGGCCGAGCGGATGGTCGAGAGCCGGTGGGCGACGACGAGCGTGGTGCGGTCGCGCATGAGGTGTTCGAGCGCACCCCGGACCTTCGCCTCCGACTCGGGATCGAGGGCGCTCGTCGCCTCGTCGAGCAGCAGCACGCGGGGGTCGCGCACGAGCGCACGGGCGATGGAGAGTCGCTGGCGCTGGCCGCCCGAGAGGCGCGCGCCGCGCTCGCCGACGACCGTGTCCCAGCCGTTCGGCTGCGCCTCGACGATCTCGAGCGCGTTGGCCCCGCGCAGCGCGGCGAGCACCCGCTCGTCGGCGACATCGTCGAGCCCGTAGACGATGTTCTCCCTGATGGTGCCCTCGAAGAGCACCGACTCCTGCGGCACGACCGAGACGAAGCGGCGGAAGGTGCGAAGGTCGAGCTCCTCCATGTCGACGCCGTCGAGCAGCACCCGGCCCCGCCCCGGCCGGAGGAAGCCGAGTACGACGTTCACAAGGGTCGACTTGCCCGAGCCCGACGAGCCCACGAACGCGACCGTCTCGCCCGCTCGGACCTCGAGTGACACGTCGTCGAGCGCCGGCGTCGCGCCGGACTCGTAGCGGTACTCGACGTGCTCGAGGCGGAGGTCGCCGACCACCTGGTCGACGGCGCGCTTGCCCGCGTTGAACTCGAGGTCGGGCTCCTGCACGACTTCGGCGATCGAACGGATCGACTCGGTGCCACGGGCGATCACGGGCAGGAGCATGAGCAGGTTCGTCGCGGCGCCGGTGAGCAGCGCGAAGTAGGAGCTGAGGAGCACGACCTGCCCGGCGGTGATCGGGATCCAGCCGTTGATCGACACCCAAGCGGCGAGCACGAGGCATCCGACCCCGAGCAGTTGCAGGCTCACCCAGGAGAGCGAGGCGAACCGCCCGTTCAGCAGGTCGAGCTGGAATCCGGCGCTGCGCACCCCCTCGGCGCCGTGTGCGACGCGATTGACGGCGGTCTGCTCGAGGCCGTGCGCGCGGGTGATCGGCATGAGCGTCGCCATCTCGCCGACGCGCGCCGAGAACGCCTCGACCTCGCGACGGAAGGTCGCATTGCGTGCGGCGCTGCGGCGATTGAGGATCGCGCGCAGCAGCACGGCGAGCGGGATCGCGAGAGCGTAGACGGGCAGGAACGCGGGCACGTTGATCGCCGTCATGACGACGGCGCCGATGAGCACCATCGTCGCCGAGAGCAGCGGATGCGTCGTCTGCTGCAGCATGAGCTCGACGTTCTCGACGTCGCGCACGACCTTGGTCTGCACGATCGCGGAGTTGGCGCGCGTGTGGAAGCCGATCGAGAGCGACTGGAGACGAGACGCGAGGGCATTGCGGAGGTCGGCGCCGATCGAGCGCACGGCGCCCATGAACAGTCGCGTGTACTGCACGTGGTTCGGGTAGTTCTGGAGCAGTGCGACGAGCGCGATTCCCGCCCAGAGGTAGAGGGTCGAGGCGGGGCCGCCCGCGACGACGACGTCGATGATCTCAGCGGTGACCACGGGCAGCAGCCAGAGCGGGGTGTCCTTCAGGGCGAAGAACCCGACCGAGCCGAGCACGCGGGCGCGATGCAGGCCCAGGAGCCGGAACACCGAGCGCAGCGGATGCCGTCCGTCGATCGCGGATTCGATCTTGGAAAGCGCTTGCCGAGTCATTGTTCCATTGTGCCGTGAATCCGGCGGCGGTCGCTACGCTGGGTTGATGTCGTTCGATCTCCAGGCAATCCCGGTCGACCCCGCGGCATCCGCCGATCTCGCGGCCCAGCAGCTCGAGTACCGGGTGCTCGACCCGGCCGACACCACCGCACTCGATGCCTGGATCCAAGCCGACGTTCGCGGCTTCCACCACTCCCGGCCGCGACCTCCCGAGCTCGAGTACGACCGCCGCGTCATGGCCGAGCGGCGCGTGCAGGGCGTGTACGACGCGGCAGCGGCCGACCCGATCACGCCGGTGGCCACCGTGTCGTCGTGGCCGACAGGCCTCAGCGTGCCCGGCGGCCGCAGCGTCGACGCCTGGGCGGTGAGCTCGGTCACCGTCGCACCGACCCACCGCCGTCGCGGCATCGCGCGTGCGCTCATGCACGGCGAGCTGGCCAACGCGCAGCATGCCGGCGCAGCCCTCGCGGTGCTCACGGTCACCGAGGCGACCATCTACGGGCGCTACGGCTACGCCCCTGCCGCGCAGGCGGCGACCGTGCACGTCGACCGCCGTCGTGCCAAGTGGATCGGTCCGGATGCCCCGGGCCGCCTGCAGTTCGTCGAGGCCGCCTCCCTCCGCGAGATCGCTCCCGCGCTCGCGCGCCGCGCCGTCGCCCGCACGCCGGGCGAGGTCGACCGCTGGCCAGGGCTCCTCGACCGGGTGCTCGGACTCGTCGACCCCGAGAGCGACTCCGCGCGCGCCATCCGCCTCGTGCGCTACGACGACGAGCACGGGCAGCCCCAGGGCTTCGTCGCCTATCGGGTGCAGCGCATCCCCGACGAGCCGGGCGAGCTCCAGTTCGACTTCCTCGCCGCCGCCACCGACGACGCCGAACGCGCCCTCTGGCGCTTCCTCGTCGAGCAGGATTTCGTGTCGGGCGTCCGCGGCACGCTCCGCTCGGTCGACGAGCCGCTGCACTGGCTCCTCGAAGACCCGCGCGCCATCACGATGTCGAACGTCGTCGACCACCTCTGGGTGCGCGTGCTCGACCCCGTAGCGGCCCTCACCGCGCGCGACTACGGCACGCCGGGCACGCTGCGCATCCACGTCGATGATCCCCTCGGCCATGCCGCCGGGCGATTCGACCTCACGGTCGGCGACAGTGGCCGGGCCGAGGTCGAGCGGGTCGAAGCCGATGCTGCGACATCCACTCGTGGCGTCCGCGGCATCCGGCTCGGAGTGCGGGAGCTCGGCGCGATCTACCTCGGCGGCGTGCGTGCCTCGGTGCTCGCGCGTGCGGGTCGCATCACCGAACTGTCGCCTCGCTCGCTCGCGCTCACCGACCGGATGTTCCAGGCGCAGCGCACGCCGCAGCTGAGCATCTGGTTCTGACCGGTCACCCCAGTTCGGGGCATCAGGTGAGAGCGCTCCCCCGGAGTGCCGCCGAACACGCACATCTTTGCTTACTGACCGGTCAGTTAGTTACCCAAGCGTTATGAACGCTTTTGTTCCGCAGCGCCACAAATGCGCGATCATGGCTGTGCCGCGCCAATGCAGACGACGGCACCACGAGGGGTCGACCTCACCTCAGAGAAGGGGAGCGCCATGAAGTCAACTTCATTGGTCTCTGCTGCCGCACTCGCCGGAATCTCGGCACTACTGCTGGCAGGCTGTTCGGGCGGCGCCGGCGAAGGCGACGGGGGCGGGGGGAGCGACGGCGGCGAAGCCGCCACGCGAGCCTGCGTCATCCTCCCCGATGCCGCGTCATCACCGCGTTGGGAGAACAACGACCGTCCCTATCTCGAAGAGGGCCTCACCGAGGCCGGGTTCGAGACCGACATCCAGAACGCCCAGGGTGACACCAACAAGTACGCCACCATCGCCGACCAGCAGCTCAGCAAGGGCTGCGGCGTGATGCTGCTCGTCGACTACAACGGCGCAGGTGCCGCCGTGGCCGAGAAGGCCAAGGCCGAAGGCATCCCGGTCATCGCCTACGACCGCCCGATCGAGGGTGTCGACTACTACGTCTCGTTCGACAACGTCGAGGTGGGCCGCCTCGAGGGCCAGTCGATCGTCGACGGCCTCGCGGCCGCCGGCAAGGATCCGGCCACCGCGAAGGTCGTCTACATGGGCGGCGACCCTGCCGACGGCAACGCCAAGATGTTCCACGACGGCGCCGTCGAGGTCATGGAGGAGGCGGGCATCACGCCGGCTGCCGAGCCGCCGGGAGTCTGGGACGGCGACAAGTCCGCCACGAACTTCGAGCAGGCGCTCACCTCGCTCGGCGGAGTGGTCGACGCCGTCTGGGTCGCGAACGACACGAACGCGGCGGGCGTCATCACGGTCCTCGACAAGAACGGCCTCACCGTTCCGGTCTCGGGCCAGGACGCCTCGATCGCGGGCCTGCAGAACGTGCTGCTCGGCAAGCAGACCGCCACGGTCTACAAGCCGATCAAGCTCGAGGCCGACGCCGCCATCGAGCTCGCCACCGCGCTGCTCGAGGGTGAGACGCCGACGGCCGACCAGGAGCTCGAAGACGGCACGCCGTACATCGCGGTGACCCCGCAGCTCGTCGGTCCCGAGCAGGTCGTCGACGTCGTCGACGCCGGCGATGCCGACCCGGCCGAGCTCTGCGAGGGCGAGGTCGCGGCCGCCTGCGAGCAATACGGCATCAGCGGCTGAGGCCCCAGCGCGGAAGGCCCCGGGCAGCACCGATGAGGTCGGCTCGGGGCCCTTCCGACTCACCCGCGCTCGCGCCCCCGGCGCGTGTCACACTGAGCAGGACAGCGTCGTCTGAAAGGAATCCCCGCATGGATGCGCCCATCATCGAGTTGTCAGGGGTCGTCAAGAGCTTCGGCCCGGTCAGCGTGCTCAAGGGCGTCGACCTCAAGGCCTACCCGGGCAAGGTCACCGCACTCGTCGGCGACAACGGAGCCGGCAAGTCGACGCTCATCAAGGGACTCGCCGGCGTGCAGCCCTACGATGAGGGCGTCGTGCGGTTCGACGGCGAGGAGGTGACCCTGCACACTCCCCGCGACGCGGCGCACCTCGGCATCGAGGTCGTCTATCAGGACCTCGCCCTCTGCGAGAACCTCGACATCGTGCAGAACATGTTCCTGGGCCGTGAAGAGACGGCGTTCGGCACGTTCGACGAGGGGCGCATGGAGCGGCAGGCGTCCGACACGCTCCGCTCGCTCTCGGTGCGCACCGTCAAGTCGGTGCGGCAGAAGGTCTCGTCGCTCTCGGGCGGCCAGCGCCAGACCGTCGCCATCGCACGGGCGGTGCTGAAGAAGGCCCGAGTGGTGATCCTCGACGAGCCGACCGCGGCGCTCGGCGTCGCGCAGACCGAGCAGGTGCTGAACCTCGTACGCCGCCTCGCCGACCAGGGCGTCGCGGTCATCATCATCAGCCACAACCTCGTCGACGTGTTCGCCGTCGCCGACCACGTCAACGTGCTGTACCTCGGCCAGATGGTCGCCTCGCTCGACACAGGCGAGACCACCAGCGACGACGTGGTCGGATACATCACCGGCACGAAGACTCCGACGGGAGCGACAGCATGACCACGCAAGGCACGGTCCCGACCTCCGAGGCCGCCCCGGATCCGGGCGTCGGCGACCTCATCGGCAGCGGCCAGGAGGGCGGCGTCGGCGATCAGGTGCGCGCCTGGTGGCAGCGCGTGCGCAGTGGCGAGATGGGCGCGCTGCCCGCGGTCGGCGGGTTCATCGTGCTCAGCGTCATGTTCTCGATCCTGAGCCCGTTCTTCCTGACCGAACGCAACTTCGCCAACCTCATGACGCAAGCGGCGACGCTCGTCATGCTCGGCATGGCCCTCGTGTTCGTCATCCTGCTCGGCGAGATCGACCTGTCGGCCGGGGTCACCGCCGGCGTGACGATGTGCATCTTCATCGTTCTTGTCAACGTGCAGGGCTTCAACTGGATCGTCGCCCTCGCGATCGCGTTCGCGACCGGCATCGCGATCGGCACCTTCATCGGCTTCTTCGTCGCAAGGGTGGGCATCCCGTCATTCGTGGTGACCCTCGGCCTCTTCCTGGGGCTGCAGGGCCTCGAGCTCATGATCATCGGCTCGGGCGGCCTCTACCGCGTGCAGATCCCCGAGATCCTCGCCATCCAGAACAGCAACATGCCGCCGTGGGCGGGGTGGGCCATGCTCGTCGTCATCCTCGCGGTGTCGGCCGGCACCTCGTTCTGGGATCGGGCACGCCGGGCACGTGCCGGCGTCCCCAATCGCACCATCGCACTCGTGTGGATCAAGCTCGGCGTCATCGCGGCGCTCGGCGGCACCGTCGTGTTCATCCTCAACCAGGACCGAGGGCAGTCCATTCGAGCCGTGCAGGGCGTCCCCATCGTCGTGCCGATCGTGCTCGTGATCCTGTGGATCGGCACGTTCGTGCTCGACCGCACTCGATACGGCCGCTACATCTACGCGATCGGCGGCAACGCCGAGGCCGCCCGCCGCGCGGGCATCAAGGTCGTCCTCATCCGCTGGACGGCGTTCATCGTGTGCTCCTCGCTCGCGGTCGTCGCCGGCCTCTTCTCCATCAGCAAGGTCGGGTCGGTGGATGCCGCGGCCGGGCGCGACCTCGTGCTGAGCGGCGTCGCGGCGGCCGTCGTCGGCGGAGTGAGCCTCTTCGGCGGACGCGGGCGCCTGCTGCACGCCGCCATCGGCGCGCTCGTGATCGCGGTGATCACGAACGGGCTGGGCCTGCTCAACCTGCCCGCCGGCGTCAACTACGCGGTCACGGGCGGCGTGCTCATCCTCGCGGCCACGGTCGACGCGGTGTCGCGGCACCGGGCGGGCGGCGCGGTGCTCCGCACCTGACGCGGCGTTCACGGATGCGGCGGGAGCCCGGGCGCCGCGGCATCCGTGTGCCCCTCGGGCCCAGCCCTCAGTGCTGCCACTGAAATCCGTGCCAGACGCGCCCACTTGTCTTGAGCATCGCTCGGCTCGGCGCTAACGTCGCGCCTGAAACACACCGACTCAGTCGCGATGCGTTCCCCCTGGCCATCTCGCGTGGCACATCCGGCGACAGGTCCATCTCGGAGGGAACACAATGCACCACGCCACTGCGCACACCATCGTGCCGCTCAATGTGCCGCACTCGCGGAGCCACGAGGGCCGTTTCGGCCGGCTCTTCGGGCGCGGCTTCACGATCTGGGAGCCGCCGGGATCGGGCGACCCCGAGAAGTCGCTCGCGATCCACGAGTTCGCCGTCAACGAGATGTTCGGCGACGACGCGCCGCCCGAGAGCAGCATGCCGGTCGGCTACACGTACTTCGGCCAGTTCGTCGACCACGACATCACCTTCGATCCGCAGTCGAGCCTCACCAGGCACAACGATCCCGACGGGCTGCAGAACTTCCGCTCGCCACGACTCGACCTCGACAGCCTCTACGGGCGCGGGCCCGACGACCAGCCCTATCTCTACGACCACACGCGGGTGCTCCACGACGGGTTCGCGGGGTTCCTCGCGACCGGCACGGGCGCGAATCCGTCGGGCCTCGAGCCCGACCTGCAGCGCAACGCCGAGGGCGTCGCCATGATCGGCGATCCCCGCAACGACGAGAACATCATCGTCTCGCAGCTGCAGCTGGCATTCGCCCTCGTGCACAACAACGTGCTGCAGAAGCTCGCGGATGCCCCGGGCGCATCGTCCCGCGGCGGGCGAAGCCTCTTCCTCGAGGCGCAGCGCATCACGGTGTGGTTCTACCAGTACCTCACCTGGAACGACTTCATCTCGCGCGTCGTCGACCCCGCGGTGTTCGCGAAGGCGATCCAGTTCGATGAGGATGCCGGCGACGGCGATGGCCCGTTCTACGACGTGCGCTACGGATTGAAGGGCGTCTACGACTGGAGCGTGAACCCGTACATCCCGGTGGAGTTCTCGACCGCGGCCTATCGTTTCGGCCACTCGATGATCCGCTCGGAGTACCAGCTCAACTTCCCGCTCCAGGGCGGCGTCGGCGCGCAGTTCGGCAAGCCGATCTTCGCCGCGCCCCGGCACCCCGCCACGGCCCGACGGCCCGCCCGACCTTCGCGGCGGCAGCCGGCTTCCCGCGAAGCACTCGCTGCAATGGGACTGGTACTTCGACTTCGCCTCGTCGGTGAAGCCCGTCTTCCCGCAGCTCGCGCACAAGATCGACATGCGGCTGTCGCGGGCGGTGTTCAACATCCCTGCCGGGCAGGGCGCGTCGAATCCCCTCGCCGAGCTCAACATCCGGCGCGGCTGGCGCATGGAGCTGCCGCCGGCGAGCGAGGTCGCGACCGCGCTGCACGTTCGGCCGCTGCCGAACCTGGCGCCGATGGAGGAGTCGCTGTGGGTCTACATCCTGAAGGAGGCGGGCGAGCAGCACGATGGCGAGCGCCTCGGTGCGGTCGGCTCGACGATCGTGGCTGCGGTGTTCTCCGGGCTCCTGCGCGGCGACCCGTTCTCGTACCTCAACCGGGATCCGCATTGGACGCCGGCGAAGGAGCTCGTCGACGGCGTGCCGCTCTTCGAGAAGGCCTCGGCCGAGCGCCCTGGCGCCGACCCCGCTGCACCCTGGGAGATGGTCGACCTGATCCGTGCCTCCGGGCTTCCGGAGTCCCTCCCGCAGATCCAGGGCGTGCTCGCCGCCAGCCCCGTGCCGGCCTAGCGGCCGCTCGTGCCGGGCGCCCGCGGTGCGGGCGCCCGGCTAGATCGCGTCCTGCCTGGGGAAGACGACCTTCTCCATGATGATGATGAGCGACGCGGCGATCGGGATCGCGACCAGGGCACCGAGCACTCCGCCGAGCGTGCCGCCGGCGACGGCGGCGATGACGACGAGCGCGCCGGGCACCGCGACCGCACGGTTCATGATGCGAGGGCTGAGCACGTAGGCCTCGACCTGCATGTAGATCAGGTAGTAGATGCCCGCGGCGAGCGCGGTCTCGGGCGAGGCGGCGAAGCACACGAGCGAGATGATGATGGCGCCTGTCAGGGTTCCCACGAGCGGCACGAGTGAGAACAGGAACGCGATGAAGGCCAGCAGGATGGGCGCCGGCGCGCCGATGATCGACAGGTAGATGAGGCTCAGCACGCCGTTGATGGCGGCGAGGCTCACCTGGCCGATCACGTAGCGGCCGACCGAGCCGGTGATCTCCTCGGAGACCTCGCGATACGAGCCGCGCGAGCTCGCCGGCACGAAGCGGGCCGCGTAGCGGCGCATCGAGTCGAGGGAGGCGAGGAAGTACAGGGTGAGGATGAGCACGATCACCGCGCCGGTGAAGCCACCGGCGATTCCGGCCCCCACGGCGAGGATGCCGCCGCCGAGCGAGCCGAGGTTCTGGGGGTCGGCGAGCCAGTCGCCGGCGGAGGCGATGGCGTCTTGGATCGCCTGACCGCTGCCGCTCAGGTTGTTGAGCCAGGCCACGAAGTCGCTGTTCTGCACGTTCTCGACGATCGAGTCCCAGTCCTCGACGATCTTCGTGGTCTGCTGCACGATGATCGGCACGATCGTCGCGATGAGGCCCACGAAGACGCCGATCACGATGACGAAGACGAGGAGGATCGCGAGCCATCGAGGCATCTCGCGACGCTGCAGCCAGCTCACGACCGGGTCGAGGCCGAGCGCGAGGAACAGCGCGAGCGCGACGTAGAGGATGACGGTGCCGAGCTGTCCGACGATGCCGCCGAGCAGCACGGCGAGCAGCACGCCGAGCGCCCCGACGAAGCCGATGCGGAACGCGCGGATCTTCAGCTCGGGTGCACGCGACTCGCTGGATGTCGTGACCTGGGCAGCCGGGGGCGGTGTGGGAGCCACCGGGCGTTTCGTTCGGATCCGCATGATCCGACGCTAATGCGCGCGGGCGGCACGGCGGCGTGCCGGGCACGGCGAGTTCCGAACACGGATGCCCCTGCGTCCACGCGGGCGCCGAGGCATCCGTGCGCTCGACGGCTCGCCGTTCGCGGAATGAATCCCCTCCCGACGCGTTGGCCTTCAGTGGGGCCGCGCTTCGACGCGCCCGGAACGAGGAGGAACGTGACCGAGCAGGCTGCCGTCGGATTCCGTTCCGAGCGCGGGCCCGTGCTCATCGCGGTGATGCTCTCGACCGGGCTCATCGCGATCGATGCGACGATCCTCGCGACGGCGGTGCCGTCGATCGTGGCCGACATCGGCGGGTTCGCGCAGTTCCCGTGGCTCTTCTCCATCTACCTGCTCGCGCAGGCGGTCTCGGTGCCGGTCTACTCGAAGCTCGCCGACACCGTCGGCCGCAAGCCGATCATGCTCATCGGCATCGGCTTGTTCCTGGTGGGCTCGGTGCTGTGCGGGTTCGCCTGGGACATGACCTCGCTCATCGTGTTCCGCGCCGTGCAGGGGCTCGGCGCCGGTGCCGTGCTGCCGGTCTCGATCACCATCACCGGCGACATCTACTCCGTTCGCGAGCGGGCTCGCGTCCAGGGCTACATCGCGAGCGTCTGGGCCGTCTCGTCGGTGTTGGGCCCCACGCTCGGCGGGCTCTTCGCGGAGTTCGCCTCGTGGCGCTGGATCTTCTGGGTGAACATCCCCCTCTGCGTCATCGCGGCCCTGATGCTCCTCCGGGCGTACCACGAGAAGGTCGGCCGCGAGAACCACCGCATCGATGTGGCCGGCGCGACCGTGCTGACCGTGGCGCTCACGCTGCTGATCCTCGCGGTGCTCGAGGGCGGGCAGGCCTGGGCGTGGGATTCGTGGCAGTCGATCGCCGCCTTCACCGTCGGCGGCCTGCTGCTCGTCGCGTTCGCGCTCATCGAGCGGCGTGCGGCCGAGCCCGTGCTGCCGCTCTGGCTCTTCTCCCGGCGCCTCATCGTGACGACGTCGCTCATCTCCCTCGGCGTCGGCGCCGTGCTCATCGGCCTCACCTCGTACGTGCCGACCTTCCTCGAGGTCTCGGCGGGCACCTCGCCGCTGATCTCGGGGCTCGCGGTCGCCGCACTCACGCTCGGCTGGCCGATCGCGGCCTCGCAGTCGGGCCGACTGTTCCTCCGCATCGGCTTCCGCCGCACCGCGCTCATCGGCCTCGCGGTCGCCGTGCTCGGAGCGGCGTCGCTCGTGGTCGTCTCCTTCACGCCGAATCCGTGGACGGCCGCGCTCGCGTGCTTCATCGTCGGCCTCGGGTTGGGACTCGTCGCCTCCCCGACGCTCATCGCGGCGCAGTCGTCGGTGCCGTGGACCGAGCGCGGGGTCGTCACCGGAGCCAACATGTTCCTCCGCTCGGTCGGCAGTGCCGTTGGCGTCGCGATCTTCGGTGCCGTCGCGAACGGCGTCATCGCCCGCTCGGGCCTCGGGGAGCACTCCCCCGTGGCGATCCAGTCGGCATCGACAGCGGTGTTCATCGCGGTGCTCGTCGCCGCATTCGCGACGATCGCGGGTGGCCTCGCCATGCCACAGGCGCACGTCGACGACGTGGAGCACCGCCCGGTGGAGAGCACCGCCGTCGACGAGCACTGAGCTCGCCGCCGCGCGCTCCGCGCTGCCGCCGCTCAACGCAGGCCGGTGGGCGGAATCACGTCGCCCTGCAGCGTGCGCACCCACCGCTCGCCCGTCTCGCGGTACTCCGCACGGGTCGCGAAGCGGTAGCGGTAGGCCCGGGCGCGCACCCAGCGCGGCGGCGAGCCGCCGAACGGGTCGCTGCGGAGCAGGCGCAGCGTCGGGGCATCCGCCTCGAGCAGCCGCAGCAGGAACGCCTCGAACCACGGCTCCCACATGCGCCCGAGCGGCAGGAACCACATCAGCCAGTCGAGGCGCAGGTGGTACGGCGCCCATTGCCGCGGCACCGCGCGAACATCGCCCGGCTTGCCCTTGAAGCCGTACTCGCGCCACTCGGCACCCTCGCCGGGTGTCTCGGCGAGGGTGCCCTCGACGACGATCTCGATGCGCCGCTTCGTCACCGTGCCGAAGGCGCCGTAGGCGTTCACGAGCATCCACCGGTTGAACGACGCGTTCATGAGCTGCCGCCGGGAGAACAGGTTCTGCACGGGCCGCACGCTCAGCACGAGCAGCAGCACCGTCACCGCGGCGACGATGGCGAACCACCAGAGGGGCGTGGTCGAGGCATCCGTGCCGAGGTTCGCAGGAATCGCCGGGATGAGCCAGTGCCAGGCCGGGTCGGTGATGGCGGATGCCGCGAGCACGACGGTGATCCAGTTGAGCCACGCGAAGTTGCCGGTGACGATGAGCCAGAGCTGCGTGAGGATCACCACCGTCGCGGCCGCCGACCCCACGGGCCCGGGCACGAAGAGCAGGAACGGGACGATGAGCTGCGCGAAGTGATTGCCGAGCACCTCGCCCTTGTGGAACCACCTCGGCAGCAGGTGCGCCTGGCGGCTCAGCGGATTCGGCATCGGCTGCGTCTCGTGGTGGTACGTGAGCGCCGTGAGGTCGCGCCACTCCGAGCCGCCGCGGATCTTGATCATGCCCGCCCCGAACTCGAGGCGGAACACGAGCCACCAGATCGCGACGATGACCGCGAGCGGTGGCGGCTGGTCGTTCGAGCCGAGGAACGCGACGGTGAAGAGCGCCTCGCAGAGCAGCATCTCCCAGCCGAAGCCGTAGAACGTCTGGCCGACGTTCACGATCGAGAGATAGAGCACCCACAGCGCGAGGAAGACGAGGAGCGGCACCCACGGCGGGCCCAGCTGCGGGAGTCCGATGACGACGGATGCCGCGAACACGAGCCCGGCCACCGCGACGGCGACGAGCCGCCGGTCGGAGTACCCCCAGCGGAAGAGGCTCGGGCCGCGCAGGCGCCGAGCGAGCCGCAGCAGCTCGGGAACCGGCAGCAGCCCGTGCTCGCCGAGCAACGGCCGGAACTGGTTCAGCGTCGAGAGGAACGCGACGAAGGCGAGCGCCGCCACCCCGCGCTGCAGCACCTGGCGAGCGATCTCGTAGTCGTGCGCGTCGAACCAGCCGGTCCAGTCCACGCCCACACGCTACGCCGAACCCCGTGTGCTGGGGAACCGGCTTGTCAGCCGATGCCGAACCGCTCGCGCAGCGCGAGCTTCGCCGCCCACCACCCGTTCATGCCGTGCACGGCCGGGCCGGGCGGTGTCGCGCTCGAGCAGAGGTAGACGCCGTCGACGGGCGTGCGCCACGGGGCCGTCGACACGACCGGCCGCTTCACGAGCTGCGCCATCGTCAGCTCGCCGGCGTAGATGTCGCCGCCCACGTAGTTCGGGTTGTAGGCGGCCAGCTCGGTCGCCGAGCTCGACGCCGACGCGAGTACGAGGTCGCGGAACCCGGGCGCGAACCGCTCGACTTCGGCGGTGACGAGCTCGGTCGCGTCGAGCGTCGAGCCCGCGGGTACGTGCGTGTAGGCCCAGAGCACGTGCTTGCCCGCGGGCGCGCGGCTGGGGTCGGCGATGCTCGGCTGCGTCACGAGGATGTACGGATGCTCCGGCCCGCCGCCCGAGCCCCCGCTCGTGATCCCGGGCTGGTGTCCGCGTGCGACGGCGTTCTCGGCCGCCGCGATCTCGGCGCGGGACCCGCCGAGGTGCACCGTCGGCGCGAGCCCCACCTCGGGGTTCGCCCACGGAACCGGTCCGTCGAGGGCGAAGTCGACCTTCGCGACGCCCGAACCGTAGCGGTAGCGCCGCAACGCGCGGGCGTAGCCGGACGGGAGGTCGGCGGTGAACAGGAGCGCGGGTGCGGTGTCGAGCAGGACGGCGCGGGAATCGCTCACCTCGTCGAGGGAGGTGACCGGGACATCCGTCACGATTTCGCCGCCGCGCGCGCGGAGCTCGTCGGCGAGCGCGTCGGCGAGCACCTGCGAGCCGCCGACGGGGAACCCCCAGCCCGCGCCGTGCGCGTGCATCGCGAGCAGCAGCCCGGCACCGGCCGACGCGAGCGTGGGCGTGCCGCCGGCCGCGTGTGCGACCACGCCCGTGAAGAGCGCGGGTGCGATGTCGCCGCGGAAGCGCGTGTTCCACAGAGCGGTGCCCTGCTCGAGCGAGCGCAGCCCGAACCGGAGTGCGGCGATCGGGTCGCGCGGCACCCGCAGCAGCTGCGAGCCCGTGAAGTCGATGACGCCGCGCGAGCGCGCGAGGAGCGGCGCGACCAGCCGGCGCCACGCGGGGCCGTCGGCGCCGAGCCCCTCGACGGTGCGGTCGAGGTCGCGCCAAGCGAGTCCGGCGCGGCCGCCGTCGAGCGGGTGCGCGTACGAGAGCTCGGGCACGACCCACTCGACCCGGTCGAGCAGACCGAGCTTGCGGAAGACGGGCGACGCGAGGCCGGCCGGATGCACCGCCGAGCACACGTCGTGCCAGAATCCGGGCAGCGTGAGCTCGGCTGTGCGCAGGCCGCCACCGATCGTGGACGCACCCTCGAGCACGCGCACCGACAGTCCGGCGCGGGCGGCGATGACGGCCGCGACGAGCCCGTTGGGCCCGCTGCCGACGACCGTGACGTCGGTCACGCGATCATCCGGCGCCGAGGGTGTTGACGTAGACCCAGGGCAGTCCGTCCATGACGAGCCGGTGCTGGTTACCCTCGGCGACGCGGGGTGTCGTACTCGTCGTCGTCCTGCCAGAGGATGGTGCGGCCGTCGTCGCTTCGCTTCGCGATGTAGGGGCGCACCTCGCCGCTGCGGAGCTCGGCGAGGGCCTCGTCGACGGATGCCGCGTGCACCAGGCCGTGCAGGGTGACCCACGTCGGCGGCCACAGGGTCATGCTGCCGGCCGCGTGCCGTTCGAGTGCGTCGACGGGGCGCACCCACTCGACCGCGGCGACCTCGTCGGGCGCGGGCCGGATCTCGCCCTCGGGGACGCGCACCGCGAAGAACGTGGTGGTGAGCTGCTTCGGCGAGTTCTTCGGCGGCGTCCATCGCGAGAAGGGCACGAGTTCGCGGCGGTCGAGCTCAAGCCCGATCTCCTCTCGCGTCTCGCGCACGGCGGCACGGAGCGCGGCGTCTTCGGAGTCGAAGGCCCCGCCGGCGGCATCCGCCGGGTCGACCGCGCCGCCCGGGAAAACCCAGGCTCCGGCGAACGAGCCGCGGTCGTGGGGGCGCTCGGCGAGGAGCACCTCGAGCCCGCGCTCGCCGTCGCGCAACAGCACCACGGTTGCCGCTGAGCCGGTCGCCTTCGGATCGGTCAGGGATTCGAGCTCGCTGTCCATGCCTCTCAGACTAGGCCGCGCCGGTCGCTCACGCACCGGTGCGGAGTACACGCGTTCGGGGGCCGATCGGCGCGAGGGGTGGACGCTCGGACGCCCCACAGCGACGCCCACGACCGACCGTCCCGCACGTGACGGCGTACCGGCCGGCGGGCAGCCCGAGTGGATACACTTCGGGGCATGGATGAGCCCGCAGCACCCGGCGAGCAGGCCACCCCGTTCACCCGGCTCCTGCTCGCACCGAACGCCGGCCCGATGACCCTCGGCGGCACGAACTCCTACGTGCTGCGCGCGCCGGGCGCGAGCAGTGTCGTCATCGTCGACCCCGGTCCCGACGACCACGGGCACCTCAGCCGGCTCGCGAGCGCCGGTCGGGTCGAGCTCGTGCTCGTCACGCACCACCACGCCGACCACGTCGAGGGGCTCGACGCGTTCCATCGCATGACGGATGCCCCGGTGCGCGCGATCGACCCCGTACACTGCTTCGCCGCCGAGCCACTCACCGACAGCGAGCTCGTCGTGGCCGCCGGCCTCGAGATCCACGTGCTCGCCACCCCCGGGCATACCGCCGACTCGGCGTGCTTCGTGCTCGCGGGCGACGGCGACTTCGGGTCGGTGCTCACGGGCGACACCATCCTCGGCGCGGGCACGACGATCATCGCCGATCCCGACGGCTCGCTCGGGCCCTACCTCCACTCGCTCGGCCGGCTCCGCGCGCTCGGCGCGCCGGGGCCCACGACGGTGCTCCCCGGACACGGTCCGGTGCTGCCCGATCTCACGGCGGTCTGCGACGCCTATCTCACCCACCGTGCCGAACGTCTCGAGCAGGTGCGCGGCGCCTTGCGCCAGCTCGGCGACGACGCGTCGACCGAGGCGGTCACCGACGTCGTGTACTTCGACACGGATGCCTCGGTGCGAAGCGCAGCCGAGGCATCCGTTCGAGCGCAGCTCAGGTACCTGCGCGGCATCGCCTGATCGTCAGGAGACGAGGGCGAACCCGGCGTCCCAGCCGGTCTTCTCCTGCACCGCGAGCGTGAGCTGGAGGAAGCCGAGCGCTTCGAGCTCTCGCGCCCGGCCGAGGCGGCCGGCGTCGACCGCGGCGACGCCGCCGGCACGCACGACGTCGGCGAGCTGCTGCTTGGCGAGGTCGTCGTCGCCCGCGATGAGCACGGTCGTCGGCTGGCCGCCGACCGACTTCGTCGCGAGCGTCGCGGCGAAGTTCGTGTTGAACGCCTTGAGCACGCGGGACTCGGGCAGCGCTTCGGCGAGTTCGCTCGCCCGCGATCCGTCGGCGGGCGCGACGAGCGAGTCGAAGGTCTCGAAGTTCAGCGGGTTCGTGATGTCGACGACGATCTTGCCGGCGAGCTGTGCGCCGCGGGTCGCGACGATCTCGTCGAGCGCGGGGTGCGGCACGGCGAGCACGACGATGTCGCCGTTGATCGTGTCGGCCGTGTCGCGACCGATGAACTCGACGGTGTTGCCGCCGGCGGCCACGATGGCTCCGATCGCGTTGCCCATGTTGCCGGATCCGATGATGCTGACGGTGGTCATGTGTGGTTCTCCTCCACGCGCCGTTCGACGCGATTACTTGTAGGGACAACCAACACTCTAGCGATAATCAGTTGTCGCGTCAACCAATGCGCTAGACTCGACGCATGAGCAGTGAGACGAGATGGCTGAGCACCGAGGAGTCGGCCGCGTGGGTGCGCCTCGTCGCGCTCACCGAACTGCTGCCGAACGCGCTCGACACGCAGCTCCTGCGTGACGCCGGCCTCACGCACTTCGAGTACGGCGCCCTCATGGCGCTCGCCGGCGCGCCCGACCGCACGATGCGCATGACCGCGCTCGCCGCGCGCACCAACGCGACACTCCCCCGCCTCTCGCACGTCGCCCGGCGACTCGAGGAGCGCGGGCTCATCCGCCGGTTCCCCTGCCCCGAGGATCGCCGAGCCACGAACGCGACCGTCACCGACGCGGGCCTCGACCTGATCGCCCAGGCCGCACCCGGTCACGTCGAGACCGTGCGCTCGAGCGTGCTCGACGTGCTCAGCCCCGAGCAGCTCGGACAGCTCTACGAGATCGCCGGCGCGGTGCTCACGCGACTCGACCCCGACGAGCGCCTCACCGCGACCTCGTGCCAGTTCAGCGAGGGCCCCGCGGTCGCTCGCGCGGGCTGACGCCGCCTTCCCCATCTCCCGACGCCGAGAGTGCGCGTCGTGTCGGAATTCCGCGACGATTCCGACACGACGCGCACTCTCGCGACGACTGGGGTGACGAGGGGGCGACGCGGGGGGCGATGAGGGGCGACGAGTCGTGCGAGGGCGTTCCGCTGAGGGCAGTGCTGCTCAGAGCGGCATCCGCCCCACGACGCCGTCGCCCGGCGCAGGCTGGTCGCATGACCGATCACGAGACCCCACCGATCCATCCGATCGACGCCGAGCTGACGAGGCGGCTCTTCCACGAACGCATCATCGTGCTCGGCGACGAGCTCGACCAGCAGGGCGGCAATCGTCTCATCGCGCAGCTCGTCACCCTCGCCGCCGACGACCCACGCCGCGACATCCGCTTCTGGATCAACTCCCCCGGCGGCTCGGTGTCGGCGATGCTCGCGATCGCCGATGTCATGCGGTCGATCCCGAACGACGTGTCGACGATCGCCGTCGGCATCGCGGCGAGCGCCGGCCAGTTCCTGCTGTCTGCGGGCACGAAGGGCAAGCGGTTCGCGCTGCCCCATGCGCGCATCCTCATGCACCAGGGCTCCGCCGGCATCGGCGGCACCGCGGTCGACGTCGAACTGCAGGCCGACGACCTGCGCTACACCCGCGACACCGTGCTCGGACTCGTCTCGGAGTTCACCGGCCAGCCCGTCGAACGCCTCGCGGAGGACTCGCTGCGCGACCGCTGGTACACGGCGGGCGAGGCCGTCGACTACGGCTTCATCGACCGCGTCGCCGACGGCTTCGGCGAGATGCACCCGGGGGTCGTGCACCCCCAGACCGGATTGCGAGTCCCGGCATGACCAGTTACACGATTCCCTATGTCGTCGAGAAGCGCGGCAACAGCGAGCGCTCGCTCGACGTCTACAGCCGGCTGCTCTCCGAGCGCATCGTCTACCTCGGCACCGAGATCGACGACGGCGTCGCGAACGTGCTCATCGCGCAGTTCCTGCACCTCGCGTCGGAGTCGAACGACCTGCCCATCAGCCTCTACCTGAACTCCCCCGGCGGCTCGCCCGGCGCGGCGCTCGCGGTCTACGACACGATGCAGCACATCCGGCCGGATGTCGCGACGACGTGCGTCGGCCAGGCCGGCGGGCCGGCCGCGGTGCTGCTCGCCGGCGGGGCCAAGGGCCAGCGTTCGATCCTGCCGCACGGCCGGGTCATCCTGCACCAGCCCTCGACGCAGGGGCGCGGCACGATCCCCGACCTCATCATCCACGCCGACGAGGTCGTGCGGGTCCGCGCCGAGCTCGAGGCGGCGCTCGCGGCCGACACCGGACGAGATGCCGTGACCCTGCGTCACGACACCGACCGCGACCTCATCCTGCCCGCCGCAGCGGCGGTCGAGTACGGTCTCGCCGACCACGTGCTGACCTCGCGGGTGCCGGTCGGTGCGGGCATGGCCGCGGCGCTCGCGTAGTCGCGGTGATCAGGTGAGCTCGTCGACCCACTCGGGCACGAGCACGCTTGCCGGCCCGAGCCGCGTCTCGTCGAAGAGCGGCGTGATCTCGCTCTCGGCGAGGTTGAGCTCGAGCGTGCGGGCGCCGTACTCGGCGGCGACGAGCACGAAGCCCGCCGCAGGGTAGACCGCGCCCGAGGTGCCGATCGCGACGAACAGCTCGCACCGCTCGAGCGCCGCCTCGATCACGTCGAGGTCGTAGGGCCGCTCCCCGAAACCACACGACGTCGGGGCGGAGCATCCGCTCGCCGCATGCCGGGCACGCCGGCTGCTCGACGAGGTCGCCGGGCACCGGCGAGCGCCGACCGCACGACCCGCACAGCGCCGACGACAGCTCGCCGTGCATGTGCACGACGCGGCGGGATCCGGCCCGCTCGTGCAGGTCGTCGATGTTCTGCGTCACGAGGAGCAGCCCGTCGCCGAGCGCACGCTCGAGCCGGGCGAGCGCGAGGTGTGCGGCATTCGGGACGACGGATGCCACGGCACGACGTCGCGCGTCGTAGAAGCGTTGCACCGTGTCGGGGTCGCGGGCGAACGCCTCTGGCGTCGCGACGTCTTCGACGCGATGCCCCTCCCACAGGCCGCCGGCGTCGCGGAACGTCGGCACCCCGCTCTCGGCGGAGATGCCGGCCCCCGTGAGCACGACGACGCGCGGGTGGGCCGATTCGGTCACGCGACGAGCAGGAACACCTCGGCGCTCGACACGCCGGTGCCGGTGCCGGTGATCACCGACAGGGAGTGCGCGTCGGCGGGTGCGGTGAGATCGAGCGGATGCCCCGGAGCCGGTGCCGCTGCGCCGAACGGCGCGGTCGGGCGACGCCGCACCAGCTCACGTTCGCGCTCGGAGCGGCGTTCGTCGTCGCGAGCCGCGCCGAGTCGCCCGGCGACGCGGGCGACGACGTCGACGAGGTCGAGTCCGAGTGCCTGGGCGACCGAGCCGAGTACTTCCGACGATGGCTCCTTGCGGCCGCGCTCGACCTCGGAGAGGTACTGCGGCGAGACGCCGGCGGTCGCGGCGACCTCGGTGAGGATGCGCCCCTGCTCGAGCCGCTCGGTGCGCAGCACCCCGCCGGCGACATGTCGCCAGAGCGGTTTCGCGAGCGGCTTCGGCTCAGGCGAGCCCGGTTGCGGCGGGAATTCGACGACCTTGCCCATGCCCCGAGGGTAGCCCGCGACGTGCGGTCGGCGACAGGTCGATCCGCTCAGAGCAGAACCGGCGGGCGCACGCGCTCAGCCGGCCCGGAGCGCCGCCGGCTCGTTCAGCCGCTCGAGCACGCGTGCCGAGGCATCTGCGATCGCCCGCTTCTCGTGCGGTTCGAGCACGTCGAGGAAGAGCGTGCGGATGGCCGCGGCGTGGTCTCGCATCGAGCCGAGCAGCGCGCGCCGGCCGTCGCGGGTGAGCAGCACCCAAGTGCCCCGCCCATCGGTGTCACATTCGACGCGCTCGACGAGTCCGCGCGCGGCCATGCGCGTGAGCTGATGCGACAGGCGGCTCTTCTCCCAGCCGAGGGCCTCGCCGAGCGCCCCCGGGCGGAGGCGGCGGTCGGGGGCACGGAACAGCGTGAGCATGACGCCGTAGTCGCCCTGCGAGATGCCGGCATCGCGCTGGAGGCGGCGATCGAACTCGCGCATGAGCTCGGTGTACATCGTCGCGAACGCCGAGAACAGCTCCCACTCGGACTCGTCGACTTCGGACACTTCTGACATGCCTCCAGCATACCGGCATTTAGTTGACATGTCATCTTCCTGAGTTATGATGACGCGTCAACTACTTCGTTCGGGAAGGGACTCACATGTCCGAAATCAGGATCGGCATCATCATCGGCAGCACACGACCCGGTCGCGTCGGCGACCAGGTGGCGAAGTGGGTGCTCGATCAGGCGTCGACGCGAACCGACGCCGAGTTCGAGCTCGTCGACCTCAACGACTTCGCGCTGCCCCACCTCGACGAGGCGGTGCCGGCGAGCATGGGCCAGTACGCCAACGCGCACACCAAGGCGTGGGCACGGAAGGTCGACTCGTTCGACGGCTACATCTTCGTGACACCCGAGTACAACCACTCCACCTCGGGTGCCCTGAAGAACGCGATCGACTTCGTCTACGGCGAGTGGAACAACAAGGCCGCCGGGCTCGTGAGCTACGGCAGCGCCGGCGGCACCCGCGCGGCCGAGCACCTGCGCCTCATCCTCGGCGAGCTCCAGGTCGCCGACGTGCGTCAGCAGGTCTCGTTCTCACTCATGACCGACTTCGAGAACTACTCCGTCTTCACGCCGGCCGAGTACCACGCCGGCATGCTGGCCACGCAGCTCGACCAGCTCATCCCGTGGGCGGGCGCGCTCGCGCAGGTGCGCGACCTGACCGTCGCGAAGGCGGCGTAGCCGGGGTGCACGAACGCCCCGGTGCTGCGCATCGCGCAGGACCGGGGCGTCGAGTTCGGGGCTCAGGCCGGCTCGTACGTGAGGCAGTCGGCGTCGACGGCGCCCGGCCCGACGCGCACGGATGGCGCGGTGCACTCGAGCGAGGAGTTGTGGATGCACTCCGACCGCTGGCACGCGCCGACGTGCGAGATCACCTTGTCGAGCCCGCCCTTGATGCCGAGTGGGATGAACGTCGCGCACTCGGCATCGCCGATCGAGCCGCCGATCGTCACGGCGGCGGCGTGGCAGTGCGAATGGTCGTTGTAGGAGCATCCGGTGACCGAACACTCGGAGACGGCGGGCAGTTCATCGAGCGTCATGCTCATGGCGACCTCCTGATGCGATTGCGACCGTACGTTACGGGAATGGTAGTCCCGCGGCGCCCCGGCCGACAGGGCTGGCGAGGCGTTTTCCCCCGATCAGGCGTGCTTTTCTTCTGAGGTTTGCCTTACCTTGCTTCGCCGAAGGCTGGAAGTCGGAAGCCGTCGGCATGCAGAATGAACCCACGAACGGGGAGGAGCGGCGAGGTCATGAGCAGCATCCCGGCCACCTCCACTGCCGTCGCTCGGCGCGTGCACCTGCGAGGCGGCACCGCCGACCGCAAGGCAGCCATGCTCCTCCTGCTCTTCACCGTCATCGCCGTCGTCTGGGCGAACTCGCCCTGGGGTGCGAGCTACGACGAGTTCTGGGACACCGAGGTCGACCTCTCGGTGGGAGGATTCGACGCCGTCTTCACCCTGCACGAGTTCGTCAACGACGGCCTCATGGCGTTCTTCTTCTTCACGGTCGGGCTCGAGGTCAAGCGGGAGTTCACGATCGGCGAGCTGACCGATCGCGCCCGGGCAGTGGTGCCGGTCGTCGCGGCGGTCGCCGGGCTCGTGCTGCCCGCGGTCATCTTCCTCGCACTGAACGCGGGCACCGCCGAGGCGCACGCGTGGGGCGTCGTCATCTCGACCGACACGGCGTTCCTCCTCGGGGCGCTCGCCATCATCGGGCCGAAGTACCCGGCACGGCTGCGCACCTTCCTCCTGACCCTCGCGGTCGTCGACGACATCGGCGCGCTCATCGTGATCGCCCTGTTCTACAACTCGGGCTTCGAGGTGCTCCCGCTCGCGATCGTCGCCGTGCTGCTCGTGCTCCTCGCGCTCGTGCGGTTCCTCCGCGCCGGACGCGGCGTCGCCTACGCCGTGCTGGGCTTCGCCCTCTGGCTGGGGGTCGGCGCCGCCGGGGTGCATCCGACGCTCGCCGGCGTCGCGGTGGCATTGATGATTCCGGTGTTCCCGCCGCGGCGCATGGAGGTCGAGCGTGCGGCCGCGCTCACCCGGGCGTTCCGCGAGTCGCCCGACGTGGGGGCCGCGCGCGCCGCGACCCGCAGCCTGCGGGACTCGCTCTCGATCAACGACCGCCTGCAGGATGCGTGGGGGCCCTATATCGCGTTCTTCGTGCTGCCCGTGTTCGCGCTCGCGAACGCCGGGGTGCGCTTCGACCCGGCGATCCTCGGCGCCGCGGTGACCTCACCCCTGGTGTGGGGCATCGTCGCGGGCCTCGTCGTCGGCAAGTTCGTCGGGATCACCGGCGCGACCGCGCTCGTGCAGAGGCTCCGCGTCGGCCGCCTCGCGCCGGGGCTCGCGATGCCGCGCATCGCCGGCGGCGCGGGTCTCTCCGGCATCGGCTTCACGATCTCGCTCTTCATCGTCGGCCTTGCGATCGACGACCCCGAGCTGCAGGATCTCGCGCGTGTGGGCGTGCTCGCGGCATCCGTCATCGCGTTCCTGCTGGGTTGGGGCATCTTCGCCGTCGCCGATCGCCTGCAGCCGCCGCAGGCCATCGGCGTGAAGCTCCTGCGACCGGTCGACGTCGATCGCGACCACTTTCGGGGGCGGCCGGATGCCCCGTACACGATCGTCGAGTACGGCGACTTCGAGTGCCCGTTCTGCAGTCGCGCCACCGGCTCGATCGACGCCGTGATCGCGCATTTCGGCGACGATGTGCGGTGGGTGTGGCGGCACCTGCCGCTCGAGCAGGTGCACCCGCACGCGAGGGAGGCGGCGCAGGCCTACGAGGCCGCGGCACTGCAGGGCCGCTTCCTGGAGATGGCGCGAACGCTGTTCGCGAACCAGGACCATCTCGAGACCGACGATCTGGTCGGCTATGCCCGCGACATCGGGCTCGACGTCGACCGCTTCGCCGAAGACCTCCGCTCGCCGGCGGTTGCACGTCGAGTCGAAGACGACGTGCTCGACACCGAGCTCATGGACCTGCACTCCACGCCGACGTTCTTCGTCGGCGAGAAGCGGCACGTCGGACCATACGACTCGGCGACGCTCATCCGCGCCCTCGAGGCGTCTCGGGAGCGCGACCTCGGCTGACCCGGCCTGCTATGCGGGAGCGTTGTCGGGGTCGACGGTCTCGAGCGTGTCCTCCTCGACCGGGTTGTCGGCCTCGAGGTCGTTCGCGTCGTCACCCACCTGGTCGTCGCCCTGCGCGGCATCCTTCTCGGCGGTCTCCACGTCGTCGGCCGCATTGTGCTGCTCCGCGTCGGGTCCGCCGACGTCGGGCGTGCCCGCTCGCGGGTCGCGTCGTTCCATCGGTTCGCGTGGGTCGGTCATGATCGCCTCCGTGCTCGGATGCTCCCAGCGTGCAGGGCGAGCGGATGCCCCGTCAACCGCTTGACGAACGCCCTCGCTGTCGCGGCATCCGTCTGCGATGAGGCTGTCGCTCGCGGCCTCGGGCGGGCAGAATGAACGCACAGACGATGGGGGTACGCGATGACGACGGAGTTCGTGCTGTGGTCACTTCTGGGGGCGTTCGGCGTGGTGGGCGGCATCCTGCTGCTGGCCGCGCTGTGGTCGCTCGTGCGGAGTCCACGTCGGTACTGACGGCGGTGACGGGCGGGGTCAGCCCAGGGCGTCGGCGATCGGGGTCTCGCCCGCGTTGAAGCGGATCGTGCGACCGATCGTGCCGGGGCTCTCGAGCGCGGCCGCGACGACGGCCGCGACATCCGCCCGATCGACCGAGCTGCTCGTGGATGCCTCGACGTCGATGCGTCCCGTTCCATCGCCGTCGGTGAGGTGGCTGGGGCCGAGGATCGTCCAGTCGAGGCCGGTGGCGGCGAGATGCTCGTCGGCGGCGGCCTTCGCCTCCGCGTCGGCGTGGAACGGGTTGGATTCGGGCACCACGTGATCGGGCGACTCGAAGTACGACACCATCACGTAACGGCGCACCCCGACGAGGTCGGCGGCTTCCATCGAACGGATCGCGGCGTCGCGATCGACGGACATGGTGCGCTGCGGGTCGCCACCGCCGGCACCCGCCGACCAGACGATCGCGTCATGACCGCGGAGGAGCTCGCTGAGCTCGTCGACGTCGAGCTGTTCGATGTCGGCGACGACCGCGTGCGCACCCGTGGCCTCGATGTCGGGCGTGTGCGCCGGGTTGCGGATGATCGCGTCGACCTCGTCGCCGCGATCGACGAGCAGGCGTTCGAGCCTGAGGGCGACCCGGCCGTGACCGCCGATGACTACGATGCGTGACATGCGCAACTCCTTCGCGTGTTCCCTTCCACCGTACCGGGCGAGTGTTCCGACCGCGGGGGTGCGGCCGTGCCCGTGACGAGCGCGGGGTTGCTGCTCTGGCGCGGAGCGGCCGCACCGGCCGCACCAGAGGTGTTCATCGCGCACATGGGCGGGCCGTTCTGGGCGCGGAAGCAGGCCGCCGCCTGGTCGATCCCGAAGGGCGAGTACGTCGACGGCGAGGACCCGCTCGCGGCGGCGCGGCGAGAGTTCGCCGAGGAGATCGGCGCGCCGGCGCCCGAGGTCGAGTACGTCGACCTCGGTGAGTTCCGCTATTCGTCGGGCAAGCTCGTGCGCGTCTTCGCCGGCGCGGCGCCGGCGTTCGAGATCGACGAGCTCGTGAGCAACACGTTCGAGCTGGAGTGGCCGCCGCGCTCAGGGCGGCACCAGTCGTTCCCCGAGGTCGACGAGGCGCGCTGGGTGCCCCTCGCGGAGGCACGCGGACTTCTCGTCGCCGGGCAACGACCCGCACTCGACGCGTTACTGCGGCACGCGGCATCCGTCTAAGCGGACCACCCACCGCCGGCCTACGCCGGCTTCGTCGCCACCCCGTCGAGCCAGAGCGTGTCGGTCTCGTCGCGATGCACGCCGTCGGTGCCGACGTGCTTGGCGTCGATCTGCGGACCCTTCTTGATGACGTGCACGAGCGCCATCGCGTGGCCGCGGCCGAGGTCGTAGTCGGCCTTCAGCCAGTCGACGATGACGCCGGCCTTGACCGACGGATCGTCGTAGCCCTTCTCGGCGGCGAGTTCGATGAACTGGCGCGGCGTGAGGCCGGTCTTCGTCTCGATGTTGTCGAGATATGCCTGGAACGACATGGATTCCTCTCGGTGGTGAGCGGCTACGCGTCGATGAACTCTTGCAGGATGCGGGGCGTCGCGTGAATGCACATCATGCGCAGCGTGCCGTCGCCCCCGGCGCGGAACCGGTGCGGCGTCTCGGGACCGACGACGAGGATGTCGCCCACCGTGGCGTGGTGATCGACGCCGTCTGCCGTGACCGTGACCTCGCCGTCGAGCACCACCCACGTCTCGGTGTACGGGTACTCATGCAGGTCGGGCCCCTGGCCCGGCTGGTTGTCGACGAGGAAGAACGACACGATCGCGAGTCTATGGGCGGCTCCCGACATGCGCGAGGTGCCGGCTCGGATTCCGCGGGCCCTTCCTCCCGCACCGCTCATGGGCGAGGATGAGCCCATGCCGCCCGATGCGCTCGCCGCCGTCGCAGACGAGCTCTATGCACTTCCGCCCGACGAGTTCACGGCGGCGCGCAATGAGCGGTCTCGCGAGCTGCGCGGTGATGATCGTGAGCTCGCGTCGCTGGTGCAGGAGCTGCGTCGCCCATCGCCCGCCGCGTGGCTCGTCAACCAGCTCGTGCGTCATCGCGCCGATCAGCTCGAGGCGCTGATCGACCTCGGCGCCGAGTTGCGCGAGGCGCAGGACGATCTCGATGCCGCCGCGCTCTCGCGGCTGGCCAGGCAACGACGGCAACTCGTGGCCGCACTGGCGCGCGATGCGGGCGAGCTGGCCGACGAGCTTGGAAATCCGGTGCGCGGCCCAGTGCTCGACGAGGTCGCCGAGACGCTGCAGGCGGGCATGTCGGATGCCGCTGCCGCCGACGCCGTTCGGTCGGGTCGACTGGTTCGTGCGCTCGAGGCGGTCGGGCTCGAGGTCGACCTCGATGGGGCGGTGGCCGGCGGGCCCGCACCGGTGGGGTCGACGAAGGCGCGCGGCCACGCAAGAGCGGCGGCGCGACGGAGGCCGAGGCGGCATCCGATGTCGACGCTGATGTGCCCACCGACACCGACGCGCAGGAAGCCCGCGAAGCGGAGACCCGCAAGGCCCGCGAACGCGCCGAGCGAGCGGAACGCGCCGCCCGCGAGGCGGAAGAGCGCGCCGATGCGGCCGAGGCGGCGCTCGAGGAGCTCGACGGTCGCGTCGAGGAGCATCGACGTCGCATCGCGGAGCTGACCGACGAACGCGACGAGCTCGAGGAGCGTCTGCGCAGGGTCGAGTCCGACCTCGCCGACGCTGAGCGAGAGCTGCGCCCGGTCGCACGCGATCGCGACCGGGCGGCACGTTCGGCCGAGGAGGCGCGCGCCGCGGCCGACGAGGCCCGCGACGCCCTCGAGGCGTAGTCGCTCGACGGGCGGCGGTGGTCAGGCCCGCTGCACCAGCCAGTCCATCGCGTCGGGCACGACGTCGAGCACCGAAACATGGCCGTCGTCGAGCCGCATCCAGAGTTGCGCGCGGCGCAGCCTGCTCAGCATCCACGAGGCGTGCTTCGCCGGCACGACGCGGTCGTGCTCGCCCTGCACGAGCAGCACGGGCGCCGTGATCGCGTCGAGCTCGAAGCCCCACGGCGAGACGAAGGCGACGTCGTCGTCGATGAGTCCGCCGGGGCCGTACGCCTCTGAGCGCCCGACGTCGGCGCCGAGCGAGGCCCACGGCCCCTCGAGCGCAGCCCAGTCGGCGGGCAGGAACTGGTCGGGGTCGAACTCGTCGGTCTCCTCGAAGCGAGCCCGCGCGTCACGTCCCTCACGGGCGGCACGCAACGCGCCCGGCGAAGCCATCCCCGCGAACCAGTCGAACTCCTCGGTGTACGGCGCGATGCCCGCGAGGGTGACCGCGCCGACCACGCGATCGGGCAGCAGCGCCGCACACGCGAGCGCATGCGGCCCACCGCCCGAGGCGCCCATCACGGCGAACCGCTCGAGGCCGAGCGCATCCGCGATCGCCGCCACGTCACCCGCCGACGACGCGACATCGCGGCCGGGGCGCGGCGTCGATCCCCCGTAGCCGGGGCGGCCGTAGGAGATGAGACGGATGCCCCGCGCCGCCGCCGCGGCGAGCATCGGCTCGAGCGGCGCCCCCGTCTGCGGGGAGCCGTGATGCCAGACGAGTGCGAGCCGCGCTGCGGCATCCGTGCCGGTGTCGTGGGCATGCAGCGTGCGATCGCCGACTCGGACGTCGAACTCGTCGGTCATCATCGTCCTCCTTGGTACCGGCCCACCGGATCGCGCCCGATTCCCCCGCCGAGGCGTGCGGAGATCTCCGCCGCGGTCGTCCGAGCGGCAGCGACGACATCGTCGAGGCCGACCGCACTGTAGGACGTGCCGATGTACGGCACGGTGAGCGCAGCCACAGTCTCGCCCCTTCGGCCCGTGATCGCCACGACGACATCGGTGATGCCGGCCTGGAGCCGGTCGGGCCGAGTGAGATACCCGTCGGAGAGCTGCGCGTCGTCGTCGGGCTCGAGCGACGGGGCATCCGTCGATCCCGCCGACAGCACCACGCCGGTCGCCGTGCTCTCGAGGGGGAAGCGCGCGCCGACGCGCACCTGGTACCCGAAGTCGGCGGGCGACTCCGCCTGCGCGATGATGCGCACTGCGCCTGCGTCGTCGACGCTCAGGTTGCACGACTGCCGGATCGTGTCGGCGAGCTCGCGCATCGGACCGGCGGCGAGCTGCACGAGCCCCCGGAGCGGCGGGTGCCGGTGGGCGAGGTCGAACAGCGCCATCGAGAGCACGTATCGGCCGCCGCCGTCGCGGGTGAGGTAGCCGCGCCGTTCGAGCGTCGCGAGCACGCGGTAGATCTGGCTCACGTTGCGGCCGACGGCTTGGGCGATCTCGGTCTGGGTGAGCCCGCCCGCCTCACCGGCGAGGAGCTCGAGGATGTCGAGCGCCTTGTCGAGGGCGGGGGCCGAGTAGTCGCTCGCGCGATCTGCGGTGCGTTCAGGCATGCGGATGTCTCCGTCGATCGCTCGGTCAGCGGTTCGCGCCGAGCGCCCGCACGAACCGGCGGGCGATCTCGCGCTCGAGGTCGTCGGGCACGGGCTGCGCGCCCGGCGCGAGCGCGGCGGCGGCGGTCGCGACTCGCTCGAGTGAGAGGGATTGCAGGAGGAAGCCGAGGTCCATCGCCTCGAGCGAGTTGCCCTTGGGTTCACGGCCCGCGAGGTTCACCATGCGCCCACCGGCGAGCAGGATGAGCTCGCGTCCGTCGGGCAGGTCGACCCGCTCGATCGCCGCGTCGAGCTCGGTGACTGCGGCCGCGCCACGGTACAGCGCCTCGGTGTCGATCTCCCACGGGAAGTGGCCGGCGTTCGCGAGCACGGCCCCGCTCGGCATGCGCTCGATGACCTCGTCGGTGATGATGCCGGGGTGGCCGGTCGCGGTGATGAAGAGCTCGCCCCACTCGGCGAGGTTGCCGAGCTCGTCGACGCGGTAACCGTCGAGCGCTGCCTCGAACGCCTTGATCTCGTCGATCTCGGCGACGGCCACGCGCGCGCCGAAGGCCCTGAGGTACTGCGCGATGCCGCGCCCGCACCAGCCGTAGCCCGCGACCACGACCCTGCGACCGGGGATCATCAGGTTCGTGATGCGCATGATGCTCTCGACGACGGACTGTCCGACGCCATGCCGGTTCTCGCCGATCGCCTTCAGCGGGCTGTCGTTGATGACGATCACCGGGAACGGCACATGCCCCGCGAGTTCGCCGCGCAGCCGGATGCCGCCGCTCGTCGTCTCCTCGGTGCCGCCGACGACTGTGTCAGTCGCGCCGGTGGCGACGATGCCGGCAGCGAGGTCGGCGCCGTTGTCGAGGATGATGTCGGGTCGCGCCGCGACGACGGATGCCACGTTCGCCTCGTGCTCGGCGAGCGTGTCGTCGCGGCGGCCGAAGACCGTCATGCCGCGGTCGCGGAGAAAGGCGACGATGTCGTCTTGCGTCGAGCCGTGGTTGCCGGTCGCGATGATCTCGGCGCCGCCCGCGGCGAGCACCTCGAGGAGCACGGCGGTCTTCGGTTCGACGTGCAGCGACATGCCGACGCGGCGGCCCGCGAACGGGAGCCGTTCTGCGAAGTCGCGACGGGTCGCGGCGAGGAGGGGCATCCGGGACCTGATCCAGGTGGTGCGCGACGCGCCTCGTTCGAGGAGTTCGGACATCTCGGCTCGCTTTCATATATGAATACAGCTTTCACCTAGGGTACCGCAGCGGAGCGTCACACCACCGGCCGGGCGGATACGCTGGCCCGTGCGCGCTGCCGCAGCCGTGGCATCCGCCCCCGAAGCCCTGGAGGTACGAACGTGCACGAAGCGACCGCGGCCGACGCGCCGACGCTCCACCCCGACACCCTCGCGATCGTCGCCGGCCGGCCGCCGCACACGTCCGACCAGCCGATGAACGTGCCCGTGCACCTCACCTCGACGTACGTCGCCGGTGGAGAGCTCGAATACGGCCGCTACGGCAACCCGTCGTGGACCGCGTTCGAGGACACGCTCGGCGCCCTCGAGGGTGGGCGCTGCGTGGCCTTCGCCTCCGGCATGGCCGCGATCGCGGCGGTGCTCGACCTCGTCGCGCCGGGCAGCACGATCGTCGCACCGCGGCACTCGTACACCGGCACGGTCGGCGCGCTGAGGGAGCTCGAGGCGAAGGGTCGCGCGAAGGCCGTCTTCGTCGACATCACCGACACCGCGGCGGTGGCGTCGGCGAGCGCGGATGCCGCGATGGTGTGGTTCGAGTCACCCACGAACCCGGCGCTCGAGGTCGCCGACATCCCCGCGATCGCACGGGCGGCGCACGAGCACGGAGCGCTCGTCGCGGTCGACAACACCTTCGCCACTCCCCTGCTGCAGCGGCCGCTCGAGCTCGGCGCCGACCTCGTCGTGCACTCGGCCACCAAGTACATCTCGGGTCACAGCGATGTGCTCATGGGCGCCGTCGTGGCGGCGTCGGCTGCCCACCTCGACGCGATCGTGAAGCACCGCTCGCTCTACGGCGCGATTCCCGCACCGCTCGAGACGTTCCTCGCGCTGCGTGGGCTGCGCACGCTGCCCGTGCGCCTCGAGCGGGCGCAGGCGAACGCCGAGGAGCTCGTGCGTCGCCTCACCGGGCACCCCGCGCTCGAGGAGGTGCGATATCCCGGCTTCGGCGCGATCGTGTCGATCGTGCTGCGCGGCGGCGCCGAACCGGCCGACGCACTCGTGCAGCGCACCTCGCTCTGGGTGCACGCGACGAGCCTCGGCGGGGTCGAGTCCACCTTCGAGCGCCGTCGCCGCTGGCCCGCCGAGCAGCCGACGATCCCCGAAGGACTCGTGCGACTCTCGGTCGGACTCGAGCACGTCGACGACCTGCACCGCGACTTGGCGGGGGCACTCGACTCGCTCGGCTGACTCGCCGCGCGGCGGTGCAGGCCGGCGGCGGCGGGCGCAGGCCGGCAGGGCGCCCGTGCAGCGATCGAATGCCGATTCGTCGCCGCAATTTTCCCGGCGCGTATGACAGTTCCCCCTCATCGATGAGGGGGAACTGTCATACGGGAAATCGAACGTCAACGTGAGAATCGGACGCGATGCGAGCGACGACGAGCATCAACAGAAGTCGACATCGCGACATTCGCGCACGTGCTGCTCGCGGTGACCGAGCTCGAAGCAGCCGCCGAGGCCGACCGTCCGAGCCTTCGCAGCGTCACCGCTCGATCGAGCCCTGGTCTCCCGAGCGGCCGAACACGTTGCGCAGCACGAAGAACACCACGACCGCGACCACCGCGACGATCGCGAGCTTGACGATGAACCAGAGCACGCTGAACACCACGTCGACCAGGATCCATGCGATGACGACGGCGGCGATCACGCCGATGACGGTCCAGATGGTACGGCTCATGCTTCGAGGCTAGTCGAGGGCGACGGATGCCTCACCCTGCGACGGGCCCGGCAGCCGCCCGCTCACGGCGCGTGGCCGTCGAAGAGCAGCGTGGGCACGGGACCGAACGGCATCGACCGCACGCGCAGCTGCCGCACGTCGTCGCCGACGAACCCCGCGTCGGCGAGCGCCTGCCGGGTGTCGCGATCCCAGTGGCATCCGTGGTGGAACCGCGCGGTGAACGGTGTCGCAACCCGCTGGATGACGCGCTTCGCCGTGCGCGGCGGTGCGACCACGTGGTCGACGAACACGACCCGGCCGCCCGGCGTGAGCACTCTCCGCACCTCGGCGAGCGCCGCCGACAGGTCGCCGACCGAGCAGAGCACGTAGGTTCCGACGACCGCGTCGACCGAGCTGTCGGCGAGCGGGATCCGCTCGGCCTTCGCGTCGAGCGGCGCAGCGGCATGCCCCCACTCGCGGGCCCGGGTCGCGAGCTCCGCGCGGCGCGGCGCATCGGGCTCAAGGCCGAGCCACGAGACATCCGGATGCAACGCGCCGAAGTTCTCGCCCTCACCCGCGCCGATCTCGAGCACGCGGCCCCGCACGCGGCCGACGAACTCGCGTTCGAGCTCGTCGAGCTCGTCGTCGCCGATGAGCGCGGGAGACGCGGGAGCCGAGGCGTGTTCCATCCCGCCATGCGAGCACGTCGCCGCGCGCGCGTCAACCTCGCGGGTGCGAAACGGCCGTTCGGCGCTGCCGACCTATGCTGGTGCGATGCTGAGACGATTCCTGTCGGGCGCGGCCATGCTGATGCGCGGCTTCGGCTTCTGGGGTCGCCGCCCCGGCGCGATGATGCTGGGCCTGATCCCCGCCGCGATCGTGTTCGTGGTGATCCTCACCGGGCTCGTCGTGCTCGGCGTGCAGCTGCCCGCGATCGTCGAGTGGGCCACCCCGTTCGCCGATGCGTGGGACGAGTTCTGGGCGACCTCCGTGCGCCTCGCCGTGGCCGCCCTGACGTTCGCGGGCGCGGTGCTGCTCGCCGCCGTCACGTTCACGGCCATCACGCTCGCCGTCGGCGACCCGTTCTATGAGCGCATCTGGAAGGCCGTCGAACTCGAGCTCGGCGGCGAGGTGCCCGATCGCGGCGCCGGGTTCTGGAGCGCGGTCGGCGACTCGGCGGGCCTCATCGCCCTCGGCGCGGTCTCGGCGCTCGGCGTCGGACTCGTCGGCTTCCTGCCGATCGTGGGCGCCATCGCAGCCCCGGTGCTCGGGACGGCGCTCTCGGGATGGCTGCTCGCGCGGGAGCTCACCTCGCGCGCCTTCGACGCGCGCGGCATGTCGAAGGCCGACCGGCGGACCGTGCTGCACGGGCGCCGGGCGCAACTGCTCGGCTTCGGCGTCGCCACGCAGCTGTGCTTCCTCGTGCCGCTCGGCGCGATCGTCACGATGCCGGCGGCGGTGGCGGGTTCCACGATGCTCGCCCGGCAGGCACTCGACGCGGCTGCCGCCGGGCAGGCCGCTCGACGCGCACCTGAGCCCCGAGCATGACGGGAGCGGATGCCCCGGCTCGCGCCGTGGCATCCGCCCCCGTTCCGCAGCTCGCGCCTCGCGGCTACGCCTGCACTGCTCCGCGCAGCGTGGCGAAGAACGCGCGGATGTCGCCCACGACGACCTCGGGCACCTCGAGCGCCGCGAAGTGCCCGCCCTCCTCGAAGCGGCTCCAGTGCACGATGTTCGAGTTGTCGCGCTCGGCGAACACCTTGATCGTCTGGAAGTCGTCCTTGAACACGGCCACGCCGGTCGGTGCCCCGTTGACCTGCGGCTCGGCCTCCGCACGGGCGTTCTCGAGGTAGCTGCGGCTCATGCCCGCTGCGGCATTCGCGAACCAGTTCACGCTCACCTCGGTGAGGATCTTCTCGAGCGGCACGAGCGAGGTGCCGTTGCCGAAGGAGTTGAACAGCTCGCTGTAGGCGAGGAGCCCCACGGGCGAGTCGCTGAGCCCGACCGCGACCGTCTGCGGGCGGCTCGCGTTCATCGTGTTGTAGCCGCCGACCGACTGGAACCACTTCATGTGCTCGAGACCCGCGTAATCCTGGGGCTCGAGGCGCTCGAACTCGCTCGGGTCGCCCGACGGGAACGAGAAGAGCTGCAGCACGTGGAGGCCGAGGAAGCCGTCGGGGCTCCGCAGGCCCAGCTCACGGGCGACCATCGCGCCGTTGTCGGAGCCGTGGATGCCGTACTCGGCATACCCAAGCCGCCGCATGAGGGTGTCGTAGGCGCGGGCGACTCGCGCGGTCGTCCAGCCGGCCTCGGTGACGGGGTTCGAGAAGCCGTAGCCCGGGGCATCCGGAATCACGACGTGGAAGGCGTCTTCCGCCCGCCCGCCGTGCGCGACCGGGTCGACGAGCTCGTCGATGAGGTCGAGGTAGTCGACGGATGACCCGGGGTAGGTGTGCGCGAGCAGCAGCGGCGTCGCGCCGGCGTGCGGCGAGTGCACGTGGATGAAGTGGATCGGCTGCCCGTCGACGTCGGTGACGAAGTGCGGGAACTCGTTGATGCGCGCCTCGGCGGCCCGCCAGTCGAACGCACGCCACTGCTCGACCGCGTCGCGGAGGTAGGAGTTCGGGGTGCCGGTGTCCCAGTCGTCGGTGGGCGCGGGCTGCGGCAGCCGGGTGCGCGCGAGGCGATCCCTGAGGTCGTCGAGTTCGGCCTGGGCGATCTCGACGCGGAAGGGGCGGATGGCGATGCTGGTGTCGGAGCTGAGGTTCGTCATGTCTTCGACAGTACGAGGCATATAGGAATGTCTGGTTCCTAATCAACGAAGTTCGCTCGCACCGGGCGGCCCGCGTTCACCGGAGCGCCGCCGGACGCGAAGGCGTTTCGCCTCCGCGCTCGACGGCTCTCCCCGGGCGCAATCATGGTGCCTGCGCGATCGCACCGACACCCCGAGTTGTACGCCATGTCCCCCAACATGGCGACACCCGGTAGCCCCCCTGCGCCGTACGGCACACGCTACCTGTCCCGATGCGATCCCCCTAGACACCAGAACGGGGGACAAGCTCCGTTTCCCGGGGTACCGAATCCGCGCAATGGTTCGTGCATCCGAACGACCGTCCCGGATAGCGTGAGAACCGCATCATCCTTGATTCGGGGGCGCCCATGTCCGACACCGCCGCGCGCCTGCTCGCGCTGCTCTCCCTGCTGCAGTCCCGGCCCGACTGGACAGGCCCCGAGCTCGCCGCACGCCTCGGTGTGACCACGCGAACGGTGCGCAACGACATCGACCGGCTCCGCGAGCTCGACTACCCGGTCGATGCGACCCGTGGGGCCACCGGCGGCTACCGGCTGGGCGCGGGGGGCAAGCTGCCGCCGCTCCTCCTCGATGACGAGGAGGCGGTCGCCGTCGCGATCGGACTGCGCACGGCCAAGGGCATCGCGGGCATCGAGGAGTCGAGCACGCGCGCCCTCGCCAAGCTCGAGCAGGTGCTCCCCTCGCGCCTCCGACCCATGGTCGAGGCCCTCGGCACCGTGATCGAGCATGCACCCGAGAACACGGGCACGGATGCGCCCGACCCCCAGGTCGACCCGGCCGTACTGCGCGCCGTCGCGAGCGCGATCCAAGACGGCGAGTGGTTCCGGTTCGACTTTCGAGGCGATGCGCGTCTCGTCGAGCCGTACCGCCTGCTCGCGTGGCAGCGCCGTTGGTACCTCGTCGCCCGCGACCCGGCATCGGGCGTGTGGGACACCTTCCGCGCCGACTGGATCGAGCCGCGGATGCCGACCCGTCGCCGCTTCTCCGCAGTGCCGGTGCCCGGCGGCGACTACACGGCGTTCGCGATGCGCTCGATCGCCGCGAGCGGGTGGACCGTGCACGCACGGCTCCGCGTCGCGGCGCCCGCCGAGGCGGTGCTCGCGCGCATCAACCCCGCGGTCGGGATCGTCGAGGACGCGGGCGCCGGGGCATCCGTGCTGGTGACCGGCGCCGACAGCCTCGACACCATCGCCGCGTACATCGGCATGCTCGGCATGGACTTCACGGTGGAGTCGCCGGCCGAGCTGCGGCAGGTGCTCCGCACCTACTCGGAGCGGTACGCCCGCGCCGCCGGCGACGTCAGCTGACCCAGCGCCCGGTGCCGTCAGGTCCCGAGGGGCGCAGCCGCTGCAGCATCCGTTCCGATGCGCGCCATCGACCAACCGTCGACGACCGAGCCCAGGCCCGCAGCACGGAAGGCGAGGATCGCGGCTCCCGTGCGACCCGCCTCGCCGCCGAGCACCGATTGCACGACCTCGGGAGGGTCGCGCCAGGCGAGCAGGTCGGCGAGACCTTCGCGCACCGGGCCCAACAGCGTTTCGCCGGCCTGCGCGAAGCCGCCGCCGATGACGATCACGCGGGGGTCGAGCAGCAGGGTCAGAATCGCGAGGCCCTGGGCGAGCACCCGCACCGCGTCGTTCCACACCTCATCGGCGAGCGGATCCGACCCGAGCCGCGCAACGATCTCGCGCGACGAGCGCGCAGCGCCTCCCCGGGCACGGTAGCGACGGGCGACCCCGCCGCCGGATGCGTACACCTCGAAGCATCCGTGCTGGCCGCACGGGCATTCCTCCCCGCCGGGCACCACGGGGATGTGGCCGAACTCTCCCCCGGCGCCGAGTGCGCCGGTGATCGTGTGACCGGCGGTGACCAGGGCTGCGGCGACACCGGTGCCGATGGGGACGAGGACGAAATCGTCCGACCCACGCGCCGCACCGAGCAGGTGCTCCGCGAGGCCGGCCGCCCGTACGTCATGCCCCACGGCGACGGGAAACGCGAGGCGCGATCGCAGGAGGTCGAGCAGTGGCAGGTCGCGCCAATCCAGATTCGACGCGTACACCACCGAGCCCGAGGCGTCGTCGACGATGCCGGGCGTGACGACGCCCGCAGCGGCGACCGGGTGGCCATGCGTCGCCGCGGTGTCGGCCAGGTGCAGGAGCAACTCGACGAGCGCATCGACGATGTCGACGCGCGGGGTCGACCGCGTCTCGGTGAAGAGGGTCCGGCCCGATTCGTCGACGACCGCGCCCTTCATCGACGAACCGCCGAGGTCGACGGCGATCACCACGGCGCTGCCGACCTGCGCAGGCTGGGGTCCCCGGCCGGATCCGCTCGGCTCGCTCATCGGCCGAGGGCCCGGAGCATGTCGTCGATCACCGTGGCGGAGGTGACGAGTCGGGTTGCCGTGTCCTCGCGGCGACCGCTCTGAATCGCCTCCTGGGCGCGAAGATGCACCTCGCCGACGCCCGTGCGCACGATGAGGTCCGCCGCAGTGTGCGGCCGGATGCCTCCAGCGGCGAGGATCGCGATGCGGCCCGCGGAGCGCCGCACCAGACGGGCGAGGGCGCTGGCGCCGTCCGCTGCGGTGCCCGGCCCGCCGGAGGTGAGCACCCGGCCGATCCCGAGCTCGATCAGGATGTCGAGCGCCTCGTCGAGGTCGATGGTCTCGTCGAACGCCTTGTGGAAGGTCACCGGTGCGTCACCGCAGGCAGCGAGCATCCGCCGTGTCGCATCCCGATCGACGGTGCCGTCGGGGTTCAGTGCACCGATCACGAAGCCGAGGCGGACGCCGGTCGGCGTGGGCAGCGCTCTCATCGCCTCGATGTCGGCGCACATGGCGTCGACTTCCGTGGCTGAGAAGACGAAGTCCCCAGCACGCTGCCGGACGAGCACCTGCACGCCGATCCGCTCCACGTGCCCGAGCAGCGTCTGCACGGTGCCGAGGCTCGGGGTCGTGCCTCCCTCGACGAGCCCGGCGCAGAGCTCGATGCGGTCGGCCCCGCGGCGCTCGGCCGTGATCGCTCCGTCGATGTCGTCGAGGCAGATCTCGAGGAGCGTCACTCCTGGTCTCCGGCGAGCGCGTCGAGCGCCGACGCGAGATCGCGGCCGAGGGCGATCTCGCCCACCGGAACCCCGCCGCCGAGCACGGGAAGCTCGACGAGCGCGCTCGCCCCGTCGATCGGCGTTCCGAGCGCCTCGAGCACCCGCAGGGCGATGAGGGTGGTCGCGCGCGGGCTGCCGTCGACGATCTTCATCGACACGGCGGACCCGTCGGCGTCAGCCACCCCGATGACACCCTCGGCGCCGCCCTTGGCGAGCACTCCGGGGATCGTGGACATCAGCTCGGAGTTCTGGTGCCCGCTGCCGCCCACGAAGAAGGGGTGCTCGCGCATCGCCGCAGCGACGAGGCCGGCCGGACTCGCCGGGTCGGCGAGCACGAGGGCGCGGAAGGCGGCCGCGACACCGCGCACGGTGGTGCCGAAGAGCGGCGCGCCGCACCCGTCGATGGCGGTGTGCTCGACGGGCACGCCGGTGACCTCGGCCATCGTGGCGAGCACGTGCTGCTGCAGCGGGTGTGCGGGGTCGAGGTAGTCGGCGGTCGACCAGCCGTTCACGGCGCAGGCCAGGAGCATCGCCGCGTGCTTTCCCGAGCAGTTCATGCGTACGGCCGCGCGGCCCTCGCCCGATCTCAGCAGCGCCTCGAAGGTGGACTCGTCTTCTGGCCGGTCGACCGGACACTGCAACGCGGACTCGTCGAGGCCGGCCCGCTCGAGGATGCGGCGCACGACGGCGACGTGCGCGTCTTCGCCGGTATGGCTGCCGGCGGCGATGGCGAGCTCCTCGCCGGCGAGGGGGGCGCCGGCCGTGAGGCACGCGAGCGCCTGCACCGGCTTGACCGTGGAACGCGGCAGGATCGCGGCATCCGTCGCGCCGAGCTCGAGCACCGCGGTGCCGTCGGCGTCGAGCGCGACGAGGGAGCCGAAATGCCGGCTCTCGATGAGGCCCGAGCGCCAGACGACGGCGAGCTCCGCGAGGCCGGGGACAGCGGGCGCCGCGGCGCCGGCGGTGGACGTGGATTCAGTCACGAGGGATCTTTCAGGGTCGGAGCCGGCGCGGAGGAGGTTGCTGCCGCGGGCACGTGTCGTTCGCCGTCGGTGAGCGGGAACTCGGCGTGCGGCATCGTCGCGGCGAGGGTCGCGACCGGCTGCGGTACCGGCATCCGCTTGCGTCCCGGTCGCTGCAGGCGTGACGCGACCGCCGACAGGCTGCCGTTCACCACGAGGTAGATGAGGGTGACCACGAGGAAGGTCTGGATGAGCAGGTGGTTGAACGCGGAGAGCACCTGCCCGCGGTAGAGCAGTTCGGTGTAGGCCACGATGAAGCCGAGCGACGTGTCCTTCAGGAGGCTCACCAGCTGGCTCACGAGCGAGGGCGTCACGTTCCGCAGCGCCTGCGGCAGCACGACGAGGCGCATCGCCTGGTGCGGGCGCATGCCGAGGCTGAGCGCCGCCTCGTTCTGGCCCTTCGGCAGGCTCAGGACGCCGGCGCGAACGATCTCGGCGAAGACCGCCGCCGTCGCGAAGGTGAGCGGGATCACGAGCTTCCACAGCGTGGGCAGGTTGATGCCGAGCTGCGGGAGGCCGAAGAGCATGAGGTAGATGAGCAGCAGCACGGGAACGGTGCGGGCGATCTCGATGTAGCCGGTGGAGACCCAGCGGATGACCCGCACGCGGCTCATCCGGCCGAGCGCGAGCACGATGCCGAAGAGCGAGCCCAGCACGGCGACGATCGCCGCGGCCGCGAGCGTGCCGAGGAGTCCGACGAGGAGGTACTCCCAGATGGCCCACTCGGTGAAGGGGAGCCACTTGTCGGCATCGAGCTGGCCGTGGGAGCCGAACTGCCAGAGGCCGAGAGCGACCACGCCGAGGAGCGCGAGGGCACTCACCACCGAGCCGATCATGATGTTGCGGCGGCCACGCGGACCGGGCGGCTCGTAGAGGTAGGAAGCGGGGTTCGTGCGCGCCGTGCTCATCGGACGATCGCCACCTTTCGTTCCACCCATCCGGTGCCGAGGCCGATCGCGAGCGCGATGGCCATGTACACGAGACCCGCGCCGGTGAAGATCTCGATCGGCTGCGCGTAGACGAGGTTCACCTTGTTCACCCGCGACGTCAGCTCGACGACGCCGACGGCCGCGGCGAGCGCGGTGTTCATCGCGAGGGCGATCATCACGTTGCCGAGCGGCTGCACGACGGCGCGCATCGCCTGCGGGATCACGACGTAGCGGAGCGACTGCCCGAGCGACAGGCCGATCGCCCGGCTGGCCTCGATCTGGCCGACGCCCACCGTGTTCACGCCGCTGCGCACGGCCTCGGCCACGTAGGCGGCCTCGTAGACGATGAGCACGATGATCGCGGTGGGCGTCAGCGGCAGGATCAGGCCGGCATCCGGCAGCGCGAACACCGCGAGGATCAGCAGCGCCAGGAGCGGCACATTGATGAAGAACTGCACGTAGCCGAAGGCGGCCGCCCGGAGGATCGGGATCGGGCTCACCCGCGCGACGGTCACCAGCACCCCGAGGATCAGGGAGCCGATGCCGGCGACGACCGCCATCATGAGCGTGGTTCCGAGCGCCTCGAGCAGGGGCCCGAAGTTCTCGATGAGGATGTCCATCAGATGCCGTTCTCTGGCGCTGCCGCCCGCATCAGGAGCCGGGGACCGAGCCGATCGCCGGCGGCGTCGGGATGTCGGACTCGACGACGGTGCCGAGGCTGGCCTTCCACGCCTCGCCCCACTGGCCGCCCTCCTGGATCTTCAGCAGCCAGGTGTTGATGAACTCCTTGAACTCGGCGTCGTCGTGCTTGAGGCCGATGCCGTAGGGCTCGGAGGTGAAGGGCTGGCCCACGACCTTGAGCTGGTCGTTGGCGGCCGCGTTGCTGGCGAGCAGGGTGTAGTCCTGCACGTAGGCGTCGCCGCGGCCCTGGATCAGCGCCTGCACCGCCTGCGGGTCGGTCGCGAAGTCCACGAGCGTGGCGGTGGGCTGCTCCTCGGGCACGGCGGTGACAGCAGGCGTGTTGGCGCCCACGATGACCGTCTTGCCGCCCAGGTCGTCGATGCCCTTGATGTCGTCGTTGTCGGACTTCACCGCCACGGCGAGGCCCGAGCTGAAGTAGGGGCCGGCGAAGGAGACCTGCTCGGCGCGCTCCTCGGTGATGGTGTACGTGTTGAAGACGACGTCGACGGTGCCGTTCGCGAGGAGGGCCTCGCGAGTCTCCGAGGCGGGAGGCACGATCTCGACGTTCGGCTCGCCGAGGATGTAGATCGCGAGCAGCTTGGCGAGGTCGGCGTCGAACCCGGTGACGCTGTCGGGGTTCGTCGGGTCCTGCTGGGAGAGCAGCGGGGCGTCGAGGGCCTCGGCGACGACGAGCGTGCCGCGTTCCTTGATGGCCTCCATCGTGGAGCCCGGGAGGATGAGCTCGTCGTCGGCGACGGGCGCGTTCTCGAAGACCGCCGAGGTCTCGCTCCCGCTCCCGGAGTCGGAGGACTCGCCGGGAACGGCGGCCGAGCCCGATCCGCTCGAGCAGGCCGTGAGGGTGAGCGCGAACGCAGTGAGGACGGCCCCTGCGAGAGGCAGTTTCCTGCGCATGGAGGTGACTGACATGGCGTTTCCTTTCGGTGTTCTCTGGTGCGGTGGTGTCGTCGCGAAGTCGCGTCGACCCTGGTGGCTGCTCGGCTCTAATGCGTCAGCACGGAGGCCAGGAATGAGCGCGCCCGATCGGTCTGCGGCGCGTCGAAGAATGCGGCGGGCGTGTTCTGCTCCACGATGCGGCCCTGGTCCATGAAGACGACGCGGTCGGCGGCTCGACGGGCGAAGCCCATCTCGTGGGTGACGACGATCATCGTCATGCCTTCGCGCGCGAGGTCGACCATGACGTCGAGCACCTCGTTGATCATCTCGGGGTCGAGCGCGGAGGTCGGCTCGTCGAAGAGCATCACCTTCGGGTGCATCGCCAGGGCACGGGCGATGGCGGCGCGCTGCTGCTGGCCTCCCGAGAGCTGGGCGGGGAAGTGCCCGGCCTTGTCGGCGATGCCGACGCGGTCGAGGAGCGACAGGGCCTCGGCCTCCGCGGCGGCGCGCTTCACCTTCCGCACCTTGGTCGGAGCGAGGGTGAGGTTGTCGAGGATGGTGCGGTCGGCGAAGAGGTTGAACGACTGGAACACCATGCCGACCTCGGCGCGGAGGTTCGCGAGGCCGGGGCCCTCGACGGGGAGCCTCTCGCCGTCGACCCGGATCTCGCCGGAGTCGATGGGCTCGAGCCGGTTGATCGTGCGGCAGAGGGTGGACTTGCCCGACCCGGACGGCCCCACCACCACCACGACCTCGCGGGGCGCCACGTCGAGGTCGATGTCGCGGAGCACGTGCAGGGCACCGAAGTGCTTGTTGACGGCTCGCATGCTCACCATGGCGGTCGTCGACGCGGCGCTCGCGTCCGCATCTCGGTGTTCAAGCTGGGCGGCCATCTGTTCCTCGCATCGTCGTCGACTGGCAGTTCGGCCATGCTACTAAGTTGCATCACTAATGTGCAATTCTGGATTTACTTCGTCCAATTTCTGAATAAAGCCGCTACAGTACAGTTCAACCACGTGTTCCTGTACGGATTGGCTCAGCGACGATGACCTCGACCTTCGACACCGTGCCCGGACTCGATTCCTCGCCCGGCGGCATCCTGAACCTCGTGCGGTCGGGCTCGTCGTCGTCGCGTGCCGAGATCGCCCGGCTCGCGGGCCTCGCGCCGTCAACCGTCACCGCCCGGGTCGAGCAATTGGTCAGGCACGGTTACCTGCGCGAGGCCGGTCCGGGCAGCTCCCGGGGCGGGCGTCGCCCCACGCAGCTCGAGGTGAACCCCACGACCGGAGGGGTCATCGGCGTCGACCTCGGCGCCCGGCACGCCTCCTTCGGGCTCTTCGACATGGCCGGAGAGCTGCTCGCCGAGCGCCACCTCGATATGGACATCGCCGACGGACCGGAGAGAATCCTGCAGTGGATCGCCGACGTGGCGGCGACGATGGTGGCGGAGCATGCGGCACCGGGCCAGGTGCTCCGCGGCATTGGCGTCGGCCTCCCCGGCCCCGTCGACTTCCCCGGCCGGCGCCTCGTCTCGCCCTCGCGTATGCCGGGCTGGAACGGCCTCGACGCCGGGGCCCGGCTGAGCGAGCTCGCCGGCGTGCCGGTCATCGCCGACAACGACGCCAACCTCATGGCCCTCGGCGAGTACTCGAGCGCGCCAGACGACGTCAAGCACCTCGTCTTCCTGAAGGCCGGGTCGAGCATCGGCTGCGGCGTGATCGCGTCGGGCTCGCTGTACCACGGCTTCCGCGGCATGGCGGGCGACATCAGCCACGTCTCGGTGCCGAACGCGCCGGCCACGCTCTGCTCCTGCGGCCGGGTCGGCTGCCTCGACGTCGTCGCCGGCGGGGCCGCCATCGTGACGAGCCTTCGTGCGGCCGGCGTCGAGGTCGCCGACACCCGGGAAGTGCTGGTCATGGCCGGCAACGGACATCCGCTCGCCACGCAGATGCTGCGAGAGGCGGGCACCCGCACCGGCGGAGTGCTCGCCACGATAGTGAACTTCTTCAATCCGCAACGACTCGTGCTCGGCGGCAACCTCAGCGAGGCCGAGGCGTTCGTCGCCGGCCTGCGTTCCGCCATCTACACCGAGTGCCTCCCCATGGCGACCGACTACCTCGAGATCGCCGTCACGCGCACGAAGGCGCTCGGCGGCGTGACCGGCGCGGTCCGCATCGTGCTCGACCACCTGTTCGACGCCACGGTCATCAACGAGGCGCTTCGCTGATGCACGGCATCGCCATCGTGGGCGGTGGCAACATGGGCCGCACCCACGCCGAGGCGTGGTCGCGCCTCGGCCTCGGCCGAGACATCCGGTACATCTGCACCCCGTCGCCCGGCAGCGCCTTCCCGCATGCGCCGATGGCCCGATTCGTCACCGATCTCGACGAAGTGCTCGCCGACCCCGCGGCCGACATCGTGTCCGTCTGCACGCCGACCCCCTCGCATCCCGACCTGGCCATCCGTGCCCTCCGCGCCGGGAAGAGCGTGCTGCTCGAGAAGCCGATCGCCCTCACCGCCGCCGAGGCCGACGACGTCGCGGCGGCGGCCGCGGAGAGCAGCGGGATCCTGATGATCGCGCACGTCGTGCGATTCTTCGAGGGCTACCAGCGGGTGCGCGCCGAGGCGGAGTCGGGACGACTCGGCGTGCTCCGGCACGTGCGCGCGACCCGGCTCTCGGCAGCGCCGACGTGGGCGTCGTGGATCGCCGACGAGTCGAGATCGGGGGGCATGCTCGTCGACTTCGCCATCCACGACTTCGACCAGCTGAACCTGTTCCTCGGTCGCCCGGTCGCCGTCACGACCGTGCCGGCCGGCCCGCTCGGGCGGTTCGAGACGACCGTCGAGTACGCGGGCGGCGGGGTCGGCGAGGTCGTGACGTGCGCCGAGATGCCGCCCGGCACGCGCTTCTCCAGTTCGCTCGAGGTCACGGGTGATGCGGACACCGCCTCGTTCCAGTATCCGGATGCCGCGCACGACGACCCGTTCGCGCGCCAGGCCGCGTACTTCCTCGGCTGCGTCGACGAGCGAATCCAGCCCGAGTACTGCCCGACGGGGTCGGCGGTCGTCGCCCTCCGGGTCGCGCTCGCGGCGAGCGACTCGCTCCGGGCCGGCAGCACCGTCGAGCTCGACTGACTACGCGGCTCCGCCGAGGCCGACGCGATCGGGCACGGCGGCGGTGACGCCCCGGAGCCAGGGCTCCACCTCGGGCCAGGCCCGGGCGGTGGGGAGCCGGCGAAGCAGGCCTGCGAGCGAGTCATCCGGTCGGGGCCAGGGAATCACGCGATTGGGCGACGCGACCGCGAGCACGCCGAGCCACCAGTGCTTCCAGGTGACCGGCAGGGCCTCGGGATGCACCACCACGTAGTAGTCGGGCACGCTGATGGCGTGCCGCTCGACGGCCTCGACCGCGCGCTCTATCTCGAGTTCGAGCACGCCGTAGGTGGACTGGTCGTCGAAGAACTCGACCCATGCCGCGGCCACATGGGCGAGCGGGTCGTGGTCGTGCACGAGGTATGGCACGCTCGCGGTCGCCTCCCAGCGGGCGACATCGTCGTCGGATGCATCCGCGAACGTGGCTGCCCGTACGTTCGCGAACCCCTCGAGGGAACGGATCGCCGTCGTCGCCTCTTCGCCGACGACGACCAGTGTGGTGCCGGCCGGTGCCTCCATTTTCGCAGTCTACGTCTGCGCACCGCGCCGATCGAGCGACAGGCCGAGGTGGCCGCGCTCAGCGGCACGCCTTGGATTTCTCGATGAGCTCGTCGGACGGGCGCCCGTAGATGCTCTCGCCGTTGCCGTCGGCGGTGTAGCCCATGCCGATGGCCCACGCCGTGGCCCACGCCTCATTCTCCTCGGGGCTCGCGGGGCTGATGATCTCGCCGTAGCACTTCGAGACGATCGCGTGCCCCACCTCGTGGGCCACGAGCGAGGCGACGCCGTTGTCGGGCCACATCGCCGCGACGCTGTCGGTGAGCGTGATACTCGAGAATCCGGGGTCGGCTGCGGTCCAGGTCGCCGTTCCGGCGTACGAGCCGTCGAAACCGTAGCCGTTCACCTCGGGCGCCCAGTCGAACTCGAGCAGCACCCCGCCCGCGATCGACCGTGCGAACGCCTCGACCGCGACCCGGCGGTCGTGGAGGGGGCCGGCCTTCTCGGCCTCCTCGGCGGCGTGGGATGCCTGCGCGGCAGTGGCCGCGGCGACGTAGCGCTCGACGCGGGCCACGGCGTCGAGATTCCACGACGAGCCGATGGCGGCGATGAGCTCGATCGCCGCGTGCAGCTCGATGCGGTCGGCGTTGCGGGCCGAGCCGGTTGCCGCGTCCATCGCGGCCGCCGACGCCGGCAGCGTGCCCATGAAGACGACCCCGCTCTCGACGACGCCCGCCTCGGCAGCGTCGAGTGCCTCGGTGCGCTGCTCGAACGCTGCGGACGACGCGTCGACGCGCACGGTCGCGGCTCCCCAGCGCTCGGCCTCACGGTCGAGGTCGGTGATCCAGAACGGCCGCGACTCGGGACGGGGCGGCGAGGCGATGCGGGTCTCGGCGAGATCGGGATCGGACTCGAGGGCGGCAGCGAGCTCGCCGCCGTGCACCGCGAGGTCGGCCTTGGCCGCGGCATCCGTGTATCCGTCGGCGGCGGCCGCGAGCACCCCGACGGCGACATCGCTCGTGTACGTGGCATCCGCTTCCGCCTGCTGGAGCTGCTCGAGCTGGGCCTCGGCCTCGACGGCCGCCGCGCTGTATCGACCGATGGCGGAGTCGTAGCGGTCGTTCGCCGCGTCGAACATCAGGAGGACGGCGATCACGCCCGCGATGAGCAGTGCACCGATGGCGACCCAGCTCCAGATGACACGGCGCGACCACACACGGCCGCGTGGAGCCTCGGCAGGCGCGTCGATGGGCGAATCGGCGGGCGGCTCCCCCGGCGTCACCGGTTCATCGAGTTCGACAGTCACGAGAGCCAGTATCCCGATCCCGTCGGCCCGCGTCGATCCCGTCACCTCGGGTTCTTCCCATGGCCACCCGGCGCGCCTACCGTGGACTCATCGTTCGTCCGTCCCCCCGTTCACGAAGGAGAGAACGCATGTCCACGAGACGCATCGCCATCGCCGCCCTGGCGGCCACCGCCGTCGGGGTCCTCGCCGCTGCCACCCTCGGCGCCGGTGCCGCAGCCGCCACCCCTCCGCCCGGCACGGGCCCGACCGAGCTGCGCGTCGCAACGTACAACCTGTCGCTCAACCGCAACGCGCCGGGCCAGCTCGTCGCCGACCTCTCGTCCGGCACGAACGCGCAGGCGAAGACCGTCGCCGAGATCATCCAGCGCGCGAACCCCGACGTCGTGCTGCTCAACGAGTTCGACTTCGTCGAGGGCGGCATCGCGGCCGACCTCTTCCGCGACAACTACCTCGAGGTCTCGCAGGGCGGAGCCGACCCGGTCGAGTACCCGTATGCGTTCGTGGCACCCTCGAACACGGGCATCCCGAGCGGCTTCGACCTCAACAACAACGGCGTGATCGCCGGGGGCGACGACGCCTTCGGCTTCGGCGCGTTCGAGGGCCAGTTCGGCATGGCCGTGCTGTCGAAGTACCCGATCGTGCTCGACGAGGTGCGCACGTTCCAGCACTTCCTGTGGAAGGACATGCCGGGCGCGCTGCTGCCCGACGACCCGAACACGCCCGCGCCCGCCGACTGGTACTCCCCTGCAGAGCTCGACGTGTTCCGCCTCTCGAGCAAGTCCCACTGGGACGTTCCCGTCGAGGTGAACGGCAACACCGTGCACGTGCTCGCGTCGCACCCGACGCCGCCCACGTTCGACGGGCCCGAAGACCGCAACGGCCTGCGCAATCACGACGAGATCCGCTTCTGGGCCGACTACGTCACGCCCGGCAAGGCCTCCCGGTACATCTCCGACGACGCCGGCGCGACCGGCGGGCTGAAGCCCGGCGAGTCGTTCGTGATCCTCGGCGACCAGAACGCCGACCCGCTCAACGGCGACTCGGTCGATGCCGCGATCCAGCAGCTGCTGGAGCACCCGCGTATCACCGACCCGCTGCCGACGTCGGAGGGTGCCGTCGAGGCATCCGTGCTGCAGGCCGGCGCGAACCTCACGCACGAGGGCGACCCGGCCTACGACACGGCCGACTTCAACGACAACCCGGCGCCGGGCAACCTGCGCGCCGACTACGTGCTGCCCTCGCGCGACCTGCGCGTGCTCGACGCCGGCGTGTTCTGGCCGGTGCAGGCCGACCCGCTGTCGGCCCTGACGGGCACGTTCCCGTTCCCGAGCAGCGACCACCGGCTCGTGTGGGTCGACCTTCGAGTGCACCCCTGAATCGCCGTCGGGCGACGAGGCAGCGGATGCCGCGGGCACATGCCTGCGGCATCCCCGGTGTGCTCACGTGGTCGCGCTCCCATTGAACTGAGACTATACATCCGACGTATCCTCCGGCAGTATGGGGCGGGTTCTCGGATTTCCGCGTGCACTGTTGAGCGGACATCCTGAAACACCCGACCAATGATGTTCAGGGAGGCTCCATGATTCTCGAGTTCGATCCGCAACGCCGTCTCGTGCTCCAGCTGGGCGGGGTGCTCGCGATGGCACCACTGCTCGGCGATCTCCTTCGCCCCGGCGCCGCTTCGGCGGCCGTCCCGATGCAGGCGCGCGCGGCCCGCGCCGCCGCCGGCTCCGCGCTGGGCGCGCCGAGCCTCTCGCGGAAGTCCCTCTGGTACGGCCTGCCGGCCACCGACTGGGAGTCGCAGGCGCTGCCGATCGGCAACGGCCGACTGGGCGGCATGCTGTTCGGCAACCCCGACGAAGAGGTCGTGCAGTTCAACGAGCAGAGCCTCTGGGGCGGTGTCAACGATTACGACAACGCCCTCATGGGCCAGCCCGACGGCGCCTTCGACACCAGCATGACGGGCTTCGGCTCCTACCGGGACTTCGGCGCACTGACGGTCTCCTTCGCGGCTCGCCCGAAGGTGACCTTCCCCGGCGGGCCGTACAAGAGCTCGGCATCGGAGACCGTCGAGAAGAGCTACGACGGCAACTCACGCACCAAGTGGTGCATCGACGGCCCTCCCTCGTCGGTGGAGTGGCGAGTGGAGCTTCCCGACGCCACGGTGGTCTCGTCGTACAGCCTCACCAGCGCCAATGACGTCGCCGCCCGCGACCCTCAGAACTGGACGTTCGCCGGCTCCACCGACGGCGTGAGCTGGACGGCGCTCGACACGAGGGCGATCGCGCCCTTCGAGAGTCGATTCCAGGTCAAGCAGTTCAGCTTCTCGAACACGACGGCCTATCGCTTCTACCGCTTCATCTTCCTTCCGAAGGCCGGCGTCAGTCATTTCCAAGTGGCGGAGATCGGACTGACGGGCGTGAGCCTGGCCGGCGGCTCGCTCATCTACGTGTCCTCCCCCAGCGGCGACTCCGACGGCACCGGCGACGGCGCCGACCTCGCGCGCACGGTCGACGGCGACGTGAGCACCGCGTGGAAGGTTGCCGAACCCGGGTCCCGCGTGCAGTGGCAGCTCGACCTTCCCGCCGCGGTCGTCGCCTCCTCGTACGTGCTGACGAGCGCCGCCGATTCGCCCGGGCACGATCCGCGCCGGTGGAGCCTCGAGGCCTCGCACGACGGGCAGGCGTGGGTCGCGCTCGACACGCAGACCGCGGGTTCGTTCGCCGCCCGGGGCGAGGCGAAAACGTTCACCTTCGCCAACACGACCGCATACGCTTCGTACCGCCTGACGTTCGCCACGAGCTCGCCGACGACGCCGTTCGCGATCGGCGCCGTGGCGATCGTCGGAGCCTCCTTCGATTCACGCACCCAGCGCGCGGCGGTCGACTATCGGCGGGCCCTCGACCCGGCAGTCGGCGTGCACGTCACGTGGTTCGCCGGCACCGCCGGTCGCGTGAAGCGCGAGGCGTTCGCGAGCCGCACCGCCGATGTCATGGTGCTCCGGTACACGACCGACTCGGCTGCGGGGCTCTCGGGGACGATCAGCCTCGCTTCCGCGCAGGCCGACGCGCCGACCGTCGTCGAGGCCGGCGGAACGCAGCTGTCGTTCCAGGGCGTCATGGGCAACGGACTCGCGCACGCCTGCTCGGTGCGCGTCGCGGAGGCCGACGGCGAGGTCACCGCCGCGGGCAATGCCGTGCGCGTGACCGGATGCACGACACTCACGCTCATCCTCGATGCACGCACCGACTACGAGATGAGCGCGGCCGACGGGTGGCGCGGTGCGGCCCCACGTCCGGCGATCGATGCGGCCATCGCCGCCGCCTCGGCACGACCGTACGCCGAGCTCCGCGACGAGCACACCGCCGAGGTGTCCGAGCTCATGTCGCGAGCCTCGGTCAACTGGGGCGACACCGACGACGAGGTATCCGCGCTCTCGACGAGCCAGCGGCTGGCGCGCTACGCCACGGGCAAGGCCGACCCGACGCTCGAACAGGCGATGTTCGACTACGGCCGCTACCTCCTCCTCAGCTCCTCGCGCCCCGGCGGGCTGCCCGCGAACCTGCAGGGCCTCTGGAACAACAGCAACCAGCCGCCGTGGGCGTCCGACTATCACACCAACATCAACATCCAGATGAACTACTGGGGCGCCGAGACCACGAACCTCTCCGAGAGCCACACGGCGCTCATCGACTTCGTGCAGCAGGTGGCGGTGCCGAGCCGGGTGGCGACCCGCAACGCGTTCGGGCAGGAGACCCGAGGGTGGACGGCTCGCACGTCGCAGAGCATCTTCGGCGGCAACTCGTGGGAGTGGAACACCGTTGCGAGCGCGTGGTACGCCCAGCACGCCTACGAGCACTGGGCGTTCACTCAAGACCGCGACTACCTGCGCGAGGTCGGGTACCCGATGATCAAGGAGATCTGCCAGTTCTGGGAGGACCGCCTCGAAGAGCGTCCCGACGGGACGCTCGTCGCGCCCGACGGGTGGTCGCCCGAGCACGGGCCGCGCGAAGACGGGGTGATGTACGACCAGCAGATCATCTGGGACCTCTTCCAGAACTACCTCGACTGCGCCGACGCGCTCGAGATCGACGCCGACTACCGGGCGACGATCGCCGACCTGCAGGCCCGGCTCGCCCCGAACAAGATCGGTCGCTGGGGTCAGCTGCAGGAATGGCAGAACGACCTCGACGACCCGAACGACATCCACCGGCACACCTCGCATCTCTTCGCGGTGTACCCGGGCCGCCAGATCACGAGTGCGACGCCGGAGTTCGCCGCCGCGGCGCTCGTCTCCCTGAAGGCGCGGTGCGGAGAGAAGGACGGCGTGCCGTTCAGCGAGGGCACCGTCTCCGGTGACAGCCGCCGATCGTGGACCTGGCCGTGGCGCGCCGCGCTCTTCGCCCGCCTCGGCGATGCGCAGCGCGCCCGGTTCATGCTGCGCGGGCTCCTGTCCTACAACACCCTGCCGAACCTGTTCGGCAACCACCCGCCGTTCCAGATGGACGGCAACTTCGGCATCACCGGTGCGGTCGCCGAGATGCTCCTGCAGAGCCACGAGCAGGTCATCCACCTGCTGCCAGCGTGCCCCGACGAGTGGAAGGGCGACGGCTCCTTCACCGGCCTCCGCGCTCGCGGCGGCTACGAGGTCAGCGCCGCCTGGCACGACGGCGTCGTCACGTCATACGACGTCGTGGCCGACCGGGCACCCAACCAGGGCACCGTCATCGTGCGGGTGAATGGCCGCGACATGAAGGTGAAGCCGGCCAATCCGAAGACCGGGCACGCGATGCGGGAGATCGGCCCCGCGAGCTGACCGTACGGGGTCACTTCGGTGAGCGGATGCTCCGGGCCGACGCTCGGGGCATCCGCTCGCCGGAGTGCGGCGTCAGCCGGCGAGCGGCAGCGCCTCGGGGCGCTCGTCGAGCGGCGGCAGCACCTCGGCGATGTCGGCGCCGCCGACGGTGAGCACGCGCCACGAGGCATCCGTGAACCGGACCAACGACGACGACGCGTTGTCGAGCTTGGGGTAGTGCCACGTCTCGTGCCCGGTGATCGCGGCGAGCGTGTAGCGGATCAGCGTGCCGTGCGCGACTGCGAGCACTCGGGCGCGGGGGTGGTCGAGGGCGATGCGCTCGAGGCCGCGGATGCCGCGAGGCCCGACGGCATCGTCGGGCTCCTTGCCGGCGAAGTCGCGGTCGGGCCACCGGGTCTCGAGCTCGGCGACGTGCGTGCCCTCTGCGACCCCGAAGTCCTGCTCGACGAGTTCGTCGTAGCTCGCTCCGAGCGGCACGCCGAGCGTCGCCGCGATGATCTCGGCCGTCTCTCGCGCGCGCCCGAGCGGTGAGCTCACGACGACGTCCCACGGCTCGTTCGCGAGCACGGATGCCGCGACGCGCGCCTGCTCGCGACCCGTGTCGTTGAGCGGGATGTCGGTGCGCCCCTGCATGCGCAACGCGAGGTTCCAGTCGGTCTGTCCGTGGCGGATGAGGGCGATGTGCATGCCCTCCAACCTACGGGAGACCGGCTGGGCGGATGCCGCGTGGCCGCCGCTCGGCGCCCACCCACCCCGGGCCAACCCTGAGGAAATCTCCGTGTCCTGCACGGATGCGGCGGACGCGGCGCGCGAGCACGCTGAGCACAATCCCATTCGTTCGACACGTCAAGGAGACGATCGATGACCGACACCACCTCGCCCGACCAGACCGATGCCGACCGTGCGCTGAAGACCAGACACCGCACGATGTGGGCGTCTGGCGACTACCCGACCCTGGCATCCGACCTGATCTGGGAGCTCGGCCCGCGCGTCGTCGACGCCGCCGAGGTGCGCCCCGGCGACCGCGTGCTCGACGTCGCCGCCGGGAGCGGCAATGCGGCGATCCCAGCCGCCCTCCGCGGCGCGACGGTCGTCGCGAGCGACCTCACCCCCGAGCTCTTCGACGTCGGCCGGCGCATCGCCGCCGAGGCGGGCGCAGAGCTCGAGTGGCGCGAGGCCGACGCCGAGGCCCTGCCGTTCCCCGACGACGAGTTCGACGTGACGCTCTCGACGGTGGGCGTGATGTTCGCGCCGTTCCACCAGGCCGCGGCCGACGAGCTCGTGCGCGTCACGAAGTCGGGAGGTCGCATCGCCCTCATCAACTGGACTCCCGAGGGGTTCATCGGACAGCTGTTCAAGACCATGAAGCCGTATGCACCGCCGCTCCCCGAGGGCGCGCAGCCCGCGCCGCTCTGGGGCGACGAGCAGCACGTGCGCGAGCTGCTCGGCGACCGGGTGACCGACGTCTCCGCGGTGCGCCAGACCGTGGTCATCGACCGGTTCGACACCGGCGAGGAGTTCCGCGACTACTTCAAGAGCCACTATGGCCCGACGATCGCGGTCTACAACCGCATCGCCGACGACCCCGAGCAGGTGCGCGCCCTCGACACGGCGCTCGCCGAGCTGGGCCGAACCCAGGGCCTCGACGCCCCTGGCGGCGCCATGGAGTGGGAATACCTGCTCGTCACCGCCCGCGTGCGCTGACGGGGCATCCGCTCGATCCACCCGAAGGATTCACCATGCACCTCAGCGAAGACTACGCATCACTCGAACTGGCCCGGTTCGCCGAGCAGCAGATGCTGCGCGACCTCGAACGGCAGCGAGTGATCGCCGAGCGCCTCGCGGAGGTCGCCGGCGCCGGTGAGGGGGTGACGGATGCCGCGCGCCCGCGCCGCGGCATCCGTGCCCTGCTCCCCCGGCGCCTGCGCCCGCTGCAACCGCCGCGCCCCGCGCTGTCGTGACCGCGCCGGGCGGCCCGGCCGTTCGACGACGGCCCGAGGCGCTCGGATTCCGGGTTCGAACCGGTGCGGCGGCGGCAAACCGGTCGTACACTTGGCGCGTGCCGGGTCCGTCACTGACCCCGCGAGAAACCGCGGTCCTGGCCGCCGTCGAGCGGCGACTGAGCAACCCCGAGATCGCCACGGAGTTGTTCATCTCGGTGCGGACGGTCGAGAGCCACATCGCGAGCCTCAAGCGCAAGCTCGGCGCCGATACGCGTGTCGAGCTCATGAGCGCCGCTCGCGACCAGCGGGAGCGGCAGACGACCGTTCGGCTCCCCCGCAATGCCTTCGTCGGACGGGAGACCGACCTCGAACGGCTCGCCGGCCTGTTCGCCGAGCACCGGTGGATCACCGTCACCGGATCGGGCGGCGTCGGCAAGACGCGCCTCGCCCTGGAGTTCGCGGTCCGCGGGAGCGCCGAGCGCGCGCCCGTGGTCGTCGAGCTCGAGCATGCGGGGCCCGGCGATGTCGTCGCGCGCATCGCACGAGCGCTCGATCTCGAGGCGGCACCCGGAGCGGATGTCACCACGTCGCTCGCCCTCGCCCTCGCCTCGCACCCGTACCTGCTCGTGCTCGACAACGCCGACCGCGTCGGTGCAGCGGTGGGCGAGATCGTCGCACGGTTGCAGGCCTCGGCGCCCGAGCTGCACGTGCTCGCCACCTCGCGCACGCCGATCGGCGATGCCGCCGAGGCCGTGCTGACCCTCGCGCCGCTCGACGTCGACGGTCCCGATTCGGCGGCGCTCGCGATGTTCCTCGATCGGCTGAGCTCCGCCGGTCGGGCCGCGGCGGCGCCGATGACCCTCTCGACCTCGGCCCCCGCAACCGCCGACCGGCAGGTCGCCGCGCGCGTGTGCGCCCGACTCGACGGCCTGCCGCTCGCGCTCGAGCTCGCCGCCGCCGTCGTGCGCCACCTCTCGCTCGAAGAGCTCGCCGAGCGGCTCGATCGGGACTTCGCCACCCTCGACCGCGCCGTGCCCGAAGGTCGGCACCGCACTCTCGAGACCGCCTTCGACTGGAGTTGGGACCTCCTCACCGACGAGGAACGCGAGGTGCTGCGCCGGCTCGCAGCGCTCCCCCGGACCTTCGACGTCGATCTCGCCGCGGCGGTCACGCACCCCGGCGCGGAGGGGGTCGTGCTGCGCCTCCTCGACCATTCGCTCCTCGTTCCGGCGGGCGGGCGGCCACGCCGATTCCGCCTGCTCGCCGTGATGCGCGAGTTCGTGCACGCCCGCACCGACCCCGTCGTCATCCGCGAGGTGCTGCAGCAGCACGCCGAATACCTCGCGTCCACCACCCAGGGGTTCGTCCGGCAGGCGCGCATCGACGACAGCCCCCAAGCGCACCACGTCTCGGAGACCCTCTGCCCCGAGGTCAACGCCGCACTGCGGTGGGCGCTCGCGGCGGGGCATCCGGCGGCCCTGCGCCTCGCCTCGTCACTCTCGATCGGCGTCGAGCAGTACGGCTCCGACGTCGACAGCGTGCGCACGCTCGCGATGGCCGCTCGCGATGACGTGGTGCTCGCGTCGGCCTCACCCGAGCAGCTCCTGCTGCTCGGGAACGCCCTGTTGTTCCTCGACGTCGAACTGGTGGGCGAGCTCGCCGAGCGCGCGCTCGTGCTCGCCGGGGACAGCGACGACGACCGGGCCCGGCTTGCCGCCCGGCACCTCGCCGGCGCTGCCGACGCGTATCGCGAGCGCGAGGCATCCGCGCTGGAACACCTCGCGGTGGCCGAGGAGCTCGCGACCGCCCTCGGCGACCAGTGGGAGCTCGCCTCCGTGCGGCAGATGCGCGGCATCGCCCACCTGCACGCCGCACCCCGCCAGACCGAGCGGGCGCTCGTCGAGTTCGAGGCCGCGATGCGCGGCTACGCGCTGGCGGGCGACACCATGCACGTGAACAACGCCCGCTTCATGATGGCGTTCGCGGCGGCCGAGAGCGGGCTCGAACCGGACCGGGCGGCGAGATGGGCGTCGGAGTGCGTCGACTACGCACGCTCGGTCGGCAATACGCACGAGCTGGCCCACGCGTGCCTCGTGCAGGCCCGGCTGCACCCCGAGTCCCCGGCGGAGGCCGACAACATCGATTCCCTCATCGCCACGTTCCGCCGTCTCGGCGACCTTCGGTGTCTGACCCGCAGCCTGCTGTTGCAGGCGCGCACCGTGAGCCCCGAGGCGAGCGTCGGCCTGCTCGAGCAGGCGCTCTCGGTGGCCGAGACGGCGGGCGACCGCGGCCACCAGGTCACGGCGCTCGAACGGCTCGTCGACGCGCACCGGGCGCTCGGCGACGGGGTCCGCACGCAGGTCGCGCTGGGGCGCCTCGAGGCCATCACGCGGTCGGATGCCGCGGTGGCGGCGCCGGCGTAGCCTCACCCGCGCCCGTGCGCACATGCACCCGCTCGCCCTGCACGCTCAGCAGGTTGAGGATCTCGGCGGGCTCGGTCGAGGCGCTGACGTGCCCGTGCGGCACGCGGGTGTCGAATTCGGCGGCCTCACCCGGTTCGAGGATGAGCTCGCTGTCGCCGAGAGCGAGCCGGACCCGGCCGCTCAGCACGTAGATCCAGTCGTAGCCCTCGTGGGTCTTCTGCTCGACCGGCCGGTCGGGCGGATGTCCCGGCAGCACCATCTTGTAGGCGTGCACGTCGGGGTTCTGCCGGGTGAGCGGGATGATCGCCTTGCCGTCACGGTAGAACGGCTTCGGGTGGATGCGGGGGTCGGCGATCTGCGGTGCCCCCACGAGGTCGTCGAGGTTCGCACGGTACGCGGACGCGATGCGGATGAGCAGCTCGAGGGTCGGCCGGCGCAGGCCCGACTCGAGCCGCGAGAGCGTGCTCGTCGAGATGCCGGTCTCTGCGGCGAGTTCGGCGAGGGTGTAGCCGCGGCGGTGGCGGAGGTCGCGAAGCCTGGGCGCCACCGCGTCGAGCATCGCGTCGAGGTCGTCGGGCATGTGCGGCTCCTTGCTGTTTCGGCAACGCGCGTTGCGTCCCCGAGCAGGCTATCGCGAGAGTGGAGGCATGCAGCGTGAATCATGGGATGTCATCATCGTCGGCGGCGGCAGCGCGGGACTCAGTGCCGCGCTCATGCTCGTGCGCGCCCGGCGCCGCGTACTCGTGCTCGACGGCGGCGCACCGAGGAACCGCTTCGCCGCGCACATGCACGGCGTGCTCGGTCGCGACGGCTGGTCGCCGCTCGAGCTGCTCGCGCAGGGGCGCGCCGAGGTCGAGCGATACGGCGGCGTCGTGCGCACGGCCGAGGTCGCGAGCGCGAGCGCCGAGCACGGCAGCGAGCCCGGCTTCGCCGTCAGCCTCGCGACCGGCGAGCGCCACGTCGCCCGGCGGATGCTCGTGGCCACCGGCCTCCGCGACGAGCTGCCCGGCATCCCGGGCCTCGCCGAGCAGTGGGGCAACGGGGCCGTCGTCTGCCCCTACTGCGACGGGTGGGAGGTGCGCGACCGGCGCATCGGCGTCATCGCGACCGGCGAGCGGAGCATCCACCAGGTGCAGCTGCTGCGGCAGTGGTCGCCGACGGTCGTCTTCTTCACGAACGGCACGGATGTCACGGCCGACGACCTGAGCGGGCTGACCGCCCGCGGCATCGGCGTCGAGCGACGGGCCGTCGACCACGTCGTCGCCGACGACGACGGCCTGCTCCGCGGCATCCGTCTCGCCGACGGCTCCGAGGTGCCCCTCGACTCGATCTTCCTCGGCCCGCGGTTCGCGCCGAACGACGCACTGCTCGTCGGGCTCGGGGCGGAGGCGGGCGAGGGCTTCGGGCCCGGCGGCGACTGGGTCGGCGTCGACCCCACCGGGCGCACGAGCGTGCCGGGGCTCTGGGCCGCCGGCAACGTGGTCAGCCCCGGGGCATCCGTGCCTGTCGCCGCCGGTGCCGGCAACCTCGCCGGCGCCGCGATCAACGCCGACCTGATCGACGAGGAGATCCGGCTGGCGCTCGCGGGGTGACCGGTGAGGCGGTGATCGGCCCCGTCGGGCCGATCGCCGCCTCACCGACCTCGTTTCCCTACTTCTCGGGCCCTTCGGCATCGCAGCTGCTGTCAGCAGCCGTGATGCTCGTGAAGGTGTAGACGTCGTCGCCGACCTTCAGGGTGGTGACCATCGGCGCGTCGGCCGAGCACGAACTCGTGTGCCGGACCTTGATGTTGTAGCCGTTCTCGATCACGCCCGGCTCACTGCTCCAGCCGCCTCGAGTCTGGTACTCGCCGCCGACGATGCTGATCGGCGTCGGGCCGGTCAGGCCCTCGACCTTCCACTTCTCGCTGCTCACCTTCGTGCCCGCCTCGACGGAGGTCGCGTCGGAGAAGGGTGCGAAGTCGAGGATCTTCCTGCTCGCCTCGATGAAGGACGGCCAGCCGGGGGTGGCGGTGTGACCGGCGTTCTGTCGCCGGAACCCGATGTACCCGTCGATGAAGGCCTGATCGAACGGCGGAGTGCCGCCGATCGACTCGCAGGGGCCGGACGTGAACTCCGTGCCCGGAGGCACGACGAGTCCGTCGACGCCGACCAGGTTGTAGACCGGCGTCGCGTTGGCGCCGGCCAGGTACATGCCCCGCGGGTCGGCCCACGCGTCACCGGCGTTGCCACCGGTGATGTAGACCACCCGCGGCGCGGCCAGTGCCACCAGCGAGTGCCCGTCGACACTCATCAGCTCCAGCTTGCGCGGCTTGTAGGTGCCGTTCTCGACGAGGCCGACACCGGGGTTCTCCGGATCGTCGACGAGCGAGCCCATCCACTTGAAGTAGTTCCCAGCCATCCAGTGGTACTCACGGCTCTCGCCGGTGTTGCCCGCGTAGTCGCCGTCGTTCTCGAGCTCCTGTCCGTAGTGGCGGCGGTTCATGTGCGCCCCGAGCGAGCCCGAGGAGCTCGTGTAGGCCGCCTTGATGCGCGCATCGTAGGCGGCGGCGACGATCGTGGCCTTGCCGTACCGCGAGTGCCCCTGCAGGCCGATGCGGTCGGCGTCGACGCCGACGAACCCGGTGGGCTCGTCGAAGAAGTCGATGAGCCGGCTCACACCCCAGCTCCACGCGGCCAGGGTGCCCCAATCGTCGGGGGTCCGCCACTGGCCCTTGTTGATGAGGCCGATGATGTAGCTCGACAGGTTCGCCCCTCCGCTATCCGGCTGCAGCTCGTTGTTGGCGAACGCGAAGATGCCCCAACCCTGCGGCCCGAGATTGGACCAGTTCTGGGTTCCGCCGAACACGATGACCACCGGCACCTCGGTGCCGGCGTCGTACGAGGCCTGGGGAACGCGGAGCGTGCCGAAGATCCGCGGGGTGTTCCGCAGCTCGGGGTAGCTCGACGTGTCGATGTTGCCCGCCACCGTGCGCTCGACGTAGGCCACGCCGTTCGCGGTGCCGGTCGTGATCTCGCCGAGCTCCCACGTGATGTCGGGCCAGAGGCTCCGGTCGGGGATCTTGCCGTAGAGCTCCTCCTGGACCGCCTCGAAGATCTCGGGGCGCCGTTCGTTCCACCAGTCGTCCGGCGTGGTCACCGGCGTGCCGTCCTTCATCTCGAGGAGGTCGATCGGCGTGTACTCCCAGCCGTCGACGGCGGCATTGTCGCCGGTGCCGTGCCCATTACCGGCGACTCCGTGCCCGTCGTCGTAGTTCGCCCAGAGGCCGCCGAGCGCTCCCCGGCGCACCGGGTGGCCGCACGCATCCCACCAGAGCCGCTCTTCCGGCGTCGTCGCGACGTTCAGCGGGCGGTTCGGATCTTCGGCCCAGGGGCCGAGGGCCGGCTTCTCGTACCCGACCTGGCAGAGCATCTGGTCGCGGTCCTCGGCCGTCGAGATCGTCGCCGCCGGCTTCGCCCAGAACTGGGCCTCGCAGTCGGCTTGGGCATCGGCCTGGGCGGGCGGGGCTGCGCCGGGGTCGACGAGCATCACCGCGCACAGCGCCGTTGCCGCGAAAGCCACGAGCACGCGAGGCAGAAGGCCCCTTGCACGTCGCATGGTGGCGCGCCGCCGGTCGGCGCCATCCTCGGGTCCGCTGCGCGGACCGCTCAGTTCCGGAATCTCCATTGGTTCCTCCCGTTCGATGGGCGCACTCGGCGCATCGATGAGCCGGCGTCGACGCCGACGTGCTCCCGCACATCGGCGCCGATCAGTCGCGGCCCGCCGAGGTGGCGCGGCGCCTTCGAGACGAAAGATACTCCAGAAAGCGCTTTCTGGAAACCGCTTTCTCGAGAGCGCGCTCTCACGCTTCCCCGATCCGGCGCGGCGAGCTCAGATCTCCGTGTGACCGAGCTCGGGCGAGGCGACGAGCCGGATCTCGGACTTCGCCATCGCCTCGAACTCGAGCACCACGACCTCGTTGCGCCCAGCGCGCGTGACGGGCGACGGCACGAACATCGTGCGCTGCGGGCCGCGACGCCAGTAGCGCCCGAGCAGGAATCCGTTCACCCACACGAGACCCTTGCCCCAGTGCAGCGTGTCGAGGAAGAGATCGGCCGGGGCATCGAGCTCGAGCGCAGCCGTCGCGAGGAACGGGCCGGCGGGCACCGGCAGCGCATCGACGTCGGCGTCGGCGGCAGCGCTCGCGACGACGGCAGGCACGCGCTCGAGGTCGAGCGGCCGCGCGGTCCAGCCGGCCAGCTCGACGCCGTCGAGGGTGACCCCGCCGATGAGTCCCTTGTGCTCTCCGATGCGGGTGCCGTAGTCGACCCGACCCTGATCTTCGACCACGATGGCCAGTTCGCCACGCGCGTCGGGCAGCGTGATGGCCCGTTCGTGCGCATCACGGGCGAGCACGCCGACGGGAGTTCCATCGATGAGGATCCACGCGCGGTCGCGCACCTCGTCGCCGATCGCGAGCGTGGCGGGTCCGCCACGCTCGATCGTCGTGGTGAAGACCACGACACCCCGGTAGTGGCCGAGCTCGTCGAATGCGGGCATCCTGTCGACGGCCCGCGCATCGCCGAGCTGCGCGGCGGCGCCGAGCAGTGACACGACCGGCCGCAGCGGCACGGTGAGCTCGGGAGCGGGCGATGCACCGCCCGGCCTCTCGTCGGGTACCTCGGCGTAGCGCGAGATGACCTCGCGGAACGCCCAGTACTTGGCCGTCGGATGCCCCGCCTCGTCGAGTGGCGCGTCGTAGTCGTAGCTCGTCGTGATGGGCGCGTACCGGCCCTTGTCGTTGGCGCCGCTCGTGAGCCCGAAGTTGGTGCCGCCGTGGAACATGTACACGTTCACGGAGCCGCCTGCGGCGAGCAGCGTGTCGAGCTCCGCAGCGGATGCCGCGGCATCCGTCGTGTGATGGTGCGATCCCCAGTCGTCGAACCAGCCGCACCAGAACTCCATGCACATGAGCGGCCCCGTGGGCTGGAACTCGCGCAGGGTGGCAAGGCGCTCGGCCGTGCGGGAACCGAAGGAGCCCGTGAGGTGCAGGCCGGGCAGGCTGCCGTCGGCGAGCATCTGCGGCGTCGGCTGGTCGATCGTCGTGAGGGGTACGGTGATGCCAGCTTCACGGGTGACGCGCACGAGCTCGGCGAGGTAGGCCTTCTCGGCGCCGTAGGCGCCGTACTCGTTCTCGATCTGCACGAGGATGACCGGACCGCCGACGTCTAGCTGACGGGGCGCGACGATCTCGTACACGTGACGGAGATAGTCGGTGACCGCTTGCAGGTAGTGCGGTTCCGCGCGCCGGATGCCCACCTCGGGGTCCCGGAACAGCCAGGCGGGAAGCCCGCCGTTGTCCCACTCCGCGCAGATGTAGGGTCCGGGCCGCACGACCGCCGTCATGCCCTCAGCCGCAACGAGGTCGAGGAACCGGCCGAGGTCGAGGGCGCCGTCGGCGCGCCACTCACCGCGGTGACGCTCGTGCGCGTTCCACGGGACGTAGGTCTCGATCGTGTTGAGCCCCATCAGCCGCGCCTTGTGGATGCGGTCGGCCCAGAGGTCGGGGTGAACGCGGAAGTAGTGCAGCGCTCCGGCGAGGATGCGGTACGGCCGTCCGTCGAGCTCGAAGTCGGTCGCGCCGATGGCGAAGCGGGAGTTGGCGGTCACGTGCATCCGTTCTGGGTGGTGGGACTGGGCAGTGACGAGGCCGGCCGGGCACAGCCGGCCGGCCTCGTCGTGGACCGGTGCTACTCGCTGACCGAGAAGCCCTGCTCGTTGCCGTATTCGACGAGCTGGCTCTGCCACTCGGCGAGGCCGGCGTTCAGGTCGGCCTTGTTCGCGTACGACTGGCCGACGGTGTCGCCGAAGATGCTGTTCGCGAACACCTGGTAGGGCAGGTACGACCAGCCCGTCGCGACATCCTTCGAGGCCTGCGTGAGCACCTCGTTGATCTTCTGGCCGCCGAAGTACTCCGACTCGAAGCCGGTGAAGTCGGGGTCCTCGAGCTGGGCGGTCGTCGACGGGAAGCCGCCGCTCTCGAGGAAGACCTCGATCGACGCGGGGTCGCTGTTCAGCCAGCGCAGGAACGCGGCGGCGAGCGCCGGGTTCTTGCTCTGCGTGGTGACGGACTGTCCGCCGCCGCCGTTCTCGGCGGTCACCGGGGTGCCGTCATAGGTCGGCAGCGGGGCGACACGCCAGTCACCGGCGGCGTCGGCCACGCTCGACTCCAGCACGCCCGGCATCCAGGCGCCGATCGGGAGCGTCGCGATCGACCCGTCGGCGAGGCCCTTGAACCACTCGTCGGTCCATCCGGGGGTCGTGGCGACGAGGTCCTCCTCGATGAGCTGGTTCCAGACGCCGGTCCACTTCTGGGTGCCCTCGTCGGCGAGGTCGACGGTGATGTCGGTGCCGTCGATGGCGAACGGGCGGCCGCCGGCCTGCCAGATCATACTCGTCGCGAAGCCCGCGTCACCGGTATCGGAGGTGATGAACTTCGTCGGGTCGGCAGCGTGCAGCTGACGCGCGGCCTCGACGTACTCGTCCCAGGTCGTCGGCACGGCGATGCCGAACTGGTCGAAGACGCTCTTGTTGTAGAACAGGGCCATGGGACCCGAGTCCTGGGGCAGGCCGACGAGCTTGCCATCGATGTTCACGCTGCCCCAGGTGGAGGCGCTGAACTGGTCTTCCAGCTCGTCGAGGCCGTACTCGCCGAGGTCGACGAGGGCGTCGGAGAGGGCGAACTGCGGGATCGCGTAGTACTCGATCTGCACGACATCCGGTGCACCGGAGCCCGCCTTGATCGCGTTCTGCAGCTTCGTGTACTCCTCGGTGTTGGTGCCGGCGTTCACGAGCTCGACGTCGACGTTCGGGTACGCCTCCTCGAACGCGGCGACCTGGGCCTCGGCGCTCGGGGTCCAGCTCCAGTAGGTGAGCTTGCCGCCGGCCTCGAGTGCGGCGTCGAGGTCGGTCTCAGCGGCGGCGGTGCTGCCGCCTCCGGTCGAGCAGGCGGCGAGCGCGCCGACCGCGAGCATCGCGGTCGCGGTGACCGTCAGGGTCCGCCGGAGGGCGGTACGGGCGATGGTCATGGGGGTGATTCCCTTCACTTCGTTGTGCCATGTGATCCGGGGCAGGACGCTCCGGTCGAGCGGGTGGGTGGGGTTCGACATGCGGTGCCGCTCGGTCACTGCTTGACGCTTCCGGCGCTGAGTCCCGACTGCCAGAACCGCTGGAGTCCGAGGAACGCGACGACGATGGGGATGATCGTGAGGAGCGACCCCGTGATCACCAGGTTGTAGATCGGCTGAGCAGCGACCCCGGTGGCCTGGGCGTTCCACTGGTTCAGGCCCACCGTGAGCGGATACCACGTGGGGTCGCTCAGCATGATGAGGGGCAGGAAGTAGTTGTTCCAGGTCGCCACCACGGTGAAGAGCAGCACCGTGACGATGCCGGGCGAGAGCAGGCGGATCGAGATCGTGAAGAAGGTGCGGAACTCCCCCGCCCCGTCCATGCGCGCCGCCTCGAGCAGTTCGGTCGGCACCGAGTCGACGGCGTACACCCAGATGAGGTAGAGGCCGAACGGGCTGATCAATGAGGGGATGATGATCGCCCACGGGGTGTTCGTGAGCCCGAGCTGGCTGAACATCAGGAACGTGGGCACGGCGAGCGCGGTTCCCGGCACGGCGATTGCGCCGAGCACGACGGCGAAGACGGCCTTCCGGCCGACGAAGCGGAACTTCGCGAGGCCGTAGCCGGCGAGCGTGGCGAGCAGTGTCGCCCCGCCGGCGCCGAGCACCACGTAGAACAGCGTGTTGCCGAACCAGCGCAGGAAGATTCCGTCGCGGTAGGTGAGCGTCTCCCAGATGTTCTGGAAGAGCACGAAGTCGTCGTCGAACCAGAGGCCGAAACTCGAGAAGAGCCCACTCTGCGTCTTCGTGGCGTTGATCACGAGCCAGGCGAGGGGAACGAGGCTGTAGAGCACGAAGATGCCCATCAGCAGCGTGAACGCGACCGACTTGCGGGGGCGGAGCGGCGAGAAGCGCGGACGGCTCCGGATGCTGCGGAGGCTGGTGGTGGTCATCGCTCCTCCTTCCGTGCGCCGCGCAGTTGCACGACGTAGGCGATGACCGCGGTGATCACGCCCATGACGATCGCGACGGTGGCCGACGCGTTGTACTGCTGGCCGGCGAACGAGAGGTTGTAGGCGTACATGTTCGGCGTGAAGAAGGTGGTGATGATGTTCGGTGCGAGCGTGCGCAGGATGTTCGGCTCGTTGAAGAGCTGGAAGCTGCCGATGATAGAGAAGATCGTCGCGATGACGATCGCGCCGCGCAGCGCGGGCAGCTTGATGCCCGTGATGACGCGCATCGGCCCGGCCCCGTCGAGTTCTGCCGCCTCGTAGAGGTCACCCGGAATCGTGCGGAGCGCCGAGTAGAAGATGAGCATGTTGTAGCCGACGAACTCCCAGGTGACGATGTTGCCGATCGACACGAGGATCCAGTCGCGGGCGAACGGGGTGATGACCTCGGAGCCGAGCCAGTCGTTGAGGTTCGCGGCGAGGCCGAAGTTGTCGCCGTAGATGAAGCCCCACATGAGCACGGCCACGACCGCCGGTACCGCGTAGGGCAGGAAGATCACGATGCGGAAGAATCCCGACGCGTGCAGGCGCGCACTGTCGATGGCGAGGGCCGCGACGAGTGCGAGCACGAGCATGATCGGCACCTGCACGAGGAGGAACAGCGTGACCCGCACGAAGCCCTCCCAGAACTGGGCGTCGCGGAAGATCTCCACGTAGTTCTCGAGCCCGACGAACGCGTTGCCGCCGATGAGCTGCTCGCGGAAGAGGCTGAGGTAGAGCGAGTACACGACCGGTGCGATGAACACCAGCACGAACACGATGAGGAAGGGTGCGACGAACGCCAGGCCCTTCCATTCGCTGCGCCCGCGCGACCGGATGCGCAGCGTGCTCGGCGGCGCGGTGGCCTCGCTCGCTGGGGTGATCAGGGACGTCGTTGTCATCGAAGCTTCCATTTCGGGGCATGTTCACGTCAACATGCAGTGTCGCTACCGTAGCATGTTGACGTGAACATGCGCCACTGTTGCATGAGTCGACAAAGGAGTAGCGATGACCACCGTCACGAACACGGCTGAGCCCGCGAACGGCCGCCGCCGCGGACCATCGATGGCGGATGTCGCGCGAGAGGCCAACGTGTCGGGCCAGACGGTCTCGCGCGTCTCGAACGGGCGCGAGAACGTCGATTCCGAGACCCGCGAGCGCGTGCTCGCCGCCATGCGCAAGCTCGGCTACCGGCCGAACAGCGCCGCGCGCGCCCTCCGCAGCGGCCGCTTCCACAGCATCGGCGTGATCATGTTCACCCTCTCCAGCTTCGGCAACATGCGAACCCTCGACGCGATCGCGAGCGCTGCAACGGATGCCGGCTACTCGATCACCCTCATCCCGGTGCCGCATCCGACGCTGGGCGAGGTCTCGGTCGCCTTCGATCGGCTCAGCGAGGAGGCCGTCGACGGCGTCATCATCGTCGTCGAGGCGCACCTGCTCGATGAGAGCGACGTCGAGCTGCCCGCAGGGCTGCCCGTCGTGGTGATCGACTCGACGGCGAGCGACCGCTACCCCGTCGTCGACACCGACCAGGCGCACGGCGCGAGGCTGGCGACCGAGCATCTGCTCGGCCTCGGTCACCGCACGGTGTGGCACGTCGCGGGGCCCGAGCGCTCCTACTCCGCCGCGGGCCGGCGCGCCTCGTGGGAGGCCACCCTCCGCACCCATGGCGCCGACGTGCCGCCCGTGCTCGTCGGCGACTGGTCGAGCGAGTCCGGGCACGAGCTCGGGCTGGAGCTGGCTCGCAACCCTGAGGTCACCGCGATCTTCGCCGCGAACGACCAGATGGCGCTCGGCGTGCTGCGCGCCCTCCACGAATCAGGTCGCGCCGTGCCCGGCGAGGTCAGCGTCGTCGGCTTCGACGACATGGAGGAGTCGCGGAGCTTCTGGCCGCCGCTCACCACGGTGCGGCAATTCTTCGGCGAGGTCGGATCACGTTCGGTCGAGGCGCTCGTGCACGAGGTGGAGGGCGGCGAACCGCGGGGCACCACGCTCGTCGACACCGAACTCGTCGTGCGCGACAGCACGGGGCGTCCGCCCCGCTGAACGCGCGCGAGGCATGACACCTCGAGTGCCGTGAGCGTCACGAACGCCATGCTCGCGAATCCCCTCCGGGAGGCGCATGATGGGCGTGATGGTTGTGACCGGCCGAGCCGGACGCACCGGCTCCCACATCGACGAATCGTCGACCGCCCGGTGGAGCGACGCCCGGGTCGCCGTCGTGATCGGCGCCGCATCAGGAGTGATCGCCACCACCGGGTCGTGGATCCCGTCGTTCTGGGGTGACGAGGCCGCGAGCATCATGTCGGCTCGCCGGGATTGGGCATCCCTCTGGGCGCTGCTCGGCACGGTCGACGCGGTGCACGGGCTCTACTACGCGCTCCTGCACGTCTGGATCGATCTCGCGGGCACCTCGCCCTTCGCCGTGCGGGTCCCGTCGGGGATCGCCGTCGGCGCGGCATCCGCCGGTCTCTACCTGCTCGTGCGCCGGCGGTCGACGCGGGGAACGGCGGTGATCGCCGCGGCCGTGTTCGCCGTGCTGCCGCGCGCCACCTTCCTCGCGACCGAAGCCAGGTCGCTGGCGCTCGCGACCGCCGCGGCCGTCTGGCTCACGCTCCTCCTGCTGCGACTGCTCGACGCCCCGACGCGCCGGGGCTGGTGGTGGGTCTACGCGCTCGGGCTCGCGCTCGCCGCCCACCTCTTCCTGTACGTCGCGTTGCTCATCCCGGTGCACGCGGTCGTCGCCTCCCTCGAGCTGCGTCGTTCGGGGCGGCTGCGTGGCATCCGGATCCGTCCGTTCCTGCTCGCCTGGGCGGGAGCCGCGCTCCTCATCGCCCCGATCGGCGTGGTCGCCGTGATGCAGCGCGACCAGATCGCGTTCCGCAGGCCCCATCGCACCGTCACGGCCAAGGGAGTGCTCATCGACCAGTGGTTCATGTTCGAGGCGCTCGCGCTCGTCGCATGGGCGTTCATCGTCGTGTCGGTCGCCGTCGTCGCCCACCGTCGCGAGGACGCCTGGCACGGCAACCGTCAGCTGCTCCTCCTCGGCGGAGCGTGGATCGTCGTGCCGACCGCTGCGCTGGCCATGGTCGCGGCGGCCGTCTCGCTCGGGTACACGCCGCGCTACCTGGCCTTCTGTGCGCCCGCCGCGGCGATCATGATCGCGATCGCCCTCGCCGCGCTCCCCCGCCGGTGGATGCGCGCCGTCTCGATCGCCGCGATCGCGGGCCTCGCGGTTCCCGTCTACCTCGACCAGCGCACGCCGTACTGGAAGAACGGCGGCACCGACTGGCAGACGGTCGCCGAGGTCGTCTCCCAACGCGCCCGGCCGGGCGACGGGGTCGTGTTCGACGAGAGCGTCCGCCCGTCGCGTCGGCCCCGTCTCGCGATGCACGCGTATCCGCACGGGTTCGACGGTCTCGTCGACCTCGGGCTCGTGCGACCGTACGACGAGACCGGCGGATTGTGGGATGTCACGGCGCCCCTCGCCGAGGTCGGCCATCGTCTCGAGGCGGTCGATCGCGTCGTCGTCGTGTCGCGGAGCGCCGACGGCGTGGACGCCGACGTCGCCGCGCTCCGACAGGAGGGCTTCGGCCTGGCCGAGCGCGTGGTGCTCGAGTCGGACGTCGTGATGGTCTACGAGCGCGAGCCCTGAGACATCGATCGACCTGCGCGAGCGCCCGGCCGATGCGGTCGAGCGCTCGCGCGGTCATGCGTTCGCGCTCAGGGCTTGCGCGAGTGCATCGAGACGATGCGCTGGGCTTCCGACTCGGATGCCGCAGGCTCCACGCCGTCGGCTGAGACGTCGACGCTCACGCTGAGCAGCTTGCCCGCGTCGTTCGTCCCCGGCGTGTAGCTCTGGCCGCTCGCACCATCGATCGGCTCGCCGTTCAGGTACCACTGCCAGACGATCTCGCCGTCGCCCGGGTCGATCGTCGCCGTCGCGTGCGCGGGCGTGCCGACGCGCGGCCGCTCGACGATCTGCAGGTCGGCGACCACGGCATGGCGCCGGATCATGATCGTGTACCGGGTCTCGGTCGAGCCGTCGGCCGAGATCACGGAGATCGTCGCGACGCCGCCGTTCTCGGTCGTCGGCTGGGTGATCCGCACGCTCGCGGCGGAGTCCACGGCGATGGCGTCGACCACGGGCAGCCGACCGCCGTCCACCTCGAGCTCGTACTCGGTCCTCGCCGGGTCGAAGCCGTCGATGAGCGCGCCGTCGAGCCGCAGCACCGCCAGGTCGCTGACCGCGGCAGGCGCCGCCGTCGACTCGAACACCTGCACCTCCGAGACGATGAGGTGCGTGTTCGGGTAGGCGTTCATCACCACTCGCACGCCGGTGGCGGTGACCGGAGCGAAGTCGGCCACGACGACCGGGGCGCTGCCGCCGGCAGGCGAGGCGACCGGCTGCGCCGTCTCCCAGCCCGGCGCCGGAGCCCACACGCCTGCGGCATTGCGCACCTGCACCTGCATCGTCTGCGCCCAACTGTTCGTGCCGTCGCGGAAGAAGTGCACCGCGACGCGCTCGACCTCGTGTGCCGCGGCAAACTGGTAGGTCAGGGTGCTCTGGGCCGGCTTGTTGCTCGAGACCCAGTTGGACCAGCCCTTGTCGCCGATGTCGCCATTGCGCGTGCGGTCGGCCGGGTAGCCGGACTCGGTCGAGCTCGCCGAGGCGGTGTTGCCGGCGTCGGGGTTGACGTTGCGGAGCGTTCCCTCGGTCACGAGGACCGCGAGCTGCGCGGGCAGCTCGGCGCCATCGGCAGTGACCACACCGGCGACATGCACGACGCCGACCTCGGCGAACGCGTCGCCCGAGACCGCCGACCAGTCCCAGACCGCCGGCACCTCGAAGGTGTTCTCCGATGCGCCGACCCGAGCGGGCACGACCTCGGGCGCAGCGGCCTGCACGGCGCTGAGCGATGCGCCTTCGGCCACGGTGATCGAGACCGGGTCCGTGCCCGTCAGCCCGCCGACGTCGACGAGTGCGGTGACTCCGATCGCCTGCCCGAAGAGGTCGGTCAGCGTTCCGGGCACCTCGACGCGGCCGCGCTGGGCCCACGAGGCATCCGGCAACTGCCAGGCGACGGCCGCCGGCGCTCCGGCGCCCCACGAGTATCGAGGCACGATCGTCTCGGGCAGCACGGGCGGCACGCCCACGAGGGTGCGTGCCGCGAGGGTCTGGCCAGCGAGCGGTGCCAGGTCGCGCGGCTGCCACGACTGGTTCGCCCCGCCGTTCGAGCCGTAGACGCCGACGCCCGCGCCCTCGGCGGTCGACTGTCCCCCGACCTCCAGCGCGAGCCCGAGCGCCTCGTTCACGAGCGAATAGCGACGACCGTCGGTGGTGTTCACGATCCAACGCGTGGCGGGCTCGAGTCCCGCGGCAGCCGGCGCCACCTGGCGCAGGTCGGTACCTGCACTCGTCGCACCGAGCACTCGGCCGTCGGATGCCTCGAGCACGACCCGCCTGGTCGCCTCGCGCTCGCCCGTGGCGACCTCATGCACGGTCCACGCCTGCGTGGCCGCCTTGGCGGCATCCGTCGCGAGTCCGGTGATCGACGTGGCGGCCGTCGAGCCGCCCACGGTGAGCGCCTTGCCGCTCTGCGCGCCCATGAGCTGGTAGCGGTGGCCGTCGACGAGCGCCGGGGCATCCGCCGAGACACTCGAGACGCCGTCGATCACGAACGTCGTCACCGACTTGGCGGGCACCGTCACAGTGGCGGTGCGCGCCACGCCGTCGATCGCGACGGGTGCGCCCTCGACGAGCGCGTTCGCGGTCGGGGCATCCGCCGACGGGGCCTGCGTGGTCACGATCGGCGTGACCGTGGCGCCTTCGGCGATGTCGCCGAAGTTCGAGAGGTCGATCGTGACCCGGCGATCGGATGCCGCGGTGTTGCGGTGCACGATCGTCGCCCCCGTGCCGTCGGCGCGAACGGCCGCGGTGCTCGAGATGTCGTCGATCGCGATCAGGTGGTCGCCCTCGTGGATGAACTTGGTGAAGTTGCGGATGGTGTTGAACTTCGAGTTGACCTCGACGCCGCACTCGGGCGCCGCCGAGGAGTTGCCGCCGGCATCGGCGACACGACGTGCCGACTTCCACACGGTGCCTCCGGCCTCCTCGTAGGGCTCGCAGTCGAGGTCGATGAAGATCGATCCCCAGTTCAGGTTCTCGCCCTGCGGCTCCATGTTGTAGCGGTCTTCGACGGGCTGCCACAGCACCCACGCCTTCGGCTCCAGCTCGCGCAGGTCATCGATGATGCGGCCGGCGATGCCGAGGCCGTTCTCGATGTCGACGGGGTTGTAGCCGCTGACCCAGTTGCCCTCGATCTCGCTCATCCAGAGGTCGGTGTCGGCCTGCTTCGCGAGGTCGCGCACGCCGAGGCGCCCCGAGGTGCCATAGGTGTGCACGTTCATGCGGTCGACCTTGTCGCGCGTCGCGGCCGGGTAGCCCGCCCAGTTCGTCGCGAAGATGCCCGGGTTCGTCTCGTCCATTGCGGAGAGCCCGGCATCTGTCGTTGACGCCGGGTCGTCGAGCGCCGCGCGGACATCGTCGATGAGCGCCACCTGGCGTGCCGGCCCCATGTGCATGCCCTCCTGGCGGCCGCCGACCGGCTTGCCGTTGCTGAGGGTCGTGCCCCAGTAGTTCGTGTTCGGCTCGTTGAACGGATCGAGGGTCTCGACCTCGATGCCGTACTCGTCCTCGAGGTGCTCGGTCACGTTCACGAGGTACTTCGCGAACTGCGCCTCAGCGGCGGGCTTGAGCTGCTCGGCCGAGGAGTTGAACCCGCCCGAGACGTAGCCGCTCTCGGTCATGAAGTAGGGCGCCGAGTTGGCGAAGGTCTCCCAGTGCGTGATCTGCCCCTCGGCGGCGAGCCGCTCGACCCACCAGCGCTGCGTCTCGTCGGCCGACCAGTCGTACGACGCAGGACCGTCGGCGTTCCACGCGGCGAGCAGCGCGTTGCGATCGGCGTAGTCGGTCGAGACGCCGCCGTAGGTGCCGCCATCGCCGTCGGGATTCGGCGCCCACCAGCCCTCGACCGCGCCGCCGGGGCGCAGGTAGTCGGTGACGTCCGACGCGTTGCCGCCGCCGATGTTGTAGCGGGCGATGTTCAGGTCGAGGCCGTCGTCGCCGAAGACCGCCTGGTAGAGCTCCTCACGCAGCTCGTCGGGGTAGCCGCCCGTGGCATTGGCGAACCAGACGAGGCTCGTGCCCCAGCCTTCGAACGCCTCGCCGGCGTAGGCCGGGTTCGGGGTGATGGTGAGGCCATCGACCGCGGAGGCGGGCGCCGCCGAGATCGGCGCTGCCACGAGCGCGGCCGTTGCGAGTGCCGCGCTCGTCAGGAGTGCGGTGAACCGTCTGCCGTACATCGTCATCGACGTCGACCTCTTTCGCCATTGGAAGGTGGTGAGACAGGTGTGTTGACGTCAACACGCCCGCGATGCACTCTACATGTTGACGTCAACATTGGGAAGACCGTTGGGAGCGGGAACAGCAAGAGCCCGTGGTCGCAAGACCACGGACCCCGCGCGTGCCGCTCGGCGGCGCGAAGTCACTCCTTGATCGACACCGTGACCTTCAGCGGCTTCGTCTCGGTCTCACCCTTCGAGTTCACGAGCACGCCGACGCACTGGTACACGCCGTTCGGCAGGCCCGAGATGTCGACCGACGCACTCTGCGCGTTCGGGCGCCACCCGGTGACGGCGCTGCCGCCGTCATCGGCCGGGGCGGCCCAGTGCACCGCGATCGACGTCGACGACGCCTTCGCGGCGGTCGGGGCATCCGGTGCCGTCGGAGCCGAGGCTGTGAACGGGGTCACGGAGATCCAGTCCAGGTTCGGCGCCAGCTGCGAGCGGAGCAGCACATCGGGGAACGTGTCCGAGATGTACGTCTCGCCGTCGACGTTCGGCAGTTCGCTCGACGCCGATCACGATGATGCTCCGCCGCCCGTGACCGAATCTCGCCGAGGGGATCGCAGGTTCGGCCATGCCCACGCTCGCCGCTAGGCTCCTCCAGCCAGATCGCTCGCCAGCTCCGCCGTCGCCATCGCCGTCGAACGCTCGGAGGCCTGGCCCGCGAGCAACAGGTAGGCGCTCGCGGTCCACGTGTACGCGCGATCGCGCAGCCCCGCGCCGGTGAGCGCATCGAAGTTCTCGGCGAAGCCACTGCGCTCGCAGAGGCGGCGGAAGCGCTCGCTGACGTCGTCCGCCACGTCGTGGTGGCCGGCCGCGCGCAGGCCCGCCTCGACGATGAAGGTCGACGGCGCCCAGATGGGCCCGCGCCAGTACCCGTCGGCCTCGTACCGCGGCGAGCTCGGCAGTTCCGTGGCCGGCCCGAACTCCGTGAGGTGCGCCATGACCTGCTCGGCCAGCCGCTCGGTCACGTCATCCGGGAGCCGATGGCTCGCGATGAGGGGCAGGGCCGTGATCAGGCTGGAGGTGCTTCCCACCCGTCGGCCGGCGACCGAGCGCGCGACGAACCGCTCCCCCTGCCAGAGCTCGTCCGTCAGTGCGCCGAGGAGCAGTTCCCCTTCGCGACGCCACCCTTCGGCGGCATCCGGGGCCACCTCGTCGGCCAGTCGCGCGAGCTCGTCGAGCTGCAGCACCAGGAAGGCGGCGAGATCGGGAGACTCGACGACCCGGTCGAGGTCGAACACCGTCGAGTTGTCCCAGCCGCTGTCGTTGCCGTGCTCGTAGTACGGAAGGGTCGCCCCGGGGGCCCGGCGATGATCGAGCCAGTAGCACGTCCAGGCCGCGAGTCGCCGGTACACCTCGAGGAGCACGTCGGAGGGCACGGCGCCGGGGAGTCGCCGCCGCAGCTGCGACCACATCCACCCGTGGATCGGTGGCTTCACGAAGTTGTAGAGCACCTCGGAGTGCGTGATCGAATCCGGCAGCGCGCCGGTCGCGGCCTGGTGGTCGAACACCACGAGGAACTGGTCGATCGCGAGCTCGGGATGCGACGACGCGAGCGCGAGCGCGTTGAAGCAGTGGTCCCAGCTCCACACCTTGTCCATCCAGTGCTTCGACATCAGCACGGTCTCACGGGTGACGAAGCCGAGCGGGCGCACGGTGGCCGACCAGAGCACGTACGCCGCCAGCGTGGCGCCCGGGTGCTCGGCGCGCCAGGGCGCGACACCGTCGGCGAACGCGGCGAACTCGGCAGCGCGCGCCGCGACCACCTCGTCGAACGATGACCTCGGTCGCGATGGCGCCGGTTCCGACGCCACCTCCTCGATGGCGATCTCCCACTCGCCCCCGTCGCCGCCCACCTCGATCGCCCGCTCCCCAGCGCCGAGGCGCTCGGAGCCGATCACCGAGAAGTCGCCGACGAGCGGGGTGATCCGGTAGCGCCGCCCGGTCTCGTACGAGGTGAGCACGGCGGCGCCGTCCTGGGGTGCGATGAAGAGGAACGTGCCCGTGAACGGGGTCAGTCCGCCCGAGGCATCCGCAAGTCGCAATCCGAGTCCTGCACCGCGCACCCGCACGGTGTCGACGTCGGCGAACGCCGCACTGAACTCACCGGCACCGCCGACCCAGCGAACGCGCTCCGGGGCGGCGAACTCGGTCGTCTCGACCGGGGCACCGCCGGCCAGCGGCTGGAAGGAGAGCACGGGGTGCATGCCGGTCTGGTGCGAGACCAGGTGGATGAGGTCGGCCGAGCGGTGCAGCCCGACCACGCGCGACACCGACAGCCAGGAGCCTCGCATGCTGAACGGCACCTCGTCGATGGGGAATTCGAGGGTCGGCATCAGTCTTTGACCGCCCCTGCCGTGACGCCGGCGGCGACGTAGCGCTGGGCGACGACGAGCAGCACGGCCGCCGGGATCGACGCGACGACGGCGGTGGCCATGATGGCGTTCCAGTCCTGCGTGTTGTTGCCGATGTACTTGTAGATGCCCATCGTGATCGGCTGGAGGTCACCGCCACGGTTGAGCGTCGAGGCGAAGATGAAGTCCGACCACGCCCACAGGAACGTGAAGAGCGACACCGTGACGACGGAATTGCGGCTGATGGGCATGACGATCGATTGGAAGGTACGCCACGGCCCGGCTCCGTCGATCTTCGCGGCCGACATGAGTTCCTCTGGGATCCCCGCCATGAACGCCGTGAAGATGAGGACCCCGAAGGGCACGGCGAGGGTCGAGTCGGCGAGGATCAGGCCGGGGACGGTGTCGAGGATGCCCCAGTTGTGGAAGATGAGGTAGAAGCCCATCGCCATGATGATCCCGGGGATCATCTGGGCGATGAGGAGCACGAAGTTCAGTGCCGTGCCGCCGCGCGGGCGCAGCTTCGCGAGCGCGAACGCGGCAGGCGCCGACAGCAGGAGCGTCACCGCGACCGTGCCGAGCCCGACGACGAGGCTCGTGCCGAGGTACGGCAACTGCTCGCCGAGCACCCGGGAGTACCCGTCGAAGGTCGGGTTCACCGGGAAGAGATTCGGCGGGTCCTTCCGCAGGTCCGTCGGCTGCGTCAGGGAGACGTTGATCATCCAGTAGAGCGGGAAGAGCATCAGCGCCGTGAAGATCACGCCGAGCACGGTGTTCCCGATCCTCCTCGTGGAGGTCATGCGCGCTCCAATCGACGCTGCGTGCGGATGTAGATGAGGCCGAACACGAACGCGAGCACGATGAGCAGGTTGCCCACCGCCGCGGCCGGGCTCAGCTCTGGCGATCCGCCGCCGAACCCGAGGCGGTACGACCAGATCGCGAACGTGGCCGACGCGTCGCCGGGGCCGCCGCGGGTCATGATCCAGATGATGTCGAACACCTTCAGGGTGTAGACGAGGCCGAGCAGGATCGTGATCGCCGACACGGGCCGGAGCAGCGGGAAGGTGATGCGCCAGAACGTCTGCCAGGCGTTGGCGCCGTCGAGCGAGGCCGCCTCGTAGACCTCCCCCGGGATGTTCTGCAGGCCGCTGTAGAGGATCACCAGGTTGAACGGGATGCCGATCCAGATGTTCGCGAGGAGCACGGACACCATCGCCCACTGCGGTGAGGTCAGCCAGTTCACCTGAGTGAGGCCGATTGCCTCGAGGCCCGCATTGACGATGCCCGACTCGCTGTTGAGCATCCACGCCCACACGGACGCGGACACGAGCAGGGGAAGCAGCCACGGCACGAGGAAGAGCGCGCGGAGGGTGGCCGCGAGCGGGAACCGCTTGAAGAAGAACACCGCCAGCGCGAGGCCGATCGAGAACTGGAACACGATCGACACGAGGGTGAAGACGGCGGTGTTGACGAGCGCGGGCGTGAACGTCGAGCTCTGGATGACCTGGGCGTAGTTGTCGAACCAGACGAAGGGCGCCGTCCCGTCGATGAACGAACGGAGCGTGTAGTCGCGGAAGCTCAGGTCGAGGTTGCGGTAGAGCGGGTACGCGTAGAAGACGACGAGGTAGACGACGACGGGGGCGATGAACGCCCAGGCGGTCAGCTGCGCCCGCAGTCGTTGCCTGCTGCGAAGCGGACGAGTGGGATCGGGACGGGCAGGGAGCGGTCGAACCGGGGAGGCGGCGCGCGTGGACGGCGCCACCTCCCCCGTTTCGCCGGGCACCGCCACCCTGGATGCGGTGTGCGTCGCGGTCATGTGACTTTCTCCGATCGAGGGTGGTGCGGTGGTGCTGTCGACTACTTCTCGAGCTTCTCGGCTGCCATCGCCTGCGCCTCGGCAAGCGCGTCCGCCGGGGACGACGCCCCGCTCAGCGCGTTCTGCACGGCGGTGTAGAGCTGCTCCGAGATCACGCCGTACGAGATGCCGAGGTTGTCGGCGGTGCGGGGCTTCGCGTCGCCGACGGCGCTGGTCCAGAACTCGAGCGACGGGTCGGCGGCGAGCTGGTCGGCCTGGCCGTCGGCGGTCGGTGCGACGTAGCCGAGCGCGGTCGCGCCCGTGTCGCCGCTGCTCAGGCATTCCACGATCTTGGCGGATGTCTCGTAGCGCGACGTGTCCTCCTGGATCGGGATGGTGATGAACTCGCCGCCGGTCGGAGCCGGAGCGACACCACCGTCGATGCCGGGGATCTGGATGGACTCGTAGCCGGCCTCGTCGGCGGCGGACTTGAACCACGAGCCGTTCTCGGCGAAGCCGTACTCGCCCGTGAGGAACTCGTCCCAGCTGGTGCCCTGCGTGTTCGAGATCACCGAGTTCGGGGCGAGACCCGTGCTCACCCAGTCCGTCCACAGCTGGAGGGCGCTCTCGGCCTCGGCGGAGTCGAGGGCCGTGAGGTCCGCGCCGGCTCCCCAGAACCACGGGAGGAACTGGAACGAGCCCTCCTCGGTGCCGACCGCGGAGAACGTGATGCCCTTGCCGCCCGACGCGACGATCTGCTCGAGGGCCGCGGTGAGCGACGCGTAGTCGGCGACGGAGGCGATGTCGACGCCCGCGGCCTCGAGCACCGCGGGGTTGTAGTAGAGGCCCAGGGTGTTCGCACCGACCGGCACGCCGTAGACCTTGCCGTCGATCTCGCCGGCGCTGAGGATGTTCTCTTCGATGTTCGACACGTCGAAGCCGTTGTCCTCGGTCGTCGTCAGCAGGCCGGCATCGGCGAGCGTTGCGACCTTGGGGTTGTCGACCATGGCGATGTCGGGCAGGTTGCCGGCCGCCGTGGTGAGGTCCTTCACCGTGTCGCCGGTGTTGCCGCTGTTGCGCTTGATCGTGATGCCGAGGTCGGCGGCGCAGGCGTCGATGGCCTGGGCCCAGGTCGACTCGGCGTCGCGGTCGGGGTACGGGTCCCAGAGCGTGTACTCGGCGGACTCCGTACTCTCGCCCGGGCCCGAGCATCCGGTGAGCGCTGCGGCTGCCACGCCGACGGTGATGATGGCGGCGCCGAGCGTGCGCGCCGTGTGCGATGTTGCCACGGTATTCCTCCTTGAATGGTGCGGTGGTGATTCTTTGGTGTCTGTCGAACCGGTTCGACACTCAGGCCGACGAATGCCTGTCGGCGTGGAGCGAAGAGTCAGCGGGTACTGCCTCGATCCGTCAGTTCGGGTGCGATGAATCGGACCACGGGCGCACCGGCGCTGTCGGGATCCTGCATTCGCTGCACGAGCGCCTGGACCGCTGCGCGGCCCAGCTTGTCCGGCGAGGTCTCGATTGCCGTGTACGGCAGCGAGAACAGTCGGCCGAAGTCTTCGGAGAAGATGCCGACGACCGAGAGGTCGTCGGGAACCCGCACGCCGCGGGCGTTGAGCACCGGCGGCAGGCCGGCGATCATGGCGTCGTTGTGCACGATCATCGCCGTGGCGGTCGGGCGCTGATCGAGGATGGAGTCGAGCGACTCGGAGATCGCCGGCTGCTGCGTCTCGCCGTCGTAGGGATAGATCCGCAGCCCGTATCGCGCGGCGCGCTCGAGCGCGGCATCGCGGAAACGCCAGGCGTAGGCCCCGCCTCGGGTGATCACGTGCTCGTGCGGGGAGATCAGGATGATCTCGCGATGGCCCAGGCCGTGCAGGTGGTCGACGAGCATCCGCGCGGCCTCGCCGAAGTCGAGGTCGAAGACGTCGAGGCCCTCGGTGTCCTTCGGGAGGCCCACGAGCGCCCCGGGCTGGCGCGCGGCACGGAGCGGAGGAACCCGCTCGTCTTCGTGGGCGACGTTGAGGAGCACGACCCCGTCGACCATGTCCGAGTCGGTGATGCGGCGCAGCGCCTTCGGACCGTCGTCTTCGGTGACCATGAGGATGTCGTAGCCCGCTTCACGGGCGGCATCGGAGATCGGCAGCACGTACTGCAGCATCGCCGGCGAGAACTCGTCTCGGAAGAACTGCACCAGGAGGCCGATGACCATGGTCTGCGAGGTCGCGAGCGCCCTCGCCCCCGCGTTCGGGGTGAAGCCGAGCAGGTCGATCGCCGACTCGATGCGTTCCCGCGTCTCACTCGAGATGGTGCGCTTGCCGGAGAGTGCGTACGAGACGGTGCTGCGGGAGACCCCCGCCGCCTTGGCTACATCGCCGATCGTCGCCACACTCGTCCCGTTCTTCTTCGAACCGATTCGATTATTCTCATCGGATTATGGCGGATCAAGCCCCGTTCAGTGTCGTCGAACGCGAATATTTCGCGAAGAGTTGTCGAACGGGCGTCTTGAATCCGTCTGGATGAGACGATACGGTAATCGAACCGGTTCGACAATACAAGTCCCCGGAACTCCCCGATTTCGAACGACCGATGAGGACGCACAACGCCGTGAACAGCTCCGCCTCTCTGCACCTCACCTCCGTCCCGACCGCGCTCGGGGGGCCGATCGCACCGTCGCGGGGGGCGCTCCGCCCGCTCGGACTCGGCGACGTGACGATCACGGGCGGCCTGTGGGGGCGCATGCAGGAATTGAACGCAGACGTCATCATCGACCACTGCCTCGGCTGGATGGAACGCATCGGCTGGATCGCGAACTTCGATCGCGCTTCCGGCGCCGCTTCGGGCGAGCATGCCGGCATCGAGTTCGTCGACTCCGAGGTGTACAAGCTCCTCGAGGCAATGGCGTGGGAGCTCGGACGACGACCGGATGCCGCGCTCGAGGCGCGCTACCGGGCAATCGTGTCCCGCGTCGCCGCCGCGCAGGACGACGACGGGTACCTCCACACGAGCTTCGGGCGCGCCGGACAGCGCCCGAGATACAGCGACCTCGAATGGGGCCACGAACTGTACTGCCATGGGCACCTCATCCAGGCGGCCGTCGCCCGGCTGCGTACGGGCCACGACGACGAATTGCCCGCGATCGCACGCCGGCTCGCCGACCATCTGCACGCCGAGTTCGGTCCCGATGGCCGGACGGCGGTGTGCGGGCATCCCGAGATCGAGGTCGCCCTCGCCGAGTTCGCCCGCGCGACCGGCGAGGCCCGCTACCTGGAACTCGCCCGGCTGTTCGTCGAACGGCGGGGCCACGGCAACTTGGCCACGACACTGTTCCAGGGGCACGAGTACTTCCAGGACGACGTGCCGGTACGGGAGGCCGAAGTGCTGCGCGGCCACGCGGTGCGGGCGCTCTACCTCTCCGCCGGCGCCGTCGACATCGCCGTCGAGACCGGAGACGACGAGCTGCTCGCCGCGGTCGAAGCCCAGTATCTGCGCACGATCGCCCGCCGCAGCTACCTCACCGGCGGGGTCGGCGCACACCACCAGAACGAGGAGTTCGGCGACGACTTCGAGCTGCCGTCCGACCGCGCCTATGCCGAGACGTGCGCAGCGATCGCGTCGGTCATGCTGAGCTGGCGCCTGCTCATGCAGACGGGCGACGCGGGGTACGCCGACCAGATCGAGCGAACCCTGCTGAACGCCGTGCTCGTGTCGCCGCGCGCCGACGGCCGGGCGTTCTACTACGCGAACACGCTGCACCAGCGCACGGCCGGGGTCGCGACCGACGACGACGAACTCAGCGAGCGTGCCGAGGCGAGCATGCGGGCGCCGTGGTTCGAGGTGTCGTGCTGCCCCACCAATGTCGCCCGCACGCTGGCGTCCGTGGCCGGGTACTTCGCGACGACCGACGGTGACGGGGTGCAGCTGCACCAGTACGGCTCGTACACGGTCGACACCACCCTCGACGACGGCGAGCGCTTCGCGCTCCGCGTCGAGAGCGAGTACCCGAACGACGGGTCGGTGCGCGTCGTCGTGCTGGCTGCCCCCGCCCGCCTGGTGCACGTCTCCCTGCGGATCCCCGCGTGGGCTCACGGGCGAGCCGAGGTCGCCGTCACGGGCGCGGGCTCCGACTCGCTCCCCGGCAGAACGACGGTGGCGACCGAAGGCGTCTTCACGTTGCAGCGCAGCTTCTCGGCCGGCGACGTGATGGAGCTCCGGCTCCCCCTGGAGCCGCGCTTCAGCCGCGCACATCCGCGCGTCGACGCCGTGCGCGGCCAGGCTGCCGTGGAGCGCGGTCCGCTCGTGCTCGCGCTCGAAGACGTCGACCTTCCCGACGGCATCGATGTCGAGCATGTGGAACTCGACCCGACCTTCGCTCCCGTCGACGATGGCGACGGCGCGATCGTGCGACTGCGCCATCGAACGGCACCTGAGGATGCGTGGGCGTACGCGCCCGCGGCGACCGGGTTCGGCGAGCTCTTCACCGCGAAGCTCCGGCCCTACAAGGACTGGGCGAACCGGGGGCCATCGACGATGCGGGTCTGGATGCCGGTGTCGGGCGGATGACTCGGCTCCCGTCGCGACCGTTCGTCGTGACGGCCGAGCGCCAGGGGGTTCCGTCCAGCGCGCGCGTTGCGAGAGATTGGAATCGCGATGTCGAAACCGCGGCACCCCGTTCGATGTCCAGGTAGAGGCGGCATCCGCTGCCCGTTCATTCGAAGGAGCACATCATGGGAATCATCGCAGTCGACCTCTTCATCACCCTCGACGGGGTCTACCAGGCGCCTGGTGCCCCTGACGAGGACCGCGAGGGCGGCTTCGAGTTCGGCGGCTGGCAGGGCGCGTACTTCGACGACGAGTCGGGTGCGTCGATCGGCGTCGGCATCGATCGTCTGCAGGCGCTGCTGCTCGGTCGTAAGACCTACGACATCTTCGCCCCGTACTGGCCGGCGCGGCCCGCAGGCGACCCCATCGCCTCCAAGTTCAACGCGGTGCCGAAGTTCGTCGCCTCGCGCACGCTCACCGACCCGAGCTGGGAGGGAACGACGGTCGTGACGGATGTCGCGGCCGAGGTCCGCGCGATCCGCGACCGCTTCGACGAGATCCACGTGATCGGCAGCGGCGACCTCGTGCAGACGCTCCTGAAGGAGCACCTCGTCGACCGGCTCAACCTCTGGGTCTACCCGATCACGCTCGGCACCGGGAAGCGACTGTGGACCGATGGGCTCGTGCCCTCGGCCTTCACGCTCGCCGAGCCGCCGAAGGTCTTCCCGAAGGGCGCGATCCAGCTCGTGTTCGAGCCCGCGGGTGAGCCCGTCACCGGCGTCGACATCTCGGAGATCGAGGATGGGCGCGCGGAGCCCTGAGCCCTGAGCGGCCCGCGCGCCGAGGGCCGTCTACCCGATGCGCAGGACGACGTTGCCGCGCTTTCGGCCGGTGTCGACGTAGCGGTGCGCCTCGACGATCTCGTCGAGGTCGTAGACGCGGTCGACCACGGGCCGGAACTCGCCGGCCTCGGCGAGGCGCACGATCGTGGCGAGGTCGACTCCGCTGACGGGTGCACCGGTGAAGGTCACGAGCTTGCCGGAGCGCTTGCGGTCGCGTGACGCCGTCAGCATGCTGTGCAGGCTCGTGATGACGAGCAGCAGCGCGCCGCCGGGCCTGATCGACTGCCCGACGCGCTCGAACGGCGCGTTGCCGACGCATTCGACGATCACGTCGTAGCTCTCACCGGCGGCGGCGAAGTCCTCGACGCTGTAGTCGACGACCCGATCGGCGCCGAGTGACCTGGCGAGCTCGGCGTTGCCACCGCTGCAGACGGCGGTGACCCGGGCGCCACGCTGCTTCGCGAGCTGCACGACGGCGGTGCCCACCGCTCCGGATGCCCCGTTCACGAGCACCTCGGCGCCCGGCACGATCTCGACGTGGTTCAGGAACGCGAGCGCCGTGTGCCCGCCGAAGACGAGCGCGACCGCTTCCTCCCAGCCGAGGTTGCGGGGCTTCCGCGTGACAGCGGAGGTGGCCGGGTTCACACACACGTACTGGGCGTGCCCGCCGAAGGCCGCGCCGAGCATGGCGATGACCTCATCGCCGGGCGCGAACCCGGTGACCTCGTCGCCGACGGCCTCCACGACGCCCGCGGCATCCATGCCGAGCACGCGTTTGCGCGGTCGGAAGACGCCGAGCGCGAGCGGGCCGTAGAAGCCGAGCCCCTTCGGCAGGTCGCGGCTGCGCGTGCGGTGGTCGGCGATGCTCACGGTGCTCGCGTGCACTCGGATGAGCACCTCGTCGCGTTTCGGCGTGGGCTTCGGAATCCGCTCGATTCCGACGACTTCGGGCCCGCCGAAGCGGCGGGCGGCGGCCGCCCGCATACCGGTGCCGGTGCCGGTGCCCGCGATCATGGCTGTGCTGCTCATCTCGATCTCCTACCTTACGTTGTACGACTTACAACGTAAGGTATCGTGGAATCGAGCGATTGTCGAGAGCTGCGGCGAAGTCGCCCCACACGCTTGTACCGTGGTCTCGAGAGGAGGGCGCCAGTGTCTTCAACGGCCGAGCAGCGCGCCGAGCGCCGCACCCCGCTGACCCGAGCCCGCGTGCTGCAGACCGCCGTCGACCTCGCCGACACGGCCGGCATCGACGCCCTCACCATCCGCCGCCTCGCCGAGCAGCTCGGCGTCGAGCCGATGTCGCTCTACTACCACCTGCCCAACAAGGGGGCCATCCTCGACGGCATCGTCGACCTCGTCTTCACCGAGGTCGAGGCGGCGGCGGGGGGCTTCGCCGTGCCCGAGACGGATGCCGCGTGGAAGTCGGGCCTGCGCGCACGCATCCTCGCCGCCCGCACCGTGATGCTGCGGCATCCGTGGGCCCCCGGCGTCCTGGATTCCCGCGCCGATCTCGGTCTCACGACCGCACGGTACGTCGACTCGGTCGTCGGCACCCTGCGGTCCGGCGGGCTCTCGTACGACCTCATCCACCACGCGATGCACGCGCTCGGCAGCCGCATGTTCGGGTTCTCGCAAGAACTCGGCGAGCCCGATGACGCCTCTGCCGACGCCGCCGCCATGGAGCAGATGGCGGCCCACGTGCCGCACCTCGCCGCGATGCTCGCGGTCGTGCGCCACGTCGACCCCGACTCCACGCTCGGCTGGTGCGACGACCAGTTCGAGTTCGAGTTCGGGCTCGACCTCATCCTCGACGGTCTCGAGCGACTGGCGGGTCGCGACGGGAACGCGTAGGGAGCGTGCCGGTTGCGTCGCCGATCGCCTCCGCGCCCTCTTCGATTCGGCGGCGCAGGCACGGCGCGCGCGACTACGGCGTGACCGGCACCCGCCGCGGAGCGTTGGCGACGACGAGCGCGGCGACGCCGAGGAGCAGGATGAGCGGCGCACCGAGGTCGAGCGCCAGCTGCAGTCCCGACGTCGTCGCGAGCACGCCGAGCCCCAGGGCGGCGAGCGCCTGCACGAGGTAGCCCACGACGTAGGCGGCCGAGATCACGCCCGCCCGCTGGTGCGTCGGGGCGCTCATCGTGACGAGGCCGAGCCCGCCGGAGAACATCAGGCTGTAGCCCGCGCCGGCGATGAGCGACGACGCGACGAATGCCGGCAGCGAGTGGGCGAGGCCCGCGACGATGAGCAGCGCCAGGCCGGCGACCGCGAGCGCGGGTCCGAGGGTGACGGCGAGCCGGGGGCGAAGCGGGCGCGCGAGCACGGCGACGACGCCGATCGCCACCGCCGACAGCGAGATGATCGCGCCGTCGACGAACGCATTGTCCGAGCGAACGAGGTCGCGCGCGATCTGGGCACCGAGCGCGAGGAAGATCGCGCCCATGGCGTACGCCGCCGAGATGCCGAGCGTCCCGGCGATGAAGGACGGTCGCTCGTCTCGAGGCATCCGCGGCAGCCGGGGACGCCACGGCCCCGCAGCTTCGTCGCGCGTGTGGCGCGGCAGCAGCGCGGCGAAGGCGAACACGACCGCGGTGACCGCCGTGAGCACCCAGAAGCTCAGCCGCATCGGGTTCGGCGCGTACTGCACGAGCCCACCCCCGACGAGCGTGGCGAGCGCGAGTCCGGTCGCGGTCGAGGCCGTCGTCGTGGAGCTCGCCCGTCGCGCGCCGCCGGGTCCGCCGAACTCCACCATCGCGGCGGTCGCCGGGCTGAGCGCGAGCCCGACCCCGACGCCCATGAGCGCACGCCCGACGAAGACCCAGGTGAGGTCGGGAGCCAGGCCGAACGCGAGCGAGCCGGCGCCGAGGGCGGCGAGGCCCATCAGGATGACCGCTCGGCGGCCGATGACGTCGGACAGGTTGCCGAAGACGATGAGCACCGGCACGAGTGCGATCGGATACACCGCGAAGATCGCGGTCGTCACCGAGGGTTGCAGCTGCCACTCCGCTGCGTAGAGCGGGTAGACCACGGTCGGGGCCCCGCTCGCCCAGAGGGCGAGTCCGGCGACGGATGCCGCGGTCCAGAAGCTTCCGCGCGCTGCGAGAGTCATGAAGGCCGCCTTTCGGGCGTGAGCGTCTGAGTTGGATTCTCCAAGTTAGCAGGCTGAATCGGTTTTTCCAACTCAGTTGCTATACTCGAGTCATGGACTCCCCGGTGAACGGAAGCGGCGAACGCTGCTCCATCGCCCGCAGCCTCGAGGTGCTGGGGTTGAAGTGGTCGCTCCTCGTCGTGCGCGAGGCGATGTGGGGGCGCACGCGCTTCGCAGAGTTCCGCTCGCGCCTCGGCGTCGCGCCCGACGTGCTCACCGACCGGCTGGCGCGGCTCGTCGACGCCGGCATCCTCGAGCGACGGCCCTACCGCGAGGCCGGCGAGCGCGAGCGCGAAGAGTACCTGCTCACCGACGCGGGCCGAGCGCTCCTCCCCGTGCTCGCGGCCATGAGCGCATGGGGCGATGAGCACCGGCCGAGCGGCTACGGACCGGCGGCGCTCTACGCCGACCGTGAGACCGGGGCATCCGCTCGCCTCGCCTTCGTCGACGACGAGGGTCGCGAGCTCGACCCCGCCGACATCGTCGTGGTGCGCGGGCCGGGCGCGATCTCGGCGGCGTAGCCCGAACGCCCGAGCCGCGCCTCGGCCGAAGGTACGACCGGGTTCGGGCCGTCGCGCCGATGCCGCCGGCCGCTCCGGCCGCCAGCATCGAGGCATGACCAGAGCCACCGGCCGCACCCGCGCCCCACACAACCCGCGCACCCCTCGCACGCCTCGCACTCGGCGATCGAGGTCGACCCGTCGCGAGTGGCTCGCGCCGTCGGGCCTCATCTTGCTCTGCCTCGTGCCGATCGCCGCCGGCGCATCGCGCCTCGGCCAGCTCACCGCCGGAGCCGAGACCTCCGACAACGAACGATTCTTCGACTCGCCGGTGCCCGTCATCGCGCACATCGTGAGCGTCACCGTCTACTGCCTGCTCGGGGCGCTGCAGTTCGTGCCGTCACTGCGTCGGCGCCCGTGGCACCGCCGCGTGGGGCGGGTGCTCCTGCCGGCCGGACTCCTCGCCGCGTCGACGGGCCTCTGGATGGCGTTCTCGCCCGCGCTCCCCAGCCACGACGGCGGGGCGCTCCTCGTGCTGCGGATCGTGTTCGGCACGTCGATGATCGCGAGCCTCGTGCTCGGGTTCCTCGCGATCCGCCGCGGCGACGTGCGCGTGCACAGCGCGTGGATGACCCGCGCCTACGCGATCGCGCTGGGCGCCGGCACCCAGGTGTTCACCGGGCTGGTGGGCGCCATCCTGCTGGGCGGCGAACCCGATGCCCTCGCCTGGGCGGTGCTCATGGGTGCGGGGTGGGTGATCAACCTCGCCGTCGCCGAGGTCGTGATCCGTCGTCGCGTCGCAGGATCCGGCCCGGCATCCCGTACTTCCGGCCGATCTGCGGCGGCGAGCGCCCGCCTATCATGAGGGGCATGACGAGCCCCCTCCGCGCGATGTGGGACGCTCCAGCAGCCGCTCCCCCGCCACCCCGGCGCGTGTGGCGCGACTGGGCGCTCATCGCGGTGATCCCGGTTACCGCGGTGCTCGAGGGGCTGGCCCGCCCCGAGCTGCCGTGGGTGTGGCTCTGGGTTATCGTGCTCATCGCGGTCGTGCCCACGCTCCTCTGGCGTCGCACCCACCCCCTTCCGATGCTCGCGATCGCGTTCGCGGTCACGGCGGTCGTCACGGCGGTGACCGGCGGCGACGCGCAGCTCGTGACGACCGCGTACCTGCTCCTCCTGATCTACGCGGTTGTGCGCTGGGGCTCGGGCCGCGCGATGGCGCTCGGTGCCGCGATCGTGGCGGCGAGCTTCCTCCTCTCGCTCCTGCTCGGCCCGGTGCTCCTCGGCGACCTCATCGGCTCCGTGGCGGTGCTCGCGATGACGAGCAGCCTCGGCGTCGCGTTTCGCTGGCGCGCCGCCGCGCGGGCCCGCGAGCTCGATCGGGTGAAGCTCCTCGAACGCGAGCAGCTCGCGCGCGACCTCCACGACACCGTCGCCCATCACGTCTCGGCGATCGCGATCCAGGCGCAGGCCGGCACGGCGGTGGCAGCCACAGATCCAGATGCCGCGGCGCGCGTGCTCCGCGTCATCGAGGGCGAGGCGTCCCGCACGCTCGCGGAGATGCGCTCCATCGTGCGTGTGCTCCGCCGCGAGGACGCCCCGGAGACGACCGCGCCGAGCGCGGGCATCGCCGATCTCCGCCGACTCGCGCAGCCCGGGTCGGGCGGCCCGGCCGTCGAGGTGCAGCTCTCGGGCGACGTCGACGCGATCCCGCCGACCGTGGCGGCCACCGTGTACCGCCTCGCGCAGGAGGGGGTCACGAACGCCCGGCGACATGCCCGCAACGCCACTCGGGTCGACGTGCGGGTGCACGCCGACGAGGCGGGCATCCGGCTCGACGTCCGCGACGACGGCGACGTCGCGGCATCCGTGGCGTCCGGGGCATTCGCGGCGTCTGCCACTCCCGGCTACGGCATCACGGGGATGACCGAGCGGGCGACGCTGCTCGGCGGCACGTGCGAGGCCGGCCCGGCGGCCGGCGGCGGCTGGGCGGTCACCGCGGTGCTCCCCCGAGCGGGCTGGTCGACATGACCGTGCGCGTGCTCGTCGCCGACGACCAGGAGCTCGTGCGCACCGGGCTGCGAATGATCCTCGATGCGCAGCCCGGCATCGAGGTGGTGGGCGAGGCGGTCGACGGCGCCGAGGCCGTGCGACTCGCGCGGAGCCTCCGCCCCGACGTCTGCCTCTTCGACATCCGAATGCCGGTGCTCGACGGCATCGAGGCGACCCGCGCGCTGGCGGGGCCCGACGTCGAGCAGCCGATCCCGGTCGTCGTGATCACGACGTTCGACCTCGACGAGTACGTCTACGCGGCACTTCGGGCGGGTGCGCGCGGGTTCCTCCTCAAGGATGCGGGCGCCGAGCTGCTCGCGCAGGCCGTGCACGCGGCGGCCCGGGGCGACGCGCTCATCGCCCCGAACATCACGGTGCGGCTGCTCGAGACGTTCGCGGGCTCGACGCCCGCGGTGCCCGCGCCGGCGCCCGCCGAGCCGCTCACCGATCGTGAGCAGCAGGTGCTCGCCGCGGTGGCGCGCGGCCTGAGCAATGCCGAGATCGCGGCCGAGCTCTACATCTCGCTCAGCACCGTGAAGACCCACGTCGGCAGCCTCATGGCCAAGCTCGGCGCCCGCAACCGCGTGGAGATGGCGATCTGGGCACTCGAGACGCGGCGCCCGTCGTAGCCGCCCGAGCACCCGACCCCGACGCCCCGACGCGTCAACGGCACGACTTCGACAGTTCGATGAGCTCGTCGGACGGGCGCCCGTAGTTGCTCTCGCCGTTGCCGTCGGCGGTGTGTCCCATGCCGATCGCCCAGGCGGTGGCCCATGCTTCGTCGTCGGCGGCGAGCTCGGGCGTGACGATGTCGCCGTAGCACTTCGAGGTGATCGCGTGCCCGACCTGATGGGCGACGAGCGCCACGACGTTCGGGTGATTCCACGCCTCGGCGACGCTGTTCGTGAGGGTGATCGTCGAGAAGCCGCCGCCCTGGGCATCCCACGTCGCCGTGCCCGCAGAGGTGCCGTCGCCGCCGAGTCCGTTCACCGTTGGCGCCCAGTCGAACTCGAGCAGCACCCCTCCCGCGATCGAACGGGCGAAGGCCTCGACCGCGACCCGGCGATCGTAGAGCGGACCGGCCTTCTCGGCCTCCTCGGCGGCGTGCGATGCCTCCACTGCGGTCGCGGCGGCCACGTACGCATCGACACGTGCCGCCGCATCGGAGGTCCACGTCTTCGCGCCTGCGACGCGCTCGACCGCCGTGCGGAAGGCGATCCGATCGAGATTCCTCGCCGAACCGTGCGCGGCCTCGAACGACCCCGGCGACCGGCTGGATCGCTGCGACGAACCTCAGCCCCGACTCCTTCGTGAGATCACCGGCGGCCGAGAGCGCGGCCGCGTGTCGTGCCGCCTCGGCGGCTCGGGCATCGAACTGCGCCGCTCCGGCTTCGAGCCGCTCCGACGCCCGGTCGAGATCGGCGTACCAGACCGGCCGCGGACGGGGCCGCATCGCCGGCTCCTCGTCGAGCCGTGCGCCGTTGTCGAGCAGGAGGCCGAGCTCGGCCGCGACCGTCGACAGCTCGCCCTTCGCTGCCGTGTCGATGAACGCGTCCGGAGCCACCAGCAGCTCGGCGGCGATCTCGCGCGTGGCCGTGGCATCCGCCTCGACCTCGCCGAGCCCGGCGATCGCCTCCCGCGCGTCCGCGACCGCGAGGCGATGGGCGGCGACGGCCTCCTGATAGCGGAGGTTCGCGGTGGCGTGAATCAGGAGGAATGCGCCGAGCAGGAGCAGGAGGAGGGCCGCGCCGACGAGCGCCGACGCTCGTGGCGGGCGAGCGTCGGGTCCGGCGCCGCGCGCGTCGGCGGACGCGTCGCGCTCGGGTCGATGCGGCGGCGGCGGGACGTCGATCGGCGGGCCGGAGCCGTTCGTCGGCGCTGCGTGGGAATCGCGGGCCACCCATGCAGTATTGCTCGCGTTTCCCTCCGCGACAACAGTCGCGGCCCTGCCACGCTCGTCCTGGCGCCGCCTCAGGGAACGAGCTGCCCCGCCGCCCGGAACAGTTCGTACCACTCCACCCGGGTGAGGGGGAGGTCGGAACCCTGCGCTGCGCCCGTGACGCGATCGGGGCTCGTCGTGCCGAGCACGACCTGCATGTTCGCCGGGTGACGCGTGATCCACGCGGTCGCGATCGCGATCGGCGGCACGTCGTAGGCAGCGGCCAGCCGGTCGATGACGGAGTTCAGCGCGACGTACTCGGGCGAGCCGAGGAAGACGCCGGTGAAGAACCCGGCCTGGAACGGCGACCACGCCTGCACGGTGATGTCGTTGAGCCGGCAGTAGTCGACGATGCCGCCGCCGTCGAGGCCGACCGACTGTTCCTCGCCCGACATGTTCGCGGCGGCGCCCTGCGCGATGATCGGCGCGTGCGTGATCGAGAGCTGCAGCTGGTTCGCGACGATCGGCTGGCGCACGTACTTCTTCAGCAGGTCGATCTGGCGCGGTGTGTGGTTCGAGACGCCGAACGCGCGCACCTTGCCCGCCGCCTCGAGCTCGTCGAACGCCCGGGCGACCTCCTCGGGCTCGACGAGGGCGTCGGGCCGGTGCAGCAGGAGGATGTCGATGTAGTCGGTTTCGAGCGCCGTGAGCGAACCCTCGACGGACTCGATGATGTGCTCGTACGAGAAGTCGAAGTACGGCCCGTCCTTGACGATGCCGGCCTTGGTCTGGATGGTGAGCTCGGCGCGCTGCGACGCGGTGAGCTGCATCGCCTCGGCGAAGCGGCGTTCGCAGCCGTGCAGGTCGTTGCCGTAGATGTCGGCGTGGTCGACGAAGTCGATGCCGGCGTCGCGCGCGGCACGGACGAGCGCACGCACCTCGTCGTCGGTCTTGTCGGCGATGCGCATGAGGCCGAGCACCACGTTGGGTGCCACGATCTCGGTGCCGGGCATGGTGATGGTCTTCATGGTGCTCCTTCTGGAGGGGTCGGTCACGCGAGCGGGCTCGGTCACGCGGCCTGGGCGAGCTCGGTGAGGCCGGCGAGCTCGGCGTCGGTCAGCGTGAGCTCGGCCGCTCGCACCGAGTCCTCGATGCTGCCGGGTCGCGAGGCGCCGGGAATGGGAATGACGACCGGTGCCAGCGCGAGCTCCCACGCGAGCGCCACCTGCTGGGGGCTGACGCCGTGCGCGTCCGCGACATCCTGGAATGCCGAGTGGTTCCGACCGACGTCACCGGCGCGACGGATGCCCCCGAGCGGCGACCATGGCAGGAACGCGATGCCGAGCGCCACGCAGTGCTCGAGCTCGACGAGGCTCGACCGGAACGCCGGAGAGAACTGATTCTGCACCGACACGAGACGACCGCCGAGGATCTCGTTGGCCTGGTCGATCTGCGCGACGTTCGCGTTCGAGATGCCCGCCAGCTCGATGACGCCCTCGTCGAGAAGGTCGCGGATCGCGCCCAGCGAATCGGCGTAGGGCACGCTCGGGTCGGGGCGGTGGAACTGGTACAACCCGATGGCGTCGACGCCCAATCGGCGCGCCGAGGCCTTCGCGGCCTCCTTGAGATACTCGGGGCGGCCGTTCTGCGTCCAGCTGCCGTCGCCGGGCCGCAGGTGTCCGCCCTTGGTGGCGATGAGCACCGCCGAAGTGTCGCCGCCATAGGAGCGCACGGCCCGGGCGATGAGCTCCTCGTTGTGGCCGACGTCGTTCGAGTGCAGGTGGTAGGCGTCGGCGGTGTCGATGAACGTGACCCCGGCGTCGAGCGCGGCGTGGATGGTCGCGATCGACCGGGACTCGTCGGGTCGCCCCTCGATCGACATCGGCATGCCGCCGAGGCCGATCGCGCCGACCGAACGTGTTCCGATGGTTCGTTGCTGCACGGAAGGACCTTTCGTTCGTGTGGGTTGCGAATTCACACTAGGGAGGGCCAAGCTAGAAGTCCAACAACTCATGCTGATGATATTCAGAAGCGGAATCGATCAATGGATCTTCGCCAGATGGAGTACCTCGTCGCGCTCGCCGACGAGCAGCAGTTCACCCGTGCGGCCGCGCTCTGCCGGGTCACGCAATCGGGTCTCTCGGCCGCGATCCGCAGCCTCGAAGACGAGCTCGGCACCACGCTGTTCATGCGCACGACCCGTCGCGTCGAGCCGACCGACGCCGGACTCGCGCTCCTCCCCTTCGCCCGATCGATGCTCGCCGAGGCCACGGCCGGCCGCGACGCCGTCGTGCGCGCCAGCCGCGAGCTCTCGGGTCAGCTGCGCGTCGGAGCCGAGCAGTGCCTCGGCATCGTCGACGTGCCGTCGCTCCTCGAGCGCTTCCGTCGCCGCTACCCGCTCGTCGACATCCACTTCACGCAGGCCGGCTCCCACGACCTCGTCGCGCAGGTGCTCGACGAGGAACTCGACGTCGCGTTCGTCGCCACGACCGAGCACTTGAGCCGGGTGACCCGCACCGAGCTCGGGAGATGGCCGGTCGTGCTGCTCTGCCCACCGGAGCATCCGCTCGCCGCATCGGCGCGTGTCGACTGGGCACAGCTTCGCGACCTCGACTTCATCGACTTCCAGGAGTCATGGGCGGTGCGCTCGCTCAACGACGCCGCCTGCGCCGCGCAGGGCGTCGGACGGCGGGTGCGCTGCACCGTGAACGACGTGCACACCCTGCTCGACCTGGTGCACCGCGGCCTCGGCGTGGCGCTCGTCCCCCAGCACGTCGCGGCGAAGCCGCAGGCCGCCGGGCTCGTGTCGGTGCAACTGGCGGCGAACACGGCACCGCAATGGGTCGTGTCCTCCGTCACGGGCAGTCCGGCCGCTGCATCCGCGCCCCCTGCTGCTCGAGATCCTCGACGCGGAGCTGCGCCGCAGCGATCCGGCGAGCGCCACCACCACGAAGGCGGCCAGCACCGCGCCGGCGGCGTGACACGCGCCGGTCCCGTCTCGCACGCACCGCCAGCGCACGGCATGCTGGATCGATGAGGACGGACCCCTTCGTACTGAGCGAGCTCGACTCACCGAGCCGCACCCGCCCGGCGCTGCTGGCGCTGGCCCGGGCGCAGGCCGCCCGCCGGCGACCGGTCGAGCTGCTGCAGCAGTGGCAGCGCGATGGCACGGCGCGGCCGTCGGACCTCGACCTCCGCGACGCGATCCGGCTCGACGGCCTCGCGCTCGCCGCCGCGGATGACTACGACGCCCTGCTGCTGTCGCCCGTCGCGCCGCTCGGTGCCGTGCTCGGTGCTCGCGCCGACGTCGCAGGACCGCACGCTCACCACGACCCGCGCGACCGAGGTCGTCTCCGATCCGACCAACTCGCTCGCGATCGAGGCGGCCGACCGGCTGTCGACCGACCCCGCCGCATCAGTTCGGCTGTGCACGGCGCACCAGACACTGCGGATGCAGCGACCCTCGTCGGAGCCCGGCCGATCACAGCACTTCCGCCTGTTCTGCCTGGCCGACGCGGCGCTCGGGCGAGCCGACCACGCCGTCGAGCTCGAGGCCATCACGCGCCAGCTCGCCGTCATCCTGGTCGCGATCCGATCGGCGGCGTCGCAATTCGGCCGCGACTACGGGCGTATCAGCGCCCTCCTCGAGACCGCGCCCGGCAGGGCGGGCCTCGCCGATCGCATCACCGAGGCGTTCCGAACCGGCGCCGTCGCACTCGACCTCGAGCACCGACAGCTGCAGTCCGACTACTACGAGGGCGTCCGCATCCAGCTGTTCGTCGACGGGCCCGATGGCCCCGATGGTGACCGCTCGGCGATCGCCGACCTCGGCCTCTTCGACTGGGTCGGCCAGCTTCTCGGCGACCGACGTGCCCGATTCATCGCGAGCGGCGTGGGCCTGCAGCTGCTCCCGGTGCTCGGCCGCTCGACCCGGTAGCTCCGACGCTCAGCCCGCGAGCGACGGCAGGAACCTGTTCCAGGCTCGCCGCTGTTGGCGCCGCGGATCCTGCTCGATGCGATCGACCACATCGATCATGAGCGTGCGTCGCGTGCGTTCGTCGTACCGCGGCCACGCCTCCTCGGGCAGCGCGCCCTCGGCGAACCGCAGCCAGAGCTCGCGCATGCGCTCGCCGACCGCCGCGTACTCCTCCTCGCCGCCGAGCGAGGTCATGAAGCGGGCGACCGGCGCGTCGGTCTGGTCGAAGAGCGCGAACATCTCGACGCCGTGCGTCGCGTCGATGCCGGCGACCTTGAGCAGCCGCGGGGCGAAGTCGAACCGGTACGACCAGACGGGCGCGAAGCGCGAATGGAAGTCCGCGACCCGGGTGCTGGGGTACCAGAACGCGTAGTCGCCGCCGAAGTCGGCGGCCGCCCGTCGCGTGGTGAGGCCGTCGTATGCCTGCCGCATCCCCTCCCGCGCTCGAGCGGGCGCACGCTCGAACATCGCCCCGATTCGCTCGGGCGTTCGCGGGAGGATGTCGACCCGCCCGCGGAAGATCGACCCCTCGCGCTCGTTCGTGCCGATGATGATCGGCACCCGGTGCGCGCGGCCGTCTCGGAACGCCCGCATCGGGGTCTGCGGCAGCACCTCGCCGTCGACGACCGGCGCCAGGCAGAACGAGCCGGGGTACGCGTCGGGAGTGCGAACCTGCAGCGCGGCGCACGCCGCCACCAGGTCGTTCGGGTCGGCGCCGGTCAAGAGCTCCCGGGTGCGACGGATGCCTCCGGCGTCGACGACACCGCGACCGGATCCGGGTGCTGCGGGCCCGGCGGTCTCACCGACGACGCCGCGCAGGAGTTCGACGTACTCCTCCGCCCAGAGGGCGGTCATCGTCCGCGAATAGGCCGCGTGCGGCGGTGGGCTCTGCGCGATCGCCCTGGTGAAGAGGCCGCGAGCGGAGGGGGTCGCCATGAGCGTCGTGACCGCGTTGCCGCCGGCCGACTCCCCGAACACCGTCACGTTGCGAGGGTCTCCGCCGAAGCCGGCGATGTTCTCGCGCAGCCAGCGCAGCAGTGCCACCTGGTCACGCAGCCCGAGATTGCTCGCGAAGATCCGCTCGGCGTTCGAGTAGCGGCTGAAGTCGAGGTAGCCGAGCGGCCCGAGCCGGTAGTTGAAGCTCACGTAGACGATTCGGCCGCTGCGCACGAACCCCTCGCCCTGTCCCGAGTATTCGCGCGACGATCCCGCGCTGTACCCGCCGCCGTGGATGAAGACCATGACGGGCAGTGGCGCCGAGGCGAGTTCCCGGTGGTGGGGCGCGTGCACGTTCACCGTGAGGCAGTCCTCCGACGAGGCATCCACCGCCGGCGGCGACCGCAGCAACCGATTGCCGAGCGTCTGCGGCGCGATGGCACCGAAGTCGAAGGCATCGCGGATGCCCTCCCACGGCACGGTGGGTGCGGGCGGCGCGAACCGCAGCTCGCCCACGGGCGGTGCCGCATACGGGATGCCTCGCCAAGCGAGCAGCCCGCGTTCCCGCACGCCGCGCACCATGCCGCCGGTGACCCGAACGACGAGTTGGTCGTCGGGTGGCCGGCGGCGATCCGTCATGTTCGCCCGTTGCTCACGCCTCATCACAGCACGGATCGGCGCCGCCCGACAGGGGTTCGCCGAATCCGAGCGCTACTCGCGAAGCAGGGCACGCAGCGTCTGGATCGTGTCGGCCTCTTCGGACCGCTTGTCGTCGCGGTAGCGCTTGACCCGCGCGAAGCGGAGCGCGATGCCACCGGGATACCGGCTCGAGCGCTGCACCCCGTCGATCGCGATCTCGACCACGGTGGTGGGCGCCACCCACACGGTGTTCTCCGTGCGACGAACCTCGATCTGCGGGAAGTACTCGGTCTGCCAGGTGAGCAGCGCGTCGGTGAGGCCCTTGAACGTCTTGCCGACCATCACGAACTGGCCCGGTTCGCCGAACTCGCCAGTCGGGTCGAGTGCGCCCAGATGCAGGTTCGACAGCAGTCCGGTGCGCCGGCCCGAACCCCACTCGCACGCGAGTACCACGAGGTCGTAGGTGTGCACGGGCTTCACCTTGATCCAGCTGGACCCCCGTCGGCCGGCCGCGTACGGCGAGCCGATCGCCTTGACGACGACGCCCTCCTGCCCGGCGGCGAGCGCGTCGTGCGACACCCGCTCGGCGACCTCGGGATCGTCGGTCACCTCGCCCGGGATGCGGTAGTCGCCGGCGATGCGCTCGAGTTCGCCGAGGCGCGTCGAGAGCGGCTCGTCGAGCAGGTCGCGCCCGTCGACGTGCAGCACGTCGAAGAACCACGGATGCAGCAGCGTCTCGCGTGCGGCATCGGCACCGAACCGGGACATCGTCTCTTGGAACGGGCGCGGCGCCCCGTCTTCGTCGAGCGAGAGCGTCTCGCCGTCGAGGATCACGTCGCGCACGGGAAGCCGCCGCACGACGTCGACGACCTCGGGCAGGCGATGGGTGACGTCGGCGAGGTTGCGGGTGAAGACGCGCACCTCGTCGCCGGCGCGATGCACCTGGATGCGCGCCCCGTCGAGCTTGTATTCGACGGATGCCTCGCCCGTCGTCGCCAGCGCGGCCGCGGCAGTCGATGCCGTGGCGGCGAGCATGGGCAGCACCGGGCGCCCGACGACGAGCCCGACGGACTCGAGCGCTTCGGCCGTGCCGGTGAGCGCGAGGCGCGCCGTCTCGCCGAGGTCGCCCGAGAGCATCGCCGCGCGGCGCACCACGGCACCGGGGCGATCGGCAGCCCGGGCGATGGCGTCGGTGAGCACTCCCTCGAGCGCGCCGGTGCGCATCTCGCCGAGCAGCACCCGCCCGATGAAGTCCTGCTCGCGCTCGGTGGCCCGGGCGGTGAGCTCGCGGAGCTCGCGACTGCGGTCGGTGGACGAGCCGGCACCGGATGTCGCCGGCCAGCCGCTCGAGCATCGCGTCGAGTTCGCCGACCGTGATGCTCGGGGCATCCGCCGCCTCACCCATCGCGGCCCCGATGCTGCGCCAGCCGACGCCGACGCGCCCCTGCCGCGGCTTGCCCACGAGGAACCCGACCGCGGGCGCGATCTCGTCGGGCTCGAGCCGTGCGAGCAACGCGGCGAGCGCGTCGACCTTCGCCAGCCGTGATCGCGTGGCGGTCACGGTTTCGGCAGTGGTCACGAGCTCATCGAGCAGCACGCCGCCAGTCTGCCACCGCCCGCCGACACCTGCGCGGTCGGCTACGGACCTGAGAGACCCGGCGCATGCCGACCACCGGACGCACCGTCTGCTGCCTGCTCGAGCGCATCACCGCAGCAGTGCACCGAGGTACCCGGTGAACGTGGCCTGGTCATGGCCGAGCGATGCGAAGAAGTCACGGTCGGTCGCTTCGACATCGCCGATCGCCGCATTGACGAGTCGTTCGCCGGCCGGGGTCGCCTCGACGTTGACGACGCGCGTGTCATTCGCGTCGCGATGGCGAGCGACGAGCACGCGCGCTTCGAGTGCGCGCAGCACCTGCGAGGTCATCATCGCGTCGACGCCCATGCTCCTCGCGAGATCCGCCTGGCTGACCGGCAGTGCGAGGTCGACGAGGCCGGCGAGCAGCACGAATTGCACGTGCGTGAGCTCGTGCGGGCGCAGCGCAGCACGCTGCTTCGCCTGCCACGCCATGCTCACCCGCCACAGCAACAGGCCTGGGCTGGCATCACGATGCTCGAACGTCGACCGAAGCCCCATCGTCAACCCCGCCCGTCCAGATGGGCCAGCAACCCGTCGAGGCTCGACTGGGCTGCACCGCGGAGGCTGCCGCCCATCACTCGCTTCCAGAGCCACGCGAGCGCACCATGCACCCGGATCTCCACGACCGCCTCGCTCCCACCCGGCACCGGCGTGACACGGTGCTCGAACGCGAGCCGAGCACCCGGCAGGGTTCCGGTATCGGTGAAGACACGATCCTCCTCGAACGCGCTCACGGCGAACGACAGCGGCGGACCCGACGTCGGCTTCAGCGTCCCGCGAGACCCCAGCATCGCAGGCCCGGCGAACCGCACCCACTCCAGGTCCGGATCCCATTCCGGCCACGTCGCAGGATCCGCCCATCGGGCGAAGACGGCATCAGGCGGATGACGCGTCGACGCGCGTCCGGAGCTCAACAGGATCACTCGGATAGTATGCGCGCATATGATCTGCTCCGCAACGCGGGGATCAGCCGGCGACACGGCGCCCGCGCAGCTCACCCGGCGATCTGCTCGCGGCTCGCCTCCCACTCGGGCCGGAGGATCGACATGACGATCGCATCGACGAAGGCGCCGTCGAAGCGGAGCGCGTCGCGGCGCACGCCCTCGACGACGAAGCCCGCCTTCTCGTAGACGCGCTGCGCCCGCGGGTTGAAGGCGAAGACCTCGAGCTCGAGGCGGTGCAGCTGCGTGGTGGAGAACGCATGGTCGACCGTGAGGGTCGAAGGTCATCATCACAGTATTCAGTGCCTCCGGAGCGGTCAGCGCCAGAATTCGGTCAGCTGCGCGGCACGGGCTCTGCCCTGCTCGAAACCGGCTCGAGCAGCAGGCGGACGCAGCGACAGGTCCATCGCATTGGCACCGAACATGTGCTCGTCTTCGCTCGTCGGGAAGATCGTCTCGACGATGCTGCCGCCCGCGCGGAGTTCGTCGACCTGAGTCGCGAGATGCGTGCCCCACTCCAGCGGCACCAGTGACCGGCCGCCGAATGGTGCCAGCACGAGCACTCGTCGGTATCCCGCGGCCAGATCGGCATTCTCGGCGTTGGACCGGAAGCCGCCGTCGAGGTATGGGTGATCCCCGATCCGGTAGGGAAGGCCACTGGCACAACTGGCGGCGACGGCATCCACGAGGTCGACTCCGCTGTGCCGGTCGAACACCACCGGTTCACCGGTGCCGGCATCGATCGCGGTGACGAGCACCGTTCGTTGCGGCCAACGCTCACTCGGCAGCCGCGAGGCGACGGTGGCGCGCCACTGCGATTGCCAGGAGCCGTCCGACGCCGCATCCACGTCGAGTGCCGCCGCGCCCACTCTCCGGCGCAGGTCCGCGGCATCATCAGCGGAGGCGATAATCGTGCGCATTCGCTCCAGGTGGTCCGCCACCGGCTTGATCGGACCGCGAGCGCGGTCGGATCCGGCTGGAGCGGTCCGTTGGTGCGGGGCGGCGGCAAGGATGGCCGCAAGCAGCTCGGTCGGGGTCGCGCCGGCCAGCTGGGCCGCGGCGGTCGAGCCGGCTGACGTCCCGATGGTCAGGTCCGCGGTGGTCACGTCGAGCCCGGCATCGAACAGGCCGGCGATCACGCCGATCAGCCACGCGTTGCCGGTCGATCCGCCGCCGCCGAGCACCAAGGCTCGCTCGCCCGATGCGGGCAGGGTTGAAGAAGTCGTCGTGTTCATGGGAGTCGCCTTTCGCGAATTTGCCTGTCGGGCGCTCCCGGCGACGACTACCTCAGTCGCGCGATCGTGGACTGCAGGGGAGCACCCACTGCGGATACTGCGTTCATGGGTCTCACCTCCTGCCGATGGATCACGATCGCCAAGACGTTAGCACGGCGGCGTCGCGGTGCTCAATCGGCAGAGACCGGGTAGCGTCGATCCGGTGGACTTGATGTTCAGCGGCGAGATCTGGTTCTGGCGGGGCCCGGCGCCGTGGCACTTCGTCACGGTGCCCGACGAGGAGAGCGCCGCGCTCGAGGCTGTAGCAGCGATGGTCACCTACGGGTGGGGCATGGTGCCCGTCACCGCGCGCATCGGCGACACCGAGTGGCCCACGTCGCTGTGGCCGAAGAACGGCGGGTACATCGTTCCGCTGAAGGCGTGGGTACGCGAGGCCGAGGGCATCGAGGTCGGCGATACCGTCGACGTGCGCCTGTCGGTCGGCGCCTGATGCCTCACCCCGCCGGTTCGGCGCCATGTGTTCGGCGCCCCTCGCTATCCTGACGGCGTGACAGATCGCCGAGAACCCGTTCGCGGCCCGCTCCGGGTGCTGCTCGTCATCATCTGGGCGCTCGCGGCGGTGGTGTCCGGGGTCGCCATCCTCTTCGGCGCGCTCACGTCAGCGCTCAACAGCGCCGGCTTCGAGACGACGTTCTCGAACCCGACCTCGCTGTTCATCCTGTGTCTGGTGGCGAGCATCGCCGCGGGTGTCTGCGGCTTCCTGCTCGGCGGCCGTTGGTGGACGGTGCCGCTCGTGGCCGCCCCCGCCCTCATCTTCGGCGCGAGCTTCCTGTTCACGGGCTCATGGGTTTCGACGGCGCTGCTGGCGAGCCCGATCATCGTGTGCGCCGGCGTCGCCTGCGTGCTGGCGCTCCCGCGGCGTCGCGTCGCTCGTCGGCCGCGCGACGTGATCTGACCCCACTCCCCTCTGGACTGTCGGGTGCGAAATGCCGCATCGCCCGACCACTCCGGATCGGGCATGCCAGTTCCCCCTCATCGATGAGGGGGAACTGTCATTGCCGTATCGCAGACCATCGGCGGGGTCGGCCGGCATGGCCGGCCCCCGCTTCCGCTCGCCGCAGCGGCGACCAGCGACTCAACGCCCGCCGCGCTCCCCCACGACCCGCACCTCGACGCGCTCGGTCACACCGTTCACCGTCACCTCGACGGTCGCGGCGCCCGGCGCGACGGCGGTGAGCTCGCCCGTCTGGGTGTTCAGCCGCAGCACGCCCTTCGCCTGCAGCGCCCGCTCGAGCTCGGGCCGGGTGCCATCGTCGACGGCGAGGCGGTCACCGGTCCAACTGGCGCTCATCGGCCACGCCACGGGCACCTGGCGGCCCCCGTCCTGCGTGACCGTCGCGGCCACCGGCACCGTCTCGCCGACGGTGAGCACGGTGGGCACGTCGAGGTCGAGCGCGTCGACCCGGGCGAGCACCTCCGCTTGCATCCAGCGGGTGCGATCGTCGACCGTCTCGAAGCCCCCGCCGCGGCCGGCAACGCCGGCCGAGGTGTTCACGCCGAGCATCGTCCAGCCCGTGAATCCGCCGGTCTCGGGAGTGCCCGACGGGCTCTTGCCCGAGTTGCCGTTGATGAGCTGCGAGACGCCCTCGGTCGACGTCGCGTGGAACGCCCCCACATGGGCGTTGACGACGGCGATCGACTTGCCGCTGTCGGCACGGAACTCGGCGAGCCGCTCGGTGAACGCGGCCGCCTCGTAGCGGTCGCCGAGCTGGCTCGCCTTCGCGGGCTGCGGATCGTCGGACGGGTGGTGCGCGAACACGAGCACGCCCGTGATCTCGTCGTCGGCTGCGGCATCCGCCAGCTCGTCGTCGAGGAAGCCGAGCTGCGTCGGGTCGGAGCCACGGAACGACCCGGCCGCCGAGTTGAGCGTGATGAGCTTCGTCTTGCCGACCGTGATCGACTGCGTCGTGTCGCCGAAGACCGCCTCGAAGTTCGAGATGGGCCCGCCCATGACCTCGTGGTTGCCCGGTACGTACACGTACGGCAGCCGGTCGCCGATCTCCTCGTCGAGGATCCGCTTCGCGAACGCGATGTCGGCGACGCTCGCCTCGTCGACGAAGTCGCCGTTGATCACGAGGTAGTCGGGCTCGGCGGCGAGGATCTCGCGCAGTGTGCGCCGTGCGCCCTCGACCGCGCCGCTCTCGGGGCTCCGTGCGACGAACTGCGCGTCGCTCATCACGGCGATGCGCTGCTTGCGCTTGTCGACGGTGCCGTTCGTCACGATGACGGGGTCGTGCACGACGGGCGCGACTGGCTGCGCGACATCGGGTGCGACGATCGCCTCGAGCGCCGCGATCTCGACGTGGCCGAGATAGCTGACGGCCGAACGCGTCTCGAGCATGCGGATGCGCTGCAGGTGCAGCGGGTACGGCGTGCCGGCGGGCACGCTGAACCGCACCTGCTTCCAGCCGGTCCAGGTGACGGTCGGGCCGTCGAGGTTGATGGTCGTGCCTGCGCCGTTCTTCATCTGGATGCGCGGCCAGACACCACTGCCGTCGCCGTTGATCCACAGGGTGAGGGCTTGGGGCTGGTCGGCGAGCTCGCGACCCAGGCTGCCCGGCGTCGACATCTCGGGCGCGACCGCATAGTAGCCGCGGGTGCCGGTGCTCTGCGTGAAGTCGTAGTCGAGCGCGAGCGCGGGCTCGCCATTCGGTCCGGTGGTCGTCGTGAGGGTGCCGGTGGCGCGGTCGGATGCCGGGCGCCACGCTGCCCCGTCGGCGAAGTCGGCCACCGGAACGCTGCGGTAGCCGATGGTCACCGCGACGTCGACGCTGCGTCCGTCGGCGGTGAACGTGACCGTCGCGGACCCGCTCTCGACGTTCGGCGTGATGACGAACGCGTCGACCCCGTCGGCGGTCACGGTCACGTCGGCGCCGCTCGCCACTGAGACATCCGTCGCCTCGAGCGGGGCTCCGAAGCCGTCGGCGTCGAGGCCGGTGAGCGTCAGGCGGGCGGACTGCCCGGGCTCCGGAAGGGCGACGACGGTGCTGCTCGGACGGATCCGCTGCAGGTCGCCGAGCACGCGCAGCTCGCCGGTCGCGGTCATGCCCTCGGCGGTGAAGCTCACGCTGCTGGGGCCGCTCGCGACACCGACGACCCGGGCGGATGCCCCATCGATGGGCTCGACCTCGAGGCCCTTGCCGGCGGTGAACTCGCCGTCGACCGGCACGCCGGTGTAGTTCGCGTCGAGTCCGGTCGCCGCGAGGGTGCGCCCGAGGCGCGGGAACACCGCATCGGCGTCGGTCGCCTCGGAGGCGGGCGCGACCGCGACATCCGTCACCACACCGGTCGGTGCCGTGGAGAGGAACGCGAGGCTGTTGGCGACGACGCGCTCGTTGCCGTCGGAGGGCCGGTTGATCAGCTCGGCCTCGGCCGTGCCAGGGCGCCGGGCGGCGAGCATGGTCGAGCCGCCGCCGTCGAGGTTCACGGCGTTGTGCACGCCGAGGTCGAGCATGAGGTCGCCGAGCTCCTGGATCGTCATGCCGCGGCTGTCGCCGGCCCGGCCGTCGATCGAGACGACCGTGATCTCGGTGCCGTCGCTGTTGACGCCCACGGCGGTGCGGGCGGCCTCGACCTGGTCGTCGTCGGTCTGCACGCCGTCGATGATCATGCGCTGCGAGCCGCTCACCGCGAGGTCGACGTCGGCGTTCGCGCCCACGACTACGTCGACCGCCTGGCCGACCGTGAGCGCCGCGAGGGTTGCGGCGCCGGCCTCGCGGCCGATGAGCACGCCCGTGCCGTCGGCGATCGCGGTGGGGCCGGTCACGGCGGCCGGGTCGGTGCTCACCGACTGCACGACGCCGTCGGCGACGACGACCTTGGCGACGGATGCCGCGAGCGAACCGGGTCCGCCGAGCGGGCGACTGAGCGGGTGCTCGCCCCAGGCGGCGGTGTACCAGCCGATCGCGCCGCTCGCGAGCCCGGGCGTGTTCACGCCGCCGAGCGGAGTCTCGATGCCGCCGGCCGTGAGGCTGCCCTGCACCATGAGCTGCTGCACGGCGGCGATGCCGTCGCTGACGGTGAACGCCTGGCGGGCGCCGCCGCTCGCGGTGCGGAGTCCGGTGCTCGGGGAGACATTCGTGCCGACCGGCGCGACCGAGGCGTTCATGTCGAAGTAGTCGCCGTTGACCGCCGCGACCGCGCCGCTGCCCTCGATCTGCTGCGAGAGCGTGGCGCCGCCGGTGACGCTGCCGCCGTCGAGCACGTCGAGCGAGAGCGTCGGCGTCGTCAGGTCGGCGCGCATGACGTGCCCGGTGACCCAGCCGGCGGGCTGGAGCCGCCGGAAGTCGGTCAGCACGAGGCCGGGCGCGAGGGCCTCGGTCTCGGCGGTGAGCAGCGACGAGTCGCCGCCGCTGAGGTCGAGCCCGCCGGTGTCGGGCGCGGCGACGGCAGCCGGGGCGTCGATCGGCCCGGTGAGGGCGATGCCGCCGGCAAGGAACGTGATGGCGAGGGCGAGGGCCCGCGGCGCGCTGCGTGCGCCGCTCCCCTCCGATCGAGTTGGTGGGGAGCGAGGGCATTGGTTCGGTACCTTCTTGCGAATCGGAGCCTGGGTCCTGCCGCGAGCGCGGCCGCCGTCACTCTAGGGAGGCCGGGGGCCACTGGCGGGACCCGAAGTCTTCGCCCGGATGTCGCGATGGTGAACGACTCCCGACCGCCGGCACCGATTCCCTTCGGCACGACTGTTCGGAAACAGTATCCCGGTTTGTGCGCGTCTTCGGAAGTTTTTTCTCCGAACCCGGAGAACTACGACACCGGCCGAACCGGCTGCCGCAGCACCGTACGCAGCTTCTCGGGCGCCGTGCGCCGCACATCGCTGAGGTAGATCTCGTGATGGTCGCCGTTGAACGTGAGGCCGTGCTGCGGCATCCACTCGTCGTGAAGCCGCGCGAGCGTGGGGCCTTCGTCGTCGTACGAGCCGACGTGGAGGATCTGCACGCAGGCGCCCTCGTGCAGCTCCTCGAACCGGAGCAGGTCGAGCGCCGGCTTGCCGCCCTTCGCGCGCACCGCCTCGACCGCCGCGTCGACGAGTTCACCGTCGATCCACTCGGGCTGGGCGATGAGCATGGTCCAGCTCCACGCACTCTTCTCCCGCGTGACGAAGGCGGCCGGGTCATCCGCTCGCCAGAGCCCCTCGAGCGGCGCGACCACGAGATCGCGTCCGAGCTCGCGCTTGCTGCGGAACTTCACGGCGTAGGCGACGCTGTACAGCACCTCGACGGCGTCGGCGTACTCGGGGGCGGCGTTGGGGTCGCCGTGCCCGTCGACGGCGAGGTACCGGATGGGCGGCACCTCGACGAGCGTGAACTCCGCGCGCGGCGCGTACAGCTCGCGGTGCGCCCGTTTGATGTCGTACTTCTCAACTGCTGGCGTCGGCATGCCGCGAGGCTACGACACCATGCGGACATCCGGCGACCTGATTCGACTTGGATGCCGCAGGAACCGCGTCCTACGCAGGGTCGCCGTCGACTTCGCGCTTCAGGCGCTCGAGCTCGGCGCGCCGCTGGTAGTACTCGATCTCGCGGTCGAGTTCGGCGAGCTGCTGCTCGGTCGAGCTGACCTCGGGAGCCGGTGGCCGGTACTGGGAGGCGGGCGGCGAGCGCCGCGCCATGAGCGAGCCGATGCCTTCGCCCGACGAGGCGGCACCGTATTCGCGCCCGAGCACGAACCACAGCACCGTGCCGATGAGCGGCAGGAAGACGACCAGCAGGATCCAGCCGAACTTCGGCAGGTGCCGCACCTGCCCCTCATCTCGCATGATGATGTCGATGAGGGCGAACAGCATGGCGAGCACCAGCATCACGGGGAAGACGGCAATCATGGCCGCCAGCCTAGGGGTCGCCCGTCTCCCTGCGCGAGGCCCGCGTCAGGAGGTGAGCACCCGCACGGGCGCACCGGCCGCGAATGCGGCGATGTCCTCGACGGCGTCGCGGTAGAAGATGCCGAGGTTCCCTGCCGTCACGTAGCCCATGTGCGGCGATCGAAGCACGCGCGTGCCGCCCGGCGAATCCGGTTTGCGCATCCAGTGATCGGCAGGCAGCGGCTCGGTGTCGTAGACGTCGATGCCGAGGCCCGCGATCCAGCGTTCGGCGACCGCTTGCAGGAGAGCGGCGTCGTCGATGATCGCGGCGCGTGAGGTGTTGACCAGGAGGGCGGTGCGCGGCATCCGGCGCAGGTCGTCGACGCCGAGGAGGCCACGGGTGCTCTCGCCGAGCCCGAGGTGGATCGTGACGATGTCGGAGCGCTCGAAGAGTTCGGCCCTCGTCACGGCGGCGACGCCGAGCGCGGCGGCCCGCTCGTCGGTGAGGTGCGGGCTCCAGGCGATGACGTGCATTCCGAACGCGTGCGCCACCGCCGCGACTCGCTGGCCCAGCCTGCCGAGGCCGACGATGCCGAGCGTGGAGCCCTCGAGGTCTGCCGGCACCGAGGTCTGCCATCCGCCCCGGCGAACGACGGCGTCGTCGGATGCCACGCCCCGAACCAGCCCGAGAATCAGCGCCCAGGTGAGCTCGGCGGTCGGCGCCACGGCGATGCCGGTTCCGCACACCACGATGCCGAGCTCATCGGCGGCGACGAGGTCGATGGAGTCGTTGCGCATGCCCGTCGTCACGAGCAGCCGCAGCCGCCCGAGCCGGCTGAGCACGGCGCGCGGGAAGCGCGTGCGCTCACGCATCGCCACGATGACGTCGAACGGCTCGAGTGCGGCGGCGACCGCGTCGGCGTCGCCGAGATGTTCGCGGAACACCGTGATGTCGGCGTCGAGTCCCGACCAGTCGGCCGCGTCCAGGGCGGCACCTTGGTAGTCGTCGAGGATCGCGATGCGCATCCCTGCCCCTCTCGTCGCCCTCAGGCTACCCGCGCGTTGCGTGGCGGGCACCCGCCGCTCAGGCGGTGATCGCGAGCACGATGCACGCCGTGCCGAGGAAGACATCGAGGCCGATGCACCAGAGTGCGAGCGAGCGGTTCACGACGACGTCGCGGCGGTAGTGCACGACGTCCCAAACGGCGTGTGCGGCGAGCGCGAGGCCGGCGAGCACGAGCCCGACGGTCGGTGCGAGGAACAGCGCGACGACCGCGACGCCGAAGTAGCCGAGCATGGCGAGCGCCTGCGGGGTCGTCGCCGCAGCACGCCGCTTGATCAGGCCGATCGCGACGAGCACGACGCCGGCGAGCGCGAGCACGATCCAGCGCGGCACGTCGGCGAGCTCTGCGGCGAAGACGAGGACGGAGCCGATCGCGACGAACGCCCAGGCCATCCAGCGAAGGCCGGTGACGGCGGCCGTGAGGTAGCAGAGCGCCGCAATACCGACCACCGTCATCGGCATCGAGGCGTCGACCCCGCCGATGAGGAAGACGAGACCGCTGAGCACGCCGATCGCGATGGTCACGGCGATGCGCCATCCGCGAGTCTTCGCCTCGACCTGGTGCTGTTCTATTCCGGTGACAGAGGTTTTGAAATCCATACCCCCTGAGGGTATATGGAGAACGGGCCGATCGGAAGAACTTGGCTCTGCGGGGCGAGGACTTCTTCGGATCATTCAGACGACTGCGAGGGGCGCCATGACGCCTCACGCAATGCGGTCGGCGAGAGCCCGCTTGCCTCCTTGATCCTTCTCGCGAAGTGAAAGCTCGTCTTGAACCCCGATCTGACGGCAACCACCGAAACCGGCATTCCCGAGCTCGTCAAGAGCTCCATTCCCAAGGTGATTCGTCGCTCCCAGAGATACCTCGTCGGGGTGGTGCCCACGTGCTCCCGAAAGATACGAATCAGGTGAGCCGGGGTGACGTGTGCCGCCTTCGCGATGTCGTCGAGGGTGATCTCTTCCTCGAGGTGCTGATGAATGAAGAGGCGAGCCTCTTCAATGCGTTCCGGAAGGGCGGCCGGGTAGTTCTCGAACTCGGCGATGAAGCGCCACAGCAATGCGGTGCTGAGAGCGTCAACCAGCGCGCCTTGCGCTGTGAGGCGAGTCTGAACCGTCGCTACCGCTTCCCTCGCCAGGTACGTCAGTGCGGCAGAGAGGTTGCGCGTTGGACGCAGGTTCTCCAACCATGCCTGCATGGCGTCGGTGAGCCTCTCGGGATCACCTCGAATGATCGTCTGGGAGGTGACGCCGTTCGTCGGAAAGCGAATCGTCTCAATGTGGTCCGGAAGGAGGATGCACATCTGACCCGCGGTGACGTCGTACGTCCGCCCGCCTTGGATTGAAACGGACATGAGTCCTGAGTGCACGAGGACCATCTGGATCTGACGTTGCGCTCGGGGACCGACCTGACTGCCTGGGTCCTGCTTCAGCGGCTGCACGACGCAGTGCAGCAGGCTGAGGTGGCGCGAGGCAGGATCAATTTCAGACACATTTATGCGCGAACCAGCCATGTACTGAAGCTAGCCGTCAAGGCAGCATTGTGGGCGTGCAAAGTATCGGAACCACTGTCCTGGTTGTTGGTGGCGGAATCGGCGGCGTCGCCGCAGCCCTCACTGCAGCGCGCAACGGACTCAACGTCGTCCTCACAGAGCCCACACGCTGGCTGGGAGGAGTGCTGACGTCGCAGGCAGTCCCACCCGACGAACATCTGTGGATTGAACAGTTCGGTTCAACAGCGACATATCGTCATCTGCGCAACGAGATCCGACGCTACTATCGCGACCACTACCCGCTCACCGAGGAAGCTCGCACACGCGGGGCCCTCAATCCCGGTGCGGCCAAGGTATCGGACCTGTGTCATGAACCGCTCGTGACCGTCGCCGTCATCGATGCGCTTCTGGCGCCCCATCGAGCTGCGGGACGACTCCGCGTCCTCATGGAACACGCCCCGGTGAGCGCTGACGTCGATGGAGACACCGTCAGGGCAGTCACCTTCCGAGACACGCGAACCGACGAACCCGTGACCATCGGCGCGACCTGGGTGGTCGATGCGACGGAGCTTGGCGACCTGCTTCCTCTCGCCGGCGCCGAGTACGTCACCGGTGCAGAATCACGGACATCGACGGGCGAACCACACGCACCCGCCCAAGCGGACCCCCTCAACATGCAGCCCGTGAGCGTGTGCTTCGCGATCGACCACGTCGACGGCGACCACACCATCGACAAGCCCGCGGAGTATGAGCACTTTCTGGCTGCACGCGCCCCGCACTGGCCCGAGGGGCAGCTTTCGTTCACGGCACCCCACCCCAAGAGACTCACCCCGGTGCGACACGAGTTTCGCCCCAATCCGGACGGCGACCTCGGATCCATCCGCCCCGACTACGCCGACCAACGAGTGGGTGAGATGGACCGCAATCTGTGGACGTTCAGGCGGATCGCAGCCCGACAGAACTTCGTGCCGGGCGCATACCGGTCCGACATCACCCTCGTGAATTGGCCCCAGATCGATTACTGGGAGTCACCGATCTTCGAGGTTCCAGACGCAGAGCTCCACATTCAACGAGCACGGTCCCTGTCGCGCTCCTTCCTGTACTGGTTGCAGACCGAAGCTCCACGTCCCGACGGAGGCACGGGCTGGCCCGGCCTCCGACTGCGCGGAGACCTCCTTGGCAGCGCGAGCGACGGGCTCGCCCTGGCACCCTATGTACGAGAGGCACGTCGGATCGTCGCTGAGCACACCGTGGTCGAACAGGAGATCTCGCTCGAGATTCGCGGCGAACACGGGGCGGTGCAGCATCGCGACTCCGTCGGCGTCGGCATCTACCGGATCGACCTGCACCCATCTACGGGCGGCGATCCATACATCGACATCGGCTGCAGCCCCTTTGAAATCCCCCTTGGCTGCATCATTCCGGTCAGGATCACGAACCTTCTCCCCGCCGCAAAGAACATCGGCACCACCCACATCACCAATGGCGCATACCGAATGCCGCTGGTCGAGTGGAACGTCGCTGAAGTCGGGGCCCACCTCATCGCGTTCTGTGAAGCCAACGCGACGACGCCGAAGGCCGTCCGAGACTCGGAAAAGCTGCTTGAAGAGTTCCAGAAGCGATTGGACAGCGCGGGGATCGAACGGCACTGGCCTCGGATCGTCGGCTACTAGACACAGCTTCAACCTGAAGATCGGGCTCCAGAAACCCGTACCCAACCCTTGAAGGAGACGGAACCGCATGACACACAGCAAATTCGGCCGAGCAGTCGTGATCGCAACGATTGCCGCAGGAAGCATGACCCTCGGGGCTTGCAACGCCAGCGGCACGGAAGACGCGGCTGGTGAGATCGTCATCACGTGCGCGACCTGCCAGGAGTCCCCCACCGACCCGTTCCTGCAGTACAACTACGAGGCGGCTCAGCGTTTCAACGAGGAGTTCGAAGGCACGTACCGCATCGAGACGCTCAGCAATGCCAACGCAGGTTCAGGGGATGAACGTCTGCAGTATTACCAGCGTCTGGCCCTTGCAGACGACCTTCCCGACGTGTTCCAGCTCAATTCTGCTGAGATCGCAGCGCTCTCCGAAACCGGGTCTCTCCACGACTTCACCGATGACCTTGCCTCCGACAGCGCATGGGCGGATTCATTCCAACCCGGCACGTTCGATGCGCTCACCGGAGCAGGCGGGGAGGTCTGGGCCATCCCACAGCAACGCGACCCCATCGGGATCTACTACAACAAGGACCTCTGGGCCGAAGCCGGCTACGACGAACTGCCCTCGACATGGAACGAATTCGAGGATGGCGCCCGAGCGATCGCAGCGACCGGCACGATCCCGCTCGCACTGGACGGCGATTGGGCGACCATGCTCATGTGGACCAACCTGATCGGTACCGCGCCAGGCGGCCAGGATTTCCTCACCGAGGGGATCGCCGGGTCGAACTACGTCGACGACGAGGCCGCATACAACGCCACCGAACGGCTCCGAGACTGGCACGTCGAGGGCCTCGTCAACTCCGACGCCTTCTCCGGCGAGTTCCAGAACGCTGCCGCAGCATACCTCTCCGGTTCGGCCGCCACGGTGCCCAACGGACCATGGTTCGTGAAGACCAACTTGCAGGGTGATGCCGCCATCGACGGCCTCTACGAATCGACCGGATACTCGGTCTCCCCCGGCTGGGACGACGGCCAGGGCCTCGTCGTCGTCTCGGGCGCAGGATGGGTCTCAGGTACCGAAGATCAGACCGAGCTCGAAGCGGTGCTCGCTTTCCTCAGATTCGTCTCATCCGAGGAAGAAGTGATTGTCCAGGCCGAGCAGACCGGAGCCAACCCGGCGGTGATTGTCGACGAGAAGGCCCTCGAAGCCGCGGATCTGGAACCGCTGTCATCCGCCCTCGTCACCGCGTCCAACGACGTGGCCCAGACCTACCCCCACGTTCGCGTTCATGGGCCGGCAGGCTTCGGCAACGCGTGGAAGAACCTGTGGCCCGCCTACGTGCAGGGCGATATCGACACCGATGCCTTCCTCACACGCCTCGCCGAGGACGCGAATGCAGGTGGCGAACAACCGTGAGCGCGCCGACCGTCCGGCTACGTCGTCAGCACGGCGGCGTAGCCGGGTCGCCCATACCTCGAGGAATGCGCTTCTCAGCGTTCCTCTCCGTCGCCCCCGCAGCGATCCTCTTCGGAACGTTCTTCGCGGTACCCCTCGTGGTCCTCATCGCGACGTCCTTTACATCATGGAGCGGGCGGTCCCTGGAGATCGTGGGCTTCGAGAACTACCAGCGGATGATCACGGACCCCGTGTTCGCGAAGGCGCTCGGAAACACGCTCTTCTACCTCGCCATCGGCGTCTTCGTCCAGGTACCGCTCGGTGTTGGGGTGGGGATCGTCCTCGCCCTGAAGCTGCGCGGCTGGAAGACGTTCCGGACTCTGCTCTTCATCCCGTTCGTGATATCCGGCGCCGCGTATGCGCTCATCTTCTCGATGTTCTACAACCCACGATCCGGGTTGCTGAACAGCATCCTCGCCTCGATCAGGATCAGCGGCCGGGACTGGCTGTTCGACAGCGAGACCGCCCGCTGGGCCGTTGCCGGGACCTTCGCGTTCATTCTCGGCTTCGTGATGATCGTGATCATGGCCGAGATCGCCTCGATCCCGCGGGAGCTGTACGAAGCGGCGCGTGTCGATGGGGCCAGCGAGCTGCAACAGCAATTTCTGATCACGTTGCCCCTACTCCGCAACGCGATCGGCACATGCGTGCTCATCCGCGTACTCGCAGACATCGGCATGTTCGACCTCGTGTTCATCCTCACCGCCGGCGGGCCAGACGACGCGACCGTCTCCCTTGCGCTGTACGCATACCGTGCGTATCTCCAGGGCGACTGGGGTTACGCAAACGCCGTAGGGACCGTGATCATCGGAGTCGGTGCAATCCTGATCATTCTGGTCCGCCGGCTCTTCCGAATCGGAGATCGTTGATCATGACCGCAAGCGCAACTTCCACTGGCGCGACTTCCAAGCAGGCACCGCTTCCCGCTCGACGAGATGCGCTGGGCTCCGCCAGGGTGACGACTCGGCGGCGACATCTCTCGGATCGGCGAGGAGCGCTCGCCTCGACAGTCCTCTACGTGGTCCTCATCGTGGCGACCGTGCTCTCTCTCCTTCCCGCGTTCTGGGTGATGGTCTCAAGCTTCAAGACCGCAGCTCAGATCAACACGGGCGAGGGGTTCTGGCCCACTCCCCTCACAGTTCAGGGTTACATCGACGCGTTCACCCAGATTCATCTCCAGGAGTACATCTTCAACTCCCTCCTGTACGCGATCGGCGGGACCATCGGAGCGCTCGTCGTCGCGTTCCTCGCCGCCTACCCTCTCGCGCGATTCGACTTCCGCGGGAAGGCATTCCTCAACGTCACCTTCGCGCTGGCACTCGCTGTCCCGCTCGTCGGCCTGGCTACCCCGGTATTCTTCATCGTCCGCGAGCTCGGTCTCTTCGATTCGAAGATCGGCCTCGTTATCCTCTACGCGGCGTTGCAGTTCCCGTTCACCTTCGTGGTGCTCCGATCGTTCCTGCAGTCGATTCCCCCGGAACTCGAGGAAGCGGCCATGATGGACGGCGCCGGGTACTTCACGATCCTCGGTCGTGTTGTCCTGCCGCTGTCGCGCCCAGCCATCGCAACGGTGTCCGTGGTCGCGTTCGTCCAAATCTGGAACGAGTTCTTCTTCGCCAACCTCCTGACCGTCTCCGCTGAGAATCAGAGCGTCCAGCTTGCGCTCGCTGCGTTCAAATCGCAGTTCGGGTTCAACATCACCGGCGCCTTGGCGGGTGCGACGATCGTCATGCTGGTGCCGATCATCCTGTTTCTCGTGCTTCAACGGCAGGTCATCGAGGGCCTCACCGCCGGAGCCGTCAAGTCCTGACCAACAGTGAAGGGATCTGGCGAGACAGCGTCAACGCGCCAGGTCGTCGCGCTCGACGATGCGCTCGGGATCCCAAGGCTCCGACCACCCGAGCTCGTCGAACATGCGCGCGAGCACGAGCGCCGTGAACCCCCACACGATGCGGCCGCCCACCGTGAACGCCGGCGAGCGGAACGTCTGCGTGCCGACGGTGTGCTGCGTGTTCGCCCGGTTGGCCGGCTCCAGCAGGTCGGCGACGGGCACCCGGAACACGTCGACCGACTCGTCGTGGTCGACCGCCGCCACCTGCGACGGGCGCGTCCACCACGCCGGCACCGGCGTGACGACGTGGTTGCTCACGGGAACCGGCATCGGCGGCAGCGTTCCGAGCGGCTCGATTCCGTCGGGGTCGACCCCGGTCTCCTCGCCCGCCTCACGGATCGCGGCCGCGATGGGTCCGTCGTCGGATGCCTCGAGCCGGCCACCCGGAAAGGCGATCTGCCCCGCGTGGCTGCCGAGGGTCGCCGCACGCCGGAGCAGCAGCACGTCGAGATCGCGAGCGACCGCCCCACCGGTTCGGGAAGGCACGGAGTCGAGCACCCCGAACAGCACGAGCACGGCAGCGGGGCGCGCGCTCGGGGCATCCGTCGACTGCCGTGGCACGTCGGGGTACCACTCGAGGCCCCGCTCGCAGAGGGCGGCGAGCTCGGAGCGAGCATCGGTGATGGCGTTCAGAAGTCCTCCCAGGCCGGCGAAGTCGGTTCGAGGGACATCCTGCCACTCACCCACGGCGCCGGATCGAGCGGATGCCGCGGCTCAGCTCGCCGCGAGCTGCGGGTACTGCTCGACGACCGGCCGCGACAGCACGCTCTTCACGTACACGGCGGTGTCGTCGGCGAGCACTTCGTGCTCCCCCGACTCGACGCCGTCGTAGACGCGTCGCACGATGTCGTCGGGGCGACCCTTCGGCACGTCGAGATCGGCGATCATGGGCGTGTCGGTGTAGCCCAGGTGCACGCCGACGACCTGCGTGCCGTGCGGCGCGAGCTCGAGACGGAGCGAGTTCGTCACCGACCAGAACGCCGCCTTGGTCGCGCTGTAGGCGTTGCCCGCGGCGTGCCAGCTGAGCGCGGAGTGGATATCGACGAGCGCGCCGCCGCCGTTCGCGATCAGCACCGGCGCGAACGCCTGCGCCACGGCGAGTGGTCCGAACACGTTGGTCTCGAACAAGGCCCGCACCTCGCCGAGGTCGGCGTCGAGCATCGTCGACGGTGCCAGCGCGCCGGCGTTGTTCACGACGACGGTGGTGTCGGCGGCGATGGAGGCGGCCTCGGCGATCGACGCGGCATCCGTCACGTCGAGGGCGAGTGCCACCACTCGGTCGTCGCTCCACTCCCGTGGGGTGCGCGCCGTCGCGTACACCTTCGCGGCGCCGCGCTCGAGGGCCTGCTGCACGAACTCGGTGCCGAGTCCGCCGTTCGCTCCGGTGACGAGCACGACGGCTCCTTGCAACGTGGTCATGATGTGCCCTTCGGTCTGTGCGGTGGTCCGCCGCGATCTGAGTTTGGAACTCCAACTTAGCATGCTGAGTTGGTGCCACCTACTCAGAGGCTGCGCCCTCGGCGAACGGGCGCGAACCGCCTACCCGAGTCCACTTATGCGGGCTCCCACGCGAATCCGTCGGGGTCGGTGAACGGCTCCGCGCCGCCGTTGATGACCAAGCGGTGGGATCCGCTCCCCTCGGCGTCGACGCCGGCGACCTTGGCGAGGGCGCGGCGCTTGTAGAGCCCGAGACCGACCGGGCTCGACGGCATCGAGAAGTCGACGTAGTTGCCGAAGCCCTTGCCGACGGTGAGTCCCCGGTCGACGTAGAACCGCTTGCTCGCGCCCACGTCGCCGGCGCCCAGCAGGAGCACGACCTCGTCGATCGTGCGGGCATCGGGGCCGGTGTCCTTCTTCGCCGACGTGACCAGCTGCCAGATCGTGCCGTCGGGGGCCTGCACCACGCCGCCGTAGCCCCACAGCGACTTCTCGGCCGACTTCAGCGTGGCGGCACCGGCGGCGACCGCCGAGTCGATCAGGCCGTTGACGGTCGAGGGCTGCGACACCACGAGCGACAGCGTGAACCCGCGGAAGCCCGTGGTCGCGGCATCCGACGCCCGCACACGCACCAGGTCGCCCAGACCGAACGCGGCTTCGTAGAAGCGTTCGGCCGCCGTGGTGTCAGCCACTTCGAGGGTGATGCAGTCGATGGAGTTCATCGTTCCTCCTCCCCCTCAAGGATTAGGCTGCGGGATTCTCACCTGTCAAGCGCGGGCACGCCGGCGTCAGCGGGCACGCAGCCCATCGAGTGCCATGTCGACGACCCGTTCACGCTGCTCGGGGCTCGGGAACGCGACGCTCGCCACGCCGGCGACCAGGCGCACGGCGTCGTCGATGCCGATGTCGGCACGAACGAGGCCGGCGGACTGCGCGCGTCGCAGCAACGGCTCGCCCGACTGGTACATGACCTCGCGACAGGTCTGCAGCAGCTCGGAATCGCGGTTCAGGCCGTCGAGCAGCACGCGCTTGCGGCTCACGTAGTCGGCGAAGCGGCGCAGCCAGGCGGCGAGCGCGTCGAACGGCGGCAGATCGCCGAGGTCTTCGGCGAACGACGCGACACCGGCCACCTCGTCGAGGTACACCGCCTCGACGAGCAAGTCGCGCGTCGGGAAGTTGCGGTAGAGCGTCGCGATGCCGACGCCGGCCCTGCGGGCGATGTCCTCGAGGGATGCGTCGACCCCGTGCTCGGCGAATGCGTCACGTCCGGCCTCGATGAGGGCGTCGAAATTGCGCCGCGCATCAGAACGCGTCGGCCGGCGCTCGTCGAGCAGGGCGCTGAGCGCTGGGTCGGTCATCGAATTCCTCACTTGCAAAGTGGAGGGGTCCTCCGCTAATGTACCGGAGGCAGCCTCCGATCGGAGGATCCCTCCAGTATATTCCAATCGCCTGACCGAAAGGCGTTCGTTTGTCCAGTACTCGCATCACCTTCATCGCGGTGGCCACGAGCTTCACCGCCGTCGCAAGTCTCCAATCGCTCATCATCCCCGTCCTCACCACGATCGGCACCGACATCGGCGCCGACGCGATCGGCCAGACCTGGATGCTGACCGCCTGGCTCATCTCGGCTGCGGTCGCTACACCGCTGCTGGGCCGCGCCGGCGACCTCGTCGGCCGGCGCCGGATGTACCTCCTGGCGCTCGGCGCGGTCGCGGTCGGCTCCCTCCTCTCGGCGTTCGCACCGAACCTCACCGTCATGCTGATCGCGCGCATCCTGCAGGGGCTCGGCGCCGCCGTCTTCCCGCTCGGCTTCGGGCTCGTCCGCGACGCCTTCCCGGCGACCCGCCTCGCCGGTGCGATCGGCGCCCTCTCGGCGATCATGGCGGTCGGCAGCGGGCTCGGCACGGTCATCGCCGGTCCCGTCGCCGCCGCCATCGGATGGCGCGGGCTCTTCGCCTTGCCGTTGGTGCTCGCCACCGCCGGGCTCGCACTGGGGTACTTCGGCCTGTCTCGCTCAGCCGCCCGCTCCACCGGACGGATCAACGTGCTCGCCGCGGTGCTCCTCTCAGGGTGGCTGGTCGCGTTGCTGCTGCCGCTCAGCTCGGGCAATCAGTGGGGGTGGGGATCGCCTCTCGTGATCGCCCTCTTCGTCGCGGCGGCCGGCCTCGCTGCCGCCTGGGTCACCGTCGAGGTGCGCTCGCGCACGCCGCTCGTCGACATGCGCATGATGCGGTTGCCCGCCGTGTGGACCACGAATCTCACCGCCCTGCTGACCGGCGCGGCGATGTTCGGCGTGTGGGCGTACCTGCCGCGACTTGCCGAGACACCGACCGCCAGCGGCTACGGCCTCGGCGTCGACGCGAGCACCGCCGGCCTCATCATGCTCCCGATGCTCGTGACCATGGCGTCGGTCGGCTTCATCGCCGGCCCGCTCAGTCGGGTACTGCCGTTCGCCGCGCAGCTCACGATCGGCGCGCTCGTGTCGGGCGCCGCGTCGCTGTCGATCGCCCTGTTCCACGGCGATGTCCTGCAGCTCGCTGCCGCGGCCGCGGCGCTCGGACTCGGCACGGGCCTGGTCACCTCGTCGACTCCGAACCTCATCGTGCGCAGCGTGCCGGCCGACCAGGTGGGCATCGCCACCGGCATGAACGCGAACATCCGCACCATCGGCGGCGCGATCGGCACCACGGTGTTCGCTGCGGCGATCGGGGCGACCCTCGGGGCCGGCGGCTTGCCCGCCGAGTCGGGCTATGTCGCAGCGTTCGTCATCGGCGCGGTGCTCGCGGTCGCCGGCGGCGTCGTGCCGTTCCTCGGCCGGAGTCGCACGGTCCGGCCGGCGGCGCGCATGATCCCGGTCGTCGAGTCTCCGCTCGAGGAGATCGCCGAAGCGGCCTGACCCAGAGGTCCTTCGCGCAACGCGAACGCCCGGCCCTCGTTCGAGGACCGGGCGTTCGTGCGATGAAGCGGATGCCGCGGCTCGCGCTACCCGACCGGCCGGGCCAGCGAGCTCACCGCTGCAGGCTGCCACGTGAACCCGTCGGGGTCGGTGAAGGACTCGGCGCCGCTGTTGACGATGATGCGGTGCGATCCGCTGCCCTCGGGCGGCACGCCCGCGTCCTTCGCGAGGGCACGGCGCTTGTAGAGCCCTAGGCCGATCGGGCTCGTCGGCATGGCGAAGTCGACGTAGCTGCCGAAGGTCTTGCCGACCGTGAGTCCGCGGTCGACGTAGATGCGCTTGCTCGCGCCGACGTCTTCGGCGCCGAGCAGGAGCACGATCCTGTCGATGTCGCGCGTGGCCGGGCCGGTGTCCTTCTTCGCCGAGGTCGCGACCTTCCAGATCGTGCCGTCGGGCGCCTGCACGGAGCCGCCGTAGCCCCAGAGGGACTTCTCGACGGGCTTGAGCGTGGTGGCGCCGGCGGCGACCGCCGAGTCGATCAAGCTGCTGACGGTCGAGGGCTGCGCCACGATGAGCGAGAGGGTGAATCCGCGGAAGCCCGAGCTCGGGGCATCCGATGCCCGAAAGCGGAGCAGGTCGCCGAGCCCGAAGGCGGCGTCGTAGAAGCGTTGGGCGGCCGCGATGTCGGCCACCTCGAGGGTGATGGAGTCGATGGAGTTCATACGGATGACGCTATTTCGGTGCGCCCGGCGACGCTTCTCCGATACTGCTCGATGGCGCGGACTACGCCTCGCGCAACGCGAGCTCGGCGCCGCCGGTCTGGCACGTCGGGCAGTACTGGGCCGTGGTGCTCGCGAAGGAGAAGTCGCGGATCGTGTCGCCGCAGACCGGGCAGGTCTCGCCCGCCCTGCCGTGCGCCTGCATCGCCGCGACCTTCGTCGCCTTGAGCTGATCGATCGGGATGCCCCGGCGCGCGTCGATCGCGGAGGTGATGGTGCCCACCGTCGCGTCGAAGAGCCGGTCGAGCTCTGCGCCGGTCAGCGCGGCCGCGTGCACGACGGGCGAGATCTTGGCCGCGTGCAGGATCTCGTCGGAGTACGCGTTGCCGATGCCGGCGAGCGACTCCTGCTCCTGCAGCACCGCCTTGACCTGCTTGCGACGGCCGCCGAGGGCGCGGTCGAAGTCGGCCCGAGAGAACTCGGGGTCGGCGGGGTCGGGTCCGAGCTTGGCGACGGCCGGCACCTCGGCAGGGTCGTCGACCACCCAGAAGCCGAGTGACACCCAGCCACCGGCATCCGTGAACTCGAGGGCGCTGCCGTCGTCGAACTCGACGGAGACGAGCGCCGGCGCGGGGCCGGCATCTGCGTCGGCCGCTCCGGTCACGGCCGGGTCGTAGCCGACTGCGTTGCCGTTGCCATCGCCGTCGCGCCACCGAGCCCAGCCGTGCCTGCCGAGCGACACCACGAGGTGCTGCGACCCCTCGAACTCGAACTCGACGAGCTTGCCATGCCGCTTCGCGGCGGTCACCCGTTCGCCGACGAGCGACGAGGGCGGCCTCGCGCGGGTCTTGGTCACGCGGAACTCGAGCACGTCGACGTCGCTGACCGCGCGGCCGGTCAATCGCGTGCCGAGCTCTTCGACGAGCGCTTGCACCTCAGGCGACTCAGGCATGCCGCCAGTTTTCCACACACCGCCGACGGCGTCAGGTGGCCTTCGCTAGCTCGTCGAACCGTGAGATCAGCCGAGCGCGGCGATGACGTCCTCGACGAGCTGCGTGACCGACGCGTCCTCGACTCCCCCGGGCGTGAACCCGAGGCGCACGACGACGAGTCCTTCCGACGGCACGACGGTGACGCGCTGGCCGTCGTGGCCGTTCGCCGAGAATGCGTCCTCGGGCAGGCCGGGCCACCGCACGGTGCCGTCGGGCATCGGGTTGACGCGCCATCCCATGCCGTAGCCGGGGTCGTCGGTCTCCTCGGCGTCGGTGACGGTGAGGCTCTGCGACATCCAGTCGTCGGGCAGGAGCTGCTCGCCGTTCCACTCGCCGTTCTGCAGCGCGAACTGGCCGACGGCCGCCCAGTCGCGCGGGGTCGCCCAGAGGTACGACGAGCACACCGGCGTGCCCGCGGCGTCCGGCTCGAATACCGCCGACGAGAGCCCCAGCGGCTCGAGCAGGGCCTCGCGGGGCAGGTCGGCTCCGAGGCCGGTGCGCTCGGCGAGCACCGAGCAGAGCACGTTGGTGCTGCCGCTCGAGTACTGCTGCACGGTGCCCGGCTCATGCGCGAGCGGCTGCCCGGCGACGTAGGCGCCCATGTCGCCCTCGAGGTAGAGCATGCGGGTGATGGGGGTTCCGAGGTCGTAGGTCTCGTCCCACTCGAGGCCGCCCGTCATGCGCAGCAGGTCTTCGACGGTGATGTCGGCGCGCTCGTCGGTCCACTCCGGGCGCAGCCGGTCGTCGTCGAGCGAGACGACGCCCTGCCTCACGAGCACTCCCGTCAGCAGACTCGCGACGCTCTTCGACATCGACCAGCCGAGCTGGGGCGTCGTGGCATCGAACCCGTCGGCGTACCGCTCGGCGACGAGTTCGCCGTCGTTCACGACCACGACCGCGCGGGTGCCGAGCGCCGCGGCATCCGCTTCGGGGAGATCGTCACCGAAGGCACGCGCGATGGCCTCGTCGACGGCGGGATCGGGCGTCGGCGTCGGCGCGTCACTGAACGGGTTGCCGTCGCCTGAGATCGGCGTCGCCTCGCCGAATTCGGGACGCTCGTCGGCGAGCGTGCAGCCGAAGCCCTCGGCGTACCAGGCCCGCTGCCGTGCGAGCGAGGCCGGGAGCGAGCCGGTGGTCGTGTCGCCGTCGACGTCGACCTGCAGGTAGGGCACGAGCGGGTTCGGTGGCAGGTCGGTCGCGGAGTCGTCGCGCCCGGCCACCGTGGTGACGGCGCAGGCATTGTGGGCGGCGTAGCCCGTGGCGGTCATGAGGATCGGCTGCTGCCAGAGGTACACGCCCGTGAACGCCGCGATGGCCACGAGCACGAGGACTGCGACGACGGTGATCGCCCTGCGGAGTATGCGCACCAGCGGATGCTAGCAGTCAGTGATGCGCGTCCCGTGGCGCGGCTCCCCCAGGTCCGGCGTTGCCGGAACGGCAAGCCGAGGTGCCATCAACGGGCGGGCTGCGTACGCTCGGGCAGCAGCGGAAGGAAGCACTCGATGAGCCGGCACGAACACGAATCCAGCGACGCCGAGGCGGCCGAGATGTTCGAGCCGTCGAGCTGGGAGGAGCGGTACTCGGGTGAACGGAAGGTGTGGAGCGGCAAGCCCAACCCGCAACTCGTCGCCGAGGCATCCGTACTGACTCCCGGCACGGCCCTCGACGTCGGCTGCGGCGAGGGCGGCGACGTCATCTGGCTGGCGCAACACGGGTGGAAGGTCACCGGCGCCGACTTCTCGGCCAACGGCCTGGCCCGCGCGGCCCGGCATGCCGAGGAGGCCGGAGTCGCCGACCGCACCGACTGGTGGCAGGTCGACGCCCGCACCTTCGATGCCGACGGCCGTTCGTACGACCTCGTCACCACGCACTTCCTGCATCCACCCGACGGCGGCATGGTCGAGGTGACTCGCCGGCTCGCGCAGGCGGTTGCGCCCGGCGGACACCTCCTCGTGGTCGGGCATGCGCCGTCGGGCGTGTTCACGCACCTCTCGGCGAGTCATCGCAACGCGATGTTCCTCGCCGAAGAGCTGCTGCCCGCCCTGCCCGACGACTTCGACGTGCTCGTGGCCGAGCAGCGGCCGCGAGCGATGCTGCGCGAGGGCGCAACGGTCGACGTGCACGACGCCACCCTGCTCGCACGCCGGCGGCCGTGAGGGGAGCTGACCGGCGCGCTCAGAACCGCGCCGGGAAGGTGAGCAGCACGACGAACCCGCCCAGGGCGATGAGGCCGGCCAGCCCGAGCATCATCCATGCGGCGAAGTGGTGGATGTCACGCTGCGCCATCGCGGTCAGGAAGAGCACGAGGGCGAACAGCACCGTCAGCAGCGAGTAGTTGTCGCCACGCTCGGTGTCTTCAACGGCGTCCGCGAAGCGCGCCTCGGCGTAGGCCGTGCGTTCCGCGCTCCTCTCGGTGCCAGGAGGCACGTACTCGTCCATCGCGAACGGGCCGGGAGCGACCTCATCGCCGGCCTGCCACGCATCGAAGGCGACCTTGAGCTCCGGCGTGAAGCGAGTCTCGATCTTGTCGGCGAGTGCCGTCTGGCCCTCGGCGTTGGCGGTCACCCATTCGGCGTAGATGATCAGGTCGACCACGCGCGCCTCGCGCGCCTCGTTGTCGGCGTCGCCCGCCTCGACCCGGGCGGCGGATGCCTCGGCGAACGCGATCGCCCGCTCGCCGCTCCACTTGGCCGCCTGGAAGCCGCACCAGGCGGTCAGGATGGCGGTCACTGAGAGCATGGCCACCGCGATGATCTCGATGAACGGCCGATGACGCCACCGGGGCACTCGCGCGGGTGCCTCCGCTGCGGGGGCGGCAGGTGCCGAACTCGTCGACTCGTCGCTCATGAGTGCCCTTCGTCGCATGCGAGACGGATTGCTGCTCACACTGGCACAAGCCCCACGCCCGCTGCCACCCCGGGTGTCCAACCTCGCCGCCGCACGAACGCTCCGACCATTGCACCTCGTTCGCGAGGCCTGATACCGTGGCGGCGATGGGCACTCTGAATTACTCCTAGTGGCGAGCCGTGTCGAGCACATGCTCCACGGCACTCTGCGCTGATCTCAGCGCTTCCGACCACTGACTCTCACGGCACCTGAGCTGTCGACCTTTCGTCGCATCCTCCGCATTCGCCGCACGGCTTGCGTTCTGCGACGCGTGAACGACTGCGAAGAGCCGGGAAACGGAGCTTCATATGTTGTACCCAAGCCAACTTTCCATACACGCTGCGACGAAGCGATTCGGCGACCGCATCGTGCTCGACCGCGTCGATCTCGCGGCTCGCCCCGGCGAACGCATCGGCGTCATCGGCGACAACGGTTCGGGAAAGTCCACGCTGCTGCGACTGATGAGCGGCGAGCTGCCGCCCGATGCCGGCGACGTGACGGTGGCCGCCGCAGGCGGCATCGGTGCGCTCGGCCAGGTGCTCGAGCTGCCCGACGATGCGACCGTCATCGATGCGATCGATGCCTGCTCGATCGAGCTCCGCACCCTCGAGCGCGCGATGCACGAGGCCGAGCACGGTCTCGCGCGCCTCGACGGCGCTGCCCTCGATGCAGCACTCGCCGACTATGCGGCGCTTGCCGATCGCTTCGAGGCACGCGACGGATACGGCGCGCCCGCACGACTCGACGCCGCGCTCGAGGTGCTCGGGGTCGCCGGCATCGAGCGCGCTCGCTCCTGGTCGAGCCTGTCGGGCGGCGAGCGTTCGCGCATCGCACTCGCGGCCACGCTGGCGTCGAACCCCGAGCTGCTGCTGCTCGACGAGCCGAGCAACGACCTCGACGATGCCGCGTGGCAGTGGCTCGTCGATCGGCTTCGCACGCATCACGGCACGGTGGTCGCGGTGACGCACGATCGCGCGTTCCTCCAGGCGCTCACCGACGTGATCTGGGAGGTCGACGGAGCATCCGTCACCCGCTACGGCGACGGGTATGCGGGCTACCTGATCGCGAAGGCGAGCGAGCGTGAACGTCGTCGGCTCGCCTACGAGACCTGGAAGGCCGAGCTCGCGCGCAGTCGCGAACTCGCCACGGTGAACGCCACGCGACTCGACGCCATCCCCCGCAAGCTCGACAAGGCGGGCATGGGCGCGGGCGCCTTCCGCGCGCGGGGCCGCGACCACGGCGCGATGGCACGCATCCGCAACGCCAAGGAGCGGGTGTCGCGCCTGCTCGACGCGCCGGTCGCACCGCCGCCGAAGCCGCTGTCGTTCTCCCCGTCGCTCGGGCGAGCGACGCCGGCCGCGCAGCGGGAGGCGCCCGAGGGTCGCGCAACGGATGCCCCGAGAGCGCCGGATGCTCCATTGCTCACGCTGCACGGGGTGCGTGTCGCCGGGGCATCCGTCGACGACCTGCAGCTGGCCGCGGGTGATCGCCTGCTCGTCACGGGACCGAACGGGATCGGCAAGACGAGCCTGTTGCGGGTGATCGCCGGGGAGCAGCCCGCTGATGCCGGCACCGTGACCGCGACCGCACGCATCGGCCACCTGCGCCAGCACAGCGGGATCGCGCCGACCCGGCGCAGCCTGCTCGAGGCGTACGCGGCCGGCCTCCGGGAGCACGTCGAGACGGCCGAGGAGCGCCTGATGAGCCTCGGCCTGTTCCACGCGCGCGACCTCGCCGTGCCGGTCGCGGGGCTCTCGTACGGTCAGCGGCGGCGGCTGGAACTCGCGCTCCTCGTGAGCGAGTCGCACGAGCTGCTGCTGCTCGACGAGCCGACGAACCATCTCTCGCCCGACCTCGTCGAGGATCTCGAGCGCGCGCTCGAGGGGTTCCCCGGCGCGGTCGTGCTCGTCTCGCACGACCGGTTGATGCGCCAGCGGTTCCGCGGAGGGCGGCTCGACTTGACGGGATAGTGCGGCACGCAGAACGCCCGACTCTCGGTGAGGGCCGGGCGTTCCGTCAACCCGGGTGTTGCACGCACGGGATCGGCGTAGCGTGGGCGAACTGAACGAGCGGGAGGGAGCACACCATGGCCGAAGGCGATGTCGAGACGCGTTCGAACCGAGGGCAGTGGGAGAACCGCGTCGAGGGCGAACCCGAGCGGTCGCAGAGTTACGCGAGTCGCGACGAGGCGATCGAGGAGGGCCGGCGACTCGCCGAGGAGCTCGGCACCGAGCACACGGTCATCGACAGCGAACCGACAGGCGTGATCACCGACGAGGATCTGGCCGCCGGCGACAGCGACCGGGCGTGATGCATCCGGCCCCGTGCCGAAGGCTCTCGCCGAACCGATCGCTGCCAGCCGATTGATTTCTTACAAGAGCGACAGCTCACGCCACGCTAAATTTGGGGGCACCCCAAAGCAGAGGAGCACCACATGGGCAAGGTGGTCATGTACGCCTCGGTGTCGGTAGACGGCTTCATCGCCGACGAGAATGATCAGCCCGGACCGCTGTTCGACTGGTTGGTCAGCGGTGACGTCCCGTTGGACGAGAGTGGCGTGTTGAAGGTGTCGCAGACGTCCTACGACTACGTCCGCCCGTACTGGGACCAGATCGGGGTGACAATCGCCGGCCGTCACGTCTTCGACATGACGGACGGCTGGGACGGCACGCCTCCGAGCGGGGTCGACCACGTGGTCGTCGTGACGCACCGGCCGGAGCCCGAGGGCTGGGACCCCGAGGCGCCGTTTCACTTCGTCGACGGCGTCGAAGCAGCCGTGGCCAAGGCGCAGGCGCTTGCGGGTGACCGCATCGTCGAGGTCGCCGCCGGCGACATCGGTGGCCAGGCGCTTGCCGCGGGCCTGGTCGAGGAGGTGCGCATGGACGTCGTACCCGTCGTGTTCGGGTCCGGCAAGCGCTACTTCGGGTCGGTCCACGCGCAGCACCTGTTGGAGGATCCTGACGAGGTGATTCAGGGCAACCGGGTGCTCCACCTGCGCTTTCGAGTGCGCCGACGACCGAGCTGAGCGGGTACGTACGATCGTAGGCTCGCTGGATGCAGATCGGTCGTGGCGCTCAGGTGATTCGGGCGCTCACCGTCGTCGGCACCGCGATCGTCTTCGCCTCGCGCGGCACGAAGCGGGCGTAGGCTCCGGCTCGCACACCTGACGAAGGCCCGGCCCTCGAGATGAGGGCCGGGCCTTCAGCCGCCGACGCAGTTGGGGTCACCCTCACCCATGCATCCGTTGTTCGACCGCTCGGCGGGTGGCGGCGGCGGATCCGGAATGAACCGCCCCTGCGGCACCTGCACCGTGAACGCGACGATGAGGCCGATCGCCGCGACGACGGATGTCGCGATGATGAGCCCGCGTCGGTGAGCCGCGATGGCGAGTGCCACCGCACCGAGCAGCGAGCCGGCGGCGGCACCAGCGTTGATGAGGTATCGATTCCCGTCGGCTTCGGTCACGGTCACGGGCGCGCCCCAGATCGTGAAGTAGACGTCGAGGAACTGCCACATCAGCACGAGCGTGAGCAATGAGCCGATCGTCAGGAGCGCCGCGGCGCCACCGGCCAGCGAACGTCGTTCGCGACTCAGGCACGCGGCGGCGATTACCACGCCGAGGCCGACGACGATCGTGAAGACGGTGCCGTTGATCCAGGTGACCGGATTCGCCGCCCCGGCCCCGCCGAGCGCACCGGAAAGCACGCCAGGCAGTGCGCTCAGTAGCGCGGCCGCCGGAGCCGCGAGCACCACGAGCGCCCAGCGCCACGGGCGCGAAGCACGCAGCATCCCGAACTGCACCGCGACTGCGAGCCCCGCCCAGACGAACAGGGTTGCATCGAAGACGGCGCCGATCACGCTCAATGCCAGTGCCGGCGAGTTCGCCGAGCCGGTGGAGCCGACGAGCAGCACCACCCCGAGAAGTCGTACACCGAGAGTGGATGCCACGACCACGAGCGTCTCGATGGCACGCTCTTGCAGCGGCGTCCAGTGCGTGGTGGCCCCGATCCCGGTTGACGATGGCACGAGCTCTGAGCGCGACATGAGCCGAGGGTAACGACTCGGTCCGTCGACCGCGCAGACTTCGTCGATGCCGACACCGTGAGCAGGATTTCGCGCCAGACGATTGTGCCGGGCGTACAGGACTGGCGGGCGCTCTGGTGGGTCTCGATACGCGTTTCGCGCTACTCGACCGCCGGCAGGGTTAGGCGGCGGGCATCAGGCGTCGCCGCTCGGCGCGCCGCCCGTGTAGACGGCGAGGCGTTCGCGCAGGGATCCAGCGTGCAGCTCGAACAGGTGGCCGTCGTGGTCGTAGAAGTAGATGGATTCACCCTCGCCGTCAACGCGCGAGCGCGGCGGCCGGATGTCGAGCCCGAGCCCCGTGATCGTCTCGCGCACCGCCGTCACGCGGTGCGGGCAGCCGCCCCGTCCCAGCCCGCGACGGTCGGGCGAGACTCCGCGGGTCGGAGCGTCGGGTGCGTGGCCCCACCGTCGGCCGACCGGAAGCGGCGCTGGTACTGCGACGGTGAGATGCCGAGGCGCGCGACGAACGAGCGGCGCAGCGACTCCGCGCTCGAGAAGCCCGCGTCGATGGCCGTCTGGGCGACCGACGTGCCCGCTTCGAGCCGGCAGCGGGCGAGGTCGAACCGGAGCGCGGCCAGGTACTCGGCGGGCGAGGTGTCGAGTTCCTCCCGGAACAGCCGGGTGAGGTGGCGCATGCTCACGTTCGCGTGGCGCGCGAGGTCGGCCACCGTGTGCATCGCGGCGGGGTCGGCCTCGAGGAGATCCGTCACCTTGCGCACGACGCTCTCCTGCGGAGCTCGGGCCCGCAAGGGGGTGGAGAACTGGGACTGCCCGCCCGAGCGCTGCAGGTAGACGAGCAGGCCTTGTGCGACCCGCCGGGCGACGTCAGGCCCGTGGTCGTCCTCGACGAGCGCGAGCGCGAGGTCGATGCCCGCGGCCACCCCGGCCGACGTCGCCACCTCGCCGTCGCGCACGAAGATGCGGTCGGCCTGCACATCGATGCGCGGGTAGTGGCGTGCGAGGTCGGCGGCGAACTTCCAGTGCGTGGTGGCGCTCCGGCCGTCGAGCACGCCGAGGGCGGCGAGCACGAACGCGCCGCTGCAGATCGAGACGACGCGCCGGCTTCGTTCCGCGAGGGCGGCCGCCGCGTCGAGCAGTTCGCCGCGTGCGAACGCCGAGGGCCGCTCCTCGCTGCCTGGCACCACGAGCGTGTCGAGATCGGCCACGTCGGCGGCCGACGCGTGCACCGAGACCCGGCCGCCGAGCGAGGTCATGACATCCGCCCCCGTTGGCGAAAGCAGCACCACGTCGTAGGCGTCGACGGCCTGGTTCGCTTCGATGAACACCTCGGCCGGGCCGACGTAGTCGAGCGCCTTCACGCCGTCGAAGAGCAGGAACCCGATGCGACGAGAACGGTGCGACGAGATCGGCGTGGGAAGCGCGGTCATGGGCACCATCATTCTGGAATGAGCGCTCCAGCAAAAGTCTCGCGGGAGAAGCGCCGGTCGCACCGGCGATCCGCCATCGTGAGGCCGACGGGCAGGGGCGTGCGGGGCGGCTACGCTGGTCGGATGGCACGGCCTCGCCAGTTCGATGACGCCTCCCTGCGCACCGCGGCGCTGGAGGACTTCTGGACGCGCGGTTTCGAGGGCGCCTCGATCGGCGATATCGCCTCGGCGAGCGGCGTCGGCAATGGAAGCATCTACGCGGCCTACGGCAGCAAGCTCGGCCTGTTCATCGTGGTGCTCGAGGCGTACTGCCGCACGCGGGTCGACCTCGTCCGCACGGCAATGGCGACCGAGGGGCCCGCGGGTGCGGCCGTCCGCGCCCTGCTCGATGCCGTCATCGACGATTGCGCGACCCAGCCGGGGCGGCGCGGATGCCTCATGCTGAACAGCATCGCCGAATTCGGCGAGCGCGGCGCCGAGGTGCTGGAGCTGTGCCGGGCCACAACGCGCGACATGGCGGCCGAGATCGAGCTGCGCCTTGCCACCGGGGCCGGCTCGGGCACGCGCGAGATCCGGCCGGTACACGTGCTCGGCGCCGAGATACTGCTCGTCGCGCAGGGGCTCATCCAGGCGAGCCGCCTGCACGCGCCCGCAGACGAGCTCCGGGCGATCGCCGGCGCGTACGCCGACCGGCTGGCGCTCGACTGAGCGTCTCGCATTCGACCTGTCCCGATTCGAGGGATAGGCGGCCGCTGGAGCGGGGGCATCCGCTGCCGGCTCGCCTGAGGATGGCCGAGACCCATCAATCTCGATCTCGGGAGCAGCATGCCCACCTTCACCACGTCCGACGGAACCGACCTGTACTACTCCGACTGGGGCACCGGCCAGCCGGTCGTCCTGAGCCATGGCTGGCCGCTCAGCTCCGACGCGTGGGCCGTCGAGCGCAAACTCCTCGCCGACCACGGCTACCGCGCCATCGCGCATGACCGTCGCGGCCACGGCCGCTCGGCGCAGCCCTGGAACGGCAACGACATGGACACCTACGCCCGCGACCTCGCGGAGCTCATCGACGGGCTCGACCTGCGCGACGTCGTGCTCATCGGGCACTCGACCGGTGGTGGCGAGGTCGTGCGCTACGCGGCCCAGCACGGTGCCGGCCGTGTCGCCAAGGTGATCACCGCAGGTGCGGTGCCGCCCGTGATGGTGCAGTCGGAGTCCAACCCCGAGGGCACGCCGATCACGGCGTTCGATGGTATCCGGGCCGGCGTGCTCGCCGACCGCTCGCAGTTCTTCCAAGACCTCTCGCTGCCCTTCTTCGGCTTCAACCGGGAGGGTGCGACGGTGTCGCAGGGCGCGCGCGACGACTTCTGGCGGCAGGGCATGCTCGCCGGTATCCAAGCCGCCTACGAGTGCGTCAAGGCGTTCTCCGAGACGGACTTCACCGAGGACCTGAGGGCGCTTGATGTGCCGATCTTCATCGCGCACGGCGACGACGACCAGATCGTGCCCATCGCGGCCGCCGCGCTGAAGTCGATCGAGCTCGTCAAGCACGGCACCCTGAAGGTCTACGAGGGCGCGCCGCACGGGATCTTCGGCGACTACCAGCAGGAGCTCGACCGCGACATCCTCGAATTCATCAGAGGCTGAGCGCAACGACGAAGCGGCCGTCCACCCGATTGGAGGACGGCCGCTTCGTCGTGTCGGCGCGTCGACTCAGGAGACGAGACGCTCGCCGTCGGTGCCCTCGGCGAGCTCGGCGATCGCGCCCGTGATGAGCGCAGCGACCTCGGCCGGATGCGTCTGCATGACGAGGTGCGGCGCGTCGATCTCGACGACCGAGCGGAGGCCGGCGCGGGCATAGCCGAAGCGCTCGACCTCGGGGTTGATCGTGTGGTCGGCGCTCGAGACGATGCCCCAGCCCGGCTTCTGCTTCCACGCCGCCGCCGAGGCCGGCTCCCCGAACGCGACTGCGGTGAGCGGCCGCTGCGACACCGCGAGCACCCGCGCCGTCTCTTCGGGCACGCCGGCCGCGAAGACTGCGGGGAATGCGTCGATCTCGACCGAGACATCCGTGCCGGGCTCACCGCCCGCAACAGGGTACGGCGTGTACACGAGGTTGGCCGCGAGGTCGGAGTCGGGGAATCTCCCCTGCAGCTGGCCGAGGCTCTCGCCCTCGTCGAGGGCGTAGCCCGAGACGTAGACGAGCCCGACGACGTTCTCGGCGACGCCGGCGACCGTGATCACGGCGCCGCCGTATGAGTGGCCGGCGAGCAGCACGGGGCCGTCGATCTGCTCGACGAAGGCGCGGATCGAGGCGGCGTCCTCGACGAGGCTGCGGTTGTAGACCGGAGGCACGCGAACGGTGTGACCCTGCTCGAGCAGCGCGGCGGTGACGGGGGCCCAGCTCGCGGCATCGGCGAACGCGCCGTGCACGAGCACGATCGTGGGAGTGGCGGACATGAGATCTCCTTCAGAGATTCGACGGGCATGCGTCCGCAGGGGCGGCGACCGCCCGTGCGGCGTCGCGTTCCCGGTTGGCTCCAGCTTGGTCCTCACTGCCATTCCTCGTCCGGTCGCGCGCGGCCGGGTATCCCTCGCTTTCGGACGGATGCCGCCGACGATGCATGCCGCCACGACCATCACGCGTCGGCGGGGGGGGGGGGGGGGCGAGCCACGCCGTCGTCGACTGATCAGTCGACGACGGGCTCTGTCGACCATTCGCCGTCGACGAACCAACGATCCTTCCATTCGCTCGACGGGATCGCGGTCGCGACCCCGATCGACTCACCTTCGACGATCAGCTGCTGCCGTTCCGCTCCCGCACTCCAGGTGATCCCGATGTTCCATCGACAGAAGCATGCCTGCTCGTCACCCTGGCCCATCTTGGCGACGACGATGTCGAAGACCTCGGGATCGTCCTTCGCCACCTGATACGGGAAGTCCAACGCGGGATCTGCCAGCTCGAGCGCCGGTGGCCGACCGGCGAAGTTCGTCGCAAGGGAGGTCACGCCCATTTCGCCTCCGATCGCGAGGCATTCGTGGATCACTACCATGTCCTCCTGCGGCGTGATCGGTTCGAAATCCACCAGGTCGATCGAGTGGATGACGACGGTCTCGTCGCCGCTGCCGTGCAACGTGAGCTCGAGCACTCGTGCGGTGGTCGGGAGCCCCCCGTGCTCGACGATCCACTCGCCGTCGAATTCGGCGAGCTGGGCCGGCAGGCCGTCGTCGACCGCGACGACTGAAACGTCGTCCAAGAGCGACGCGGGGAGTGCATAGCTGTCACACTCGCTCTGGGAATCGTCGACGATGACCTCGAGCGGTCTCGTCTCGAACGGACTGTCGAGGATCGGGGCCAGGCGGGCGAAGAGCCAGGCACCGAGCGCGCCGAGGAAGGCAGTGGCGACGACTCCGGTAGCGATGACCCACCATCGCCGCTTCGGCCGTGCGGCAGTCGTGCTCTGCGCCGGCTCGTTCGGGTTCGACCCGTCTTCAGTCGCCATCGCGCTCCCCCCGCGGCTTCGCTCGAAGGTCCCCCCAGCGTAGCGCCGGCGGTCCCCACGACGACAGGCCCGGCCCCAAGAACAGGGCCGGGCCTTCCGAGCTCCGGTACTTCGGTCCGGGTCTCGATACCCGCTGAGCGCTACTCGACCACCGGCTACGCGGCGAGGTCGATTGTGGCGCGCGGCACGGATGCCACGACGAAAGCGCCGTCAGCGGCATCCACCCGCACGCCATCGCCGTCGCCCAGCGCGCCACTCACGAAGAGGTCGGCGATGCGGTCGTCGATCTCGCGCTGGATCACGCGACGCAGCGGGCGCGCCCCGTATTCGGGCTCGTAGCCGCGCTCGGCGAGCAGCGACACCGCGGCATCCGTCACCTCGAAGGCGACCTCGCGAGCGGCGAGACGGGCAGCGGATGCACCGAGCATGAGCCGCACGATCTGCTCGAGCTGCGGCTGGTCGAGCTTGCGGAACAGCACGATCTCGTCGATGCGGTTCAGGAACTCGGGCCGCATGGCCTCGCGGAGCTTGCCCATGACGCGGTCGCGCAGGGCCTGCTCCGAGCCGAAGCCGGTCGTGTCATCGGCAGCCCCGGCGACGAAGCCGAGCGCACCCGACCGCGACGCCAAGAACTCGGAGCCGATGTTCGAGGTCATCACGATCACCGCGTTGCGGAAGTCGACCGTGCGACCCTGGCCGTCGGTGAGACGTCCGTCGTCGAGCACCTGCAGCAGCAGGTTGAACACGTCGGGGTGCGCCTTCTCGATCTCGTCGAACAGCACGATCGAGTACGGGTTGCGCCGCACGCGCTCGGTGAGCTGGCCTGCCTCGTCGTAGCCGACGTATCCGGGAGGGGCGCCGACGAGCCGCGACACGGTGTGCCGCTCGCCGAACTCGCTCATGTCGAAGCGGATCACGGCGGTCTCGTCGTCGAACAGGCTCGACGCGAGCGCCTTCGCGAGCTCAGTCTTGCCGACACCCGTCGGCCCGAGGAACAGGAAGCTGCCCACCGGGCGACGCGCGTCGCCCATGCCGGTGCGGTTGCGGCGCACGGCCTTGGCGACCGCGGTGACCGCGTCGTCTTGACCGATGACGCGCCCGTGCAGCTCACCCTCGAGGTCGCCGAGGCGCTCGCGCTCCGTCTCGGTGAGGCGGTTCACGGGGATGCCGGTGGCCCGCGAGATCACCGCGGCGATCTCAGCCTCGTCGATCACGGTCGAGCGGTCGGCCGAGTCAGCGGATGTCGCGGCGCGGCCGGCAGCCGTCACCTCGTCGAGCTTCGCCTGCACCTTCGAGATCTCGTCACGAATCCGCGACGCCTCCTCGTAGTGCTCAGCGCCGACGGCGGCGTTCTTGTCGGCCTCGAGGTCGGCGAGCCGCGCGATGAGCGCGGAGACATCCGTCTTCACTCCCAGCCGCAGACGCAGCCGCGCCCCGGCCTGGTCGATGAGGTCGATGGCCTTGTCGGGCAGCACCCGGTCGGTGAGGTAGCGCGCGCTCAGCTCGACGGCGGCGCGAAGCGCGGCATCCGTGTACTCGATGCCGTGGTGCTCCTCGTAGGCGGGCTTCAGCCCGTGCAGGATCAGCACCGCGTCTTCGATCGAGGGCTCGCCCACGCGAACCGGCTGGAACCGGCGCTCGAGGGCGGGGTCCTTCTCGATGGTGCGGTACTCCTTGAGCGTGGTCGCACCCACGAGGTGCAGCTCACCGCGCGCGAGGCGCGGCTTCAGGATGTTGCCCGCGTCCATGCCGTCGCCACCGCCGCTGCCGCCGGCACCGACGACGGTGTGCACCTCGTCGATGAACACGATGAAGTCGCCCTTGTGCTCGGCGATCTCGTCGATGGTCTTGGTGAGGCGCTCCTCGAAGTCGCCGCGGTAGCGGGTGCCCGCGAGCATGGCGGGCAGGTCGAGCGACACGACGCGCTTGCCGAGCAGCTGCTCGGGCACGTTCTCCTCGACGATCGCGCGGGCGAGGCCCTCGACGATCGCGGTCTTGCCCACGCCGGCCTCGCCCACCAGCACCGGGTTGTTCTTGGTGCGGCGGCTGAGGATCTCGATGGTCTGCTCGATCTCGTCGACGCGTCCGATCACGGGGTCGAGCTCGCCGTTCTCGGCGAGGGCCGTGAGGTCGGTGCCGAACTTGTCGAGCATCGGGGTCGCGGATGCCCCGGCGTTGCCGCCCGCGACATCCGTCATGCCCTCCTCGCCCATGCCGGGCTCGCCCATGACCGTCTCGCGGACGCTCTGCGTGAGCGCCTCGGCGGTGACGCCGGCGCGCGCCAGCACCTGACCGGCGGGGGCATCCTGCCCAAGCACGAGCGCGAAGAAGAGGTGCTCGGGGTCGATGTAGGTCGAGCCGGCCGAGCGCGCGACCTGGTAGCTGTGGAACAGCGCGCGGCTCGCGCTCGGCGTGATCGTGGCCGAGTTGATGTCGGCCGTCTCGCCCGCGGCGGGCAAGCGCGCCTCGGTCGCGGTGATGATGCGCTCGGGCGCGACGCCGATGCGCTGGATGGCCTGCGTGACCGCCTCGTCTTCGACGATCACGCGCAGGATGTGCAGGGCGTCGAGCTCGGTCTGGCCGCGCTCGAGTGCGAAGCGTCCGGCCTGCTGCAGGATGCCTTGCGTGCGGGCGGTCAGGAACCGGCTGAGGTCGATCGACCGCGCCTGACGCGCCTGCTCTCCCGCGAGGTACCGGCTGAGGAACTCGTCGAACGAGTTCGCGCCGGCTTCGGGGTTGAAGTCTTCGGGCACCAATCCTCCTTGGGAACTTGAGCTGGGTACGCTCAAGTTCAACGCGGATGGGGCGCGGGTATTCCCGATCGGCCGCCGTCTACCTGTCGCTCGCCCAGTTGCAGCGATTGTCACTACGACGGGACTAAACGACATGCTCAACACAGCCGTCCCAGTACGGGCAGGGCAACATCCGGTATCTGGGCAAGTGAGACCAAGATTCGATGCTTGCTACGAAGACATGGCACAGATGGCCTCGTACTCGTTGCAGGATTACTCGAATCCTTAGACATCGGACTCCCCCGACTGAAGACGGCTCTCGTTCGCGCGCAGCCAAGTTTCCCCATCAGCGAGCCCGTCCGACGTGGCTCATCGAAGAGCTGGACAGTAGTCTGAGCCCGTGGCCTACGTACCAGGGCAGGTTGTAAAGCCCAACGAAGTCTTGTCCCAGTACGGCTTCGCGACCACGGATCCCACGATCCCTGTCTTCCGCTCGTCGCCACGCGCAGATATCGAAACCGAGCTGTCCATGTTTGTGGGTCCGTGCACGTTGGACGAAGTCACGAGGAGCGTCCGGCGGCGAAACGTCCTAGCGTCGGATGCAGTCCGCCACGTGCTCGCGGGCGACCTACTTGATGCGGGCTTTATCGTTGTGCATTCGCCAAGCCTTGCATCACCGAAACACGTCTCGGTCTTCTCCGCGTCGCGGGCGGTACCATGGAACGACGTTGAGGTGGCCCGTTTCGAGGCTGCTTTCGCAAATTGGAGAGGGGGCCGTGCTCGTGGCAATCGCTAGCGCCGAAGTTCTCGATACCTACAACGGTCGAGCGACCCTTCTTATTGCTGACGGGTCGCTCCACTGGATGATTCTTGGTCAGGTTGAGCCCTTCGATCTCTGGTTGGAAGTCCCACTCACCTATGACGAGCAGGAGCAGCTGTCGCTGCAGGTGCCTGCTGACTTGGACACGTTCGTTACGTCACTTAGTGGGCGTGGTGCTCGCTTCACATTCTCGCTCGATGGAGAGCGCCTCGCGAAGCGCACTATCTCGATCGACCCCAGCACGCGCAGCATTGTCGCAGAAGGCGTCCTATCGCTGGTTGCCTTTCTCGAAGCAGCAGCGCAAGAGGCTGGCGCAGGCAGCAAGCGCGAGCTACTCACTGAGGCTAGGCACGAGATGAGCGAGCTCATCGGCTATGGCTATGGCCCCGTGACATGACTGAGCCCGGATGCCAGGCTTCGTCCACGGGCGCGATCTCTGAAAGACGAACTGCCTCAGTTCCTTATCCCTAGAGCCACACGCATCTCAGCAATGAGCGCATCGTCTACCCGCACGATAGTCGCGCTGTCGTCATCACCAGCTCTCGTGCGCAGTACGGCCTGCGCGGCTCGCTCTACGCTGGGTGGACCAAGGATCACGACGCCTGCCATCGCATCGTAGCGAGCTCCGCTGTGCGAATCCGCCTCTCGGATGAGGTTCCGATAGCGAAGCACTGCCTCTTCGTCCGGACTTGAATCCTCTGACATCACACCGCGTTCCTGCGCGAGCCTGTGCGTGCCGGCCTCAATCACGCGCCAGCGATGCAAGTGTTTCTCCAAGGCCACGAACGCTTCATACCGCCGTTCCTGCACCCATTTTCGGTGTTCGCGACGGCCCTGGATCGCCGCCCCAATGAACCCTCCGATAACGGTCAGCACCGCGCCGCTGAGGCCCGAGAGGAGGACGAGCGCCAGGGCATCCGTCACTGCTGCTCCGACCACGCGAACTGTGGCGTCAAGTCGATCACTAACCGTCGTATATGAATCATGCGCTCAGCGTAGTTACGCGGCAGGCCCCAATCGCCTCGTCACATAGAAGCGTTTCGCCCATCCGCAGCATCGGCTGGCACATGCTCAACTGGCACTGGCCGACTCAAGACTGATTCGGAATTCTTCTGCGGCAGGTTCCATGGTGTATTCGATGAGCTCGACGTGGTGGGCTTTCAGCGCGTCGAGCACGTTCGCTGGCGTCGTGCGGAAGTACTCGCGTCGCAAATTGACCTTATTGACTCGCTCGGCGGCGAAGGTCGAGTGGAGCATGCTCTCGATTCCGACAGCATCGTCTGCGAAGAAGAGGGCATGCACGTCGAAGCGGAATGGCACGGATGCGTCACCGAGTTCGTGGACTCTATCCATTGGTTCGAGGCGACGGGTCATGCCGATCTTGACCATGTTCTCGCCGAACGCACCGATGTTCGAGATGACGTACACGTAGCCGGCCCGGATGTTCGCGGCCCGATAGTCGACGTCTTCAAGTGCTCGGTCGACGTCGGCGAGCTTCGTACGCATCCGTTCGGCGCCTTCGACATCACCGTTCGCCTCGAGCGCCGCGAGCGCCGCGAGGTAGTGCGCCTTCTCCTTGTCGAGGCGTTCGTGTTCGCGCGCGAGTTCTTGCTCAGCTTTCCGTTGCTCACGAAGTTCGGCCCGGCGCTCTCGTTCGAGTTCTTTCTCTGCCTGCAGGGTCTGGAGGTGCTTCGCGGCGAGCGCGAGTTCCTGCATACGGAGCTGCTGGTAGTACGGCGTGATCTTCAGATCGATCATCGTGCCTTGGCGCGCGATCTGGTCGGCGACCTTGCCGAGGCGCTGCTGCGCGGCCGACAGGTTGCCGGCGCGCATCGTCTTCACGCAGTTCTCTGCCTCCGCGTTGTATGCGCGAAGCAGGATCTTGCTCATGTCACTGACGAACTTCCGCCCCTTGGACGCGGAGTTGTTGAACGTGAATCCTTGCGACGCAGTGGTCGCTCTCCCGGTGCGGGCTGCGTCCTTGATCTGCGCCCGCAATACCTCCAGCTGCCCGGCGAGCGCTGCCGATGACTCGGCAGGATGCTCGTAGTTGAAGATGCCGAGCTCCTGCAAGCTCGCGGCCTCACGGAGGTTCACGACCTCGTGCTTCTGCTCGTCGATCTCGATCTGCAGCGAACGACTTGTCGCTTGCAACGATTCGATGTGCTTCGCGGCATCCGTCACGGCCCGATTCCACTCGGTGCGGGAAGCCAGCTGCTCGGCTTCGAACGCAGCGCGTTGCTGCGCGAGGTCCGATTCGACGCTCGCTCGGTACGCATCGACGTCACCGAAGGCCTGAAGCCCGTGCTTGTCGACCAGCGCCTGGAGTTCCTCCGCCCGGGCCCGGGCATCGCCCTTCGAGAGACGCCCGATGGGCTTCGGCGGCCGGCCAGCAGAAGGGGCGCCCGCCGACTCGGCAGCAGGGATAGGGCTCAGATGCTCCGTCCATTGGTGGCCATCCCACCAGCGGAGTGTGTTCGGGGTCGCGTCCGGATACCAACCGGCAGGGGCGGTCGTGGTCATGCTAGGGCTCCGATGCTCAGGCTTCGAACGATACCGGCACTGTCACTGCCGGCACAGTCACTCAAGAGAGGTACACGAAGCGAGCGGTCACCGCGGTTCGCCCGGAGGCGAACATCGGGCCTTCGCCCTTCTAAGACGGGGCAACGATGTCGCTCACACAAGTACCCGCTCGTGGGACAATCCAAAGGATGTTGGATTCAGATGTGCGTGCTGCGCTACATGCGCGACTGCGTAGTCTCCATGCGAGAGAGCTGGGGTCGACGAGGTTCGTCGACGAACTCGGAGTGGCAGGCGAAGTCCGAATCGACACGGCGGTGCTGAACGGGAGCTTCGCGGGTTACGAGATCAAGAGTGCGAGTGACACCCTTCGTCGCCTCCCGAAGCAGGTGGAGGTGTACTCGAAGGTCGTCGACTACGCGACGCTGGTAGTCGCCGAGAATCACGTGAGCCATGCGCTTGGAGCAGTTCCGTCGTGGTGGGGCCTTGTCATCGCTTCGACAAACCGCTCCGGTGGGGTCCGCTTGAGGAGAGCAAGGCAGGGCCACCGAAACCGCCGCATTGAGCCGGAATGGCTGGTCAGGCTCCTCTGGAAGGACGAGACGCTCGCCGCACTTGAGACTCTAGGGGCAGCCCACGGGATGCGCGGCAAGCCTCTCCCGGCTCTACACACCGCCCTTGTCGATCACCTTGGCACTGACGAACTCCGAACGCTGGTTCGGGAATCCCTGAAGTCTCGCACTAAGTGGCGAGCTGTGACGCCGTAACACGTAGATGGCGAAGGGTGCCCCATTTTCGCCACGTCTGCGGGTTGCCAGGCGATGCGGAGCTCGCACGCACTTGGTCGATCCAATCGTCGGCCTCAGTACCAAAAGGCGTCCGATATTCCGAATGCCCGACGAGAAGATCCAGAGCAGGAACCAGCGCCGCCCCGCCCTCGCTGCGCCCACCGGAGGCCTTGAAGAGCCCACCCTTCGCAATCAGCCAGTGGTCTGCCGTCGTGTAGCGGAGAACCGCACTGATGGTCAACAACTTCGGGTCCACTCCAAGATCGACTTGATCTGCCCGCTGGATCGCCGTATCCGCGAAGCCGATCTCCACGTTTACCTCATCGCGGACAGTCAGAAAGACTTCGAGATCGCTGCGCGAGAATTCCGAGACGCCGCGTGCTACCCCTGCTAGATCCGGAAAGGCGCTAACTCCGACGCTGATCGAACGGAAGTCGTGTGCAGCGGCCACGGCGTTCACTTCCGCGATGGCGGCACGCTCCGCAATAGGGCCGCTCGATTCCCCCAGCTCGAGGAATAGATCTATATCGGGCTCGGCCATCACAAGCACCTCCAGAAGACCGTCGAGCGCCGCTCGGTCGACCGACGGCCAACTGCGAGGCTGTAAACGAACTCCGGCGCCGGATGCATACGCTGCGTCAAGGTCATTGACGGCGCCCACATGCTCCATCGAGCTCTCGGGAGCGACAACCGGGGTGGCGTCGAGCTCTCGCATTCGCGCCTGTTCAACAAGCCAACGAAGTGGATGCTGTCCGAAGATCGCGTCATCGGAATCCATGAGCGAAATATCCACAGGAACCGGACCGCCGCTGCGCTCTTTTCCATCGCACCGGGTATCCCCGAGTAGTGCCCTTCTAGAGTCTTCGCGTAGGTGTCATCGTCCCAGTTCCAAGCTCTCGGGGGCACCACCAGCACCGGGGTAAAGGCGCCACCGAGACTAGGGCCGATCATCTCCAGCGCTCCCAGTTCGGCAGGCTTCGCGATGACGATCGGACGGTAGGCAGTCATGGGCACTTCGTCTCCTGGAGGGGTCATCAACGCCAGCCTCTCGGTTACCGTCGCCCGGGGCCACCCCCAGATCGGGGTGCGCGCCCTAGACTCGCCTCGTGACCCACCCCCGCACCGCGATCACTGGCGGCAGCGGATTCGTCGGACGCCACCTGGCCGAGCGGCTCGGGCCCGAGGCATCCGTCGTCATCTCACGACGCACGGGTGTCGACACCAGTGACGTCGACGCGCTCGCCCGAGCGTTCGAGGGGTGCGAGGTCGTGGCGCACTGCGCGGGCATCAACCGCGAGATCGGCGACCAGACCTATCAGCGCGTGCACATCGAGGGCACCGCGAATGTGATCGAAGCGGCGAAGCGCGCCGGGGTGCGCAAGGTCATCATGCTGAGCTTCCTGCGGGCGCGGCCCGACTGCGGGTCGCCGTACCACGAGTCGAAGTGGGCGGCCGAAGAGCTGATCCGCGGCTCGGGCCTCGACTACACGATCCTCAAGGCCGGCATGATCTACGGCCGCGGCGACCACCTCATCGACCACCTCAGCCACACTGTGCAGACCCTGCCGGTGTTCGCGACCGTCGGCTTCCGCGAGAAGCCCATCCGGCCCATCCCGATCGACGACCTCACCGACATCCTCGAAGCCGCGATCGACGGGCGCATGTCGCGTGAAACCGTCGCGGTCGTCGGCGCCGAGCAACTGCTGCTGTCGAAGGCTGTGCGGCGCGTGGCATCCGTCGTCGGCCGTCGCGTGGTCGTGGTGCCATGGCCGGTGTGGGCGCAGTACGCGCTCGCGCAGGTTGCCGAGTGGACCATGAGGGTGCCACTCGTCGCGAAAGCGCAGGTGCGCATGCTCGCCGAGGGCGTGACGGATGCCGCGCCGCCCGCGGCATCCGTGCCAGACGACCTACGCCCGCGCCGCAGGTTCACGGCTGAGCAGATCCGCGAGAGCCTGCCCGAGCCCGGCGGGTTCACATGGCACGACCTGCGGATCAGCGGATGAGTCGAAGCTCGGTATCGGGCAGCCGCACTCATCGCCACGTGCGACGGCTCAACCCGCGTTCAGGTCGCACACCCCCACGAGTGGGTACGCGGCGCCGTTTCGGGCCCGAATCGCAGGGTGCGTAGATAGCTTGAAGTGTCGATCGACACTGCCAGAAGGAGAAGTCGTGCTTCGTTCACGTACCGCCCGACTTGCCGGATTCGTCCGAGCATCTCGTACGCGACCGTGAAGAGCAGGCTGCGGTGGGGTGACGAACGGATCGTCGGTCATGACGCTCCGCCTACGACAACGGCCGCGGCATCCGACCGGGTGGCAAGCGGCGGCAGCTCGCATGCGTCGGCGTAGCCCTCGGAATGGATGCCGAGCGCCAGGTTCATGCGCGAGCTCATGTTCATGAACGCGACCTTGGCGGTGAGCTCGATGAGCGCGGCCGGGCCGAGTTCGTCGAGCAGCGCGGCCGACAGTTCGTCGGAGACGGCGGGCGGGGTCTGGCTCATTGCTTCCGCATACTCCATGACCTGACGTTCGAGGGGCGTGAACACGGATGCCTCGCGCCAGTTCGGCACCTGCCGCGCCTTCTCCTCGTCGAGGCCCTCGTTGTGCGTCTTGTAGTAGTTGAAGTCGAGGCACCAGGTGCAGCCGATGTATGCCGCCGTCGCCATCACCGCGTAGCTCGCGAGGTTCTCGTCGAGCTCGTCGAGCGCTTCGATCTTGCGGCCGATGCCCATCGAGGCCCGCATCAGAGCGGGGTGGTGCGCGAGCACGCCCATCGAGTCCGGCACCCTGCCGAGCATCCGACGGGCGGCGACCTTCACGACCGTTCCGAAGAGGCCGGTGAGCTCGGTCGGCGGGATGCGGGTCTGGGTGGTCATATGTCCTCCTGCGATCGTCGACGGCCCGGGGTTCGGTTCCCGGATGATCCGTCGACATGGAGACACCGGGCATCGCGCGGTTGTGACATCCGGATAGCGCGGTTGGAGCCGAGGCACCCGTGATGCCCGATGGAGAACTACCTGCGGAACGTCATCGGTGACTTGCGTTCTTCACGCCAGGATGCTTGAGGTCGACGAGGTGCTCGTATTGCGGGTGGCTGTCGATGAAGGTGCGCACGATCGGGCAGATGATCGTCGTCGTCTTCCCTTGCGCGCGTACGTCGTCGAGCACCCGGCGGATCATCTCCGTCGCGACACCTTGGTGGCGGAACTCGGGATGCACCGATGCGGCCAGCAGCACGATCCGGTCGCCGGTGAGGCTGTACGTGATGCCTCCGATCTCGGTGTCGCCGACGAGGGCCTCGTAGACCCCGTTCTCCTCGTCGTTGACCAGATTGAAGTCGAAGTCGGGCTTCTCCTCAGTGTCGAGGACGTGATCGATGAGGGTCTCCTGATCCTCGGTGAGGGTGCCGGTTCCGTCGGGGTAGCCGGCCTCGTCGGGGTACTCGAACTGGTAGCGAGCGGGCTGAGCGGGGCTGGTCATGATGAGTTCCTTTCGTTACGCACGAATGCCGATGATCGTCTTGCCCGTGCGTCGCTCGGTCGGATTGAAGGCGGCGACGGCGTCATCGAGGGTCGCGATGGTGGCGATGTTCGTGCGCAGCCGTCCGTCGCGCACCCGCTGCACGATCTCACCCAGTTGGGCACGGTCGGACTCGACCACGAAATCGATCGCCAGGCCGTCGGCAGGGCGCGCCTCGGGCGGCCCGACGATGGTCACGAGTGTTCCGCCTGCTCGGATCAGCGCTGCGGACCGCTTCTGGATATCGCCACCGATGACATCGAAGACCAGATCGACTTCGCCGACCTCTTCGAGGACGTCGTTCTCCAGGTCGACGAACTCCTGCGCGGCGAAATCGAGCGCCGTCTGATGGTCGGCCCCGCGACCAGTGCCGATGACATAGGCGCCGGCCTCTCGTGCGAGCTGCGTCACCAGCGCCCCGACTGCACCGGCCGCGCCGTGCACGAGGACGCTCTGCCCCGCCCGAAGGCGGCCGTGCTCGAACAGTCCCTGCCACGCGGTCAGGCCCGAGATCGGCAGACTCGCGCCCACAGTGAAGTCGACGTCGCCCGGCAGCGGCGCGAGGTTGCGTGCCTCGACGGCCGCGTACTCCGCCAGGGTGCCGTCTCGAGTCCAATCCGTGAGGCCGAACACCCGCTGCCCCACCGACAGCCCCGTCGTGCCATAGCCGAGGGCGGTGACCACTCCGGCCAACTCGTGCCCGGGAATCGTCGGTGTTCGGTCACGGTCGAGACGATCAGTCCAGGTCGAGGGCCATGTCAGCTCCGTCGGGACGAATCCCGACGCATGAACCCGAACCACGACGTCGTTGATCGCCGGCTTCGGCTCGGGCCGCTCCATCAGCGTCATCCCGGCCGTTCCCGCAGCCTGATCGGTCACCACAATCGCCTTCATCCGGAACCTCCTGTGTATCTCGTCCGCTTCTGGAGCCGCCAGCACAGCGCGGCCCCCACTCATTCCTACCGAGGACGAAATGTAATATCGAGTCCAAAATCTGGAGGATGCGTGACGCAAACTGATATAGCCCGTTCGCTGACCATGAAGGGTGAACGAACTCGAGGGAAGATCGTCGACGCAGCCGCCAGCTTGATGCTCAACGACGGTGTCGCCGGAACGACGATAGAAGGTGTCTGCGCGGCTGCAGGGGTCGGAAGATCGCAGGTGTACCACTACTTCGATGACAAGGGCGAGCTGGTTCGGGCGGTCATCGAGCGGCAGGCCGAACTCGTCTTCAGCGGGCAAGAACCCCATCTCGCTCACGTGCGGGGGTGGGAGAGCTGGGAGGCGTGGCGCGACTTCGTGGTTGAGATTCAGAGAAAGGCCGGATGCGTCGGCGGGTGCCCGCTTGGTTCACTCGCCAGCGAGCTGGCCGACGAAGATGAGTTGACTCGCCAGCTCCTGGTCAAGAGCTTCGAGCGGTGGGAGCGCGCCTTTCTCCGCGGAGTCCAGCGGATGCAAGACCTCGGGCTGGTGCGCGCCGACGCCGACACTGCCCTGCTTGCGACCACACTGCTGGCGGCACTCCAAGGCGGTCTCCTGCTGTGCCAGACCCGCAAGGACGTCGCTTCGCTCGAAACGTCGCTCAACGGGGCCATCGGATACCTGCGAACGTTCGCCGTGTAGGCTCGCGCGTTCACCATGGTGCCCGTGCCGCATCGATCGGTCGACATGTCCGCGTCGACCGAGTACGTTTCGATCGATCGGAATCGGGGATCGTCTGGCGGAAGGGGAACACGATGGCCGAGGTACTGCTCTTCCACCACGCACTGGGTCCGACCGAGGGCCTGCACGCCTTCGCGAACGAGTTGCGTCAAGCGGGCCACACGGTGCACACGCCTGACCTGTTCGAGGGGCGGACGTTCGACTCGATCGAGGAGGGGGTCGGATACGCCAGCGAGGTCGGTTGGGGCGAGATCATGGCGCGGGGCGAGCGCGCGGCCGAGTCGCTGCCGAACGACCTCGTCTACGGAGGCTTCTCGCTCGGGGTCGTGCCGGCGCAGATGCTCGCCCAGACTCGCCCCGGCGCAAAGGGCGCGCTGTTGTTCTACTCGTGCGTCCCCGTCTCGGAGTTCGGCGCGTGGCCGGCCGGGGTCCCTACGCAGATCCACGGGATGGATGCCGATCCGATCTTCATGGAGGAAGGTGACGTCGAGGCCGCCCGCGAGCTCGTAGCGTCAGCCGACGACGCTGAGCTGTTCCTCTACCCCGGCGAGCAGCACTACTTCGCCGACTCCAGCCTGCCGAGCTACGACGCACCCGCGACCACGCTCCTCACGCAGCGCGTGCTCGAGTTCCTCGCGCGAGTCGGCTGAAGCCCGGTCTCTTCTTCCGGTCCGACGACTAGTCGTCCAGGCTCCCCATCGTGAGGTTGACAATGGTACCCGTCAGCCCGCTCGCGCTGTCAGACGCGAGGAACGCGGCCACGCCAGCCATCTCGCGCAGCGACATGAGGCGCCGCGGGTGCGTCCTGCTCGTGAGCAGCTCTTGCCACTGCTCCCACGTCAACCCGGTTGCCGCGGCGCGCGGTTCGAAGGCCTCGCGAATCGTGCTCGACTCGGGCATCGCCTGCGGCCGAATGCCGACGACACGGATGCCGCGGGGCGCGAGCTCAGCCGAGAGATCGCGGGTGAGTGCCTCCATCGCCGCCATCGCCGGCCCGTAGCCGCCCACCCGCGGGAGCCCGACGCGCGAGTGCAGCGCGGTGACTCGCATGATCACGCCCGACCCCGACATGGGCGCACTACGCCGGTGGGATCGGCAGCAATCAGGACGACGTTCATGTGTTCCTGGATGCGCTCGGTTCCGGCGAGCTGCTCTCGGACGAGTACCACGAGATCCAGCTGGCACCCACCACGGTCGGCATCGGCAGCAACAAGCCAGAGCAATACTGGGTGATGGGGGCCCTGATGCTCGACGGCTGGGCGTTCCTGAACCCGGGCATCCCGGGCTACTACGGCGCGGGCGGGACCCTCCCGGACGAAGGGTGGACGATGGTCGTCTACACCACGCCCTCGCCCGCCACCGATCCGTCGGTTTCGACGGCGACAGGCATCTTCCGCCAATTCACGAGCATCGTGTCACCGGAGCACTCCCTCGAGCACTGACCGACTGTCGGGTCGAAGGGCATGCTGAAAAAACGCAAGAATCGTCACTCTATGCAGGTTCCGGGAGATCCCTGCCGGGCACTGAACAGGCTTGGGCGCTGACAGGGCCGAGTTCGAGCGCCCTTCGCAACTCCTCGACGTACTGCTCCACAATCGCGGGCCGCTCGGCCCCCCAGAATCGCCCTGACGTTCGCGTCGGCATGAAGGAAACTCGGACGTCGCCGGGGGTGTTCAAATGAACGTCGATCGAGACAGTCTTGCCGAACGGAAACTCGATCACGCCCAGTTCGACGTCGCTCAATGAGGTTCGCGGAATATTTAGATCCGTCAGAATCCCCCAACCAGACAGCACACGAATGCCTGCAGTGTTCGCAACCAAGAGGCCGTAGCCCTTCGCTGGAAGATACAGCCGACGGCCCAGGGCCGCAGAAACGTCGTCAACCTGCCCCGGCAGCTGCATCGTAATGACAAACGGAACCACAGACGATCCCGGCCACCGCCGGTCAGCTCGACGTAGCAGCATGACTCCCTGCAACGCGAATCCTGTAAAGATCACGGGAGTGAGCACCAGGAGGAATCCGCAGACGCCCACGAGCGGAACTGCGACGGAGCGAGAGTCTGGGTCGTCGACCATTGCCCCGACCGCCCACGCAACTACGACGATGCCCGCGATCGCAATCGCCGCGACTACCAGCCACGCGCGACGACTTGCGCCGCGGCGGGCGTGAGCGCCAATGTCGACGGGCACGGACTTCGGTTCTGTCGGCCGCGTCACCGAATCACCCTGTTGTGGAGCGCTACTCGATCGCCCACGCGCCGTCGCTCGCCGTCTCGCGCTACGCATGTCGACGAGCATTCGACGGCGCACTGCGTGACCTGCGTAACGAGCCTGCACGCGTGAACCCTAGCCACACCCGCTCCCAGTAACCCAGACCCTTCGCGCGAGGGTCGTCGGCCAGACGAAGGCCGCCGACCAGGGTTTGAGCGGCAACGGTGGAAATGACTATGGCCAGCGCGGGAATCATCGATCCGCCCGGGCCCCACGCCGCATACGCTGCACCAATCAGGAGCACCACGGCTATCGCGATCGACGGCAGGCGTTGCGGTCGCGGAAGGTAAGCGTAGGCCTGCAGGGTTCCGACGCCGAGGCCGAACGCGACGGCCAGAAGAATGGGGAGCACGGCGTCACCTTACCCGTAGGACGATTCGCGGCTGACACGCTCAGGTCGACGCGAATCGAGGTCTACCCCGAAGCATCCGAACGATATATCGTTGATATATCGTCGAGCGCCGGGCGAGGGCCCGGTTCAGGGAGGACATCATGAGCGGTTCGTACACTGGCGACGGCTTCACCGGCCCCTCGGGCGGGTGGGGGCACGGCCGCCCTCCACAGGGACTGTGGGAGGCCATGGAGCAGCTTCGCGGCATGTTCGAGCAGAAGGTCGCACCCCGCATGGGCCGTGGCGACGTGCGGGCGGCGGTGCTCGCGCTCCTCGCCGAGAAGCCGATGCATGGCTACCAGATCATCAGCGAGATCGCCGAGCGCAGCGGCGGCACCTGGAAGCCGAGCGCGGGCTCGGTGTATCCGACACTGCAGCTGCTCGCCGACGAGGGGCTCATCAGCGCCGAGGAGTCGAACGGTCGCAAGACCTACTCGCTGACCGAGGCGGGGCGGGCCGAGGCCGAGGCATCCGGTGACCGTACTGCACCGTGGCAGACCTCGAGCGCGCGCGAGTCCGGCACGGTCGGGGCGCTCCCGAAGGCCGGCATCGAGCTCGCGCAGGCGGCGGCGCAGGTGCAGCGCACGGGCACTCCCGAGCAGGTCAAGCAGGCGGTCGAGGTGCTCGACGAGGCACGTCGTCGTCTCTACTCGATCCTCGCGCAGGACTGACCTCGGTGCCCGCGGCACGTCGGGGTCCGGAAGCCGCGACCCCCGATGTCGGCAACACGCGCGCCCGCTACCGGCGCATCTTGCGGTTCGCAGCGCGACACATCATGCAGACCTGGTGGTTCGAGCTCGTGCTGCCGCGCTTCGGCCTCGCGAAGGTCGCGGCGCGCGGGCGAGCGGCGCGGCTGACCCGCATCGCCCAGCGCTTCCGCGTGCTCGCGGTCGACCTCGGCGGCCTCATGATCAAGGTCGGCCAATACCTCTCGTCGCGACTCGACGTGCTGCCGCCCGAGATCACGCACGAGCTCGCCGGGCTCCAAGACGAAGTGCCGCCCGTGCCGTTCGACGCGATCCGACGCCTCGCCGAGGCCGAGCTGGGTGTTCCGCTCGAGCGCGCGTACGCGTCGTTCGACCCGACACCGCTCGCCGCGGCATCCCTCGGTCAAGCGCACCGCGCGCGGCTCTCGCCGCTCGACGCCGCCGACATGGGATACGACGAGGCCGTCGTCAAGGTGCAGCGACCCGGCATCGAGACGATCGTCGACGTCGACCTGTCGGCGCTGCGCCGCGTCGCCGGATGGCTCAACCGCGTGACATTCGTCGCGAGCCGCGTCGACCTCCCCTCGCTCGTCGAGGAGTTCGCCGTCACGAGCCTCCAAGAGATCGACTACCTGCAGGAAGCCGGCAACGCCGAGCGGTTCGCGGCGAGCTTCGCCGGCGACCCCCGGGTGGCCGCGCCCGAAGTCGTCTGGGAGCGCACGACGCGCCGCGTGCTGACGCTCGCCGACGTGACGGCGATCAAGATCAACGACCGCGAGGCGTTGGTGGCGGCGGGCATCGACCCGAAGGCGGTCGCGAAGCAGTTCGCGGCCGTCATGTTCGACCAGCTCTTCCGCGACGGCTACTTCCACGCCGACCCGCACCCCGGCAACATCTTCATCACGCCAGTCGAACGGGTGACGGATGCCTCGTCGCCGGCTTCTTCGGGTGTGACGGATGCCGCGGCGCCGGGGTGGCGGCTCACCTTCATCGACTTCGGCATGATGGGCGAAGTGCCCGACTCGCTGCGCCGCGGACTGCAGCAGGTCATCCTCGCGGTCGCAGCGCGTGACGGCAAGCGCCTGGTCGACAGCATCCGTGGTGTCGGCATTCTGCTGCCGTCGGCCGACACGGAAGAGCTCGAGCGAGCGATGGCCGAGCTGTTCGCGCGCTTCGGGGGCATGGGGCTCGCCGAACTGCAGCGGATCGACGAGCGCGAGCTGCGCAGCTTCGCGATGGAGTTCGGCGAGGTGATGCGGGCGCTGCCGTTCCAACTGCCCGAGAACTTCCTGCTCGTCATCCGGTCGATGTCGCTGACGTCGGGCCTGTGCAGCTCGCTCGACCCCGAGTTCAACATGTGGGACGCCGTCGAACCCTACGCCGCGCAGTTGCTGCGCGACGAGCGTGGCAACATCGTGCAGGCGCTCGGGCGGGAGGCGCTCTCGTTCGCGGGCACCGTGGCGCGGCTGCCGCAGCGCCTCGACGCGCTCGCCGACCGCATCGAGGAAGGCCGCCTCGTCGCGAACTCGCCGCGGCTCGAGCAGCGGCTGGCGAGGCTCGAGCGCTCGGCCCGGCGCATCACCTCGGCGGTGCTGTTCGTCGGCCTGTTCATCGGCGGAATCCTGCTCCGCGTCGACGAGCCCGTGTGGGGCGCCGCGCTGATCGCGGTGTCGGTGATCCCCCTGCTGCATGCCCTGTTCGCCGGGGTGTTCCGGCGGCGCGGGCGCGGGTGATCGGATCGGAGAGCAGGCCGCGCAGATCCTGCCGGTCTTCGCGACCGTCAGCTTCCGCGAGAAGCCTATCCGGCCCATCCCGCGGTCGTCGGCCGAGCAACCCGACGAACTACCGCACTCCGATGTCGACGAGGTAGCCCGCGAGCCCATCGGGAGTCGGCTGCCCATCGAACGTCGGCTCAGATTCCCGAGGCGGCCAAGGCACCCGTGGAACGGTCGACAACCGGGCGGAGCCGGGAACCAGCTCTCGGACGGTCACGTATGGCCGGCCGGCACCTCCCATCGCGATCCAGCCAGCTCCGGACTGACTCTCGGGAGACGCGACGGGGCGGGAGGGAGTGTCGGGCCCGCGGGGCATCCGGCGGTCGATGTAATCGAGCACCACTGCCCAGAGGGCAACGACCGTTCCCGACACGGGCTCTCCGCGATCATCGTCATGGTGAGACTCGTGCCGATCGACGCTGCGTGAGAGCTCCGGGCCGAGCAGCGTCGTGAGCTCCTCGTTCCGAGGGGCCGTTCGGAATGTCACCTGATCGCCCACCTCGAAGGGCTCTCCGCAACAGTTCCACTCCCCCCGGTCAAGCCAGACCCGCTGCGTCTCCACGGGTCGACCGTAACCCATCGCGGTAACGCCCCGTCAGCAGTGCCGCCGGCGTCAGACTCCGGCTCCGTCGACGAGCGCCCCGGCCGACAGGTCAGGCTCAGGCGTGCTCGTCGGGATGGCCACCCTCGGGTTCGAAGCTCCACTCGGGCGGTTCATCGGCGCCCGACTCCTCGTCGCGCTCGGCCTCATCCGCCGTCATCTGCACCTGGCCTGCTGCGTGGTGAACCGGCGCGTACACGACATAAAGGCGCAGGGGTTCGTCGCCGGTGTTCTCGACGTCGTGCCAGGTACCGGCCGGCACCTGAATGCTCCAGCCGTCGGAGACATCCTGCTGGAAGGTCAGCTCGTCTTTCGCCGGGCCCATCTTCGCTCGCCCGCGGCCTGCGTCGAGGCGCACGAACTGGTCGGTCTCGGGGTGCGCCTCGAGGCCGATCGACTCCCCTACCGGGATCGACATCAGCGTCACCTGCAGGTACTTGCCGCTCCACGCGACGGTGCGGTAGTTATCGTTCTCCTTCGTTGCGGTCTCGATGTCGAACGCGTTCGGCTCGGGCCCGTTGTCGGTGATCTTCATCTCAGTCAGGTCCCTTTCGTTCGCGTTCGATCTTCAGGCAACCCCGCCCGGGCGTTCAAGGGCTTGCGCTTTCGGGTGGCTCCGATCAGGTGAATGCGCAGTTGCGCAAATGCGCAGTCGCGTCTCGACACCGACGGCGGAGCACTCGCTCGAGCACTGAGCTACAGGGGATGGGCGGGATGTCGAACGGTCCAGCGCGACTGGTCGCCGTGAGCCGCCAGATCAGCGGCACGCAGGGCGAGCTCGCGGCTCACCTCGGTCACCGCTCCGCAGAGCATGCTCAGATGCTACGAGGCTGCCTGAGCACCACGTCTCGTGAGACCTCGGACTCACGACCTGGCGATCGGAGCCGGCACTCCTCCTCCACAGGGGGCCGTCGGGCTGAGTTCTCCACAGGAAATATGCTGATCAACGGCGATTTCCGGCCCACTCGGATGTCGGTGGGTGGGTGCAGGATCGAAGCATGGAACAGCTCGCACCGCCGCCGCCACAGTCACCGCTGGGTGCGCTCGGTGCACTCGAGCGCGATATCGCCGCGCTGCAGGTGGCTTGGGCTGGCTCGATGCCGGCGTGGGGCGGTGTCAGCGGGGCCGCACAGGTCGAAGTGGAGCGGATGAGCGACCCCGGGCTCATGCGGGTCACCGATGCGCTCGCCCAGGTCCGGCGTGACATCGACGTCGTGCTCGCCCGGGTGGCTGCCGAGGTGACGAAGCGATCCGGGCCCGAGTTCGGCGATATCGGATTGGCGAAGGCGCAGGGATTCCACAACGCGGCGCGACTGATCGCCGCATCCACTGGAGCATCTCGTGCCGACGCAGTGAGGCTGATCACCGTCGGCACGGTCACCGCGGAGCGCCAGACCTTCAGCGGTGAGCGCCTGCCCTCGCGGCATCCGCACGTCGCAGCTGCACTGGAGGCGGCGAGCATCGGCATCGAAGCGGCATCCGCGATCACTTCGATGCTCGCCCGGGCGTCGGCGCGGGCCGAGACGAGCAAGGTCGACGTCGTCGAAGCAGCGCTCGTCGAACTGGCAGCGCAGGTGCCGCTCGAGACACTCCTTCGCGGAGTTCGCGAGGCGGAGGCACGGCTCGATCCCGACGGAGTCGAGCCTCGCGAAGACGAGCTCCGCATGGAGCGTTCGCTGACGATTCGCGAAGCCGGCCATGGCATGGTGCACCTGCATGCCCGCCTCGACCCCGAGAGCGCCGCCCCGGTGAAGGCGGCGATCGAGGCGCTCGTGACCGACGTGCTGCGCCGACGCGAGCCCGCCGGCGCAGACCTCACCCCGGTCGCAGATGACCGACGGTCGATTCCGCAGATGCAGGCCGACGCGCTTGCCGCGCTCGCTCGGCATACCCTGGGCTGCGCCCAGACCCACACACCGCTCGCGAAAGCCACGGTGGTCATTCGCGTCGACCTCGACACGCTCGTCAGTGGCCTCGGGCACGCGCGCATCGACGGCCTCGATCAGCCCATCTCCGCTGCCACCGCCCGCCGCATGGCAGCCGACGCCGAACTCGTCCCGGCCGTCCTCGGCGGTGACAGCCTCCCGCTCGACCTCGGAAGGGCCGCCCGGCTGTTCACCAGAGCGCAACGCCTCGCGCTCGGCGAGCGCGACGGCGGCTGCGCGTCGTGCGGTCAGAACATCGCCTACGTCGAGGCCCACCACATCGCCTGGTGGGAACGAGATGCGGGCCCGACCGATCTCTCGAACGGGGTCATGCTCTGCGGGTTCTGCCATCACATGATCCACCGCGAGGGGTGGAAGATCCTCCCGAACCCGAACGAGGTCTGGTTCGTTCCGCCTCCCCACGTCGACCCAGTGCAGGTTCCACGACTCGGAGGCCGAGCGGGATTCGATCTGGGCGAAAACCGGGTGGCCTGACACGACTCGACTCATCCGCCGCGCGCAGGCGTCGTGTCGCGAGTGGGGGCACAGAGGGCCAGAATCGCCTCAACGTTCGTGCGTGCGCGACCTCGACGCCTGCGGCGGGTCGGCGTAGCGTGACCTCCGACCCGAGCCCGACCTGATGAGGAGCCACCATGACGAGCACGCCCGTCGTCTACGAGACCACGCACCGCATCGCGTTCTCCGAGCTCGACCCGTTCCAGCACGTGAGCACCGGCAACTACGCCAGGTACTTCACCGACCACCGCATGGAAGGGCTCGCGAAGTACGCCGGGTGGGACCTTCCCACGATCGGCACGCTGGGCTTCATGACATGGGTGCGCCGCATGGAGATCGACTTCGTCAAGTCGGTGGGCGCCGACCAAGACGTCACGATCACCTCGTTCGTGCGCGAGTTCCGCGGGCCCGACGCGATGATCGAGTGCACGATGACGGATGCCGCGGGCCGCACCGTCGCGACGTGCCTCATGATCGTGGCCCACGTCGACGCGCGCACGCGGCGGGCGACCGACTGGCCGCCCGAACATCAGGCGCCGTTCTTCGAGTCCGAGGCCTGATTTCGCTGTCGACGATGAACGAAGGGCACGGAGCGCCGGTCGCGGCTTTCCGAACCGAATTGGAGATTCCGCATGTCGTTGCGTACGCACGTCCGGCTTGTGCCGGCAACGGTGCCGTTGCTGAACGCCCTGAACGAGGACCGCGCCCGGTTCGGTGAGTTGATCGGCTCACCCGTCCCCGACGGTTGGCCCGAGTTCCCAGAGGCAATCGGCTTCACCCTTGAGCACGTCCAGAACTCGCAGGAGGCAGATCGCGTGTGGTCGATGCAGTTCTTCGTCGACGCCGCGTCGGGGCGCCTGCTCGGCTCAGGTGGATTCGCGGCCCCGCCGGTCGACCGTACCGTCGAGATCGGCTACGAGGTCGCCCCTGCGTTTCGGGGTCAGGGGTTCGGCGCGGCTGCTGCCCAGGCCCTGGTCGAGCGTGCTGTGGCCAGCGGCGAGGTCGACCACGTCGTCGCGCACACGCTGCCCGGTCCGAACGCGTCGACAGGCGTGCTCGTCTCGCTGGGCTTCGAACACGTCGCCGACCAGGCGGACCCTGAGGTCGGCGCGGTCTGGGAGTGGAGATGGACCCGGCCGGCGGCCAGGTAGGCCGTGGGCGCGGTCCTCAAACTGAGAGCGATGGGGTTGCACGCGTCTGCGCGATGTCGTCGCTGACGAGCTCGGCATTCAAGGCGCCGGCCACGAGTGAGCCGAGACCCAAGGAGACGGAGACGTTGGCACGCACATTCACGACGTTCCCGACCGCCCACACACCGGGAACGGAAGTGCGCCCATCTGCGTCGATATCGACCCATGATCCGAAGGGCCCGTTCGTCGTCGCCGCCCCGAGCGAACGCAAGAGGGCGTCGCGAGGGCGGGGAGTGGGCCCAGTGAAGATCACCCCCACGGGGACCACGCGCCCATCGACCTCCACGCCGGTCACACGGTCATCATCGATGCGGAGCCCCGTGACCAAGCTGGGTTCGAACGCGATGCCGCGGCGCACGAGCGCGTCCATCTCATCGGTCGCGGGCACGCCGAGCGCGTTCGCGAAGTAGATGATGCGGTCCGACCACTGCCGGAGCAGCTGAGCCTGTTCGATGCTGTGGGGTGAGGTCGCGACGACGCCGATGACGTCGTCTCGGTGCTCCCACCCGTCGCAGTAGGGGCAGACGACGACTCCTCGTCCCCACTGCTGACGCAACCCCGGGATGTTCGGCAAGTCGTCATCGAGGCCGGTCGCAACGAGGAGGCGCCGGGTGCGGATGGTCCCGATTGCGGTGTCGACCTCAATGGCGGCGCCGTCGGTGCGCGCCGATGTCACCTCGCCGTGAATGAGCCGCCCGCCATACCCCGCAACCTCCTTGCGTCCGAGCTCGAGGAGCCGGAGTGGCGAGAGTCCATCGTGGCCGAGCACCCCGTGCATGTGGGAAGCGGTCATGTTCCTGGGTCTGCCCGCGTCGACGACGATCACCCGTCGGCGCGATCGAGCGAGCGAGAGAGCGGCGCTGAGGCCTGCCGGCCCGCCGCCGACGATCACGACATCGATTGGTTGCTGCCCGCGGCCCATGTGATTCATGCTGGTGCCGGGACACAGGCGGTGACAATACTGTTTGCTGGAATGGCAACGAGGGTGAACATGGCGCAGCACGACGACTTGGCCGGTATCGGGGATCGTCTGCGTGCGATCCGCGAGTCCCGGGGAATGACCCTCCGAGCGGTGAGCGAGGCCAGCGGGATCTCGATCAGCACGTTGTCCCGCCTCGAATCGGGCTCCAGACGAGCGCAGCTCGACCTGCTCCTGCCCCTCGCTCGGCTGTATCGCCTCCCCTTGGACGACCTGGTCGGCGTCCCCGCCCTGGGCGACCCGCGCATCCACCCGCGTCCGCGGCTGCGGGATGGTGTCGTGACGGTGCCGTTGTCCGGAGGGACTGGCTCTTGGGAAGCGTTCAAGCAGGTGCATCCGCCATCACCGGACAAGCCCATTCGTCAGTGGGTGCACCCTGGGTGGGATTGGATCTACGTGATCTCGGGTCGCATGCGACTGCTGCTTGCCGACGACGATCTCATCATCGAGGCGGGCGAGGCTGCCGAGTTCGATACTCGCGTGCCACACGGATTCGGCAATCCCGGCCCCGACGCGCTCGAGGTGCTCTGCCTGTTCAATGCACAAGGCGCGCGGGTGCACACTCGCGCATCGGCCTGACCTCCGCGACCGACACCCCCGCGACCGTCGGGGCGACTGGGAGCGCGCCCTACGCCCAGCCGAGCTCGTGGAGCCGAGCGTCGTCGAGCCCGAAATAGTGACCGATCTCGTGCACGAGCGTGATGTGCACCCGCGAACGCAGCGCCTCGAGGTCGGCGCTGTGCTCCTGCAGGTTGTTCTTGTACAGCGTGATGCGGTCGGGAAGCTCACCGAAGCCGTAGACCCCTCGCGTGGTCAGCGGATGCCCCCGGTACTGACCGAAGAGCCGCGGCCGCTCCCCCACCGGCTGGTTCTCGACGACGATCGCGACGTTCTCGACTCCACGCACCATGTCGTCGGGAAGCGCGTCGAACGCCTCCGAGACCATCCGCTCGAAGTCCTCATCGGAGATTTCGACCATCTCCCAATTGTGGGCCGGCAGACCTGGCGCCGCGAGCTCGCTCGACTCGTGGAACGGAATCGCGCAAGCCGACGCGGGCCCTAGAGTGATCGCAGCGCCATCCCTGCGTACGAATCGGAGACCCATGAACCTCGCAAACCGCCGCCTGCCTGTCCTGGCGACGGTCGCTGCCGTGCTCGCGCTGGCCGGGTGCACGCTCGGCCCGTCACCCGTGCCGACCCCGACACCTGACGCGGCCGACTCCGCTACCGCGAGCCCCACGCCGACTGCGCAGCCAGACCCGCTCACCACCGTCACCGAGATCGTGGTGCGCCCCGAACAGCTGGAGCTCCACGACGCCCAAGGCGTCCAGGTTGCCACGCTGTCGTACGACGCCGAGGCGTCGGCGTTCATCGGTGCGCTCTCGACCGTGCTGGGGGCCGCCCCCGAGCAGAGTGAGTACACCGCCAGCATGGAGACGCCTGCGAGAACGGAATACACGTGGGAGGGAGTACATGCCAGCGATGACCACGAGGAAGTCATCTCCCCGAACGGACTCGGGGGGTACGGCCCGTTCGACATGAACGTGAGCGTGATGTTCACCGCGCCGACCGTTGGCGATGGTGTTGCCGTGCGCACCGTGAACGGATACCGTCCGGGCGGCGACGCGCAGGCACTCGCCGCCGAGCTCGGCGAACCCTGGTACGGCAATGGAAACGACCAAGTGCGCGTCGAGACTGGCGAGCCGATCGGTGAACAGCAGCCCTACAACGACTACGAGAATGCCTACTCGGTCGCAGTGAACACCTGGGAGTGGCACGGCGCCTCCAACTCGATTTTCGCGCCGTGGAACTTCGGCATCGGACATGTCTGATCGCCGATGACGCCACTGCCGCGGAGCAACGATGCGCATCGGACACGCCTCGGGTACGTGATACTCACCACGTGACCAGGCCGCGCACCGTTCGCGGAGCGGCTCGAAGCATCCTGGAGCTTGCAGCCGGTACGTAGGTACCGATTTACCCTTGCACGTGCTCATGACCGTCGCCGTCCCGCCCGCGCATGTGCCGGTACTCATGCGCGAACCCGACCGCAGCCTCGGCGGTCACCGCCTCTACGACGACGACGCGGTGCTCTTGCTCCGCGTCATCAAGGCCGCGCAGGCGCTCGGCTTCACGCTCGATGAGGTTTCCGCACTCATCGACACCGGCTCGCACGCGCACCGGCGCCGGGCGGATCTGCACGAGCTCGCCGAGGCGAAGCTCCGTCAGGTGCGGGAGAAGATCGCCGCATTGGAGCAGATCGAGCGCATACTCGTCGACGTGCGCGGGGCCGGATGCAGCGATCTCGCCACATGTGCGCTCGAGGACAATTGCCCGATCCCGTTCGCACCCATCGCCGACCTCGTCTCGAGCAATGGCGAAGACGGCCCAACCCGTTGAGCGCGGCTGATCTCTCTCGGGTGGCGCGACCTGCGCATCAGCGGCCGAGATCTAGAGAGGAAAGCCGATGCCGGTGAGCTCCTCGGACGCCACCCAGAGTCGCGTGGCGGTCGCGACATCCGCGGCCTCGTCGGAGCGGCCGACGAGCACCGGCGAACCGGTCATCTCCCGGCGGCCTCCCGGGCCCGCGTAGCCGGCGCCGGGCATCGGCTCGGTCGCCGCGTAGAGCGTCGGGGCAGCTCCGCTCGTGGCATCTTGCGCGAACAGGCGCACCGCGACCTTTGCCACCGCCGCCAGAATCAGGTTCTTCTTCGAGCTCGACCCGAGGTTGGTGGCGGCCATGCCGGGATGCGCGGCCGTCGCCAAGACGTGCGACCCCGAGGCATCCAGCCGCCGTTGCAGTTCGAGCGTGAAGAGCAGGTTCGCGAGCTTCGACTGCCCGTAGGCCGCCGAACCCCAGCCGTATCGCCGGGTCGTGAAGTTCAGGTCGTCGAAGTCGATCGTGCCCGCTCGGTGCTCACCGCTGCCGACGGTCACGACGCGGCCCGTGATGTGCGGGAGGAGCAGGTTGGTCAGCGCGAAGTGGCCGAGGTGGTTGATGCCGAAGTGCAGCTCGAAGCCGTCGGTCGTGAGGCCGAACGGCGGCATCAGCACGCCCGCGTTGTTGACGAGGACGTCGATGTCGCCGGTCCACTCGGCGGCGAACCGGCGCACCGACGCGAGGTCGGCGAGGTCGAGGCGGCGCACCTCGGTGGAACCCTCGACGTCGGCCGCGGCATCCCGGCCCCGCTGCTCGTCACGAACCGCGAGCACGACGTGTGCTCCGTGTCGGGCGAAGGCGCGGACGGCTTCGAGGCCGATGCCGCTGTTCGCGCCGGTGACGATGATGGTCGCGCCATCGAGGCGGGGCATCCGCTCGGCCGTCCAAGCCGGCTGGGTTGCCGTCGTGGCGGTCATGATTGCGACGCGAACGTGCGGAGCGCGACCGGTGCGGGCGGTGCGGTGATCGCCGCCGGGGCGAAGCCCTTCGCGATGAGCCAGACGGCGAAGAACAGTTCGAAGAGCCCACCCGGGACGGTCGACACGAGGCCGGCGCCGGCGAACCCCAGAAGCTCGAGGATGCAGCCCAGCGCGAACGACGCGTAGCCGACGAAGCCCCACACTGCGAGGAAGCGGGGCACGAGGCGCGACCGGAAGAGCGCGACGCAGAAGAAGAGACTGCCGATGCCGAGACCGGCCATCGCGACGTTGTAGGCGAGGAAGTTGCCCGCGACGGCAGTGGCTGAGAGCGTGAGCAGGCTGATGACGCCGATGGCGAGCACCACCCCCTCGAAGATGCGGGTGGTGAGGTAGCCGACCGCGATGACCGGCGTGCGCGGCCGAAGGATCGGCAGCATGAGCACGCCGATGGCGATGACGGCGGCGGAGTTGAGCAGCATCATCACCGCGCCGGCGATCAGCGGGAGGCTTGCGTCGCCGGCGGTGGCGGCGGTGGCGGTGGCGCCAGCGCTCGTCGCGAGCATGCTCCCGATTCCGTAGAGGAGGAAGGCGCTCAACATGAGCACCCCCACCCGGCGTGCGGTGAGCCGTGCCGGGTTTCGCGTGGTGTCCATGGTCGACCTGTCTCGAGGAGTGATCAACCATACGGTGTATGGTCGGTTGGGTCGAAGGTACCATACGGTGTATGGTTTCGTCTACGGGACGATCACGGATGGCCGACAGGCCGAAGACCGGAGGCGCAATGCCAGGCGGGCCAAGCGAAACAGCGACAGTGACCAGGGAGCCGGTGACGCGCGAGCGAGCAGTGCGGGTCGCGGTCGAACTCGCCGATGCGGGCGGAATCGAGTCCGTCAGCATGCGCAAGCTCGCCGCGGAGCTGAGCATCACGCCGATGTCGCTGTACTACCACGTGACCGACAAGGAGGACATCCTCGACGGGATGCTCGACGTCGTGTACTCCGAGATGCACGTGCCCGGGCCCGGCGTCGAATGGAGGACGGCCATGCTGCAACGCGCCGAGTCCACGCGCGCGGTGCTGGCGCGGCATCCGTGGGCCATCAGCCTCGACGCACGCACATCGCCCGGCCCGGCGACCCTCGGGCATCTCGACGCGACGATCGGCGTGCTTCGAGCGGCCGGATTCTCGATGCCCCTCGTCGGCCACGCGATGTCGTTGCTCGACAGCTACGTGCAGGGGTTCGCCATGCAGGAGGCGACCCTGCCCCTCGACGCGTCGGGCGACATCGGCGCCGTCACCGAAGACATCATGGCGCAGCAGGAGATGATGTCGGACGCGTTCGCGAACCTCGCCGAGATGGCGGTGACGCTGATCCTCCAGCCCGGGTACGCCTATGGCAACGAGTTCGAGTTCGGGCTCGAGCTGATCCTCGACGGCATCGAGAAGGTGCATCGCCGGGAGGTCGAGGCAGCTGGCCCCGACGCGCCACGCGCCGTCACTCGGTGAGCGGCAGGCGCCGCCATCCACCCGCGTTCTGGGGCTGCCCGGCCCAGAAGCGCGAGCGTACTGTCGCTTGAGGGCCGGTCACACCGTCGACCCGTCGTGAGGACGGAGCCGACCATGAGCGCGCAACGACGAGTGCGAGGCGCGAAAGGCCGACTGCGGGTGCATGCAGCAGCCATAGCGGCGCTCGCGCTTTCTTGCGGCATCGCGGGGTGCACCGCAACTCCCGCCCCGACGACTGCCTCGACCCCGCCGACCGCCTCCACCACCTCGCTCGACCCTGCCGTGCGCGCACAACTCGAGGCCGCCCTCGATGAAGGTTTCGCGGCATCCGGAATGCCCGGCGTGACCGTCGCACTGTGGATCCCCGGCCAGGACGAATGGGTCGCCACTCGAGGCGTCTCGGATCTCGCCTCGAACCTGCCGATGGACCGTGCCAACCAGTCGAAGATCGGGAGCATCACCAAGACCATCGTCGGCACGGTCGCGCTGCAGGTCATCGGCGACGGAGAGGCCGGGCTCACTCTCGACCACACGATCGACCGGTGGTATCCCGACTTTCCTGAAGCGAACGCGATCACCGTGCGCATGCTCATGAACATGTCGAGCGGGATCGGCGGCCCTGGCCAGGCACAACTGGACCGGATCTGTGCCGATCCGTACTCGACGATCACGCCCGATGAGGTCATCGCCATCGGCGCATCCACACCCCGCGAGGCCTACGCACCCGGCGAGGGCTTCGCCTACTCGGGGTTCAACACCTTCCTGCTCGGACGCATCCTCGAACACTCGACGGGCACCGATCTCGGCACGCTGATCGACGAGCACCTGATGGAGCCGCTCGAGATGACGCGAAGCCGCTTCGCTCCCGATGCCGTGCTGGCGGAGCCGTTCAACCGGGGCTACTCGGGATTCTGCGCCCAACTCCCCCAACCCACCGACACCACCGACTGGACAAACCACGAGTCCTGGGCGGCCGGCGCCATGCTCTCGACGATCGACGACCTCCATGCGTGGGGGCTCGCGCTGGGTGAAGGATACGGACTCACCCCCGAGCTGCGGGCCGCCCGCATCGACGACCTCGCACCAGGCACCAGCGCCGCGGGGTACGGGTACGGGCTCGGCGTGGGGGTGCACATCGACCCGGTCTCCGAATGCCTGCTCGACCTCAGCCACAGTGGAGCCGAACCGGGATACGGCGCGCATGTGCAGTACTTCGCGGGCTCCGGCGCGGTCCTCGCGCTCATCGGCAACGGAGACGGCGGTACCGGCGAGGAGTTCTTCAAGGTCGTCGCGGCGCTCGTCCCGGTGCTGCCGACATCGGTGGCCGCGACGTCGAGCACCGCATGTCTCGAGTAGCGGACGCAGTGCCGGCAGCCGCCCGCCGCGTTGACGCGCCGCGGCCGCAGGCGTAGACCTGAGGCATCCGAGAAGGAGGTGCCGTCATGGCAAAGGATCTCTTGGTCACGCTCAAGGACCAGCCCGGTGAAGGGGCTCGACTCGGTGAGGCCCTCGGCGACGCGGGTGTCAACATCGAGGGCCTCTGCGCGTTCATGGAGGGCGGAACGGGCATCGTCCACATCCTCGTCGAGGACGTCGCGGGCGCCAAGGCGGCGCTCGACGGCGCCGGCATCACGGTCGACGCCGAAACCGACGTCATCGTCAGCCCGCACCTACCCGAGCCCGACATCGACACGCCAGGCAGGTTCGGTGCGATGGCGCGCGCGATCGCCGAGGCGGGTATCAACATCAACCTCGCCTACGTGGCCTCCAGGAACCGCGTCGTCCTCGCGACGAGCGACAACCAGCGGGCCACACAGCTGTTGCAGTCGATGATGTAGCGCGCCCTGACAGGGGAACGCCCGCGCGGGGCGACTCGCCCGGGCGAAGGCGAGCGCGTAGATTTGGCGCAACACGAGGAGGTTCGCGTGAGCGCCATCCGTGATTCCGCCATCCCACCTGTCGAGCACGTCGACGAACAGCAGTCGCGCGCCGTCGCCGAAGCCGCCCGCGAACAGGAGTGGCGCAAGCCGAGCTTCGCGAAAGGCCTCTACCTCGGGCAGTTCGACCTGTCGCTGATCCATCCGCACCCTCGACCGCAACCCGACCGCGTCGAGCGCGGCGAGAAGTTCCTCGCCGACCTCGAGTCGCTCCTGCGAGAAGTCGACGTCGCGCGCATCGAGCGTGAGTCGCGCATCCCAGACGAGACCTTCCAGGCGCTCGCCGAGATCGGCGCCTTCGGCATGAAGATCCCGATCGAGTACGGCGGCCTCGGGCTCGGGCAGCACTACTACAACCGCGCCCTGGTGATGATCGGTTCGGTCAACGCCAGCATCGGTGCGCTGCTCTCGGCGCACCAATCGGTCGGCCTGCCGGAACCGCTCGTGCTCGCGGGCACGGAGGCGCAGAAGCGTCAGTACCTGCCCCGTTGCGCGACGGGCGCCATCAGCGCCTTCCTGCTGACCGAACCCGAGGTCGGCTCCGACCCGGCCCGGCTGCGCGCCACGGCGGTCCCGAGCGAGGACGGCTCCGAGTACGTGCTCGACGGCACGAAGCTCTGGACCACGAACGGCGTCGTCGCCGAGCTGCTCGTCGTGATGGCGCGGGTGCCCAAGTCCGATGAACACCGCGGCGGCATCAGCGCGTTCATCGTCGAGGCCGACGCCCCGGGCATCACCGTGCACCGCCGCAACGCCTTCATGGGCTTGCACGGCATCGAGAACGGGCTCACCTCGCTGCGCAACGTGCGCGTGCCGCGCGACAACCTGATCGGTCGTGAGGGCGAGGGCCTCAAGATCGCGCTGACCACCCTCAACGCCGGGCGGCTCGCGATCCCGGCGATCTGCGCGGGCACCGGCAAGTGGAGCCTGAAGATCGCGCGCGAGTGGTCGCGAGCACGCGTGCAGTGGGGCCGACCCGTCGGCGAGCACGCCGCGGTCGCGCACAAGGTCGCGTTCATCGCAGCAACGACGTTCGCGCTCGAGGCAGTGGTCGACCTCTCGGGGATGCTCGCCGACGAGGGCCGCAAGGACATCCGCATCGAGGCGGCGCTCGCCAAGATGTGGGCCTCCGAGATGGGATGGCGCATCGCCGACGAGCTCGTGCAGATCCGCGGCGGCCGCGGCTTCGAGACGGCCGCGTCGCTCGCTGCCCGCGGCGAACGCGCCGTCGGCGCCGAGCAGGTGCTCCGTGACATGCGCATCAACCGCATCTTCGAGGGCTCGACCGAGATCATGCGCCTGCTCATCGCGCGCGAGGCGGTCGACGCGCACCTCAAGGCCGCCGGCGACCTGATCGACCCGCACCTCGACATCGCCCGCCGGCTGAAAGCGGCGGCCTCGGCGAGCGGGTTCTACGCGCGTTGGCTGCCGCAGCTCGTCGCCGGCAAGGGCGACCTGCCCACCTCGTTCGACCAGTTCGGAGCACTCGCTCCCCACCTTCGCTACGTCGAGCGGACGAGTCGCAAGCTCGCCCGCGAGACCTTCTACGGCATGGCGCGCTGGCAGGGCGGCCTCGAACGCAAGCAGGGCTTCCTCGCTCGCGTCGTCGATGTCGGCGCCGAGCTGTTCGCCGTGTCGGCGTCGTGCGTGCGTGCGGCGATGATCGCCGCCGACACCCCCGAGCATGGCAAGTCCGCGTACCAGCTCGCCGACACGTTCGCGAAGCAGTCGCGCGATCGCGTCGAGCGGCTGCTCGACGCGCTCTGGCACAACACGGATGCCGCCGACGAGCGCCTCGCCGCCCTGGTGCTCGACGGGCGCTACACGTGGCTCGAAGACGGCATCCTCGACCCCAGCGAGGGCACGGGCCCGTGGATCACCGAGGAGGTACCGGCCGACGCCGCCGACAACGTCGCGCGCCGCGTCATCCGGCCGACGACGGAGCCGTGACGCCGACGCGGTTTCGCCGGTCGCATGCCCTGCTGGCCGGCTCGCCGACGGTGCTGCCCCGGAGAGACTTCCGTGGAGCGCACGGATGCCGCCACGACTCGTGCGACCTACTGTGCTGCCATGACATCTGAACTCGGCGAACGCGCTCCCGAAGCGCCCGCACAGAAATCGAGCCCGCTCGCGCGAACGCCGCTGTGGGCCCGCATCACCGTCCCCGTCGTCGTCCTCATCGGCGGGGCGGCCGTGGTCGTGGGCGTCTCGGCGGCCAGGTCCCAGCCGCCAGCGACCGTGGAGTCCGCGTGCCGGTCGGCGATCGAGGCCACCTTGGAATCGCGCGGCCACACCGACATCGACGTGTCCCGGTCGTTCCAGGTCACCGAGGCCGACGGTGCCGACCGCGTGTCGGGCTCCGTGACCTCCGTCGACGAGTCGGGTCACGTCGACCACGCCTTGGTCCGCTGCGTCGTTCGAATCCAGGGCGACTCGATGCGGGTCGTCAGCGCGCGCCTGTCTGATTGAGGCGGGCGAGAAAGGGATGCGGGATGAGTGGTCGCGGCATCCGTTCGGATCGCGAAGTGGGAGCTGCGCTGCTCGGCATTGCACGGGAGGAGCCCATCCCGTCGCGCGCGATCCGTGACCACGGGATCGTCGATTCCGTGCCGGAGCTCGAGGCGCTCGCGGTGACGCCGCAGGACCCGCGCTGGCACCCCGAGGGCGACGTGCTCGTGCACTCGCTGTGGGCAGCCGATCTCGCTGCGACATACGCCGACGAGCGCGGCGTCGACTCCGACTGGCGAGCCGTCCTGGTGCTCGCGACCCTGTTCCACGACCTCGGCAAGCCCGACACGACTCGAAGGATGAACGGGCGCATCACCTCGCACGGCCACGCCGAGCACGGTGCCGAGCTGATCCGCTCGATGGGGCGCCGCCTGGAGCTTCCTCGCCCACTCGTGAAGGCCGCCTCCGCCATCGCCGAGACGCACATGGCGCACGTCTCGGTGCAGGGCGAACCGTCGGCCAAGGCGGTGCGCCGGCTGCGCGAACGACTCGAGGCGGCGGGCACGTCACTCGACGACTGGGCCGTCGTCGTGCGTTGCGACGGCGAGGCGCGCGGGTCGGCGGCACGCCCCGACGCATCCGTGCCATGGCTGCGCGTGGCACGCGCGCTCGAGCGCTGATCACGCCGTGCGGGCCACCGCCTCGACCACGGCACCCCACGCTGCCGGCGGCAGCTCGTGCCCGCCGCCGGGGAGCGACACGAACCGCGCCCCCGGGATGTCACGCGCGAGCGCTTCACCGTTCCCGATCGGGAACACCGGGTCGGCGGTGCCGTGCACGACCGTCGTCGGCACCCGGATCTCGCCGAGCCGCTCCCGCCAGCGCGGAGCCGGCTCGATGACCTCGGCCCGGCCCTCGTCGCGGTGCATTCCGGGCGATCGGCGAACCGTGTCCGCCCAGATCGCGCGGTCGTGCGCCACGTCGAACTCGTCGCCGGCATAGTCGCGGTCGACGTCGACGTGGTACTCGATCACGGCGTCGGGGTCGCTCCAATCGGGCTCGGGCGGCGGGTTCGCCCACGCCTCCTGCATGCGGGCGGTCGCACCGGGCAGGTCGGGATCGGACTCGAACATCGTCGGACTGGTCGACACGAGGGTGAGCGCGCGAACCCGACCGGGGTGGTCGAGCGCGGCGAGCTGCGCCACCCATGCGCCCGCCGAGAAGCCGAGCCAGTGCGCATCAGTGGCGCCTGCGGCATCCAGCACCGCGATCGCGTCGTCGACGGCGACCGTCAGCCCGTCACGGCGCGTACCCGGCGGGCCCAGCGTCGTCTCGCCCATGCCGCGCTGGTCGTAGCGCACCACGCACAGCCCTCGATCGACGATGAGGTCGCAGAACTCGGGTCGCCACCAATCCATCGAGCTCTCGCCCCCGGCGACGAGCAGCACGACCGGATGTCCCGCCGAACCGATCGCCTCGGCCGCGATCTCGGCGCCGTCGGGGCGGGCGACCCGCAGCGATCGAACCTCAGCCCGGTGCATCCGCTCGCTCATGCCCTTCAGCATGCTCGGTGCGCGGACGTCGCGCCACGGGTGCGACCACGGCAGCCGCTCCCCGGGTCAGCTCATCTGCCGGTTCTGCGCCGCCCACTCGACCCCGTGCGTCGCCTGCTCCCTGGTGAGCGGGGTCATGCCGCCGCAGTTCGAACACACGACGAAGTACTGCCGCGACACCGTGAACAACGGGATGAAGAAGACGGAGAACCTCGTCGCGCGCTCGACCACGTCCTGCGATGCCCGGGTGCGGCAGTACTCGCAGACGAACGTCACGACCGTGAGCACTCGCTCGCGGGGCCACGCGCCGAAGATGAGGAGCATGCTTCGATCGTGACGCGGTCGCCCGGATCCGGGCAGGGGCTTGCGCCGCAACCCCATGCCACTCGTCCACCGCCGCGGCCGCCGGCTCCGAGGTGACGGCACGCGCGGCATCCGCCTCAGTCGACGAGCGCTCCCGCCGACAGGTTCGCGATCGCCCCCGTCATCGAACCCGCACGATCGGATGCCGCGAACGCGAGGTACTCCGCGAGCTCGTCGAGCACCGGCAGGCGGCCGAGCAGCGTCATGGCGGCCAGGCCGCTGACGAACTGGTCCATGGAGACGCCGTTGGCGTCAGCAGTGCGGCCGAACATCTCGCGCGTGTACGAGGTCGCGAGCGCATCCGACATCGCGTGCGGACGCACGCAGACCACCCGTACGCCGTCAGGCCCGAGCTCGCCGGCGAGCGCGCGCGAGAACCCCTCGAGCGCGGCCGATTGGGCGGCATTGCCGATGAGCCCGCGGCCGGTGAGCCGCGCCCCGGGGGTCGAGATCGTGAGAATCACGCCGCTCCCCTCCGCGATCATGCGCCGCGACACCGCCTTCGCGGTCACGAAGTTCGTCTGCAGGTACCCGACCACGGGATGCAGGTAGTCGTCGAGCGACGTCTCGGCGATCGGCAGGCCCTGCACGTGGTCGAATCCCACCGCGTTCAGCGCGATGTCGATACGGCCGGCGGCATCCACCACCTCGTCGACGTGCCGGTCGACCGCCGCCTGGTCCATCGCGTCGACGACGGCGATCGAGACATCCGCCCCCTCGGCTCTGGCGGCGGATGCTGCAGCCTCGAGTCGCGGCAGGCTCCTGCCCGCGAGGAAGAGTCGTGCGCCCTCACGGGCGAACACGCGCGCCGCCGCGCCTCCGATCGAACCGCCACCGCCGTGGATCACGGCCACCTTCTTCTCGAGCAGCATCGCGCCGCCTCCATTCCCGTCATCTCGTGTTCGCTATGTGCAACCTAATGGTTGCAGGAATTAGGTTTTCGTGCAACCCATTGGTTGCGAAACAGGAATTTCTCCTCGAGCTGTCGGATCGCGGCACCGCTGTTCGTAGCAAGAGTGAGGTCGCCCGCGAGGGGCGACGAGGAGGGCAATGACCATGAAGCTGATCACCAACACCCAGATCACCGTCGACGGCGTGATGCAGGCGAACGGTGGGAACAACCCGGAGCTCGACCCAGGGTTCGAGCGCGGCGGGTGGGCGCTGCCGCTCGGCGATGAGGAGTCGATCGGCTACATCGCCGAGTGCTATCAGCGCGCCGACGCGTTCCTCTTCGGCCGGCGCACGTACGAGCTCTTCGCCGGCTACTGGGGGGTCAAGGACGCGCTCGACAATCCGTTCTCCGGCGCCCTGAACACCCGTCCGAAGTTCGTCGCGTCGAACACGCTCAGCGAGGCCACGTGGGCGGGCACGACGGTGCTCTCCGGCGACCTCGAGGCGGCCATCCGCGAACTCAAGGCCAGGCCCGGCGGCGAACTGCAGGTGCACGGCAGCGGGCAGCTGATCCGCTGGCTGCTCGAACGCGAACTCGTCGATGAGATGACGCTCATCGTCTGCCCCGTGATCGTGGGCGCGGGCACGCGGCTGTTCCCTGACGAGGGCCGGGACTTCGCCCTCGAGCTGCTCGAATCACGCACGTTCCCGACGGGCATCACCGTGCAGAGGTATCGGCCGGGCGGGCGCCCGCAGTATGCGTAGCCGGCAGCACAGGAGCAAGATGGCCGTGAACCCCATCGTGGAGGTGTGAGATGCAGTACCTGGTTTCCGTGATCGACGACCGGAGCAACTCCGGCACCCCCGAGGAGATGGTGGCGATCGACCACTTCAACGACCGCCTCCGGGCGGGTGGCCACTGGGTGTTCGCGGCCGGTCTCGCCGCGCCGAGCACGTCGACGGTCATCGACGGCCGAGGCGAGCACCCGGTGTTCACCGACGGACCCTTCATCGAGTCGAAGGAGCACATGGCCGGCTTCTGGATCATCGACGCCCCCGACCTCGACGTCGCGCTCGGCCTCATGGCCGAGGGGTCGAAGGCCTGCAACCGCCGGCTCGAGGTGCGACCGATCCTGGCCGCGTGAGCCCGATCGACGCGCGCGCGGCGATCACCCGTGCCCACCACGAGGAGTGGGCACGGGTGGTCGCCTCACTCGCCAAGCGCTTCAGCGACCTCGACATCGCCGAGGAGGCCGCAGCCGAGGCGTTCGCGACCGCGGTCGAGCGGTGGCCCGCCGACGGGGTCCCGCCGAACCCCGGTGCGTGGCTCACCACGACCGCCAATCACAAGGCGATCGACCGGATCCGGCGCGAGCACAAGCGCGTCGACAAGCACCGGGAGGCGCTGATGCTGACCGACGACGACCCGCCCGAGCCGCTCGGCGCCATCGACGACGACCGGCTCCGGCTGATCTTCACCTGCTGTCACCCCGCGCTGGCGATGGAAGCACGCGTGGCGCTGACGCTGCGCATGGTCGGGGGCCTGACCGTGCCCGAGATCGCCCGCGGCTTCCTCGTGCAGGAGAGCACCATGGGACAGCGCATCACCCGCGCGAAGGGCAAGATCGCGGCGGCGGGCATCCCCTACCGGGTGCCGTACACGCGAGACCTGCCGGCGCGCATCAGCGGCGTGCTGGCCGTGCTGTTCCTCGTGTTCAACGAGGGCTACCTGGCGACGGGCTCCGACACCGACCCAGTGCGCGCCGACCTGACCGCCGAGGCGATCCGGTTGACGCGCCTGATCCGCACGCTGCTGCCCGATGACGGCGAGGTGGCCGGACTGCTCGCCGTGATGCTCCTCACGGAGGCTCGTCGCCCCGCCCGCGTCTCAGCCGACGGCGAGCTCGTCCCGCTCGGCGAGCAGGACCGAGGCGCATGGGACGAGGCACTGATCGCCGAGGGGCACCGGCTCGTGCGCGACCGCCTGGACTCCGGTGCCCCTCCTGGTCGCTACCAGCTGCTCGCGGCGATCAACGCCGTGCACACCGACGCACTCGACGCCCGCGACACCGACTGGTCGCAGGTCGTCGCCCTCTACGACCAGCTGGTCCGCCTCGATCCCTCGCCGATCGTCGCGCTCAACCGCGGCATCGCGGTCGCAGAGCTCGAGGGTCCGGATGCCGCGCTGGAGGTCATCGACCCCCTCGGCAACGCGCTCGACGGGTATCACGCCTTCCACGCCACTCGCGCCGAGCTGCTGCGCAGACTGGAACGCCGCGAGGAGGCGCGCACGGCATACGACCGGGCCATCGCGCTCGCGGGCAACACCGCCGAGACCGCCTACCTGTCACGCCGTCGCGACGAGCTCTCCTGAGTGGGGTGCCGGCGTCGCCCGCGCTCGTCTCACCGCGCCAACTCGGCGGCCGCCCCCATCCAGCCCAACTTCTCGGGGTTCGCCATCGAGTAGATGCGGGTGATCCGCCCGTGCTCGACGCTCAGGCTCACGACCCCCGCCATCCGCCCGTCGAGTTCGACCCGGATACCCGGCTGCCCGTTCACCCACGCCGGCGCGGCGAAGTACCGGCCGGGGTACTTCGCGAGCCCGCCGACCAGGTACCTCGCGATGCGGTCGGCGCCGATGATCGGGCGAAGCGCGGCACCCCGCACCTTGCCACCGCCGTCGGCGACCGACACCACGTCGGGCGCGAGCACGTCCATGAGCCCCTGCACGTCGCCCGTGTTCAGCGCGGCCACGAATCGCTCGACCGCCTCGGCGTGCTCCGAACGCTCCACCTCCATGCGCGGCCGCCGAGCGGCGACATGGTCTTTCGCCCGGTGCGCGATCTGCCGCACCGCCGCCGGCGACTTGTCGACGGCGACCGCGATCTCGTCGTACGGAACGTCGAACACCTCGCGCAGCACGAAGACCGCGCGCTCGGTCGGCCCGAGCGTCTCGAGCACGGTCAGCATCGCGATCGAGACGCTCTCGGCCAGCTCGACGTCGTCGGCGACATCCGGCATCGTGAGCAGCGGCTCGGGCAGCCACTCCCCCACGTACGACTCGCGGCGGCGCGACACCGTGCGCAGGTGATTCAGCGCCTGGCGCGTGACGATGCGAACGAGGTACGCGCGCGGGTCGCGCACCTGCTCCTGTGCGGCATCCGCCCATCGCAGCCAGGATTCCTGCAGCACGTCTTCGGCGTCGGCCGCCGAGCCGAGCATCTCGTAGGCGACCGTGAAGAGCAGGCTGCGGTGGGTGACGAAGGGATCGTCGGTCATGCTACCGAGCCTACGACGGCCTGCTGCCGCGTTGCTTCTTCGGGCCCGACCTCTTGCCAAGCGGACGCGTCGTGCGGCACCCCCGGACTGGAGGCAGTGGCCGGCGGCGCCCACGCACTACGCTCGCCACATGACGGCCGCGAGGGACGCGGAGGACTCCGCGCTCGGCGTTGAGATACGGATCCACGGCATGGGCGACCATCGGCCGATGGACTCGATCGGCAGCGGACCCGTGGTCGCATCGAGGTTTCCCCGCGGACCCGACACGATGCTCGCGCCCGAGCTTCCGAGCAGCCATGAACTCCGGTTGCTCAACTGGTCGCGCACATCACGTCGGCACGCCCGCGGCGCCATCTGGTTCGCGGCGCTGCCATTCTCTCTCGTCAACGTCGCCGGCCAGATGGCCGACGCGCGCGAGGGTGTCACGCCATCGGCGAAGAACCTCGCTCTCGTCGTCTGCGTGAACCTGGTCGGTCTGCTGGCGACGCTCACGGGACTGTTCTGGTTGCTCCTGATCGCCGAGACGGTGCTCGACTACCTCGCGGCGGGTGGTCGCGAAGGCATCGGGCAATGGACGGTGATCTTCGTCTTCGTGGCCTACGCGATCAGCATCGTCATCCGTCACGCGTACCTGCACCGCCGTTGGAGGGCCCGCCGGCAGGTCGGAGGAGTGGGTGACGGCGAGCGCGGGGTCAACTTCTGGCTGACGGGGCTGCACGTCCTCTCGGTGCTCGTCGCCGGCGCGCTGGTCGTGGCCTTTCCGCCGACCCGTTTGCGGGTGCCATCGCCCGAATACCTCGCGCTGTTCACGTATCCGCGGCCGCACGACCCATCGGACCGGATGGCCGCCGAGGAGTTCTGTCGGCGTGCCGCCACCGACCCGTCCTTCGACACCTACGTGAATCCGGTCAACAGCTGGATCGTCGGATCGGTGCTGCTCACCGGCATCATCGCACTCGTGCTCGTCGCCCTCTCGTTCGGGCGCAGGGAGACCCCGAAGCGAACCGAACTCGCCGGCGCGGCCATGGCGCTCTCGGCGGCGATGGGGCTGATGCATGCGCTCGGCGGGTCCCTTCGCCTCGCGATCGAGTGGATCCTGACGTACCTCGACCGGTTCGACCTCTTCGGCTGGTTCGACCGTGCCACCGGCCTCCGGGGTGGACGCACGTACGTGCGGGGAGCGGATCTGGGCTGCGACGTCGCCAGCGGCGAGTGGCTGCCGAACAGCTTCGCCGGCTTGGCCGTGCTCGGCCTGCTCGTCTTCGCGGTCACCTTCGGGCTCACCAACCTGGTCGGCGCGGGCAAGGCCGGCGCACCGGCATCCCTTCGACTCGTCGACGTGTGGCGGTACACGCATCGTCTCGTCGCGAGCATCCCCTCACGGCTCGGTGTCACGGTCGTGATCGCCTGGCTGCTCTGGACCGGCCTCTTCGTGCTCCTCGCGCTCTGGAGGGCCCGCGGTGGGGCCGGCTCGACCCTCGCGGTCGTGCTCGTGGCCCATGCGGGCGCGATCGTGGTCGTCCTCTTCCTGTTCTTCAACGGCACGGCGCGCCGCCTCGGATCGACCGTCGCCGACATCATCGGATTCTGGCCGGTGCGCTGGCACCCGCTCTCCGGGCGGTCCTACCGTGCACCGGTGCTGAACGGGATCAGGGACGAACTGAGCCAGCTCGAGGGCCGCCGCGTGCTCCTCGCCGGGCACTCGCAGGGCTCGGTCATCGCGGCGTGGTTCGTGGGCGTGCATGGCACCCCGGAACGGAAGGTCGACCTCGTCACCTGCGGGTCACCGTTGTACTCCCTCTACGCGCATTTCTTTCCCGCGTACTTCGATGCGACGTTCTTCGGGAGGGTCAGAGACCATTCAGCCGGGTGGGCGAACTTCTGGCGCGAGACGGATCCCGTCGCGACGCCGATCACCGAGGCCGCCTTCCGTGATGATCCGCTCGACGACCCGCCCTGGGGCGAGAAGTCGATGAACGTGCAGATGGACCAGGAGGAACTCCGCGACATCCGCGCATGGAACCGGCCCGCGAACCACGGCAACTACTGGGCGGATCCGATCCAGCGCGGCTATGTCGCGGGGCGCCTGAAGCCGCAGACGGCTCAGCAGGACGAATAGACGGCGCTCAGCCGAGCCCGGCGCGCTCCTCCGAGACATCCGCTTCGCCCTCGACCGGGCGGTTCGAGAGGCCGACCGAGCCCCGGCCCGCACCCGTCGAGAGCGCGGCCGACACCGCGACGGACTCGTCGACGTCGGGGTACTCCGGGCGCAACTGCACGGCCTGCTGACGCCGGTGCTCGCGCTTCGCCTTGCGTGCGGAGGCGATGAGGTTGAGTGCCTCGACGAGGATGGCGAACGCCATCGGCGCGTAGATGAGCGCCTTGTCGATGTGCACGCCGAAGCCCTCGGCGATGAGGAACACGCCGATCAGCAGGAGGAACGACAGGGCGAGCATCTTCACCGTGGGGTGGCGGTTCACGAACGTGAAGATGAACCGCGCCGCGAACAGCATGATGCCGAACGAGAGCACGACGACGGTGACGATGACGACGAGGTTCTCGGTCATGCCGACGGCCGTGATGACCGAGTCGAGCGAGAAGACGATGTCGAGCGCGAGGATCTGCGCGAGCACCGAGGCGAAGGTGATCTTCTTGGGCGCCGCGCCGTGCTCCTCCTCGGCTCCCTCGAGCTTGTGGTGGATCTCGGTGACCGCCTTGTAGACGAGGAACAGCCCACCGGCGATCAGGATGAAGTCCTTCACCGAGAAGCCCATGCCGAAGAGCTCGACGACGTCGTCTTTCAGCGTGATGATCCAGCCGGCGAAGAACACGAGCACCACCCGGATCACCATGGCCAGGGTGAGCCCGAGGTTGCGTGCGCGGGCCTGCTGCTCTTTGGGCAGCTTCGACGCGAGGATCGAGATGAAGATGACGTTGTCGACGCCGAGCACGATCTCGAGCACGAACAGCGTCACGAAGACGGCGATGAGGTCGGGGGTGAAGGTCAGTGAGAAGTCCACCCGCTCATGCTAGATGGCGATGCCCGAGCGGATGCCTCGGAGTCCCCGCAGCTCGTTATGCCGGCGCGTACCTCGCGGCGATGATGCCCGAGTCGTAGGTCTGCGCATCGAGCAGTCGCAGGCTGACCGGATGCGGCGTGCGCAGCCGGTCTCGGGCATTGCCCACGATGAACGGATGGATGCCGGCGTGGATCTCGTCGACCAGGCCGGCGTCGACGAGCGTGGCCGCCAGCCCGCCGTAGCCGTGCGAGATGATCGACTCGTACCGCTCGCGCAGGCTCCTCACCGCCTCGGCCACGTCGCCCTCGATGAGCGTCGCGTTCCAGTCGAGCGGGCCCGACAAGGTCGTCGACGCGACGAACTTCGGGAGCGCGTTGTAATGCGCCGCGAAGCCGCGGTCATCGGTCTGCGCGGGCCAGTACTCGCGGAAGAACTCGTAGCTCTCCCGGCCGAGGAGCACCGCGTCGGCACCGAACACGAGCGCGTCGGAGGCCCGCTGCACCCCCGGGTCCTCTGGATCGAACCACTGCTCCATCTGGTCGAACACCCCGTCGAGTGTCATCTCGAATGAAATCGTCACCCTTCCCATGCGCCCCAGCCTCCTCCCTTCCTGGCTGGATGTCACCCTCCGTCGCCGCTCGCGGCGAGCAGCCGGCGTGGCCGGTCTCTTGACGCATCCCATGGCATCGCCTAGTTTCGTATTCACTTAGTTTACTGGGTTAACAAAGTTAACGAAGTTGTCACGAGGGTCGTCGAGATAGTTGGAGGCAATGATGCAATCAATACGGAAGACGCTGGCTTCGGCAGGAATCTGCGCCGTCGCGCTTGCCGGAGCACTCGTTCCGCTCCCGGCGGCGGCGGCCCCTCCAGCCGGTGCCCTGCCGGCGGTGAGTCCGACACCGCAGTCGATGACTCGGGCCGGTTCCGACATCACCGTGCCGGGGCGCGTCGAAGTCGTCGTCGACGCCGGCACCGACCCCAGTGCCCTGTCAGCGCTGCGAGCGACCCTCGACGAGCACGGCGTCGACCGTATCGACGAGCGAGCCAGCGCCTCAGGCCGGGCGCCACTCACGATCCAGCTCGGCGCAGCTTCCCGGGCCGACATCAGCTCCACGCTCGGCGCGACGGAGGTGCCGTCCCATGCCGAGGGCTATGCGGTCCGGGCCGACGCAGCTCGAGGGCCCCTCGGCACCATCGCACTCGGCGGTGTCGACCCGGCCGGCCAGTTCTATGCGGTGCAGACGCTCGAGCAGTTGTTCGTCCCGAAGGACGACGGCGGCTTCCGCGTGGCGGGCGCCTCGATCAGCGACTCCCCGTCGATGCCGCTGCGGGGAACGATCGAGGGATTCTACGGTGAGCCGTGGACGCACGAGGAACGTCTCGACCAGCTCGAGTTCTATGGTGACGTCAAGGCGAACACCTACATCTACGCGCCGAAGGACGACCCGTATCACCGTGATCGCTGGCGTGAGCCGTATCCGGCCGACAAGCTGGCCGAACTCGGCGGGCTCGTGCAGACGGCGACCGACAACCACGTGCGCTTCACGTTCGCCCTCTCCCCCGGCAACACCGTCTGCTACTCGAGCGACGCCGACTACCAGGCGCTCGTGACCAAGCTGCAGCAGATGTACGACCTCGGGGTTCGTGCCTTCAACATCCCGCTCGACGACATCGACTACGGCCGTTGGCACTGCGACGCCGATCGCACGGCGTTCGGCGCACCGAGCGCGCGCACGGCCGGTGTGGCCCAGGCGACGTTCCTCGACCGCGTTCAGCGGGAGTTCGTCGAGACGCACGAGGGCGTGTACCCGCTGCAGATGGTGCCGACCGAGTACTACAACACGACCGACTCGGGCTACAAGACGGCCCTGCGCGGAATGGACGAGGACATCGTCGTGATGTGGACCGGTGAGGGCGTCGTGCCCCAGGAGGTGACGGTCGAGCAAGCCGAGAAGGCCGCCACCGTGTTCGGCGGCCCGACCTTCCTCTGGGACAACTACCCGGTCAACGACTACGGCCAGACGGCCGGGCGCCTGCTCCTCGCGCCCTACGACAAGCGCGAGGCCGGCCTCGGCGAGTACCTCTCGGGCATCGTCTCGAACCCGATGAACCAGGCGGCCGCGAGCAAGATCGCGATCTTCGGCGTCGCCGACTTCACGTGGAACGACGAAGCGTACAACGCCGAGCACAACTGGTCGCAGGCGCTGCAGTACATCGCCGGTGAGGATGCCCCGACAAGCGCTGCGCTGCGGGTGTTCGCCGACCTCAACCACCTCGCCCCGAGCTTCGGGGCGCCGTGGCAGCCGCAGTCGCCGGAGCTCGCCGCTCGCATCGCCGAGTTCTGGGAGCGCTGGGACGCCGATAAGCGGGTCGAGGCGGTGGCGGATCTCCGCGCCTACGCCCAGTCCATCGCCGACGCCCCGGCAGCGATCCGCTCCGGTCCGACCGACGCGGCGTTCCTGTCGGACGCGAGCCCCTGGCTCGACGCGACCGCCCTCTGGGGCCAGTCGACGGTGCAGCTGCTCGACGCCGTGCAGGCTCGGATCGACGGCGACGACGCGACATCCGACGAGCTCGCCGCCTCGGCGAAGGCCACGGCGGCACAGGCCGCAGCGGTGGTCGTCGACCCGCCCGACAACACGTGGGGCACGGCGAAGGTGCGCATCGCCGACGGCGTGCTCGACGTCTTCCACGGCCGCATCGGGTTCACGCTCGCCATGTGGGGAGCCGGTGACGTCGTCAACGTCGCACCTGCCGGCACTGCGTCGGCCTCGAGCACCGAGGTCCCCCGGTTCGGACCCGAGAACGTCAACGACGACGACCCGTCGACCCGTTGGGCCTCCGGGTACAGCGACGACTCATGGGTGCAGGTGAAGCTCGCAGAACCGACGGTCGTGCGCGGCATCACGGTCAACTGGGAGGCGGCCTGCGCGACCGCCTACGAACTGCAGACCTCGACCGACGGCACCACGTGGAAGACGATTCGCACGGTCGACGACTCGACCTGCGCTCTCGACCTCTACACCTTCCCCGAAGACGAGCCGGTGCAGTACGTGCGGATGCAGGGCATCGACCGCAAGACCACTTGGGGCTACTCCATCTGGGAGCTCGGCGTGTACGCGGCGGGCTGATCCTCGCCGGTGGGCAATCGGGTGCCCTCCCGCTCGTGCAGAGCGGGAGGGCACCTGTTCACTGTCGGTGCGGCAGCGCAGGATGAGAGCATGCATGGAACCGTCGTGGTCACGGGTGGAGCAGCCGGGTTGGGAGCCGTCATCGCCGACACCGTGCTCGCGAAGGGTCGAGGGGTCCTCCTCGTCGACCGCGACCAAGCGGCAGCGGCGGCGACGTCGAACGAGCTCGAGGCCAGGCACGGGTCGCCGGTACCGGTCGTCGACGCCGACCTGTCGACGGTCGAAGCAATTCACGCCGCGGCCGACTCGCTGCTCGAGCGCCCCGACATCACGGCACTCGTCAACAACGCCGGCGACTGGTCGATCGGCGCGCAGTATCCCGACGCCGATCCCGGTCATTGGCTGGCCGCGCTGACGCTCGACCTCATCGCGCCCATGCTCCTCACCCAGCGGCTCTGGCCGCGGCTCGCAGCGGCGCACGGAGCGGTCGTGAACATCGGCTCGAGCGCCGGCGAGGGCGATGAGCCGTACGCGTCGCCTGAGTATGGAGCGGCGAAGGCCGCCATCCGGCGCTACACGAGCTCGCTCGGCGACCGGGCCGATGTCCGGGTCATGGCCGTCGTTCCCGGCTGGATCGGCCTCGAGCGTGCACGCCGGCAGTTCGCGGCGCTCACGCTCGACCAGCAGCGCGCTGCCGGGCCATTGATCCCGCCGCAGCAGATCGCCGACCACGTCCAGCGCCTGCTCGAGCGCGGACGCGCGGGCGAGATCGTCGAGCTGCTCGGCTGAGCCGAGAGCAGCTGTGGGCGTCCTCATTCCACGACGAGCACATCACCGGCGCGCGCGTGCCGAACAGGCGGAGGGCACCCGCATGCGCGTCTCACGGTTTGCTGTGGCATCCCCGCTGAACATCGGAGGTATTCTCCGCCGTTCATCGCCGAAACGTTGACGCTTTGGGCTTGACACCTCTAGCCTTGGCCGGAGAGATCGGATGTTTCATCCGAACCTCGATTCTCGACACACGCTGAACAAGGGAGTTCCAGTGTCAGATCAGGTCACCCCGACGAGCGGCGCGGCCCCTTGGGCGCGCCATTTCCTTCGGGCCATCGCCGGTGCGGGTATCGCTGCCATCGCGCTGTCCACACTTGCCGCGCTCCCCGCGCAGGCCGCCGAAGCCGTCACGGTCTTCGTCGCGACGAACGGGAGCGACGCGAATGCCGGCACCTCAGGCGAGGCGCCCGTCAAGACGATGACGAAGGCACAGGAACTCGTCCGCGACGCCCTCGCCGGCGGCGCCCCGGTGACCGTGCAGCTCGCCGAAGGCGAGTACTACCTCGACTCGACCCTCGCGCTGACCAACGCCGACTCGGGCACCGAGGCTGCACCCGTGCGCTGGGTCGGCGCGGGAAACGGCGCCACGATCAACGGCGGCCGCAAGCTCACCGGCACCTGGACGCCGACCGAGGCCGATCCGAGCGTCATGGTGACGGATGTCCCCGCCGGCGTCGATTTCGATGAGCTCTTCGTCGACGATGCACGCCAGGTCATGGCCCGATACCCGAACTGGAACGACAGCGCTTCCCGTCTCGAGGGCACGACGTCGATGGCCACGCTGAACTCCCGTTCGGCCGGCTGGTCGAAGCCGACAACCGGCTACGTCCGCGCCATGCATTGCCACGACTGGGGCAGCGTCTCCTTCACGATCGCCGGGCGCGTCAGCGACGCGCTCCAGTTGACGTTCGTCGGCGACAACAACCGTCCGCAGGACTGCAATGCCGCCCTGCCGATGAACTCCAACGCCGTCATGGTCGAGAACATCCGTGAAGAGCTCGACGCCGCGAACGAATGGTTCCTCGATCGCGACGCGAACAAGCTCTACCTCAAGCCCGCCCCGGGGGTCGACCTCTCGACCGCGACCATCGAGGTCGGCGAACTCGACCAGCTCGTCACGCTGACCGGCACTTCGTCCGCCGACCCGATCCACGACATCGCCTTCGAGAACCTGAGCTTCGAGCGCACCCACCGGACCCTCTTCAACAGCCCCTTCGTCAGCCTCTCGCGGGGCGACTGGTCGGTCGTCGCCAAGGGCGCCGCCTACCTCAAGAACAGTCGGGATGTCACATTCACCGACTCGACCTTCACCGACCTCGGCGGCAACGGCGTCTACCTCGAGGGATACAACAGCGGCACCGAGATCACCGGCAGCCGATTCGAGAACAACGGAGCCACCGACGTACACGTCGTCGGATCGCCCGCCGCTGTTCGCAACTACGCCGGCAACTACTTCACCACCCCGCCGATCGATGATCTCGGCAGCGCGGGCCGAAGACCGAGGATTACCCGCGCGACATCCTCATCGAGGGCAATGTCATGCGCAACAACGGTCGCTACGAGAAGCAGACCTCGTCCGTCAACATCGCCATGGCCCTCGACGTCACTGTTCGTGGGAACTCGCTGTCGGACAGCCCTCGCGCGTGCCTCAACTTCTCCGACAACACGTGGGGCGGGCACCTCATCCAGGACAACGACATCTTCGACTGCGTGCGGGAGACCGGCGACAACGGCTCGATCAACTCGTGGGGCCGCAGCCGGTTCTGGAAGACCGGTGCCGCGAACAACGCGTTCGCCAGTCTGGCCGAGGGCGTGACCTTCATGGGCAACACGGGTGGCCAGCTGACCGCCGAGCAGGCGCGAGCCATGATGAAGCTCGACGTCATCAAGCCGATCACCATCGACCACAACCGGTTCTGGCACGATGGCGACTGGGCCATCGACCTCGACGACGGCTCATCGAATTTCGTCATGACGAACAACGTCCTGCTCAAGGGCGGCGTCAAGCTCCGCGACGGCTTCGAGCGCACGCTGCGCAACAACCTCATCCTCAACGGGGCGACGTTCGAGCAAGTCAGTTACATGCCCGGCGGTGACGTGATCGAACACAACATCACCCTCGGCAGGCTTCCCTACGACAACGTGCTCAACGACCCCGCCCTCGCGAAGTACACGATCGGCAAGAACCTCTTCTGGAACGCCGGAGCCGCGATCGATGTCAGGCCCAGAGGCGGCGTCACCGAGAAGCTCTCCGCCGACGGCACGACGCTCAACACCGCGTCGAGCTGGTACGCCGCCGGCATGGACCAGGACTCGGCCGTCGGCGATCCGATGTTCTCCGATGCCGACCCGACCGGGAACTACGACTTCACCGTGGGGAGCACGTCGCCGGCCCTGGCTCTCGGCTTCCAAGACATCCCGATGACGGGCTTCGGCGCCGCAGACGGCGCACTCCCGCCCGAGGCAGTGCTCCCGACCGGAACGAGCGGCCCCGATCCGATCGAGCTCGCCCGGCGCAAGTACGTCGAGAACCTCTGGGGCGGCGACATCGCCAACATCACCACCACGGCGGAGCAGTCGTCCTATGCGATCAGTGATTTCAAGGGCGTGAAGTTCGTCTCCGTGCCGGACGGCAGCCTGGCCGCGACGGCCGGCCTGCGCACCGACGACCTCATTCGCACGATCAACGGCACCGAGGTCACGGAGCAACGCAACTCGTTCTGGCAGGCCTACAACGCGCTGCCGGCCGGTGCGTCGATGACCCTCGGCGTGCGCCGGGCCTCGACGAACGTGACGGTCGAGCTCACCAAGCCGACCGATGGCGAGACCATCAACAACACCTCCGGTGTCATCTACCGAAGCGCTCCGGCACCCACTCGAGAGTCGTGGGTCTGGCGTGACGCAGCGCGGGGCGGTGGGGGTGCATGGCTGGGCGACATCGATGCGACGCAGAACCTCGGCGACTCGTGGGAGCTGACGTTCAACGGCACCGGCGTCGACATCATCTCCCAGGTCAACACCGACCTCGGTGAGGTCGACGTCACCCTCGACGGCGCGTTCTACACGACGCAGTCGTTCTTCAACGCGACCCGGCTGCATCAGCAGACGGTGCTCTCGATCAGCGGCTTGGCTCCAGGCGTTCACACGATCACCGGCACGATGAAGTCGGGCAGCTACATGATCGTCGATGCGTTCAGGATCCAGCCCGAGGTCGTCGACACCGAGGCTCCGAAGGTCACGCTCACGACGTCGCCGGCCGAGCCGGCGACCGGCTGGTTCACGGGCGACGTCACCGTCGCCGCCGCAGCGACGGACGACCTCGATGATGCGCCCACGATCGAGATCTCGACGGGATCCGGATGGCAGCCCTACGTCGAGCCGGTCGCCGTCACCGCCGACGGCACCACGATCGTGAAGGCGCGGGCAACCGACGCGGCGGGCAATGTGTCGGAAGAAGCCGCGGTCTCCGTGCAGCGGGACACCGCTGCCCCAGTCACGTCGGCGAAGGTCGACACCAAGAAGCGGATCGTCACGCTGACGGCGAAGGACGCGATGTCGGGTATCGGCGTGATCGAGTACCGGATCGACGGCGGCGAGTTCCAGGCCTACACGGGTCCGATCCGCGTCGGCAAGGGCGCGACGACCATCGACTACCGCGCGGTGGACATCGCCGGTCACACCGAGTCGACGCGCACGCTCGAACTCGCGCGGAAGAGCGGACCCAAGTAGGGCAGCGCCGGCGAGCGGCTCCGCAGTGCGCTGCCCGACCCCAGTGGGTCCGGGCAGCGCGACCTGCGCACGTCGGCGCCTGCCCGGCACGCCGGTCCTGCGGGGTCCGGAGGACCTGGTTTCGTGGTGAGCCTTCGCGTGCCCGGCGGACCAGTGTTCGGGTACCCGGCGGACCAGACGCGGACCATCCTTGGACCATTTCCTCCTACTGAGTGGTGACCATTCTGGACGATCCCTAGAAAGGAATCAGCATCGCCACCGTCGAGCGTGGCTCAGGCCGTCGACGGCTGCAGGCGATGCCGGAACGAGCAGGGGGAAGCAACACATGGGCTGGTTCATGCAACTCGGGCAGTCGAAGCGATCGACGGCGGATGCATCATCCCGACGAACGCGAGGGCGGGTGCGTCGACTCGGGCGCCGCGTGCTTTCAGCGGCGGTCGCCATTGCGACGATCGGAGCGGGTGCGTTCATCGCAAGTCCGGCTGTCGCTGCCCCGGTCTACGAGATCACCGCCGACTGGGTCCCCGGCACGCCAACCACGGTCGCCACCGGCGATGTGGTCACCGGCGAGTGGCGCGTGAACGTCAACGATGACGCCGCCGCACCATCGAACTCGCCCGTCGACAACATCACGATCACTGCCACGCTGCAGAACGGCCTCTTCAGCCGGCTTCCCGACGCCTGTCTCACCACGGGAGTCGACCCGGTCTCGGCGCTGTCCGCAGACCGGGCGACCCTCACGTGCAACCTCGGCACCCACGATCAGGGCACGGCGGTCGTGCTGCAGACTCCCATCGAGGCCAACGGCCCCACCGGCAGCCAGCTCTCCTCGACCGGCTCGATCGCGGGGCAGTCCGCCGCGCTCAGCCCGATCGCCATCGTGAACGGCTTCGGCATGGACATCCGGTGGGGCACCGGCGCGGCCTACATCTCGAGCGGGGCCAACTACTTCGAGACGAGCTACGAGTGGACGCTGAGCAAGCAGGCGGGAAGCGACCCGGGCCCGCAGACGATCACCTACGACCTCACAATCGCCTCGCCGCAGGGCGGTACGATCCAGATCGCACCACAGGGCTGCACGCCGTTCGACATGGGCATCGCGGCCAATGGGCATCCGTGGTCGGGCGGTGACCACCCGTCAACCCACATGACGTCGTTCGTCGACACCTGCACGTTCACCCAGACCGGGCCGAACACGTTCCAGCTGACCCTGAGCGGCATCGACTACGACCCCGCGAACATTCCCACCCGTGACTCGGCCGGCAGCCTGCTGCCGACCGATCAGGTGGCGCTGGCATCCGGCTCCATCTATGTTCGGGTCTTCAACGTCCCCGGCGGCTCGGCGACCGTCACATCGAGCGCACCGACCTATACGTCGACGAGCGGGCAGACCGCGCAGGATGATCCGTCGAACAACAGCGAGACCAAGACGTGGCAGCCGCTGGGAATATATTCCTCCGGCTGGGGCCGCGGCTACACCGGCAGCGGCGGCACGACGTGGGACGACACCTACCGCGTCGCCGCGGGCACCGTCGTGGGGCAGTACCTCGACACGGGCTGGCAGCGGTGGTCCCACCGTGCCGACAACCTTCTCGTCGGCATGTGCGCGCCATTCGACACGAGGTACGTGACCCTCGAGAACTTCGTATGGGGCGCCCCGGCGGGCGGCGTCGACGGCGCCCCGTTCGAGTACTACACGGGCACGAGCGCGAACCTCGACCCGGCGAGCCCCGGCTACAACCCGAGCGCGTTCGACTGCGCTCCCGCGACCGGCTGGAGCACGACGCCGCCGGCGAACCTCGCCGACGTCAAGGCCGTGCGCGTCGTCATGACCCAGGGCCAGGCGGAGGCGCACGTCAACGACTCGAGCATCACCCCGGTCGCCTTCCTGCGGATCCGGCCGTCGACGCCCGCAGGCACCGAAGTGTGGAGCTTCTTCTCCGGAATCCACGACGCCCCCGTCCCGAACACCTGGACCGGCCCCGACTATGCGGGGTGCATCACGAACACCCCGGGTTGGCGGTACCCGTGCACGACGGGCTTCCGTGACGTGCTGCGCATCTCGGATGCCTCGCCGGCCATCGTGAAGTCGGCCGACCGCACTGCCGTGACTCCGGGCGTCCCCGCGACGTTCACGCTGACGTACGCCGCCAACGGAGCCGGGCAGATCCCGCCCACCGTCGACGGGTACCAGGTCAGCGACACCCTGCCCCTCGGCCTGACCTACGTGCCGGGCTCGGCCACGCCCGCTCCCGTCGTCAGTGCGGATGGGCAGGGCCGGCAAGTCCTGAACTGGACCTTCAACGGCGTCGCGACCAACACCCAGCACGCGCAGACCTACCAGGCCGTCGCCGACCAGAGCGTGACGCCGGGCACCGTGCTCACCAACACCGCGGTCGCCTCGTACGCCGGGCAGACCCGCTCTGCGGCCGCCCAGGTGACCGTCTCGACGAGCGGCTACACCTCGATCGGCAAGACGGCGGATTCGCCCTTCATCCCGAACCTCGCCGGCGACGGCGTCGGTGAGGGGTCATGGACGGTGACACTCCGCTCGTTCGACCCGCTGCCGCAGGACTACACGGACACGATCGACATCCTGCCGTACGTCGGCGACGGTCGCGGCACCGATTTCGTGGGCGACTACGAGCTGACGGGCGTCGACGCCGTCGGGGGCGCGACGGTGTACTACACCACGGCGAACCCGGCGACGCTGAGCGACGACCCCGGTGACGCATCGAACGGCGCAGCCGGCGACCCTTCGGGAAACACGGTGGGCTGGTCGACGACGTTCACGCCGGATGCGACCGCCGTGCGCGTGGTCGGGCCGGCGCTCGCGGCGGGCGCGACCCAGCCCTTCACGGTGAACATCGCAACTGACGGCGTCGATGGCGGGGATGTGCTGGTGAACCGGGCGCAAGCGCGAACCGAGCACACCGAGCTCGTGATGCGCACCTCGGCGTCGATCACGGTGGCGAACCACTATTCGGCGGCGCTGAAGAAGTACGTGCAGGACGCCGAAGGAGTCTGGCGTGATGCGAACACGGTCGAGGACTACCCGGTCTACCGCGTCGGAGACGAGATCCCCTACCGGATCGTGATCGAGAACACCGGGCAGGGCACCCTGACCGGCCTCGAGATCACCGACGACCTGTTCCCCGAAGGCTCCTTCACGGTTGCCGAGCTCACCCCGGGTGCGCAGCAGGTCCACGAGTTCACCATCACGGCCACGGGCGGAGGCAACGTCGTGAACACGGCTTGCGGTGCCGCCGCGATCCCTGATGACTCAGGCGTGGCCCCGACCATCAACTGCGATCCTGCTGGACTCGAACTGGTGAACTACACCACCGGGAAGACCGCCGACCCCGCGTCGGGCAGCACGGTGCACCCCGGTGACGTGATCACCTACACGATCGCCGTCACCCAGGAAGGCACGGCGGCGGCCGTCGCACAGTTCACCGACGCCCTTGCGGGGGTGACGGACGACACCGTGTACAACGGCGACCTCGCGGCGACGATCGGCACCGCGACCCTGGTCGATGGAGTGATCTCCTGGTCGGGCACGGTTCCGGTCGACGGGGTCGCGCTGGTGACCTATTCGGTGACGGTGAAGCCGTCGGCCGCGATCGGCGATGAGGGTGACTGGTTCGTCGAGAACGGCGTGCAGAGCCCGGGCTGCCCCGACGCCGGCTGCCCGCCCGTCGAGCACACGGTCGGGGCCTTCGACGTGGTGAAGTCCTCGGACCCGGTGGATGGTGCGAACGTCGACGAGGGCGACGAGATCGAATACACGGTCACGGTGACGCATCGTGGTGAAGCCGCGTACGAGGGCGCCGCACTCGTGGACGACCTCTCCGACCTGCTCGACGACTCGACGTGGAACGGAGAGCTGACGGCAACTGGGGGAACCGTCGGATTCGACCCGGTGAACCAGGTGCTGCAGTGGTCGGGCGACCTCGCGGTGGGCGACGTCGTGACGATCACCTACACCGTGACCGTGACCGGCGCCGGCGACACCCGGCTCTACAACGTGGTCACGAGTGAGGGCTGCGCAACACAGGAGGACTGCGAGACGGAGCACTACACGGCTTCGTACACGACGGTGAAGACCGCCGATCCGGCATCCGGTTCCGACGTGCAGGCGGGTGACGTGATCACGTACACGGTGACGGTGACGCAGTCGGGCCTCGGCCAGGTCGTGGGGCAGTTCTTCAACGACGACCTCGCCGACGCGCTCGACGATGCCACCTTCAACGATGACATCGTCGCCTCCCAGGGCACGTTCACCTACGAGGACGGCGTGATCGCGTGGACCGGCGAGCTCGGCCCGGGCGATGTCGCGACGGTCACGTACTCGGTGACGGTCACCGCGGCCGGGGACACGCTGATCGGGAACACGGTGCAGTCGCCCGGCTGCGAGAGCGTCGACGACTGCGAGACCACGCACCAGACGGGCCGGTACGAGACGGTGAAGTCATCCGATCCGGCCGCCGGCAGCACGGTGCAGATCGGCGAAGTCATCGAGTACACGGTGACCGTGACCCAGATCGGTGAAGGCCCCGTCGAGGACGCCTCGTTCAGCGACGACCTGTCGGCCGTCGTCGACGACGCCACCTGGAACGATGACCTGGCCGCCAGTGCGGGAACATCGTCGTATTCGGCACCCACCCTCACCTGGAGCGGTGACCTGGCGGCGGGCGACGTCGTCACAGTGACGTACTCCGTGACCGTGACCGGCGCCGGCGACATGACGCTGACCAATGTGGTCACGAGCGAGGGCTGTGTCGATGCACCGTCGTGCACGACCACGCACGAGACCGGCACGTACACGGTGTCGAAGATGTCGGACCCGGCATCCGGTTCGGATGTCCCGGTCGACGGCGTCATCACGTACACGGTCACGGTCGCCCACCAGGGCCCGGGGGCGGTGACGGGCGCGACCATCACCGACGACCTCGGCGACGTGCTCGATGACGCCACGTGGAACGACGACGCCGCGGCATCCACTGGGCTCGTCGACGTCGAGGGCGAAACGCTGGACTGGACGGGCGATCTCAGCGTCGGGCAGGTCGTCACCATCACCTACTCGGTCACCGTGACGGCGGCCGGCGACATGTTCCTGAACAACGAGGTCGACCCCGGGGCCGGAACCTGCGTTCCGGCGCCCGACGAAACGCCCGACTGCGCGACGTCGCACCAGACCGGCCGCTTCGAGTACTCGAAGATGGCCGACCCGGTGCACGATTCGGATGTCTCGAGGGGCGACGTGATCACCTACACGATCACCGGCGCCCAGGTCGGCCCGGCCGCGGTGCCCGCGACCCTCATCGACGACCTCTCGGACGTGCTCGACGACGCCACCTGGAACGACGACGCCGCAGCGTCCACCGGTACCGTGGCGCTCGACGCGACGACCCTGACCTGGTCGGGGACCGTCGGCGTCGACGAGGTGGTGACGATCACCTACTCGGTCACCGTGACCGGAGCCGGGAACACGACCCTCGCCAACGTCGTCACGGGCACCGGCGAGTGCGTGCCGGCACCGGATGAGACCGCGGAGTGCCGCACCGTCCACAAGACCGGCGGGTACGTGTTCGGCAAGGTCGCGAACCCGAAGTCCGGCTCCAACGTGCAGGTCGGCGACGTCGTGACCTACACGGTCACGATCACCCAGCGCGGTGACGGCGCCGTGAGCGGTGCGAGCGTGACGGACGACCTCACCGCCGTGCTCGACGACGCCACCTGGAACGGAAACGCGACGGCCACGTCGGGGTCGGTGACGCGAACCGGCAACACGCTGGGCTGGACCGGTGACCTCGCGGTCGGACAGGTGGTGACCCTCACCTACTCCGTGACCGTGACCGCGGCCGGCGACGACCAGCTCCGCAATGTCGTGACCAGCTCGGATGAGCGGGCGCTCTGCGACCCGAACGGCGTGTGCGCCACCGACCACCAGGTTCCCCCGCCGCTCGCCTCGACCGGTTGGGACCTGCCATGGCTGACGCTTCCCGTGGCCCTCCTGCTCCTCGTCCTCGGGGGCGGCGCACTCCTGATCACCCGACGACTCGACGCACGTCGGGACGCGTCGTAGGGAGCGGACCGGGAGAGACGGTCGCTGTGCCCCGCCACCCTGCGTGGCGGGGCACGGTTTCTTCCTGCTGACGGCGCTAGTCCTCGGTGTCGATGAACAGGTGCCGGGCGATGGCGACGGCGATGGCGTCTTCCCGATTGTTCACGCCGAGCTTGCGGTAGATGCTCTTCACCTGGCTCTTGACCGTGTTGACCGAGACGAAGAGCGCACTCGCGATCTGCGAGGTCGAGCCAGTGCGCTCGAGCGCCTTGAGTACTTCCAGCTCTCGCGGCGTGAGCGTTGACCCGGTGTCGGTGTCGACGAAGACCGAGCGGAGTTCGACGCCTTCGAAGAGGGCATCATGACCCCGCTTGGAGAGCGCGGACCGGACCCGTTCGAGGTCAGCCCGCGGGAGCAGGGCAATGGCCGACCGTTGACCGGTGTCGCGGAGCAGGGCGCCCAGCCGGTCCACCGCGGACCGGGACGCGCCGGTGGAAGACACGCGGAGAAGCACCGCGGCTTCGATCGCCGATGCCTCGGCCGAGGTGCGGGAGGACTGCGACGTTCCGGCGATCGCGCGGAGGTCGCGCAGCGCGGCACCGGTGTGATCGCGCACGAGCGACACCCTCGCTCGATCCACGTTCGTCTGCGGAGATGCCGGAGCGTCGCGTCGAAGGATCTCGCTCGCGGCGTCGATGTTGCCGAGGGCCAGATGCAGGAGAGCGCGGACGGATGCCAGGCTGGCACGCCTCGAGGGTGAACGCCCATCCGAGCCGCGCGAGATGGCGAAGCTCTCGAGTCGGGAGAGCCCGGTCGCAGCGGCGTCGGAAAGGAGCGCCGTCATCGCCTCCACTCGCACGATGGCGACCCAATGCTCGATCGTGCCTCGATCGTGGATCATCGCGTCGAGGTGGTTCTGCGCGGCCGTCGTATCGAACTGCTCGAGCGCGATCACCGCTTCGGCGATCCGGTAGAACGTCCCGGTGTACATCGCGCGTTGTTGGTCGGTCCATGGCTCGCCCCGTGCGAGATCCACGTACTCGCGCGCCACGAGGATGTCGCCGTCGAGCGCGTGCATGCCCGACAACATGGCGAGGTTCCCGAACCCCGACTCGTCGTGGGGCCCGGTTTCAGCCAGGCCCATCGAGAATGCATCGAGCGCCTCGACCGGACACCCGCCGAAGTACAGGCTCATTCCCAACTGCGAGTACACCCGCGGGAGCTGTCCGATCACGGCCGACCGTTCGCCTCCCATCGAGTCGAGGACTCGGAGCGCTGCTCGAGCCGGGCCGACAGCCCGAGAATACTGTCCGAACAGACGAAGGCCGACACTCTCTCCCGCGAGGATGAGCGCCCGCTCGGCATCCGAGATGCGTGCGTTCCGCGGTCGCGCGGCTACCGAGGCGACGGCGAAGTACTGCAATGCCTTCGCTCGGCGGTGACGCTCGCCGTAGTAGGTGACGCCGAGCAGCACCGCGAGCAAGGGATGCGACCGCAACTGCGTGAACGGCACGGGTGAGAGCAGCTCCCGGACACGGTCGCCGTTGCCGCGCAGAAGCGGGAACCATGCCGCCTCGACCACCCTCGTGGCGGCATCGAGGTCGCCTGCGACGACCGCGCGTTCCAGTGCGGCAACCACGTCGGACTCGTCCGGCATCTCGTCGAGGGGCGACGATCGATCGCGTCCGGGATCCTCGTTCATGGCCGTCCGCCAGGCGGCGGCTCATGGGCGCCTGATGGATCGGGATTCCGCATCTCGTGCGCCGCATTGCGCGGTGCAGATGTGTCTCGTACGGTCACCTTGTTCCCCTCGCGCACGGCATGCACCAACCTATGCGATTCGCCGGGCACGGCTCTGACGCCACGCTTCGAGTGCGCCTGCGCGAGCGCCTGCACCGCGACAGGGTGAAACGAGGGTGAAGAAGCCGCGACCGGCGACCGACGGCTGATAGAAATTCACCATCGCGTGGAAGAATGTCGATCGCGCGGATGAATTCTGCCGGTGGACCCGAACCGCCGAACCCTACGCATACCGAAAGGCTCCACGGCTCTGTGTTCGCGACACCTGGTTCCGACGCTCGGCGACCCATCCGCAATCCCGGCAGCCCCCTGCCGCGTGCGTCGAGACGGGTGCTCCATCGCCCTCGCCTACTCGACCGACTCGATCAACTCGCCGCGCTCACCGTCATTCAGGCGCCGCCAGGCTATGGCAAGAGCACGCTCGCATCGACTTGGGGCCGACACCGTCTCGAAAACGGCGACACGGTCATCTGGTTGACCGCTCGGGCAGAACACAACTCGGCCGACGCGTTCCTTCACGCCCTGCATGACGCGATGAGCCGCGCCGGCGTCATCGTGAACAGCACCGAGCCGCCTGCGAGCCGGACGACCAACTCGTGGGATGGCCTGGCCGAGGCGATCGAGCACAGCACCGCAGAACAGCTGATCGTGATCGTCGATGACGCCGGTCACCTGACCGACACTCGGCTCTGCGAGGACCTGGCCGGGTTCATCGACCGGGTACCGGCCGTGCATCTTCTCGTCAGCTCACGATTCACCCTCGCGCTCGCCGACATCGCCGGTCATCACCAGCTGGAGGTCGCCCGCATCACCGCGAATGATCTCACGTTCACTGCAACGGAGTTGCAGCAGCTCGGCGGGCTGTGGGGGTGGGCAGCCAGTCCACAGGAGCTGCAGCACTTGCTCGCGTTGTGCGGCGGGTGGCCGGAGCTGAGCAAACGCGTGCTGGCCGAGTCCTCACCGGACGCGATCCGCACCACGGCCGCCGAGGGGTACCTGCGCTCCGTGGTGTTGCCCCATCTTGCCGCGGCCAACGTGCTGGACGCGGCGCTCGCACTCTCGTTGACGCCGGTCGTGGGACCTCCGCACCTCGCAGCGCTGCACTCTCGCACAGAGCGATCCGTCTCGACGCCCCGTGCGGGCGATCAACTTCGCCTCGGGGGCATCCTCACCTTGCTCCCCGGACCGGCCGCCGAGTGGCGCTTCGTCCCGCTGCTCCGGCACGTCCTCCTCGAGGGCGTCACCACTCACCTCCGGGACGAGACCGCCGACTATCACCGGTTGTTCGCGGAGGCACTGTACGAAGCGAATGCCGATCTTGGCAGGGTGCTCGAGCATGCACGAGCCGGAGGCCATTGGAGACTCCTCTCCCGCTTGTGGGCTCGGCACTCCCTGACCCTCATGGCTCGCCACCTTCCAGCGGCGCAACGCGCATACGACAACCTGCCCTCGCAGGCGACCGAACAGCGACCCGTCCTGGCGCTCGCTGCCGCGATCCTGCGAACGAGCCGCGACGACTTCGCGGGGCGCACCCGGGCGTCGCGTATCCATCTGGAAGTCGTGGACGTGCTCGCGGGAAGCGTTGGAGGCGATACCGACATCGACGAATACGTCACCGCGATGTCGTCTGTGATGGTCTCGCAACGGCTCCGCGGAGATCTCGTCGGCGCGGCACGCACCGGCGACACGGTCGCAGGCGAGTTGTCCCGTCGGGCAGCCGCGGGAGAGCTTGCCAGCCCGTCTCGCGCCGCCCTGTTCTCCCACCAGCGGTCGGTGACGTCGATGCTCGTCGGGGACATGGGTGAAGCGATCGCGATGTGCATGCGAGCATACGAAGCTGCCAGTATTCCCGACGGTGAGTTCGTCGCCGCGATCGCCGCCGGCCATCTCGCGATCCTGCACCACGTGGTCGGCAGTCCTGAGGAGGCCGCCCACTGGCTCGAGCTTGCGCGCGGGATCGACCTTGCCGGCCACCCGTTCGACACCATCGCCGACCGGCCGATCCAGATCATCGATGCCTACTTGGCCACCAACCGGCTCGAGCCCGAACCTGCCCGGAAGATGATCACCGAGGGAACCGCCCTCACCATCGAGATGTGGCCGTTTGCGGCCCTCGCAGCAACCGCGCACTCACATCTGTTCGAAGAACCTCGAGTTGCCCTGACGCGTCTTGATCACCTTCGTTTCGTACACCGCAGGCTTCTCGCCAATGACAGCACCGCGACCAGGATTCTCGATCGCTGCGTCATCGACACGCTGCTCGCGCTCGGCGAGGTGAACCGTGCGGAACGAATGATGCTCGACATCGCCGCGCAGCATGATCGGTCCAACGGCACGGCCCACCAGACCGCACCATCCGATCTGGCGTGGTTGCGCGCCTCGTACACGCAGATGTTCCTCATCACCGGCAACGATGCACGTGCGCAGCGCCTTGCGACCGCCGCCCTGTGGGCGCCCGACGTCGTCGTGCGCGATCGAATCGACATGCTCATGATCAAGGCGGTCGCCTCCAGACGACTTGGTGACCAGCGACGTGCGCTCGAAGCGTTCCGACAGGCCGGCGTCTTGGCCGCCCAGCTCGGGGCGTTCCATGCGTACTTCATCGTGCCTGAAGCAGAAGTCCGCGCACTTGCCGAGGAGGCTGGTACGGGCCTGCCTCAGGTCGTGGAGGACCACCTCTCGGCGCGAGGCTCCATCTTCCCGGACCGCGTCCAGTTCGTCGAACTCACCCCACGCGAACTGCACGTCATTCGCGAGATGCGGCATCACACCACCGTGTCTGCGCTGGGCCAGGCGCTGCATCTCTCGGTCAACACCGTCAAGAAGCACCTTGCGGCGATCAACTCCAAACTCGGAGTCCACGACCGTCGAGCCGCGCTCCTTCAGGCAGAGCGACTGGGCTTCTTCGACGCCGCGCCCGACGACGTATCGAGCACGACCGCCTTCGACGACGTCACTGCATAGAAGTCGCAGAGCTGGACCCGAGCGAGATCCCCGACGTCGCGCTTCAGCTGCGGGCGTCCTCGAGGTGCGGCGCGCCGTGGTTCAGCACCTTCACCACGAGGTTGTGCCGCTGCAGGGTGCGGATCGTGCGCGAGACCTCGTCGCGATTGCGGCCGAGGGCGTGCTCGTTCGCCACGACGAGCACATCACCGGCGCGCAGCGTGCCGAACAGGCGGCCGAGGCGCTGCTCCCATGTCTCGGGCGCCTCTGCAGCAGGGTGCTTGAAGTCGAGGATGGCGACGCCGAAGGCGGCCAGGTCGTTGCGCTGCTCGACGACCGACGGCATGTCGTCACGAGCCACGACGAGCCCGACGAGCCGAGCTCCCTCGGGGCGCGCCTTCCACCAGTCGCGGTTGCGCTGCAGCTCCTCGAAGCACTCGGGGCAGCCGAGGGCGTGATGCCCCGGGCCGTGCGGAGCGCGCGCGACCTCGGGAGCCGGCGTCGATGCCGTCGCATCCGTCGTCGATCCAGTGGTCTGCTCACCCATGCCGTGCCCCTTTGCGTCGCCTTCCATTCTCGCCCGGATCGCGAGCGGCTGCGACTCGCGCACCGGAGCCTGGGCGCTACTCGACCCGACCGCCGGTCGCGAGATCCACTCGCGCCTCGAGTCCGAGATACGCGGCGTACCGCGCCGCGGCATCCTGGATCGCCGCGATCTCGCTCGCGTGCAGCGGCCGGTGCGGCCGGATCTCGAACGCGACCGCCGTGGCGCTGACGGTGCGCTTCATGCCGGCGACCAGCTGCCCGTCGACCAGGGCCATGCCGATCGCCGTCTCGCGCCCGCGCGGCACGGCGCCGGCTGCGTCGACCATCCAGCGGGAGTCCTGGTAGCCGCGATACATCTCGTCGAGCACCTGCAGCAGGTGGCCGGCGGGCGACGCCGAGGTCGGGGCCTCCCCCGGCGCGTGCCAGAACGTGCGGTCGTCGTGCTCGAACGACGCGAGCCGATCGGCGGCGCCCGCGATTCCGCGACGCACGTCGGTGAAGGTGAGCGTGGCCCAGTACGCGAGGTCGCGTTCGGTGGCCGGCCCGTGCGCGGTGAAGTAGCGCAGCGCGAGCTCGGTGAGGGCCTCGTCGCGGTCGAGTCGCCTCGGCTCGGGCACGCGATCGGCGAAGAGCGCATACGTGTGCTCGCCGCCGCGCGGAGCACCGCTGGTCACGAGTCCCTGCACCTCGAGGTAGCCGAGCAGCAGCATCAGCTGCTGGCCGGTGAGCTGCTCTCCGCGTTCGGCGAGGGCGTCGGCGAGATCAGTGCGGGTGCGATCGGATGCCTCGGCGAGCAGCTGCTCGACCACCTCGGTGAGCGCGGTCATGCGGTCGGCGAGCGGCTGCAGCTGCTGGTCGAAGACCGGCAGGACTCGAGGCCCCGTGAGGTCTTGGAGCCACTGCAGGTCGTCGGCGCGCACGTAGTGCCAGGTGGAGCGCAGCACGTGCGTGCGCAGCACGCGGCCGTCGACGAGCGCCTGCGCGAGGTCGTCTCGGCGCGGCGACGTCGTTCGCGTCGCGACCGCCCACGCCGACTGCGAGGCGTTCTCGGCCTGCACGGCGACGAGTGACTGCACCACCTGGCGGGCCGACTCGACCGGTGCCGCGAGGTGCTGCGAGTGCAGACGCCAGCGGGCGATGTCGCGGTCGGTGATCACACCCAGCAGCGTAGGGCAGCCGGGACTCCTGGTGACAGCCTCGAAGCAGCCGCATTCGCATCAGCCACTACCCTTGGCCTCGATGAACTCCGACGACCCGGCGGTCCGCCGCATCGAACTGACGCTGCACAAGCCGTGGTTCGCGCTCTATGCCCGCATCAAGCCGACGCTCGTGATCGCGGGCCGAGGACAGCCGGCCCAGTGGGGAATCGGCACGTGGCAGGTGCCGGCACACCAGACGGTGGTCGTCGGCGTCTACCTGTTCAACCGCATGTGGCGCTTCGGCCGTGCCGAGTTCGCACTCGAGCCGCAGCATCCGCCGGCCCTCGTGTACCGGGCGCCGGCGCTCCCGTTCCTGCGCGGCCGCATCCGCACGAACCCGCCGAACCCGCCGACCCCGCCCTCGTAGCCGGGCGCTCCCGGTGGGGCTGGTCGGTCAGTCCCACGCCAGGTTGATAAGCCGCTCGAAGGTGTCGTAGCCGCCGCGGGCGAACGCCGCGGCCATGGGCACGTTGCCGACATCGGTGGAGGCGCGGATGAGCGGCGCACCTGCCGCGGCGAGCACGCGCGTGCCCTCGGACAGGATGCCGTCGATGTACCCGTTGCCCCGATGCTCGGGCAGCACCGCGATGTAGGCGATGATGTGGCGATACGAATTGCGGGCGGGAAGCACGAATCCGACGGCGGTGCCGGATGCGTCGGTCGCCACCCGCCACCAGTCGCGAGGGCTCGTGTACGTGGCGAACTCGTCGTCGTATTGCGCGCGGGCCACGGCCTGTGGGCTCGCGGTGCCGAGTTCCTCGATGGAATGCGCGTCGAGCGTGCCCGACAGGACGCGGGTGCACAGCTCGACCAGTTCGTCGTCGGACGCGAACGGTCGGAACGACAGGCGCGGATCGGGTTCGGGAATCGGGGCGCCCTCGCGCCACTCCAGGCGCAGCCGCTCGACCACGAATCGGGCGCCGGTGCTCTCGAGCAACTCCATGCGCAGCTCGGTTCCTCGCAGGGACGCCGGGTGCTCGCGCCAGTCGGCGGGCAGGTAGCGGGCGAACTCGGGCAGGGTCTCGATCCCGCCGAGCACTTCGGCATGGGCGGCCTCGAGCAGCGCGGCGCCGACCCGGCGCTGGTCGTCGACGGGCAGCGACTCGTCGACATCGAAGATGTCGAACTGCATCGGCTCTGCGGCATCCGCCGTGCTCCACAGCGCGAGGCGGCCGAGCAGCGTGCCGTCGCGAAGCGCCATCCACGTCCACTCGCGCCGGCGGCGACCCTGCTCGAGGTCGTCGGCGACCTCGTGGTTGAGTGCGTAGGGGATGCTGTTGAAGAGCTCGAGGTCGTCGATTCCGCTCAGGTGGCGGATCTCGTAGGTGAGTCGTTGCATGGTTCCTTCGCCGTGGTGGGTCGCAAACGTCTCCCACGGTAGTGGCACCTCTCGCTCGACCGGCCTCGCCAGCGTCGGCGCTGGGGCGTAGCGTGGGCGGCGAAGCGATGAGCTGAACAAGGAGGTTCACATGGCCGAGCTCTCACCGATTCAGCCGTGCCTGTGGTTCGACGACCGGGCGCGCGAGGCGATGGAGTACTACGTCGGGGTCTTCCCGAACTCCCGCATCAGGCATATCGACGAGTACCCCGACGAGTCGCTCGACGAGCACTTCGCCGGCATGTCGGGCAAGGTGATCAACGGGCAGTTCACCCTCAACGGGGTCGACTTCGTCTGCCTCGACGGCGGCCCGCTCTTCACGTTCAACGAGTCGATCTCGTTCGTCGTGTCATGCGCCGACCAAGACGAGATCGACCGCTACTGGGCGGCGCTCTCGCACGTGCCCGAGTCGGAGCAGTGCGGCTGGTGCAAAGACCGGTTCGGGGTCAGCTGGCAGGTCATCCCCGCCAACATGGGTGAGCTGACGCGCACGCCCGAGCAGATCCAGGTGATGATGCGGCAGAAGAAGGTCGTGATCACCGAGCTCGAGAACGCCTGACGAGGTCACCGGCCCTACAGCCCCTCGGCGATCTCCCTGATCGCCGACAGACGGCGGTCCCACTCGGCCCCGATGCGCTCGAGCCGGCGGGCCGTGTCACTCAATTGCGCCCCGATCACTCGGTACTGCACCTCGCGCCCCACCCGGATGGGCTCGACGAGGCCCACCTCCTGCAGCACCGCGAGGTGCTTCGCGATCGCCTGGCGGCTGACCGGGAGCCTCCCGGCGAGGGCGGACGCCGACGCGTCGCCCTCGCCGAGTGCGGCCAGGATGCTCCACCGGGTCTCGTCTCCGAGTGCGGCGAACACCGGGACCAGCGTTCCCGTGGTCACGCGTCGCCCTCCAGCAGGGCGACGAGCTTGTCGAGTTCGGAGACCCATCCCTCGGCGTGGCTCGCCATGTTCGCGGCCGGGTCGGAGGTGCGGTCGAATCCCGTCTCGACCACCGTGAGCTCGGTGCCGTCGGACACCCGCTCGAGCGTGAACGTGAAGACGGTCGAGTGGTCGTCGACCGCGTCGGGCAGCTCGCCGGCGGCATCGTCGTTGCCCCAGCGGTACGAGACCATGCGCGGGGCATCCATCGCCTCCACGCGAAGCGGCACCGAGCCGTAGTCGGGGAACGTGATGCTGCCGGATGCCCCGGCGCCCGTTCCCTCGAGCACCGTGTGCCCGAACCACTTGGAGATGTGCTCCGCCTCGGTGACGGCGGTCCACACCTTCTCGATGGGCGCGGCGATGCGGATCGTGCGTCGCACGCTGAAGGTGCTCTCGTCGATGACGGATGCCTGGTTGTCGGTCATGGTCACAATGATCTCCTTTTTCGATGGATGCCTGCAGCTAATGGGTTGCAACAGGTTCTGGTGCGGCGACCGCCGCGGGCTTGAGGAATCCGGTCGCCCACGCGGCGACGATCGCGATCGCGCCGATGACGGCACCGGTGAGGACGGCTGCCGAGACGCCGGCGACGTCGATCGCCACTCCCCCGGCGAACGCGCCGCCGGCGATGCCGGCGTTCACGGCGGATGCCGGCAGCGATGAGGCGAGCGGTGCGCCGGGTCCGGAGAGGCTCACGACGCGGTGCTGGAGCGACGGGCCGGTCGCCATGCCGAAGAGCCCGATGCCGACCACGGCGATGGCCACGACGAGCGGGTTGCCGCCGAAGGCGAACAGAACGACGAGCGAGACGGTCACTCCCGCCGCGCCGATCACGAGTGCCCGCGACGCGTTCGCGTCGGCGAAGCGGCCGCCGGCGAAGGAGCCGATGGTGGTGGCGACGCCGTAGGCCATCAGGTACGCGCCGACCGCGGTGCCCGAGACATCCGTCACCGCAGCGAGGAACGGCACGAGGTAGGTGACGGCCGACAAGATGGCCACGAAGATCAGCGCAGCCAGCACGAGCACGGCGATCACGCGCGGCGCGAAGGCGAACCGGGCCTGGCCGACGGCGTGGCTCTCGCTCGGCGTCGGCACAGACGGGAGCACGCGAACGGCGACGACCAGGAGCACCACCGCGACCGCGACGACCGCCGTGAACGATCCGCGCCAGCCGACCGCCTGCCCGAGCAGCGTGCCCAACGGCATGCCCAGCGCACTCGATGACGCGAACCCCGTGATGACCACGGCCATCGCGCGGCCGGCACGCTCGGGCGGCGAGATCGAGGTCGCGGTCACCATCGCGGCGGCGATGAAGAGCCCCTGCACCGCGCCGGTGAAGACGCGGGCGGCAAGGAAGGCCGAATAGTCGGCGCCGAATGCCGGCAGCAGGGTCGCCACGACGAAGACGACGATCGTGGTGAGCAGTACACGGCGCCGGTCGAGCCGCGTGGTCAGGAACGTCAGCAGCGGACCACCGATCGCCAGCCCCAGCGCGTTGGCCGTGAGCAGCGCGCCCGCAGCCGGCACCGACACGGTGAGGTCCTCGGCGATGAGGTCGATCATCCCGACGACGAGCATCTCGGCGCAGCCCATGACGAACGCGCCGGCGAAGAGCACGGCGAGCACGAGGGTCGGGCGGGGTGTGGTGCGGTGGATGGCGGTCATGTCTCACTCCTTCAGTTGCTGCAACTTCATGGTTGCAGATCGCAGACCATGTTGCAACCCATAGGTTGCATGTTGTTGTCGCGTGCACCGGACGCTCATCCTGAGGACGTAGGGTCGATTCACCGCCGCCCCCGCCGAGAGGAGAACGCCTGCCATGAGCAGCGACGCAGCCCTGGATGTATTCGACCGTCGCGAGTCGGAGGTGCGCGGGTACATCCGCTCGTTCCCGACCGTGTTCGACCGTGCCATCGGCTCGACGCTCGTCGACGCGGACGGGCGCGAATACCTCGACTTCTTCGCCGGCGCCGGCGTGCTGAACTACGGACACAACAACCCCGCCTTCACGCGAGCACTGATCGAGTACCTCGAGCGCGACGGCATCATCCACGGCCTCGACATGGCGACCTCGGCGAAGAAGGCGTTCATCGAGACGTTCGAGCGGCTCGTGCTCGAACCGCGCAGTCTCGACTACAAGCTGCAGTTCACGGGACCCACGGGTGCGAACGCCGTCGAGGCGGCGCTCAAGGTCGCCCGCCAGGCGACCGGCCGCTCGACGGTCGTGGCGTTCACGAACGCGTTCCACGGCTTGAGCCTCGGGTCGCTCGCCGCGACCGGGAACAGCCACTACCGCGGCGCGGCCGGCGTCGGCCTCGACGACGTCGCGCGCCTCCCCTACGACGGCTACCTCGGAGCAGGCGTCGACACGCTCGACCTGCTCGAGAAGATGCTCGACGACCCGGGGTCCGGGCTCGACCTGCCCGCCGCCGTGATCGTCGAGGCGGTGCAGGGCGAGGGCGGCATCAACGTCGCCGGCGCCCCGTGGCTGCGGCGCCTGCGCGAGCTCACGGCGGCGCGGGGCATCCTGCTCATCCTCGACGAGATCCAAGCCGGCGTCGGCCGCACCGGCGCGTTCTTCGCCTTCGAGGAGGCGGGCATCGTGCCCGACATCGTCACGGTCTCGAAGTCGATCTCCGGCTCCGGCCTCCCGATGTCACTCGTGCTGCTGCGCCCAGAGGTCGACGTGTGGAAGCCCGGCCAGCACACCGGCACCTTCCGCGGCAACAACCTCGCCTTCGTCTCGGCACGGGCCGCGCTCGAAACCTACTGGGCCGACGCCGGCTTCACCGACGCGATCGCTGCGAAGTCCCGGATGCTCCGCGCCGAGCTCGAGCGCATCGCCGCCGATCACTCCGCTCAGGGCTTCGTGGTGCGCGGCCGCGGGCTCATGTACGGCATCGCGTGCGAGTCCGACCGCACGCTCGCGGGCCGCATCTCGGCCGAGGCGTTCCGCCGTGGCCTCGTGATCGAGACCTCGGGCGCGCACGACGAGGTGCTGAAGTTCCTGCCTGCGCTGACGATCACAGAAGACGAACTGGGCCGTGGTCTCTCCATCGTGCGCGAGAGCCTCGACGCGGTGCTCGCGAACGACTGACGGGTCAGCTCGCGAACGGCGCCCGGGTGTCGTTCGCCCCGGCGCGGCACAGGCGGGCGCGCACCCAGTCCGCGGCATCCGCTTGCTGCAGTTCGCCCGAGCGGATGAGGCGCGCGAACTCGATAGCCTCCTCGCTGAGCCTGCCGTCGGCGGTGTCGGGCGTGTCGCGCAGCACGGTCACGGTCAGCCACCGCGTCAGCCGGCCGCCGATGCGTGCTGCGACCGCGACCGTACCGGCGAAGTGTCTCGCCTGCCCCTCGGTCGCGTCGTCGACCGTTGCGCGGAAACCGCGGCCGCGCAGCCGGTTGCGGCCGCCTCCCGCCACGTCGACGATCCAGAGCGGGCCGCGTCTCACGCCCCCCGCTCGCCCGAGCTCCTTCAGGAACCGCGAGTTCGAGTGATCGCGCTCGGCGAGGCGGGCGATCGACTCCGCGAGGGCGGCACAGGCGTCCATCCCTTCAGGGTATGCGGCGAGGCGCCTCGAGGCCCGGCGGCAGGCAGCTCGGCCGGGCCCCGGTTGCATCACGCGACGGCGGTGGCCTCGAGTTCGACGAGCTGGCCGGGGATCGCCAGCCGGGTCACCCCGAGCATCGTCGTGGTGGGCGCCACCCTCACAGCGCCCAATCGCGACGCCAGCACGCCGTAGTGCTGGAAGAGCAGGTCGACCTCGGTCGTGTAGACGTTGAGCCGCACGAGGTTCGCGAGCGACATGCCCGCCGCGCCGAGCACGGCCTCCAGGTTGTCGACGCTCAGTCCCAGCTGCGCCGCCATGTCTCCGTCGTGCAGGGGCGCGCCGTCGGCGCTCATCGCGGTCTGCCCTGAGCAGTACAGGGTGCGGGTGTGCCCCGAGACCACCTCACCCTGGTTGAATCCCAGCTCCGCCGACCACGCCACCGGGTTGACTGCCGTTCGTTCGATTGCCACGTGAGCTCCATTCGATTCAGCCGCCATCTGCGACCTCCACTTTCGAGCCTTCCAAGCATTCGTGACACCTTGTGTCAGGTATTCGGATAGGTTCGCTCGTATGCGCGCCGACCGGCTGGTCTCACTGGTGCTGCTGCTGCGCCAGCGCGGTCGGCTGTCTGCGGCGACGCTGGCCAGCGAGCTGGAGGTCTCGACGCGCACCGTGCTGCGCGACATCGAGGCGCTCTCCGCAGCCGGTGTTCCGGTGTACGCCGAACGCGGCCGCCACGGGGGCTTCGAGCTGTTGCCCGGCTTCCGTACCGAGCTCACTGGGCTGAACCACGATGAGTCCCTGGCCGTGCTGACCGCGGGATCGGCGCGCGGCCAGCAGGCGTTCGGCCTCGGCTCGGCGCTGGCCTCGGCCATGCGCAAGGTGGTCGACGCGCTGCCCGAGGGTCACCAAGCGACCGCGAGCGACGCGGCCCGGCGATTCCTCGTCGACCCCGAGACCGACCTGCTCTCGCGTCGGAGAGGCACCGACGAGGTGCCCGACCACACGATGACCGAGGTTCGGCGCGCCGTGCTCGCCGGACACCGGCTGCGCATCCACTACGCGGCGGCCGACCGCAGCCCCGCCTGGCGCACGGTCGATCCGATCGGCCTGGTCACGGTGCGCGACACGGGCTACCTGCTGGCGACGACCTCCGGCGCCGATCGCACCTACCGGCTCGACCGGATCCTCGCCGCCCACGAACTCGACGAACCGGCACAGCGGCCAGACCGGGTCGACCTCGACGAGCTCTGGCAGGAGCGCAGTGCGCGGTTTCGAGGCGGCGGCGACCAGCTCACGGTGCTGGTTCGGGTCGACCCGGCGCGACGCGAGGAAATGGTGGGCACGGCGCTAGCGGTTCTCGCCGAAGACGCCAACGACGACGGCTGGCTGCGCATGGAGGTGACCTTCCAAGACGCACGGCATGCGGAGTGGGCGCTGTGGCAGCTCAGCACCGACGCCGAAGCCCTGGCCCCGCCCTCGTTGCGGGTCACGCTGCGCGATCGCGCCGCCGTGGTCGCCGCCCGCTATGGAGACTCGTGAGTTCGACTCAGCGGCCCGGATGCTCCGGGTCGAGCAAGTCCGCATACTGCGGGTTCCCCGCGATGAAGGCGGCGACCACCGGGCAGCGCACCGTGATGCGACGTCCTCGTTCGCGGAGGTCGTCGAGCGCGTCGGCGATGAGGTCGGCGGCGATGCCTCGCCCGCGGAACTCCGGAGCGACGGTCGTCGTGAGCACCACGACGCGACCATCGACCTCGTCGTAGCGGATGCTCGCGAGCTCACGGTCGTCGATCGTGGCCACGTAGACGTGGTCCTCGTCGCGGCGATGCACCTCGATCTCGGATGCCGCGTCGGCCGACGGCCGGTCGACGTCGCGGACCGCGCCGGCCGTCACCTCGTCGACGAGCGCCACGGTACCCTCACCGAGGAATCCGGTGCCGTCGGGATAGCCGGCCGCATCGGGGTACTCGATCCTGAATCCATCTCCTGCACTCATCGCACTCCTCCTCCTGGTCATGACAGTGGGCTCGGCGGCGGGTGGGACCAGCCGCGGTCTGCTTGGCGCAACCTCCCAAGGGGCCGCCTGAAACCCTGTGCTCCCGCTCTTACCTCACGACTCGGCCGAGCCTGTCAGCAGCAATGACCGAGCACGCGGCGACGTTGTGACATGGGAAACCCGAGGGCCGCTGGCGCGCGGCCTCGTAACAACCCAGCGGCGACCTCGGGCGTCGCCATGGCCCGCCCGACGGGCACCACCCGTGTCACTGTTCGACGCTGCTCAGCACCTCGGTCGCGGCGATCTTGAGGACGCCGCCCTCGTCGACCAGCCGATACGCCGTCACCTCCTGGACGACGCTCCCGTCGTGGAAGTAGTAGGTCAGGGTCGCCTGGCCGGCGTCGGGCGGCGAGACGCTCACGTCGGTGATCTCCACGTCGGCGATGGCACCCCAGAATGCGTCGTAGGCGTCTCGCCCTCCGACATGATTCACCTGATAGTCGGCCGTCATGAGCGTCCAGGCGTTGTTCAGGTCACCGGGAACGAGCGCGTAGTAGCTGGTGAGCGCGTCGACGACGCGTTGCTCTGCGCTGGGCGGCGGCGACTCCACGGGCGGCGTGCTCGGCGCGATTGGGGAGGGCTGCGTCTGGGGCGTGGGCGTGGGGGTCGTCGTCGGCGTCGCAGGAGGGGACGTCGCGGCATCCGGTGTCTGTGACGTCGTCGGATTCCCGTCGGCTTCGGGACTGCCCGCGTTCCCCGCATCCAACCGGAACTGGCCGAACAGGAACGCACCGCCGAGCACGAGCAGGCTGGCCAGCAGCAGGATGGCGATCAGTGCGGCGGCGCGGCGGCGGTCGAGCGGCTCGCGCTCGGGTCTCGGCACCTCCGTCGGCGGCGGTGTCGGCGGGCCCTGCACGAGCCAGGCCAACGCGGGCGGTGGCTCGGTCTCGTCGGGCACTGTCGCATCAGCGTGCTCGATCTGCGCAGTGCCCTGATCCAACGGCTCGGTTTCGGCGGTGGCGCCGAGCTCACGGGTTTCCGCGGTCGTCGTCGGCGGGCCATCGGCGGCGAGCGCGGCGG